>NZ_JCAKFM010000004.1:0-381510 GCF_059510535.1 Sinobaca sp. TMA16-18 | reverse complement strand
ACCACCCGTCCGGTGACGATAGCCAAGAGGTCCCACCCGTTCCCATGCCGAACACGGAAGTTAAGCTCTTGTGCGCTGATGATAATTGGGGGGCGACCCCCTGTGAAAGTAGGACGCTGCCGGGCACCCATAAGCATCTTTCCCCATTTAGATAATGTGGGAAGATGCTTTTTTTGTTATACTTTAGGAACATTTCTTTTTTTACATTATCTGCCGGCTGCTGAAGGCCGGTTTACATAAAGGAGCCTGGTTCTATGACACTATCCCCTGTGTATTCTCCTATTGGTGATCAGGGCATTCGGATTCTTCTGGATACGTCTATCTCTGAGAAAACGCACGTATTGATACAGTCTTTTATGAAGCAGCTCAAAGAGCATCCCCCTTATGGGATCATCGAAGCGGTGCCTTCTTATGGAGCAATTACGGTATACTACGACTCTTCTCTTACTACATACAATCAGCTTCTTCCTGCATTGGATGTTTATGTGAAAAAAGCAGGAGCCGGCTCGTTTAAACAGGCGCAGATCTATTTTATTCCGGTCTGTTATGAAGAACCATATGCCCCCGACATGGAAAAAGTGATCAAGCATACCGGCCTGAACCGCAAACGGCTTATTTCAATGCATACGAAACCGGATTACCGTATTTTCATGATGGGATTTACACCGGGCTTTCCGTATCTTGGCGGAATGGATGAACGTTTGGCCGTGCCGAGGCTCGACACCCCCCGCTCTCTCGTCAAAGCCGGTTCCGTTGGGATTGCGAACCAGCAGACGGGGATTTATTCGATTACGAGTCCGGGAGGATGGAACATTATCGGACGGTCGCCGATTTCCTTGTTTAATAAGGAAACAGACCCGCCTATTCTACTGCAGGCCGGGGATTTTCTGAATTTTTATGAAATATCGGCCGCTGACTATAAAACCATTAAAGAACAGGTCAAACAGAAGGCATATACGATTCGTGTTAAAGCCAAACGTGTCTAACGTAAGGTAAAGAGGGGAGGAAAAGCGATGCCGGACATATTATGCAAAGTAGAAAAACCGGGACTGTTGACGACGATTCAGGATCTCGGCCGCTATGGGTACCAGGACCGAGGCGTTGCGCCTGCGGGAGCGATGGATGTGTATTCCTTAATGATCGGTAACCTGCTTGTCGGCAATGAAGAAGACACGCCGGGCCTGGAAATTACGATTATGGGGCCAAAGCTCGTGTTCCAAACAGAGGCGGTCATCGCCCTGACAGGAGCGGATCTCCATGCTGCCTGTAATGGGAAGCCCGTGCCTCAATGGAAAAGCTTTCGTGTACATAAAGGAGATGTGCTTTCTTTTAAAGGCCATAAAAATGGCTCCCGAGCCTATTTGACGGTAGAAGGCGGATTTGATGGAGAGCGGTTTCTAGGCAGCTATTCTACGTACTTAAAAGCGAAAATCGGTGGGATCGAAGGCCGAGCTCTTTTTAAAAATGACATACTGTACTATCATGCCGACCGCGCCAACGGCCGGACCGGAAGAAGTATTTCCCCCAAGCGGCAGCCGGTGTATCTGGATGAACAGGTGCTCCGGGTAATTGAAGGCCCTGATGCAGAAGCGTTTACTCCTGGATCCGTAGAATTGTTTTACCGGCAGGGCTATACCGTCACAAAAGACGCGGACCGGATGGGCTGCCGCCTGGAAGGCGAGACCTTATCCCACGTTGAATCGGCTGATATTTTGTCGGAGGCCTCCTCTTTTGGAACGATACAGGTACCAGCAGGGGGACAGCCTATTATTTTGATGGCGGACCGGCAGACAACCGGCGGCTATACGAGAATTGCGACGGTTATTTCGGCGGATCTGCCGAAAGCAGCCCAGCTTTATCCGGGCCAGAGGGTTCGTTTTAAAAAGGTGTCTTTGGAAAATGCCAATCAGGTAAAGAAAAAGAAAACCTCGTTTATTAAAAGTATTAAATTTGCAGCAAACTATCAATGACAAGCGAAAGGCTGAGATATAATTATGGCACCTTATTTCAATACAAAAGCGGTTCATTTCCAGAAAAATGACGGCGAAAAAAATGTAAGTAAAGCAAAACCGATCTATCAGACGTCCGCGTTTACGTTCCAGGATCTTGATGATATGGAACAGTATTTTTCCGGTGAAAAAGAGCACCTGTACACGCGGTACAGCAATCCCAACTCCGATGATCTCGGCCACGGTACGGCAGAGCTTGAGGAAGCACCGGCCGGCCTGGCCACATCTTCAGGGATGTCAGCGATTCTCGCAGGGGTACTTGCCACTGTTAAACCCGGGGAGCATATGATTGTGCCGCTCGATCTGTACGGCGGAACGTATCAGCTCTTTCAGACCGAGCTTCAGGAGTGGGGAATTGAGGTCAGCGTGATCGACTTTAGAGACCTTGCCAATGTGGAACAGGCTATTCAGCCCAATACCGTGCTGCTTTATGCTGAATCGGTGACCAATCCGCTTCTGCGCATGGAGGACATTGCCGGACTGGTCGCTATGGCTTCAAAAAGAGAGCAGATGCGGGTAATGATTGATAACACGTTTCCCACGCCTTATCTTCTGAAACCTTATACGCTTGGGGCGGACCTTGTGGTGCACAGTGCCACGAAGTATATCGGCGGCCATAGTGACGTGAGCGCCGGGGTGCTGACCGGCGGAACCGAGCTGATCGGGAAAGCGAAAAAACGCATGATCTCGATGGGCTCCAATTTAAGTCCGTTTGAAAGCTGGCTGGCCTGCCGCGGCCTGAAAACGCTGGGACTGCGGATGCAGAGCCAGTCCGATAATGCCGCCCGCCTGGCCGAATGGTTCCAGGAAAGCGGAAGTGCCGACCAGGTCTTTTATCCAAAAGGATTATCGGAGCACGGCAACGGCGCAATGGTCAGCGTCAACCTGTCCGAGGCGTATGACATTAAGACCTTTTTTGCTTCCCTGCAGTGGATTAAAATTATGCCATCGCTTGCCGGAGTGGAAACGACGGTCTCTTACCCGGTTAACACGTCACACCGCACCGTTCCGGAAGAAATTCGTTCGGCTCTCGGTATCAGCGTTCAGACGGTCCGGATCTCTGTCGGGATTGAAGACAGCCGGGATATTATTGCGGCCTTTTCCAAAGCACTCGAAGCAGCAAAAAAATAACGTCAAAGAAGCTGTCGCAAAAAGGACAGCTTCTTTTTTTATATGCGATTTCCTTAAAATCAGCCTGATTTAATACCGGCTCCGCAAAGAGGAATAACCACTTGTTCCCCCGGCGTTCTGCTGTATTGAAGGTAGCCGGCGTAGTTGACAGCGGAAGTGATTTCTACATAAAACCCTTTTCTGCTGAGATACTCCCTGGCCTCTACAATCTCGTCTTCTTCCACTGTTATAAAGGTTCCGTTTGTGTCAGCCACCGCCTCTATAATCTGTTTGGCTCGTGCCGGTGCGGCGATGGCAATCCCTTCGGCTGCTGTGCTCCGGTGTGGTGCCGGGACGGTGGTGGATTGGTAAGCGGCGGCAAGCGGCGCACAGTTTGCTGCCTGAATGGCTGCGATCTTTGGTAGTTTACCAATTAACCCGTTGGCCAGTAATTCTTTAAATCCATAGTATGCCCCTAATAACAACGTGCCGTTTCCCACGGGAATAAGCAATGTATCGGGAGCGCCGCCTAACTCTTCATATATCTCGTAAGCGTATGTTTTTGTTCCTTCAAAAAAATAGGGGTTGTATACGTGGCTGGCATAAAAAACACCATCAGTTTCTACTGCCAGCTGGGCAGCGGCGGCAACCTCCTCCCGTGTTCCATGAATTTGTTTGATGACGGCGCCGTGGGCCTGAATCTGGGCGATTTTTTTCGGGGACGTCTGATCACTTACGAACACTTCGCAGTCTATCGAGCATCGGGCCGCATACGCTGCAATGGATGTACCGGCATTTCCGCTGCTGTCAGCAATCACTTTGGACACGCCTAATTCTTTCGCCCTGGTGATCAGAACGGACGCACCGCGGTCTTTAAAAGACAGGGTAGGCATCATGTAATCGACTTTCACATACGTATCAGGTTCAGATGTATCCAGCACAATTAAAGGGGTCTGGCCTTCTCCCATCGTTACGCATTCCCATGCTTTCGAGTCTTTTGCAAACGGCATGGTCTGCCTATACCGCCATAAAGTACGCGGCTGCTCGTCCCAGGATTTTGTATCTATCAAAGGATGATCTTTATGTAGATCCAACACGCCTCCGCACGTGCATTTCCATATCATAGAAGCTGCCGCATATGTTTTTCTGCAGATGGAGCAAATGTATTCTTCCATACTTTCATTCCTTTCTTTATATAAAACCTGAAAGGAACTGCCCCGTAGGGGACAGTTCCTTTGTTTTGTTCCCTTATGATGATGATTTGTTAATGTAGTTCAGCATGTTCTGAAAGACACTGATATTGTCTGTTAGTATTAGCACAGGTAGAAATATAAACGTCACAAGCAGCATTACATTCGCCAGCAGAAAAGCAGACAATGATCGGCCGACATTCACCAGAATCCCTCCTTTATCGCATCCTCATAGGCAACAGCAGGCATCTTTCTTTCTATTTATAGTATTTATAATATTGTAACATTTCTGACAATAAATTAATACAAAAAAGTTTAAAATAAGGGTTGCGGTGTGAATCATCGCGTGGTATATTATTATACGTGGCGTTGAGAGACACACCACATAAAAAATAATAAGTACGGTGGCGAAAGCGAAAAGGCCACACCCGTTCCCATGCCGAACACGGAAGTTAAGCTTTTCAGCGCTGATGATAATTGGGGGGCGACCCCCTGTGAAAGTAGGACGTTGCCGTGCTTGTTAATTTTTTACCATATCGCGGGATAGAGCAGTCTGGTAGCTCGTCGGGCTCATAACCCGGAGGTCGGAGGTTCAAATCCTCCTCCCGCAACCAATTATTTTACCATTCAAGCCGATAAGGGCTTTTTTTTATGCGCAAAATGAAGAATACCTTCGTTTTCTTGCGCTTTTTATAGAATAAGGTAAACTAAAAGAATAACGAATAGACCGAGAAAATAGATGGGTGATAGCATGCCAAAAGACGAATTTGAATGGATAAAACAGCACACGCCTGCCCATTCCCACCAAACGCGACTTGAAGAAGGAATAGGAGACGACGCTGCGATTTACAAAGCGTCTTCTTTTTTTGATGAAGTCATTTGTGTGGATACAATGATTGAAGGCATTCATTTCAAAAAAGAGACGATGGCTCCTTATGACGTTGGCTACAAAGCACTGGCCGCTAACATAAGCGACCTGGCGGCGATGGGGGCAGAACCTTCCTTTTATATTGTATCAATTGCGATTCCTCCTCACTGGGAGGATGAAGAGCTCTCCGGACTCTATAAAGGCATGGCAGCACTCGGTGACCGGTACAAGATGGATTTAATCGGAGGGGATACAGTGTCCTCAGCGCACGAACTGATGGTGTCGATCACTGTCATCGGACGCGTTGAAACCGGACGCCGGCTGCTGCGGCGCAATGCAGCGGCAGGAGATGTAATTTTTCTAACCGGTCCTGTCGGCCGTTCAGCTTCCGGCTTAAAGCTGCTGTTGGAAACAGGGAGACACGCTTCTTTTTCTTCTATAGAACAGACGCTTCTTTCCTATCACCAGCGGCCGGAGCCGCAGGTGGAAATGGGCCGGCTCGCCGCCTCCATGACAGCGAGAATCGCGCTCAATGATATCAGCGACGGCCTGGCAAGCGAAAGCTTTGAAATAGCGGAGGCGAGCGGCATCCAGATGCACCTGGAGCAGGATCTGGTGCCTGTGCCGGATGAGTTTGCCGGGTACGACCCGGAGGACTACTGGAAGTGGATGCTCTACGGCGGAGAAGACTTTGAACTGCTTGGCACGATCGAAGCCGGATGCTGGGACGATTTCCGGCAGCGGGCCGAAGCCCTGGGGCTGACAGTAACCGCAGTCGGACGTGTGGAAGCGGGAACACCCGGGGTCTGGCTTCATGACGAGAAGCAGGCAGTCCCCCTAGAAAAAAAGGGGTATAATCACTTCAGTGGAAAAGAAGGGCAGGGATAACAATGGCAGCCTTTCAAATAACGACAGTCTCTCCCGACGATACGATGAAGCGGGCCGAAGAGATTGGCCGGCTGGCCCGGGCAGGTGACGTGATCACGCTGTCCGGCGATTTAGGCACAGGGAAAACCCATTTTGCCAAAGGACTGGCAGTCGGTCTCGGTGTGACGGGCAATGTAAATAGTCCGACCTATACGATTATGAAAGAATATATGGGGCGTCTTCCTTTTTATCACCTGGACGTGTACCGGCTTGAAGAGGAAAGCGAAGAGCTCGGCCTGGAAGAGTACATTGAAGGAGAGGGCGTCTCGCTGATTGAGTGGCCGGAGCGGATTGAAGGCTGGCTGGACGCCCCGGATCGGCTGCAGGTTACAATCGAGTATGCCGGAGATGACAAACGTATTATACATTTTTCAGCGGAAAGCGGAAGCTGGCTGAATTGGATAGAGGAGCGTAAGGCAGAATGAATATATTGTCTTTTACGACAACCACATCAACGATGAGTGCCTCCGTTTCGGTTAACGGAAGAACGGTTGGAGAGTATACGACTTTTTTAAAGCAGACCCATTCCCAGCGGCTGATGCCGGCGATTGATTCCCTTCTGAAGGAAACCGGGGTAAAGGCCGGGGACCTGGATGCAATCGCAGCAGCCAAAGGACCCGGTTCTTATACCGGGGTGCGGATTGCAGTAACGACAGCCAAAACGCTTGCCTGGTCGCTGCAGATTCCGGTGTACGGTATTTCGAGTCTGCATCTGCTTGCTGAACAGGCGAAACTGTTCAGCGGATGGATCGTGCCGTTTATTGATGCAAGAAGAGATCACGTCTACACCGGCATATATTTTTCCGAAAACGGCGTGTGCCGCCGGGTGGAGCCGGACGGCGTACTTGATGTGCCGGCCTGGCTTGAGAAGCTGGAGGCGCTGGAGGGACCGGTGCTGTTAATTGGGGAAGAAGCGGACAAACATAAAGACCGGGTGCTTGCTGCCCGCGCGGATGTTCAGTTTGCTTCAGCCGAACAGGCTGTGCCGCGTGCCTCCTCTTTGGCCGCAGCAGCGGCACAACACGAGGAGCTTGCTGTGCACGCCCATGAGCTCGTACCGGAATATGCCCAGCTGGCAGAAGCAGAGAAAAAATGGCTGGAGGCAGGAGGCGGCAGCCGGCCATGATAGAGAAACAGACGACGGTCCGCCTCATGACCGCAGACGACGTCAACGGCGTTTATAAGGTAGAAGTAGATGCTTTTTCCGTCCCGTGGACAAAAGAAGCGTTTGAAAATGAAGTGCTGTTAAATCAATTTGCCTATTATCTGGTAGCGGAATACGAGGGTGAGATTGTAGGATACTGCGGTGTCTGGATCATCATGGACGAAGCCCATATTACAAATATAGCGGTTCATCAATCGAAAAGAGGACTTGGCATAGGCGATGCACTGATGCGGCACGTGCTGGAGCTGTCCCTGACCTATGGGGCGCTTACGATGACGCTTGAAGTACGCACAAGCAACCACCTCGCCCAGAATCTGTACCGGAAATACGGATTCGAAGCGGGCGGGATCCGCAAAAATTATTACACCGATAATCAGGAGGACGCGCTGGTTATGTGGGTGAACCTGAAGGAGCGGTACTGGCAATGATAAAAGAAGATGTAGTCATCCTTGCTATTGAAACGAGCTGTGATGAAACCGCAGCCTCGGTTGTGAAAAATGGCAGCGAAATTATTTCCAGCGTCGTTGCCTCGCAGATGGACAGTCATAAGCGGTTTGGCGGAGTTGTGCCGGAAATAGCCTCACGCCACCATACGGAAATCATTACGCAGGTGATGGAGCAGGCGATGCTGGAAGCCGAGCTTCCTTTTTCCCAGCTGACAGCGATTGCGGTAACGGAAGGTCCGGGACTTGTCGGTGCCCTGCTTGTCGGAATCAGTGCGGCCAAGGCGGCGGCGTTTGCCCACGGCCTGCCGCTGATCCCGGTTCATCATATCGCAGGCCATATTCAGGCAGCAGAACTGGTTAAGCCAATTCTTTATCCGGCGATGGCACTCGTTGTCTCAGGAGGCCATACAGAGCTCGTCTACATGAAAGAGCCGGGCCACATGGAAGTAATCGGAGAGACACGGGATGATGCCGCAGGGGAAGCCTATGACAAAGTAGCGCGCACGTTAGGCCTTCCTTACCCGGGAGGCCCTCACCTGGAACGGCTCGCTGCAACAGGAGAGCCGACGGTAAAGCTTCCGATTGCCTGGCTCGAATCGGATTCGTATGATTTCAGCTTCAGTGGGCTGAAGTCATCGGTCATTAACACAAAGCACAATGCAGAACAGCGCGGCACCCCATTTAACGCAGCCGACGTGGCGGCGAGTTTCCAGCAGAGTGTGGTAGAAGTGCTCGTGGAAAAAACAAAGCGCGCCGCCCTGGCTTATGACGTCAAACAGGTGATTACCGCAGGCGGCGTGGCTGCAAATAAAGGCCTGCGCGCCGCAATCAAAGAAACATTCGCCGGCTCGGACATCGACTGGACGATACCACCGATTGAACTGTGCACGGATAACGCCGCGATGATCGGAGCGGCCGCTTATATAGAATGGAACAAACAGAACCTTGCCGATTGGGATCTGAACGGAAAACCCGGTCTTGCTTTAACATAAGCAGACCGGGCTTTTTTTATGACGTTTTTGCTTTTCTACGGCTGCGCACAGCCTGCCAGAGCGGCACGGCAAATGCGAGCATTGCGACAGCGAGAAGGCTGACTGCGATCGGGCGCGTGAAGAAAATCGATAAGTCGTTGTTGGCGATCGTCATGGACTGACGGAATGAATTTTCCATCATCCCGCCGAGAATAAAGGCGAGAATCAGCGGAGCGGCCGGGAAAGAGAACAGTCTCATGAAATACCCGAGCACGCCAAACGCTAGCAGCATGTAAAGATCAAACGTATTAAAGCTGATGGAGTACACGCCGATCATGCTGAACATAATAACTAAAGAAATCAGAAGCGGCCTTGGAATGGCAAGCACCTTCGCAATATAGGGAATCAGCGGCAGGTTCAATACGAGCAGAAAGATATTGCCGACGTACATGCTGATAATTACGCCCCAGAACAATTCCGGACGGTCGGTAATGAGAAGCGGGCCGGGCTGGACGTCGAGAACGAGCAGGGCGCCAAGCAGTACGGCGGTCGTACCGGAGCCTGGAATACCGAGGCTGAGAAGCGGAACGAACGCACCGCTTGTAGCCGCGTTATTTGCCGTTTCCGGAGCTGCGATGCCTTTTACAGCACCTTTGCCCCATTCTTCCGGATTCTTCGCAATTTTCTTTTCCGTAATGTAGCCGATAAACGAAGCGATGGTGGCACCGGCGCCGGGAAGCACGCCTAGTATAAATCCAAGAAAAGACTGCCGTGTCATCGGGCCGGCCATTTCTTTGTAGTCGCTTTTGGATAACTTCAGGCTGCCGATGTTTTCGTTGCCTTTTAATTTGTCTTTCCGGTTAATAATCAGGTTGCAGATCTCGGCTAAAGCGAACAGGCCGAGTGCGACGACGAGAAAATCAATGCCTTCAAGCAGATTCGGATTATTAAAGGTAAAGCGCGCCGTGCCGGTCTGGCTGTCAATGCCGATCGTGACGGCCATAATGCCGACAACAGCAGCAATCAGTGCTTTTACAGTCGAACCGTCCGACAGGCTCGATATAGCGGTCAGACCTAAAATCATCAGTGCAAAGTACTCCGGCGGTCCAAACACAATGGCCACACTGGAGAGAATCGGTGCGAAAAGCATTAACAGAACGACGCTGATGGTGCCGCCGGTAAATGAGGCAATGGCGGCAATGGCCAGGGCTTTTCCAGCCTGCCCTTTCTGGGCCATGGGGTAGCCGTCAAAAGAAGTGGCTACCGTCCCGGCAATTCCGGGAGCGTTCAGGAGGATGGAAGAGGTTGATCCCCCGAATACGGCTCCGTAATACACACCTGCCATCAGGACGAGCGCAATGGTCGGGTCCATGCTGTACGTTAAGGGAATCATAATGGCGATGGCGCTGATAGGACCGAGACCCGGCATCATTCCGATAAAGGTTCCGGCCAGTACGCCGAGAAATACAAACATAATACCTTCTACACTAAGAGCGAGCTGAAGCCCACTTAATATACCTTCAAAATTACCCATGCTGCATGCTCCTTTCTAAATAGGCAGAATCCCGGAAGGAAGGGAGATACCCAGTAGTTGTGTAAAGATGAGATACAGCGTAACGGGAAACAGCACGGCCACAATCGCGTTGGTGACATGCTTTTTGTATCCGAGAAACCGGCTGCACAGAAAAATAAAAATAATAGAAACGAGAATAAATCCGAGTATTTCCAGAAAAAAGATATACACAAGAATCATGAGAAACGTGCCGATCAGCATGAATACATCATTTTTGGGGATGTTGCGTTTTTCTTTCTGCTCCGGTGTTTCACTATCCGGCATGAAAAATAAAATCAGGCTGAGCACAATCAGCAGAATCCCCAGCGCTTTAGGAAGCGTATCGGAATCAATAATCGAATTCATAAAACTGGGAAGCTGAAATGCCAGGTACAAATAGTAGGCGGCAATCGCCATCAGGACAAGGCTGACTTTCCGGTGCGGTGCTTTCAGCATAAGATGCTCTCCTTTCGTATAGAAAAGAAAAGGTGCCGGCTTTCAGCAGGACACCTTTTCTGCCTGTGCTTTATTTACTCCTGGTTGTAAAGGCCGACGTCATCAAGCAGTTCCTGCATGGAAGCACTCTCTTCTTCAAGAAAAGCTCCGTACTCTTCACTGTTCATGTATGCTTCTTCCCAGCCATACTTTTCGCGGGTATCCGCCCAGAACTCGGAGTCGTTCAGCTCCTGGAATTTCTCTTCGTAGTACGCGACCTGCTCGTCTGTCATGTTCGGCGGGCCGAAGAATCCTCTCCAGTTCACGAACGTTTCATCGATTCCCTGCTCAACAGCAGTCGGAAAGTCTTCAATCACGTCTCCGCTCATCCGCTCTTCGGCAGTGATACCAAGCACGCGGATTTCGCCTGCGCGAACCTGTTCAATGGTTTCGGTAACGCCGGTGGAGTACACGTCCGCATTTCCGTTTAAGAGGTTTGTCATCGTGCTGCCATCCTGAGCCGATACGTATTTAACGGATTTTGGATCAACGCCTGCGGCCGCAGCAATTTTAACAAACTGCATGTGGTCCATACTGCCCGGCGAGGACTCGCCGATAACGGTAATGCCTTCCGGATCATCTTTCATATCTTCAAATAGTTCATTTAAATCTTCCCATTCAGCATCATCGCGTACGGCAAACGCGCCGTAATCGGAAATCATGTTCGCAAGCGGCGTAAAGTCTTCGTAGCCGACATCGGACTGACCGTTCAGCGGAATCAGCAGAAGGGGAGGAGAGGCGACAAACAAGTGATGCGGATTTTCGCTTTTCCCTTGAATATAGGACCAGCCGACCGAACCGCCGCCGCCTTCTTTGTTTACAACACCCATGCCTTCATCGAGAATGCCCTCTGTTTCAAAACCTTCTGCAGCCATCCGTGCGGTTGTGTCCCAGCCGCCGCCCGCGCCGGACGGAGCTACCATTTCAATGGACTGTTCCGGCTCCCAGCCGCCGCCTTCCCCGCCGGATGATTCGCTGCCTGAGCCACAGGCCGATAACGTGACGGCAGAGACAAGTCCAAAAGCTGCTAATTTCATATGTTTCAAAATAATGACCCCCTTTGATTGAATAGCCTAAGCATAAAGAAAACGATTACAAATGTAACCGTTTACAAAATAAGTTCTATTAAAAACAAAAGCGGGGGTTTTGTTCATTTTGTGCACAAAAAAAGAGCTACCGGCTGAAGTACCGGCGCTCCGGGCGGCCGACAATGCCGTAAATCGGCTTTGCCTCGCCTTTATTAACTGAAATCAAAAATTCCAAATACCGTCTGGCTGTCGTCCGGGAAGCCCCAAGGTGCTTTCCCATTTCTTCGGCGGTGATCCCTTCGGCCATTTCTGTCAGGCGCTCCTGGACGGTGCGGAGCGTCAGTGCATCAATGCCTTTTGGCAGCGGCTCTTCGCCGTAAATGTAAGCGGGAGCAGGGGTTTCCGGCGGTACCGGGGCCGTACCGCTGTACCATTCATCGATTTCTTTCTGTGACATTTCGGGAACGCCGGAGACGCTGTGATGAAACGTTTTGTATCTCTGCAGCGTTTCCTGCAGGCGGTCGAGGGAGCCCGGTTTAATAATGTAGTCAAACACGCCGTAGCGGAATGCTTTTTTTATATGTTCAGTGTTCGTGGAGGCTGAAATAATAATCACGTCCACCTCCGGATATTCCCCGCGGATCGTATGAAGCAGGTCGACTCCCATGCTGTCCGGCATATATACATCAAGCAGAAGAAGCTTAATATCATAAGTGCGGAGCAGATCAAGCAATTCAGCGGCGCTGGCGGCTTTCGCCCGGCATTCAAAGCCTTCGAGGCCGTCAACGATTTCCTGGTGAATCTGGGCAATGCGAAAATCATCTTCTGCAATGGCGGTCATAATCATGAGATGTCCTCCTTTTTCTCAGTGTGCTGGTGTTTAGGGATATAGACGGAAAAAACGGTGCCATCTTCTTCACTGGATGTATACTCCAGCATGCCGTGCAGTTCATGAACGGTATGCTGGATCACGGACAGGCCGTAGCCGCGTTTTTTCGCCCCGGATTTCGTGGAAACGCCTTTTTCCAGGAGTTTCTCGAACGAATCGGCAAGTCCGGGACCGTTATCGCTGATTTCGAATATGATGTCGTTGCCGATATCGGTGACAAAAAAGCGGACTTCCGGCTTCGTACTGTGCTGTCCGGCCGCTTCGAGCGCGTTGTCGATCAGGTTTCCGAGTACGGAGACCATTTGTACTTTGCCGATGGAAGAGGGAAGCACGTCGAGCTGGCTGTCTTCTTCCACACGGAAAACCACTTTCATTTCAGAGGCGCGGCCGCTTTTCCCGGATAAAATAGCCTGGATGGTCGGATCGAGAATCTGACCGAATACGACAGAGGCCTGCTGCTTTTGCAAGTTCGTCTCCTCATCGATCATCTGCAGGGCCTCGCGGTTTTTGCCGAGATGCAGGTAGCCGGACAGGGCATAGAGTTTGTTCATAAATTCATGGTTCTGGGAGCGCAGATCGTCGGAGTAGCGCTGGATGTCAGAGAGGGTGTTGGCCATCTGCATCATTTCCGTTTTGTCGCGGAAGCTGGAGACGACGCCGGCGATTACTCCTTTTTTATAAATGGGCTCCCGGTTAACAATCAAAGTGGTGTCTTCGAGCTGTATCTCCTGGTTGTATTCCGGCTCCAGGCTCTCGAGCACCCGCTCCATATTCGAAGCGGGGAGAAGCTCCCTGATATGCCGCCCTTCGACTGTGCCGTAAACGCCAAGCATGGCAGCGGCCGACTGGTTCATCAGTGTGACGCGGCCCTCGGTATCAATGGCAATAATGCCTTCCCGGATGGCTTTTAAAATCCCGTCACGCTCCGAGTACATGTTGGCAATCTGATAGGGCTCGAGGCCGTACATATCCTTTTTGATGCTGCGGGAAAGTATAATGCTGCCGATCACCCCGCAGGCCACAGCCAGTAGAGCGATGCCGGCTAAAAGAGCAATCCGCCGGAAGACAGCCGCCTGCAGATCTTCGATTAAGAAGCCAACGGAAATAATGCCGATAATATTGCCATTCTGGTCACGGACCGGCGTTTTTCCGCGAAGCGACGGCCCCCGGGTGCCGGTGGCTCTGGAAATATAGGCCTCACCCTCCAGCAGCGCCCGGTCGTTGTCGCCGCCGACCATGCTTTCGCCAATCTGCCACTCATCCGGGTGGGCATAGCGGATGCCTTCGGTATTGCCGATCACGACAAATTCCGCACCAGACTGCTCGCGGATTTCTTCGGCATAGGGCTGCAGCACCTCGGAGGGATCCTCCGCAGAAAAAGCATCCCGCACGACAGGGGATGCTGCTACATACGTTGCGGTGCTGAGTGCTTTATCGCCGAGCGTGCTTTCGATATCATGCATTTCCATAAAGGCATAGCTTCCGGACAAAAGAATTGTAACAAAGGCAATAATGCCGGATACCAGGAAAATGATTTTCGTCCGAATTGTTATTTTCACAGCAACTTCCCCTTTTAAATCGCTTACATTTTCTTAAGAATACGGGGAAATGGGGATAACGTCAAGCAGCTTCGGGAAAAGCAGGGACGTCTGTTGATAAGTCTTCTTTAAATATTCAGAAAAACAGCGGAAAGTACTGATATAAAAGGAATTAACCTGTTGATTGCAAATCTGTTGATAACTCGGTAAATTTGTGGATAACCATGTGAAGGCTGGATAGAAAGCCGGGGAATATGTGTACAACTCTGTGGATAGTGTGTATAAGTATGAATTTCAAAAAAAGAACCGCTTGACAGCGAAATTAATCCTGCAAGCGGCATGCCTATTATTTCGTATTCCGGTAAAAGGTTACTCGTCCTCCTGCAGCATTTCCCATTCGTCCATCTGCTGGTCGAGGGTCGTTTTCAGCTTCTGGGAAGACGCCTGGATGGAAGCGGCTTTTTCATGGTCACTGTACACATCGGGCTCCAGAAGCTGCTGCTCGTGTGCTTCGATCTCGGATTCGATCTCTGCAATGGAAGCTTCAATCGTTTCAATCTGGCGCAGGCGGCGGCGTTCGTGTTTCTTCGCCTCTTTGTCCTGCTGAAAGCTGTTCTTGATTTCGGGCGCACCGACTGCGGCGGGAGCCGTCTCAGCCGCTTCTTCGCGGCGTATCGCTTCGCGCTCCTTTTCATCCTCGACGCGGGCAATAAAGTAATCGTAATCGCCGATGTAGTCGCGGAGGCCGCCCGGGGACAGTTCCACAATCCGGGTTGCCATCCGGTTCAGGAAGTAGCGGTCGTGGGAAACGAAGACGAGCGTTCCCGGATAGTCAATCAGCGCGCTTTCGAGCACTTCCTTGCTGTCGAGATCGAGGTGGTTGGTCGGCTCATCAAATAACAGAACGTTTGGCTTCTGCATCATCAGTTTGGCCAGGGCGAGCCGGGCTTTTTCGCCGCCGCTCAGGTCGTACACCTTTTTCATTACGTCCTCCTGGGTAAACAGGAAGTTGCCGAGGACGGTGCGGATCTCTTTTTCCACCGTCTGGGGATAGTCATCCCATAGTTCATGAAGCACGTCTTTATTTGTGTTCAAGTCCGCCTGTTCCTGGTCATAGTAGCCGATTTTCACTTTGCTCCCGAGGCGGATCGTGCCGCCCTGCAGGGGAAGGTCTCCTTTCAGGGCTTTCAAGAGCGTGGATTTGCCGACGCCGTTTTGGCCGATGAGGGCTACGCTTTCGCCTTTTTTTACGTTCAGGCTTAAGTTTTTAATGATCGGTTCCGCTCCCGGGTAGCCGATGGTGACGTTATCGATCATCAGTACGTCGTTGCCGCTTTCTTTATCAATGGCAAAAGAAAATGAAGCTGATTTGCGGTCACCGTCCGGACGTCCGGCACGATCCATTTTTTCCAGCTTTTTGCGGCGGCTCTGCGCCCGTTTGGTGGTGGAGGCGCGGGCAATATTGCGCTGCACAAAGTCTTCGAGCTCCGCAATTTCCTTTTGCTGCTTTTCAAAGGTTTTCAGCTCCTGCTCATAGCGGAGCGCTTTTTCATCTATATAGTAGCTGTAGTTGCCCTGGTATAAAGAAGCTTTGTTCCAGGCAATCTCATACACCTTCTGGACAATTTTATCGAGAAAATAGCGGTCATGGGAAACGATCAGGACCGCGCCGTCATAGCCGGACAAATACTGCTCGAGCCAGCGGAGCGTATCAATATCCAGGTGGTTGGTCGGCTCGTCGAGAATCAAAAGCGCCGGTTTGGAGAGCAGCAGCTTGGCAAGAGCCAGACGGGTTTTCTGCCCGCCGCTCAATACGTTAATCGGGGTCTCGTAGTCAAAGGCCCCGAAGCGGAGCCCGGAAAGAATCCCGCGGATGTCGGCTTCAAACTGATAGCCGCCGCGTTCTTTAAAGGTGTGCTGCATGGAGTCATATTCGCTCAGCACCTTTTCGTAGGCGGCCGGCTGTTCGAGAAGGGAGGGGTCCGACATTTTTTCTTCAAGTCCGCGGAGGTCTTTTTCCATTTTGCGGAGTGCGGTAAATACCGTCAGCATTTCTTCCCAGATCGAGCGGTCGGTGTCGAGTCCGCTGTGCTGGTCGAGATAGCCGATCGATACGTCTTTTGGAACGACGACCTGGCCGGAATCACTTGGCAGCTCTCCGGTAATGATTTTTAAAAGCGTGGATTTCCCGGCGCCGTTTCGGCCGATCAGGGCCACGCGTTCCTTGGCTTTTATGTCCATTTTTATATTTTGCAGAATCGTGTCTGCACCAAATGACTTTGTTATATCTATACACTGCAGTACGATCATTAAGAACCATCCTTTTATACAAGTCTCATCTTTTAGTTTAGCGTATTTCGCGGGAAAAGGCGATTGTTCAGGAAACAGAAAGGCGCGTCATTTCCTTTATATTCATATGACAATACGTGGCCGAATGGTGTACAATAAATAAAGAAAGCGCAAACAGAAATCCTTCTGTTCGTCTTTCTCCCAGATAACAGGTATGCTGTGTATACCGGGAGATCCCGATACAAACAATGCCTGAGAGCGATTGAAACAGGCAGCGACCTTTGGAGGCTTTCTAATGAATACAGACCAGCAAAAAATACCACAGGCTACAGCGAAGCGCCTGCCGCTGTATTACCGATTTCTTGAAAACCTGCATGCCTCCGGAAAAACCAGGGTGTCTTCCACGGAATTAAGCGAAGCGGTGAAAGTGGATTCGGCGACGATCCGCCGGGATTTTTCCTACTTCGGCGCGCTCGGCAAGAAGGGATACGGCTACAACGTATCCTACCTGCTGTCCTTTTTCCGGAAAACCCTGGACCAGGACGAGCGGACTAACGTCTGCCTCGTTGGCGTCGGGAACCTCGGCACGGCACTTCTGCGTTATAATTTTTCCAGAAGCGACAACACGCGTATCGTCTCCGCCTTTGACGTAAATGACAATATCGTCGGAAACGAAGTAGGCGGAGTGGAAATTTTCCATCTGGACAAGCTTTCGGAAAAGGCACCGGACGACGAGCAGCCAAGCGTGGCCATTTTGACTGTGCCCGCTGAATTTGCCCAGTCCACTGCCGAAAAGATTGTGGATGCCGGCATCAAAGGCATTCTGAACTTCACGCCTGCCCGGCTGTCCCTGCCGCCTTACATAAGGGTGCACCATATTGATTTATCGATTGAACTGCAGACACTCGTCTACTTTTTACGGAATTACCCGCTCGACACGTAAGCACGTATCCGATTTACTTTAAAAAGGGAGGCTGTAACATGCCAATAGGTCCAGGAAGTCTTGCATTGATAGCGATAGTAGCACTGCTTATATTCGGCCCAAAGAAGCTGCCGGAGCTTGGAAAGGCAGCGGGCAACACCTTGAGAGAATTTAAGTACGCAACCAAGGGGCTGGCAGATGATGACGATGAAGAAAAGCCAAAGAAATCCGAACCAAAAACCGGTGAAACCAAGTAATCCGAACCAACCGCCTATTATAGAAGAAGAGATGACGCTGTATGACCACCTCGGGGAGCTGAGAAGGAGAATCATCCTGGTCGGCAGCGTTTTTCTTGCGGCTATGATTATCGGCCTGATTATTGCACCGCGCGTGATTGAACACCTGCAGAACATCCCGGCAGCGGAAGATTTTCCGATGAACGTCTTCAGCCTGACCGATCCCGTGATGCTCTACATGAACTTCGCGTTTGTCATCGGCCTGATACTTGTGTTTCCGCTATTGCTGCACCAGCTCTGGGCGTTTGTCGCTCCGGGGCTTCTGGAAAATGAGCGGAAAGCAACCTTGTCGTACATTCCGATCGCGACGCTCCTGTTTTTCGGGGGGCTCGCTTTTGCCTACTTTATCCTGTTTCCAAACGTGCTCCGTTTTTTAAGCTCGCTTACCGAGCGGCTCGGCCTGACGGAGCAGTACGGCGTGAACGATTACTTCTCGTTTTTGTTCCAGCTCACGCTCCCGTTCGGGCTGTTGTTTCAACTGCCGGTCGTCGTCATGTTTCTGACGCGCCTCGGCCTGATTACGCCCGCCTGGCTGCGCACGGTGCGGAAGTACGCATACTTCGTGCTGCTGGTTGTCGCCGGCTTTATTACGCCGCCGGAGATCGTCTCGCATCTGATGGTCACCGTGCCGCTCCTGCTGCTTTATGAAGTAAGCATTATTATTTCCAGGTCGACGTACAAGAAAGTACAGAAAGCCGAAAAACAACGCATGGAAGAATGGGCGCTCGAAGAACAAAAGCGCCTGCAGGAAGAAATCGATAAAAAGAATAAAGCGTAAAAAACATCCGAAAGGGTGTTTTTTTTTGCATAACTTGAAAATGGGCAAAGAAAGTTAAATCACTTTATTAACTTTCTCATCACCCCGTCACTGGAAAGTTCCTCTAACCATTCCATTAATTTTTCGATAGATGGCGCCTCTTCTTGATTAAACCAGTAACTTAGTACACCTATCATGGCGGATAAAGCATATTCCAAGGTATAGTCCAGCTCAAAACTTTCTTTCACGCCCCGGGCAGCCAGGGTTTCTTTTATGATGGGCTTCATGCCGGCTTTAATTCTGCCTTGAAAGGCCGGGTCGCCATGATCTCCCAGAAGTACCATAAGATACTTACTGTGTTGTGAATAAATGCTGACAATTGCTTGAAAAGGGAGCGGTTCATCCGGTAAAGACAGCTGTTGAATGGGAATCTCCTGCAGCTTAGAAATTAATGTGCTTTCTATTTCCTCGAGGACCTCGTAAACATCGGTAAAGTATTCATAAAATGTAGACCGGTTATATCCTGCTCTTGTGGTAACTTCTTTAATTGTTATTTTTTCTATCCGTTTAGTGCAGTATAGTTCCCAAAAAGCATCTATTAAATATTGTTTTGTTTGTGTGGTGACTGCTGAATTTTTTTTCATCCTCTTCCTCCTATAATGTCTCAAAATCCGACAGGTGAGGTAAAAATGTCGGTTGATGGATATATTTTTACATCATACACTTATATCATACGACATGTTGTTGGATAAATAAATATGGGTGGAGTGGTTTTAAATGACAGTAATAAATGTGCAGCACCTTACAAAAGATTATGGAGAAAATAAAGGTATTTTTGATGTTTCATTACAGATCGAAGAAGGGGAAATCTGTGGCTTTATAGGGCCGAATGGGGCGGGGAAAACAACCATGATCCGTCATCTATTGGGATTTATTAAACCGCAGTACGGTAATTCTGCTATTTTGCAGTTGGATTGCTGGAATGACTCGAAAAAGATTCAAAAACATCTCGGTTATCTTCCGGCAGAAATTGCTTTCCCTGAAAATCTGACAGGTAGACAGCTCATACAGCATGCTGCTAATATGCGGAACCTTCGTAATATGAAAAAATCTGAACAGTTAATAGAAATGTTCGACTTAGACCCCTCTGTATTAATAAAACGAATGTCCAAGGGCACGAAACAAAAGGTGGGGATTGTATGTGCATTTATGCATGATCCGCACATTCTCATTCTGGACGAACCAACAACGGGGCTTGATCCTCTTATGCAGTCAACCTTTGTAAAACTAATTCATCAGGAAAAACAAAAGGGGAAAAGTATTCTTATGTCTTCTCATTTATTTGAAGAGATTCAGGAAACCTGCGATAGAATCACAATGATAAAACAAGGTAGGTTGATTTCGGAATTAAACGCTCAGGATTTTAAAGCTTTTAAAAATCGTGATAAAACCACTTTATTTAAAATAGCGTTTCACGACTTTCAGGATTTTGAATCTATTCAGAAGGAAAATTTTGTTGTTAAAGAAGCTCGTAAAGAAAATCTGCAGATGATGATAGAGGTAGAAGACATTCAAATAAACGAGCTGATACGTGCGCTTTCGAAAAGAGATTTGATATACATTCGTGAAATGACGTATTCACTCGAAGAATATTTTATGAATTTTTATAAAGGAGAATCATGACCATGCTGAATAAATCTCTGTTTATTCACTTAATAAAATCGAATGCAAAAGTGTTTTTCATCATTGCAGGAGTTCTTTCGTTATTAATTGGGATCATAATGAGTGTTTTTACTCCGGAAACCATGAATGAAATTGCGCGGGTGAATACAGGTTCTCCTGTTAACCCGTTAGGCGATATAACCACCTTAATCGCGTTTGTGGCCAATCAATATTTTGGGAATTTTGCTCTCATTTTTGCCATGATTTATTCGGTTATTATCGGAAACAAGCTGATAGCAGAAAAAGTAGACAAAGGCAGCATGGCTTATTATCTGTCAGCTCCTATCACAAGAACCGAGTACACTTTTACAAGTATCATCTTTTTTGTGTCTTCACTAGTAGTATTGTTTGGATTAGTGTTTTTAACAGGGTACGGGTTGGCAGAGCTGGTTCAGCCTGGCGAACTGCCTGTAGAGAAATTCTTCATGTTAACCCTGGGTTGTTTATTATTAAATTTAGCAATCAGTGGAATAACTTTTTTGGCCTCTTGTTTGTTTAACCGTTCAAGCCAATCCCTGGCACTTGGTGGAGGACTGTCGGTTTTTTTCTTTGCTGCGGATATGCTTTCCGGAATGAGTGAAAGTCTCGAAGGTATTAAAAATATTACTATTATTACTCTCTATGATTCCAATGCCATTATTCAAAGTGGAAGCTATGGGGCTCAGCTACTCATACTTGCCGGGTTAACTCTTATTTTGTATTTAGTAGGAATGTTCGTTTTTAAACGAAAAGATCTGCCGGTATAACGATAGACATTATGATGCCCGGGAAGCCGCCCGTATATGAAAAGAGTGTACGTCTGTAAAGCAGTGATTTCCCTTTTAATTGTCTTATTTATGAGATATATTGTAAATACTAGCCAAATTTTGAGTATGCAGATGGTAGAAGCCATTATGTATTTTACGTATGCCCGGCTGTTTTTTCGCCCTTCTGACAAAAGCCTTTTTCTGCTTTGCCGCCCAACCAGGAAGCCCGTCATTTTCCAGACAAAACAATACGTTTTAAAGGGGAGTCTTGATGAAAAAATGGATAATCGCAGCAATTATCGTCTTAAGCATCGGCCTGGCAGTGACCTGGCTGCTTCAATTGAACAGGGAGGAGGATGAAACGGTGGGTGTGGTAGATGAAAGGTACCGGGGAGACAATGGGCTGATCGCCAATTATCCGGACGGGGAAGGGAACACGGAATACCTTTCCGAATCGATCGGCCTGTATTTGGACTATCTGCTTGTGATTGAAGACGAGCGCGCTTTCGCTGACGAAGTGGAGAGGTTGTCCGAGTTTACGGAAGAACTGGATGAAGGAACGCTTATCAAATGGAAAGTAGAAGATGACATCTCCGTTAACGCACTGATTGACGATGTCCGGATTGCGTATGCGCTGCAGCGGGGGGCTGAGCTGTTCGAAGAAGAGTCATATAATGAGCTCTCCGAATCCATTCAGCGGGCGGTGTATCACTACCAGTATGAGGCGGGCGAATGGCACGACTTTTACGACTGGCCGTCCGACTCCCTTTCCCAGGAAGTTCATTTCAGCTACTTTTATGCTGCCGCCTGGGAGAGCTTCGGATGGGACGGTGCTTCTCTGGAAGGCGTCACGCGGGCCGCGCTGGACGACAGCGTGTACTACTACGAGCGGTATAATGTAAAAGATGAGGAAAAAGAGTTTTATACGGAAGGCGAAGTGAACCTGATTGACCAGGTCCTGATCATGCAGCAGATGGAAACGGTCACCGGGGACGTGCAGCCTCTGGAAAACTGGCTGTATGAAGCGTATGACACGAACGGCAGGCTGATGGGCCGGTACGACCGGGAGACGATGGAAGAATCGGTCGCGTACGAAGCGCCGGCGGTGTATGCCTTGATTATGATGCATTTTCTGGATAAAGGAGACGTGGAGAAAGCGGCCGACTGGAAAGAACCGTTGGAGAACGTCCACGAAGCGGAACAGGTTTCCACGGAAGCCCACTTCTTTGATTATATACTGGCAGAAACGGCGTTGAAGCGGCTGGAAAAAGAAACACAGAATGCAGAATAAAAAGGNACCGTTGGAGAACGTCCACGAAGCGGAACAGGTTTCCACGGAAGCCCACTTCTTTGATTATATACTGGCAGAAACGGCGTTGAAGCGGCTGGAAAAAGAAACACAGAATGCAGAATAAAAAGGGCACCCCGCGGGGCGCCCTTTTTATTTGTCCTTTTTGTCGTTGTTCTCTTTTTTTTCCGGGTTTTCTCCGGCTTTCATGCGCTTATGGAGTACCCAGAAGCGGTGTCCGAGCATAATGTCGAACGCCGCAATGGCAGCAAGCGCCATGCTCATGATGCTCCACATGCCGTATTCTCCGGCAAACTGCAGGCCAAGGAAAATACAGACGCCGGCTATTCCGTAGTAAATCATCGACATCGTTAACGGTGACATCATAAAAACAATCCTCCAATAATCAATGCGGCCTGTTCCGCTTCACGGATAATTTCTTCCAGCTGATCGGCGAATACGACCTGAGTCACGACTACAAAAGCGTTCATGGCGACGTGAGCAATAATCGGCACGAGAATCCGGCCTGTTTTCACGTAAAGGAAGGAAAATGTAAAGCCGACCGCGGTGTAAATCAAGAGATGGGTGAAATCAAGATGAACAGCTGCGAAAATGACGGAGCTGATCAACGCGGCGAAAAAGAAGTTCATGCGGCGGTAAAGCGCGCCGAACAGTACCTTCCGGAAGACAAGTTCTTCCAATATCGGGCCGACCACGGCTACGACGAGAGCGAAGACCGGCACCATCTGGACCATCTCCACGATTTCCTGCGTGTTTTCCGAGCCGGGCTCAACGTTGAAAATCGCCGTTTCAACAATAACCGCCACGTACTGGGCGACGAAGGCGAGCAGAATACCAAGAAAGCTCCACAGCACCGCGTCCCCGACGCTCGTTCTTTTTAATTTAGGGTGAGGCTTTGCCCTGCGCTCCGGTATTAATAGCAGAAGCATAACTAGCAGGGCGGCGACAAAGCTGAAGATACTCCATACAGCAATACTCTGTGTGATATCCATTCCGGTGGAAAGCAGCAGCGGAATGCCGAGAATACCGGAGAGCTGCATAAGAATATACGTCAGCAGAATCGCCCAATATCGCTTATTCAATAACGTCCACTCCTTAACATAAGTAAAGTCGTTCAGCGGCTTTTACGCCGTACCAACCGTCATTGTACCACAACAGACAGCAAATCCCTTACGATAAAGCATGTGAAACAATTGTGAAGCGGATGGGAAAATAAGATTAAAAATCAGGGAGGACGGGAAAAGAAGAAAGGGTCCGGCACGCAAAACAGAATTTTTTTGCGGGAAGGGCTTGCAAAACAAAAGCAGAATGATTAATATAATAAGTGGATTAGCACTCAATGCATCCGAGTGCTAAAAATGAAAAAAGTAAAGAACAGCGCCCGTTACTTTGAGGCTGCCGTGACTTTACGATAACTCTGAAGGAGGGTTCTACCTTGTTAAAGCCACTAGGTGACCGTATTATTATTGAGCAAGTCGAATCAGAACAAACAACTAAAGGCGGTATCGTCCTGCCGGGATCTGCCCAGGAAAAGCCGCAGGAAGGCAAAGTAGTAGCGGTTGGATCCGGTGCAGTAAAAGACAACGGAGAAAGACGCCCGCTTGAAGTAAACGAAGGCGATAAAGTAATTTATTCCAAATATTCCGGAACAGAAGTAAAGTTTGACGGTACGGAGTACTTAATCATCCGTGAAAGCGACGTTCTAGCAGTCGTAAACTAATCATTCTTTAAATGCACGTATACAAGCAGCACAAAACGAAACAAATACGCACTCAGGAGGGTACAATTAATGGCTAAAGATATTAAGTTCCGCGAAGACGCCCGCCGCTCGATGCTGCGCGGTGTCGACGAACTAGCTAACGCAGTAAAAGTAACGCTTGGACCGAAAGGACGCAACGTCGTTCTCGAGAAAAAATTCGGTTCCCCGCTTATCACCAATGATGGTGTAACGATCGCAAAAGAAATCGAATTAGAAGATAACTTCGAGAACATGGGCGCCCAGCTCGTATCCGAAGTAGCAAGCAAAACAAACGACATCGCCGGTGACGGTACGACTACAGCTACCGTTCTTGCCCAGGCTATGATCCAGGAAGGCCTGAAGAACGTAACGTCCGGCGCGAACCCAATGGGGATCCGCAAAGGTATCGAGAAAGCAACGAAGCTTGCTGTAGATGAACTACAGAAGATTTCCAAGCCAATCGAAGGCCGTGAGTCCATCGCCCAGGTAGCAGCTATTTCTTCTGCATCCGAAGAAGTCGGCGAAATTATCGCGGAAGCAATGGAGCGCGTTGGAAACGACGGCGTTATCACAGTAGAAGAGTCTCGTGGACTTGATACCGAGCTTGAAGTCGTAGAAGGTATGCAGTTTGACCGCGGCTATGCGTCTCCTTACATGGTGACGGATTCCGATAAAATGGCAGCTGAGCTTGATAACCCGTATATCCTGATTACCGACAAGAAGATCTCCAACATTCAGGAAGTGCTTCCGGTACTCGAGCAGGTGGTACAGCAGAGCCGTCCGATCCTGATTATTGCAGAAGACGTAGAAGGCGAAGCTCTTGCCACACTAGTTGTAAACAAGCTCCGCGGCACGTTTAACGCAGTAGCAGTTAAAGCACCGGGATTCGGCGATCGTCGTAAAGCGATGCTTGAAGACATCGCAACGCTCACAGGCGGTACGGTTATCACAGACGACACAGGCCTTGACCTGAAGACGGCTACAGTAGACATGCTTGGTAGAGCCAACAAGATTACCATCGACAAAGACAACACAACGATCGTAGAAGGAAATGGCCAGCCGGACCAGATTTCTGCCCGCGTAAGCCAGATTAAATCCCAGATCGAAGAAACAACATCCGAATTTGATAAAGAAAAACTTCAGGAGCGCCTCGCTAAGCTTTCCGGCGGTGTCGCTGTCGTGAAAGTCGGAGCAGCTTCTGAAACAGAAATGAAAGAGCGCAAGCTCCGCATCGAAGACGCCTTGAACTCTACGCGTGCAGCCGTAGAAGAAGGTATCGTATCCGGTGGTGGTACAGCGCTTATGAACGTATACAAGACGGTTGCCGCTATTGAAGCGGAAGGCGACGAAGCAACAGGCGTATCCATCGTGGTTCGTGCACTAGAAGAGCCGCTTCGCCAGATCGCGTTGAACGCAGGTCTTGAAGGCTCCGTTATCGTAGAGAAGATGAAGCACGAAGAAATCGGCATCGGCTTTAACGCCGCAACCAACGAATGGGTAAACATGGTAGAGGCCGGTATCGTCGACCCTACAAAAGTAACCCGTTCTGCACTACAGCACGCATCTTCCGTATCTGCGATGTTCCTCACAACTGAGGCCGTAATCGCAGAAAAGCCGGAGTCCAGCAGTGACTACGGCGGCGGCATGCCCGACATGAGCGGTGGCATGGGCGGAATGGGCGGCATGATGTAATAAAAGCCGGAGCCCGTTTAAAAGGGTCCAGCTTTTAAGAATTGCATGATGCACAGCATATTCCAACTAAATAGCATGATAAAAGAGCGTCCCACTTGTTCATTGAACAGGCGGGGCGTTTTTTTGATTCCTTTACTAACTGGATCAGAGTCAAAGTTCCGGAGACGCTCCATTCCGCCAGTTGTTATAATAAAACCATATTTTCAGTAAAGATCGGAGTAGATAAACCATGGAATTAACCATAAGCAGGTTTGCACAGATCGCTGATACGACGGTACGGACGTTAAGGCATTATCGGCAGCTGGGTATCTTAGTGCCGACCGAAAAAAATGAGAAGGGGCAAAACGTTTATACGACTACAGAGTTTAAAATATTTCACAATATCCGGCTATTACAAAGCCTCGGGCTGTCCTTAAAAGAAATTAAAGATCGGTTTGAGGAGCCGGATTATTCTTTTGAAAAAATGATTGATGTGCAGGAAAAAGTATTAGTAAGAAAAAAGGACAATATTGAGGCATCGCTGGAAATGATTGAACGGATTAAATCTGTAAAAGACAGCGAACGAAAGGAAGAGCTGGATGCGGAGATCCTGATGCTGCTTATGAATTCCATGCTTTTTGAAGACGTTCAACGAGATATATTCAAGGAGTATTACCCGAAAGCGGTTGTCGATAACATCTTCCCAACAGATAAATCAAAGCAAAAAGAATTAGACAGGCTTTCGCTACAGTTACTGACAGTTATTAATCAGGCCGTCATCCATGGTTATTCCCCTGATGACGATCACGTGCAGGAGCAGTTGGATGAGTTGATGCGGAACAGCTATTTAAAAGAGTGGATGACCGAGGACGAGGAAGCGAACGAAGAGTTACACGAACGAATGCAGCCATATACGTCCTTACTGCCGGAGCACATGGTCCGATTTCTTACCGAATCGTTTGAGGTGTTGTTAAATAAATAGCTCTGTTAAAGTTTTAAATAGAGGAGATTAAGAGTGTTTTACAAATGGATATTAAAAGATTTTAATAAACTATCTACGATTTCTGCACTGCCATCCTGGAACATAAATAAAGAGAATGCAATCATACAAGTTCCTACTAAAAACAAAGGCAGTTTTTTTACCGTATTCATGGAACGTTTGAGAAAAACCGTAACAATTAAAAAGATGCCTATAAACAATATAAGGAAATACCAGAACCCCATAAAGTCGACCTTCTTCCTCATTCATTTATTCCTAATAATGCAGTAAGTGTTTAATAAAATATACCATAAATGTAAATAGCATTCCCGAATATAAAAGTTTAGGGACAGTTTAAAAAGGCACAAACGTTGATTTAAAAGCGTTATGTGCCTTTTCCTGTGAACATTTATTATGCCGTGTTTTACATATAGCTCAAGTACTAAATAAACTTTTCCTAAACACTTGCGGAGGACGTTACGTCACAGTCTACTATTGAATTCACTAAGAGAAATTGAGGTGAATGATAGTGGCACAGCCATCTGTATTTCGAAACAGAACGTTTATTTTTATATTGATTGCCGGATTTCTGGCGGTGATGGGCTATACGATGTTTTTCATGACGACCACCTGGTATGTTATATCGGAACTGGGATCTGTTGAGTCATTAGGTATAGTTCTTATCGCCATCACGGTACCACGATTAGTTATGATGGTTTTCGGCGGCGTCCTTGCAGATAGATTTAAGAAAACGACCATTATGTTTAGTACGAGCCTGGCCCAGGGCATCTTTTTATTCATTATTTTCCTGCTGAACAGCACGGACACTATGTCTATGTGGTACCTGGTCCTGTTTGGGATGCTTTTTGGAACATTGGACGCGTTCTCGGGACCGGCCAGTGCGTCTCTGATACCGAAGATTGTGCAGCATTCGCAGATTCAGCAGGCGAACGCTTTTTACCAGGGAGCCAGCCAGATTGGGATTATCGCAGGTCCTATTTCAGCAGGGGCTGTCATGGAAGTTTCCAATGTAACAACAGGTTATTTGGCTGCTGTCATCGTGGTCCTTTTATCTGCCTTCTTTATGTTTCCTCCGTTTCTAAAAGAAGGGGATGTAGAAAATACGGTGAAACAGACCCCTTTAAAAGACCTGCAGGAAGGGTTTTCCTATATTAAATCGAGCAGCTTTTTAATGACAGGCATTTTAGTCCTGATTACGCTGAACTTCTTTGCTTTCGGCGCCATCCAGATCGGTATTCCCATCCTTGTTAACTTACATGGAGGCTCCCCGATTAATTTAAGTTATATAGAGGTGTCATTAGGGGTAGGAATGCTGCTGAGTTCAGTCATCATTGGAGCAGTGAAAATAACCCGAAGAGGCATTGTCTCTATTATCGGACTTCTTGCCATACTCGTGGTGGCTGTTACCTTCAGCCAGGTATCAAACCTTTATGTATTAGCGGGACTTGCCTTCTTGATAGGGTTTTTCATGACTTTCGTCTACATTCCTTTCTTTTCCTCCGTTCATGAAAAAATCGATGGAAGAATTATGGGACGTGTGATGAGCGTCATTTTTCTGGCCATGAATGGGTTTGATCCTATTGCGTATGCAGGGGTTACGCTGTTTGTTTCGAATGGGTTTGATATTCAAAACATCATGTTGGCATTTGCCGTTACAGGCCTGGTGATTGCGTTGATTATTTTGTGGAAGGGAAAATCATATCGACGGGATTATTCAGACGTCCAGGAAGCGGAAATGAAGCCGGAATACTAGAACCTCGGTAAGCCTGCGGGTACTTATATTCCGAGTGATCCATGGAAAAAAGAACGAAGCGGCCCGACTGGAAAAAAGCTGGCGTGTTTTTTTACAAGCTTATATGGGAATAGACAGTAAGGCGATTTTCTTTAGGAAAAATCGTTTCGAAAGTCAGACGGTTCTTGCAGCCATACAAATAGTTAACCGACATCAAGGAGGTTTACACATGGAAATTAAAGAAGGACATGATTATATATTGCCCTACCCATCCAAAGGTTTAGTAGAACTATTTCGAGTGATTGAGACAAAGGTACGACAGGATGATAACGGATTGTGGTACAGCAACGCAGAAGGATTTACCGTGCAGAACGGTGAGCCAAAGGAAAATAAGCCATCTATGTATCAAATTAATGAAAAAGAGCTTTTGGAAAAAGGCAGAGAAGCCACAGAGCAGGAAAGCAGCCTTTTGATGGACAGCGCTCCTTAAACAAGGTAAATATAGAAGACTATAAAAACTTCCCCCAGGTTTAGTAAATCCGGGGGAAGCTTTTTTTGTTTGTGCCAATGCAATTCAAATGTAGCAATGAAGAAATTAAAATTTATGGTTAGAAAACTAATAATAATTTGAAATATTTAAAATCTTATCTTATTCACTCTCAGTTGAAATGGTAAAATGAAGAAGACTGCATTTTGTGAATAGTAAGAATAGTTTTTTGGTTAAAGAAACAAATTTTAGAACTTCACTGGAAGTTTTCATAGAAGAAGGCAGAAAACTAGGAGGTAATTCATGTCGTACAGAAATGTATATGAAGTAGAAATTAAACATGAGGGTCTGAATAAGTATAGGGTTATTCGTGGGGGAGAACGGCATGTCGTTGAACAAAAAGTACAGGCTCAACAGAATCAATGGGAGGAAATGTGGAGAAAGAAAGTAGATGCTGAAGAAAAAAGAGCAGCGAGAGAAAGAAAAGCACAGGAAAAAGAAGATAAGAAATTATATGCTTTGCAGCAGACCGAAGAAGCAGAAGAAGCGCTAAAAAATATTGAGAATACGCTAATACATACACTTGATCTGAATGATGCCATTAATTGGAATGATTTAAAGGATACAAGAGAATTTGACAAGCCAAGGCCAAAAGCGATCACAGATGCCTCTTATCCACCTGAACCTAATAAAAAAGAGCAGATATATCAACCCCAGTTAAACTTATTAGATAAAATGATTCCTTCTATGAAAGAAAAGAAGGAAAAGGAAATGGAAGAAAAATATCAAAAAGATCATAAAAACTGGGAGCTGGAAAAAGAAAAGATACAAAAACAAAATAGAATAAGACACGAACAATATAAAGATAGTATGGAAGAATGGGATAAAGAAAAAGAAATTTTTGAATCATATCAAAAAGAAACCAATGAAGCTATTGAGCAGCAGAAAGAGAATTATTTGTTAAAAGATCCAGTGGCAATAATTGATTACTGCGATATGGTTTTATCAAACTCAGAGTATCCGGATGAATTTCCTCAAAAGTTTGATATTGATTATAATCCCGTAACAAAAATAATGATCGTGGACTATTCTCTTCCTTCTCCTGAAGATGTACCTACATTAAAAGAAGTTAAGTATATTCAATCGCGAGATGAATTAAAAAATACTCACTTATCTTCTGCCGCACAGAGTAAAATGTATGATACTTTGCTTTATAACATTACTCTGCGTTCTTTACACGAACTGTTTGAAGCAGATGCTATTGATGCCTTGGAAGCTGTCATATTCAATGGATGGGTCAATTCTATTGATAAAGCTACTGGAAAAGAAGTGAACGCATGTATTTTATCTGTACAAGCTGGAAAAGAAGAATTTGAAGAGATTAATCTTGGACAGGTGGATCCTAAGCTTTGTTTTAAAAACCTTAAAGGAATTGGAAGCAGTAAGCTTCATAGCTTAGCTCCGATAGCACCTATCATTAAAATAGATCGGGAGGATCCAAGATTTGTCTCATCTTATGCAGTAGCTGAAGGTATTGATGAAAATATGAATATAGCTGCAATGGATTGGCAGGATTTCGAGAATTTAATTCGGGAAATTTTTGAAAGAGAATTCAATCAAAACGGGGGAGAAGTCAAGATAACCAGAGCTAGTAGAGATGGTGGTGTAGATGCGGTTGCTTTTGATCCAGACCCATTACGAGGAGGGAAAATGGTTATTCAAGCAAAGCGATATACGAATGTGGTTGGTGTATCAGCGGTGCGCGATCTTTATGGAACGGTAATGAGTGAAGGCGCTACAAAAGGAATATTGGTATCAACCGCCGATTATGGACCAGATGCTTATTCATTTGCTAAAGACAAGCCATTGACCTTATTAAACGGTAATAACCTACTTCATCTTCTTCAGAAACACGGCCATAAAGCAAAAATTGATTTGATAGAAGCAAAGAAAGAGCTAAAAGAAAAAGAAATTTAAAAAGATATATTATTTAGAAATATGACAGAACTAACTGTAATGTAGATATTAAAGGCTTTCTTTTCAATAAAAAAGGGTGAACCAATAATTTGGTTTGCTCTTTTTTTAATGCTTGCTATTAAAATATTATTTAAATAATTGACAATTATTTGAAAACTATCTATGATGCATATATAAACATTATAACGTTATGATGTTTACGGAATGATTCTGTAATCAGTGTGAGTTGTTATTAATCTTGAAGGAGGGGAATTATGGAATCACTAGCAAAGAAATTAGTGATGCTGCTGGGCGGGGAAGACAATATTCAAACGATTACTCACTGTGCCACAAGATTACGAACAGAATTGAAGGATAAAGATGTAGTAGACAGCAGTAAGATTAAAGAGACAAAAGGAGTCATGGGGGTAGTCGATACCGATTCCACTTTTCAAATCATTATCGGAACCAATGTAGGCGAAGTGTATGATGAAATTATTAATCTGACAGAACTAAAGGATAGAGAAAAAGTAAACATAACCAATGAGGAAGATATAAAAGAAGAGAAAGAAGAGAAGCATTCCTTTAAGCGGTGGTTTAATCAGTTTCTGGAGATAGTAGTAAGTATCTTTACGCCGCTGCTTCCTTTATTTGCTGGAGCGGGACTATTAAGAGGATTCACCATTTTAGCCGTAGAAATGGGCCTTTTAAATGAGGACAGTACAACCAATTTAATGCTGACCCTGGCGGCTACCTCGGTCTTTCACTTTCTGCCGCTGCTGGTGGCAATAACGGCTGCCAGAAGGTTTCAAACCAGCCCCTATATAGCTTTGGCTGTCATGGGAGCATTGATTATGCCTGATTTTCTGGCATTGGTGGAAGGCTCTTCGGAGTCGATTGGTTTTATGGGGCTGCCTGTGCCTATCTTTGATTACAGTGGACAGATTATCCCGGCTATTCTAACCGTATGGGTGCAGTCGAAGCTGGAACATTTTATGAAGAACAAACTGCCGCACAGCTTACATATGGTAGTCATTCCTACCGTCTTACTGCTGTTGCTTGTGCCGATCGTAGCAGTCGTTTTCGGACCGATTGGCAACTATTTAAGTATCCTGTCGGCGAACAGTATTGATTTTGTTATATCGTCGAACAGCGTTATTTCAGGAGCTGTCATCGGAGGCATTTGGAACATTCTTATTATGTTCGGTGTTCACTGGGCTCCAAATACAACAGTGGTTATACCGAACATCGCTTCAACCGGCCAATCGAGTATTATAGCGTACGCTGCCAACGCGAACTTTGCTATGGCTGGAGCGGCTTTCGCCGTATTTCTGCGAAGCAAAAACAAAGCGTTGAAATCTTTTTCCATCACGTCTATCGTGGCGGTATTTTTATCAGGGATCGTAGAACCGGCGATTTACGGGATTGGTGTAAAGTTGAAAACACCGTTAATTGCCGGCTGCGTTGGTGCGGCGATTGGTGGGGCGTTTATGGGTGTATTTAACGTAGTGGGCTATGCTTTCGTTTTTGGCGGACTTACCACGATTCCGGCCTTCGCAGGACCAACCTTATGGGCTTATGTAGTGGGGCTCATCATATCCTTTGTGTCGGCATTGATTCTTACGCTGATACTCGGCTTTAAAGACCCGAAAAATACAGAAGAATAATCAAAAAAAGGAGAGATTATTATGGAACAGAAAATACTAGGGAGTTTGGCATATGCAGCAATGGGAGATGCCATGGGGGCAGTGACGGAAAACCTGTCGTTTCATCAAATCAGGAAAATGTTCAACGGAGGAGTCAGAGACTTCCAAAAGCCGGGTGAAACGGCGTTTGCATTAGGAAACGAAGCGGGGCAGGTAACCGATGACTTTTCCCAAATTTATCTTATTATAAAAGAAGTGTTAGGGACAAACGACCAACAGATCACCACGGAAGCTGTGAAAGAAGCGATGATTAAGTGGTCCAATATGCCGGTCTATTTTAACCGATTTGCGGGACCTACCACGAGAAGTGCTATTGCGATGTATAAAGGCGAAAGTAAGAAAATGCAGCCGCTGGCAGGGGCGGTAACGGTCGATTACGCCTCCAAAGCGACAAACGGGGCGGCTATGAAAATATCGCCGGCCGGATTGTTCAACCCCGGTAACAAAGATAAGGCCCTTCAGGATGCGATAACGATTACAAGAGTCACACACGATAATCATTTGGCCATATCCGGCGCCGGTGCAGTGGCAGCTGCGGTAAGTGAATCCTTAAAAGACGGAGTCACGTTTGAAGAAATAATTGATGCCGGCATGTACGGAGCGGTTGAAGGAGAACGGCTGGGGCAGGAGGTCAGCAGAACAGTGGCAGGCGCAAGCGTGGTCGAAAGAATGAAGCTGGCGTTTGATATAGTAGACCGGCCGGGCTCGAAAGAGGATAACCTGTTAAAGCTGTATCAGACGGTGGGCAGCGGGCTGCATGTATCCGAAGCTGTCCCATGTGCGTTTGGTATTATTAAAGCTAATGAAGGCAACGCTTTTCAAGCCGTTGTAGACGCTGTAAATATTGGGTATGACACGGATACTATTGCTACGATTGTTGGAGCAGTAGTAGGGGCCGTTAGTGAGAAAAACTCCCAATTTTATGATATGATTAATTTTATAGAGAAGGCAAATGACTTTAAGATAGTCGATATGGCAAGTGCTGTGGCTTCTCGAATAAATTAAGACTGGAAGCGGATATAATGGTTTACTCTACTGAAACGCAGGAGCCCCTGTACAAGAAAGTGTACAATGAATTACTTCATAAAATCGTGAATAAAGAATATGAAGTAGGGGACATTCTACCTTCTGAGCCGGAATTGCAAAAAAACTATGGCGTAAGCAGAATTACGATTCGACGTGCCATGGAGATGCTGCAGACAAACGGTTATGTCAAAAAACACTCCGGCATCGGCACAATCGTAGTGAATACCAAACATAGTTTACAGCTGAAGAAGATATCAAGTTTCAGTGAAGACAACCTAAACCGGGAATCTTTTTCCGAGCTGGTATTGTTCGAGATAGTAGATGCTCCTTTTCAGGTGCTGACCAAGTTGTACTTGAAAGAAAATGTCAAAGTATACAAAATTGAGCGTCTGCGTATTATTAACGGGGAAAAGGTCGGGTTTCACCGCTCATTTATTCCTGTACACTTACTCGATATGGAGGAAAAGGATATTTCAGATCCCCAGGCCTCCCTTTATAAATTATTCGATCAAAACAATATTCACCTAACGACGGCGAATGAAACGATTGAAGCTATGGGAGCGACTTCCTTTCTGCAGAAGCAACTGGAGGTGGATGCCTACTCCTCCTTGTTGTATATTGAACGCTGTTCGTTTGATAACGGACAGGGTGTGGAGTTCGCAGAAATTTATTATCGAGCCGATCGGTATAAATACCATATTCAGTTGGAAAGCTGACTAGCTGTTATCCACTACATTTTTTGAAAAAGAGACCTTCCATGAGTTCATTGAACTTTTGGAACGTCTCTTTTTTGATTTCTAAAAGAGAACAAAATCAATCCGGCGGCAATATAGAATACTATAAAACTTTATTAATTTTTAGTAGAGATTATTAAAGGGCAACCTGGAGCCCTTTGGCGTAGTTCATGTATCTGCTAATTATTCGAATTGACTTCCGTCTTCCTCTTACGATTGCGGCAGTTATTATATACTGTATTTAACAGTACGTACCAAATATAGAGGAGGGTGAGATGATGGAAGGGGAAATTGAAAATGTCCCGGGTACTGATTCAGAAATCATTGACGTTCAAGCACTTAAAATGAGCTACGGACCGACAGATATATTAAAAGATGTGCATTTCTCAGTGAAGCGGGGCGAGGTCTTGGCACTGCTGGGTCCAAATGGTGCTGGAAAAACCACGACTATAGAGATTTTAGAAGGATTTCGCATGCCTTCAAGTGGGAATGTCAAAGTGCTTGGTGTGCAGCCTAAAGATGGAGATGAGCTGTGGCGGTCCAAGTTAGGCATTGTCATGCAATCGTGGCGGGACCACCCGAAATGGAGAGTGCAGGAACTGCTTGAGCATTTAGGGAGATATTACGAGCCTTATACGACGGATTCCCGCTCGAAGCCAATGGATGCAGCCGAGTTAATTGAAAAGGTAGGGCTGCAGGAACAGGCAAAACAGAAGATCCGCAGTTTATCCGGAGGACAGCGGAGAAGGCTGGATGTGGCGATCGGCTTAATTGGAAACCCGGAGATTCTTTTTCTGGATGAACCAACGACTGGATTTGACCCGCAGGCGAAGCGTGATTTTCACGAGGTTATTCGGCGCTTGTCGGAGTTTGAGGACACGACCATTTTATTGACGACGCATGATTTGCATGAGGCGGAAAAGCTCTCCGATCGTATCATCATTTTAGCAGGAGGAAGAATTGTCGCGAATGGCAGTTCGGAACAGCTGGCCAGGCAGGTAGCGGGCAAATCGGAAGTCCGCTGGTCCACTAACGGCGACCATTTTAAGCAGGAGACAGCCGAACCTACCACGTTCGTAAAGCAGCTTTTTGAACAGCATGGAGACAATATTGCTGACCTGGAAGTGAAAAAAGCAAGTCTGGAAGACACATATATTAAAATGATTAAGCAAATCAATGAGACCGGCGAATTGGAAAAGACAGTATCCACCTTTGAGGAGGAACAACAATGAATCCTATTATGCACGCTGCCAAATTAGGTGTACTTAGAGGCTGGATTGAATTCAAACAAATGCTGAAAAATCCGCAGGAATTCGGCTTTAATGTGATCATGACCATTGTGTTCCTGATTGTTTTGTATTTTCAACGCAACAGGATGATTGAAGGTACGGATATGGCACTGGCGATGTTCACCCTTCCGAGTCTGCTGGGAATGCTCGTCGTGTTCGGCGGCTTCATGGGAGCTGCGACTACTTTAACGTTTGAACGAGAAGATGGGACACTGCTGCGGGCGAAGGCAACGCCAAACGGCATGGTCAGTTATTTAATCAGCCGAGTCATTAGTATTATTACTTATACATTAGTGAGTCTTGTCATGCTGCTGGTTCCCGGTTTATTCCTGATCCGGGGGTTAGCGGACACGGGGTGGACAGGCTGGTTGATGCTGCTGGTTATTTTTATTCTCGGAACATTAGCAACCCTCCCCTGGGGAGCGGTGATTGGCTCCGTAGTAAAAAGTACCTCTTCCTCCTTTAATCTAACCTTTTTACCGATTGGCGGTATCACTGCGATTTCCGGTATTTTCTATCCGATTACAAGCCTGCCGGACTGGGTGCAGATTATTGGACAGATCTTTCCTGTCTATTGGCTGGGCTTAGGAATGCGCTCCGCCTTATTGCCTGAAACAGCCGTGTTAGCAGAGATTGGTGAATCCTGGAGATATGCTGAAATGTTTGGAATGCTTGGAATCTGGACTGTCGTAGGTTTTCTCATTGTGCCAAGACTTTTGCGAAGAATGGCGCGTAAGGAATCCGGTTCCACGATGGAAAAACGAAAGCAGGAAATGATGTCCCGCGGTTATTAAAACAAAGGAAAATCAATCGTCAAAAAGCATTTTATCAAGGGCTTTGAAATATAACTAAAATTATCTGAAAGTGCCCTCATTGTTGATTGTCAGTGAAACTTATTCTTGGTAAGCTGTAACCAATAAATGTAAAAAGGGGGTAGCTCATTGAGATATCAAGAAAAGAAAAAATGGTATCAGCGGATACCGGGGTATCGTTCTGGTGCGAAGTGGAAAATGATTACAGCTTCTGTTATTTATTTTTTCATTATAATGGCTATAGTAAATCCATCTGATCCTTCCCCAGAAGTAGCCGGGGAAAATACGGCGGATGATGTAACAGAACTAGAGACAGAAGAAGCAACAGCGGCCGAGGAAGAAACACAGGCTGCGCAGGAAGAACAAACGGATGAACAAGCTAATAATGAAGAGGAAGAACAGAAGGTTAAAGAAGAAGAAGCAGAGGCTGAAGAATCCAGCGGATCTGTTTCTCAGGAGCAGGCAGTCGGCAAGGCAGAGGATTACCTGAGCTACTCGGCATTTTCAAAGTCAGGATTGATCGAGCAGTTGGAGTATGAAGGTTTCAGCGCAGAAGATGCCGCCTATGCGGTAGATAACATCACCGTTGATTGGCAGGAACAGGCGGTCAAGCAGGCCGAGAACTATCTGGACTACTCGGCATTTTCCAAATCAGGATTGATTGAACAGTTAGAGTTTGAAGGGTTCAGTTCCTCAGAGGCCGCGCATGGTGTAGAAAATATCAGCGTTGACTGGCAGGAACAGGCGGTTAAAAGCGCTGAAGATTATATGGACTACAGCTCCTTTTCCAGACAGGGGTTAATTGATCAATTAACGTTTGAAGGATTCAGCACAGAGCACGCAGCATACGCTGCCGGCCAGGTCGGTTTGTAATAAACATAATAATCTAAGCCATCAGGGCAAGCCCCTGGTGGCTTTTTGTTGTTTCTTTTTAATAATATACGTCTCAAGTTCTATTGAAAATTACCTCTTAAGAGCGAATGTAGCAGGCAGAAATTCCGTTAGCATTATAAGTAATAAGAAGCGGAGATTCATCTGTTTAATGGTCACTGGCAGGAGTAGAAGTGTCTAAAGGCATATTATGAGCATGGAGGGGAAGATGATGATTGAAGCATTGCTTGGTCTGGAAGTGATCCTGGTGCTGGCTTTGTCTGTCGTATGGGCCGTAACGGGGCTGCTGATCAGCCATCAGCTGTACAACGATGGGGTATGGAATAAATGGAAGCGGATTATATCCAGGATTGGATTATGGACTGGAATGGTACTGGTTGCATTGTACGGAGCGGTTATATTGCTTCTATTTTTAACGTTAGGCTGGCTGTTTGCGATGGATAGGATTACGACGATTCTGCCTCTGTTTGTCGTTCCAATGCTGTTCGTTCTTATCTTTTCCGTACCTAGGGCAAAACACGAAGAAATGAACGGGCCGGACTATCTGAAAAAAATAGTACCCGTTTACAGCATGCTCACGGCTTCTGTCATTGCTACGTATATTGTTTTTATGGCACCCCCGGCCATTCCTAAAGTTACGGAAATAATTATGTACTTATTGATAGCAGCAGGGGTCACGTTGGGAAGCTGGTTTTACCATAAGTGGCGGTACCAGCGGATGACGTCTTCCGGAGTTTTTATGAGGCTCACGAGGTTTGCCGGCCTGCTTGTGTTATTAACCACAGCGGGAGGCAGCGCTTTTCTTTTATCGATGCAGGCCAGCGAGCTGCCGGAGAGCTACGATATGATGAATGAAAAAGTTGATTACGGAGGCGGTGAGCCGTTCACTAATATGGGAGGCCACGGCGCGCACGCCGGTCATGAAATGGTTAGTGTTGCTGACTTGAAAGGACCCACTGACGAAGAACCGGATGAGACATACACTCTTGTAGCTCAAAAGGAAGAGGTGGAGCTGAGCTCGGGAAAAGTGATAGAAGCCTGGACATTTAATGGGGAGTACCCCGGACCGGAACTGACTGCCCGGGAAGGAGACGTGGTGGAGGTTGAATTGATCAACAAAGACATCGAGGAAGGAGCAACCATCCACTGGCATGGAGTAGATGTGCCAAACGGAGAAGACGGGGTGGCGGGCATGACCCAGGACGCCGTCCAGCCGGGCGAATCGTACACGTATCGTTTTAAAGCGGAAGAAACCGGCACGCACTGGTACCACTCCCACCAGCAGGCCTCTGAGCAGGTAAAGCGGGGATTGTTCGGAGCATTCAATATTCTACCGGCGGAGGGCGTGAAGCAGGAAACCGAAATTACGACCATCGTTCATGATTGGGAAGTGGGAGAAGACCCTGTGACGACTCTTAACCAAAGTGATCAGGAGGAATACCAGGTGATAGAGCCGGGAACGCCGGTCAGACTGCGGCTTGTTAACAGCAGCAACGGAACCAAAAACTTCACGCTGGACGGCACCCCGTTTAAAGTCGACGCGCTGGACGGGGAGGAAATTAATGAACCCACCGAATTGGAGAATCAGCTGTTAAAGATTCCTGCCGGCGGAAGGTATGATGTAACCTTCGTAAAACCGGAGGCGCCGGTAAGCCTTCAAGTGGAAAATGGCCACAATGACGTGAGCCTGACGTTTGGAGAAAACGGGGAGCCAGTAGAAAAGCCTCCAGCGGATCAATTACAACTTTTTGATATGACCACGTACGGAACACCAAAGGAGACCCCTTTTACCGAAGAAACGGAATACGACCGGGAATTTACCATGATTATGGATAATATCTACGTTGGTAATTATAAAGGGGAGTCCGGAAATCTATGGGCGCTCAACGGAGAAGTGTTTCCGGAGACGCCAAGCTTTATGGTCCAGGAAGGAGATATGGTGAAAACCACGTTTGTGAACCGCAGCTTTGCCGATCATCCGATGCATTTGCACGGACACCATATCCAGGTGTTAAGCAGGAATGGTGAAGCCGTTAGCGGAAGCCCGATCAAGCTGGACACGCTGAATGTGGAACCCGGAGAGACCTATGAGGTTGCTTTTGAAGCAGATAATCCGGGCATGTGGATGGATCACTGCCACAATCTTGATCATGCAGATTTAGGCATGACGATGCATCTGGGGTACGAAGGCATCCACTCTCCGTTTGAAGCAGGAGATGAGCCGGGCAACCATCCGGAATGATAACAGACTGTATCAATAAACAGCTGATTGTGGAAAGCCGTTTTGCAATGAAATAACTGTGAAATGGCTTTTTTGTTTGAGATTTTATGCAGACGATAGAGGTACGCTTTTGAAAAGGTATTAATTGATTGCCAAAGCCGGTTATTTTAAAAGGAAAAAGAGTCCGGGAAGGAGAAGTGTACTGTACTATTCAATATTCGTTTGGGCCGGTCTAAACGGAGGAGGTGTGGAATATGAAGGTGCAGCGAATGGATCATGTAGGTGTGGTCGTTAATGATCTTCCAGCGGCTAAAGCCTTTTTTCTGGAGCTCGGACTGGAAGTACTGGGGGAAACGGAAGTGGCAGGCGAATGGGTGGAGCGGATAATCGGGCTGACGGATGTTAGAGAGATGGTGGTCATGCTGGGGGTGCCGGGTGGGGAGGCCAACCTGGAACTGGTTAAATTCTATAGCCCGTTGGATGAAAAGGGGATGCAGCCGTCTTTTGCCAATACGCTGGGCATCCGGCATATTACTTTTGCTGTGGAAGATATTGAGGGCATTGCGGCTAAATTGAAAAAGACAGGCGCAGAACTTTTTGGAGAAATCACAAATTATAAAGACATGTACAAATTATGCTACGTTCACGGACCGGAAGGAATTATTGTGGAGCTGGCGGAGAAAATGGATGAAAAGGAAGTGCAGTGAAATTTGCTGCCTTTCTTTTTTCTGTTTCGATAAACACACAAAAACAGGTATGCCATAATGAGTGTACGGTTAATGGTAATCTGGACCCGACAAGCGAAGAAAAGGAGGATGAAACGATGAATGAATATGGTACACTACATAAGGAAAACGGGCGTTATGCGTTACGGTTTGAACGGTTTTTGCCTTACACTCCGGAAGAGGTTTTTAGTGTTCTGACAAATCCGGATGCCTTCTCCCGGTGGTATCCGTTTGCGACAGGGGAAATGAATCTGAGAGTGGGGGGCGGCATTGCCTTCGATGACGGGGAAGGAACAACATACAATGGTGTTATTACAGAGCTGGAGCAGCCCCAAGTACTTGGTTTCCGTGAAGAGGATGATTTATTGAGCATTGTAATACGGAAAGAAGAGACAGGGTGCCGCATGATTTTCACGCATACGTTTGACGACGATGCGTGGGCAGTGGAGACCGCGGCAGGCTGGCATGTGTGCCTGGATGCCTTTCAACAGCTGGTTTATGGACAGCCGGTGGAATGGAAAGACAATGCAGCGGAGCTGAAAGAATACTACCGGGAAACCCTGAATCGAAACCGTTAAGTAAAGGGAAAGCAGTTGGAATAGATACAGTATGGAGGTTTACGAATGAATAACAACGACATCGTCATTAGAATACGATACGCTTTGGATATAAGAGATCAGGACGTAATGGAAATATTCAAGCTTGGCGGGGTGGATCTCTCCAAAGATGAAGTACGGAAGGTACTTACGAAAATAGAAGAAAGTGACGACGAGGAAGACGACGAAGTGTATGAAGATGACAATCATCTCAAATGCACAAACAGCATGCTCGAGTCCTTTTTAAATGGGCTGATCACGTTCAAGCGGGGACCGCAGACCTCTAAAGACGGCGAACCGATGAAGCCGGACCGGTCGATTAAAAATTACTCGAGTGTGAATAACGTGATGCTGAAAAAAGTAAAAATCGCCCTGCAGCTAACGAGTGAGGACATTGTGGATATTCTGGCCAATGCTGACGTTACGATCACCAAAGGGGAAGTAAGCGGCCTGCTGCGGAAGGAAGGCCATAAGAACTACCGGCAGTTCGGCGATCAGTATGCAAGGAATTTCCTAAAAGGATTAGCAATCAAATACAGAGGATAACAAAAGCGCCTGCTCTATTTTAAATGGAGACGGCGCTTTTTTGTTTCTTGTATCGTTGAAGCGGGATTGGAATTTTTTGTTTATTATTCATATAACCGGGCATAGGATAAGCAAATGGAGGTGATTGGAATGAATCGTACGTTCAAACCGGATGGTTACAATTCGCTGTCCCCCTATTTAATCGTGGACGATGCGCAGAAGCTGATGGAGTTTTTAGAAAAGGTATTTGATGCAAAGGAACTGCGGCGCTATGATAATACGGACGGAACCATCATGCATGCCGAGATCCAGATTGATGACTCGGTAATGATGATCGCAGACGCTTCAGAGCAGTTTCCGGCTGTGAGCCATCTGCTGCATGTGTATGTGCCGGACGTGGACGAGGTATTTGATGCAGCCGTTCAGTCAGGATGCACGTCAATGGAAAAGCCTGTTCAAAAAGGAGACCCGGACAAAAGAGGTACATTTAAAGACTTCTCAGGAAATATATGGAGTGTTGCCACCCAGCAGTAAGAAAGCGGGTAAGCCTTTTAAAAGGTCAGTGACCTTCTAAGAGGCTTTTTTTCATTGCAGCTATCCATACAAAAACATCTTCCAATTTGGTATAGTAATTCTAACGAGAGAACATACATTCTTTACATAGACAGCTTTTATTTCATACATTAGAAAAGAGGAGTGGCAGGGATGAAATTTTTCCATACGGCGGACTGGCATTTAGGAAAGCTGGTTCAGGGCGTGTATATGACCGAAGACCAGGAATATATTTTGGAACAGTTTATCGAAGCGGTCAAAGCAGAAAAGCCGGATGCGGTCATTATTGCAGGAGATCTGTACGACCGGGCGGTGCCGCCGACCGAGGCCGTGCAGCTATTAAACCGGGTGCTGGAAATCATTGCGATCGAGCTGAACACGCCGCTGCTTGCGATCGCAGGCAACCATGACAGCCCGAGCCGCCTGCATTTTGGCCGGGAAGTAATGAAACAGTCCGGCTTTCATATTACCGGGGAACTGAGCGAGCCGTTTCAGCCGGTCGTGCTGCACGATGACGCCGGTGAGGTGCACTTTCACTTAGTGCCGTATACTGATCCGAGCCAGGTGCGGCTTGCTTTCGAGGACGAAACCGTAAAAACACACGACGACGCCCTGCGCGCGATTACGGCAAAAATAGAAGCCGCCAAAGATCCGGATGCCCGCCACGTATTTGTAGGCCACGCGTTTCTTACGTCGCACGGGGAAGAAAAAGAGAACACGAGCACGTCCGAGCGCCAGTTGTCCATAGGCGGCTCAGATCAGGCAAGCGCCGGGTATCTGGACGGTTTTGACTATGTAGCGCTCGGCCACCTGCATCAGGGACATTTCGTCGGCAGGCAGTCGGTGCAGTATGCGGGCTCGCCGCTGAAGTATTCCCTTTCCGAACAGACGCACAAAAAAGGCTATCTGGTAGTGGACATTGCTGCCGACGGTACGGTGGAAGTAGAAAAGAGACTGCTGGAGCCAAAGCGCGACATGTATGCTGTGGAAGGCTTTATCGCTGATATTCTGGAGCATGAGATATGTGAAGACTACGTGTTTGTGAAACTGCTTGACGAGACGGTGGTGCTCTCAGCCATGGAGAAGATCCGCTCGGTCTATCCGAACGCCATGCACGTGGAACGGGAATTTCCTACGTTGTCTGTGACCGATTCGGAAAGTACGCTGAAAGACCGTACGAAGATGAGTGACTTCGCGCTGTTTCAATCGTTCTATGAAGAAGTGCGAGGCTCGGAAGCAACGGAAGCGACCGAGCAGTTATTCCAGGATGCGCTGCAGGCGCTGAATGTGAAAGAGGGGGAGCGGAAATGAAGCCATTAAAAATAAAAATGACCGCTTTCGGTCCGTATAAAAATCAGGAAGTGATTGATTTTGATGATCTGCAGAACCACAAGCTGTTCGTGATTTCCGGAAAAACCGGCGCGGGCAAAACGTCGATTTTCGATGCGATCTGCTTTGCGCTTTACGGGGATGCCAGCGGGGAAGACCGCAGCGACATCCGCTCGATGCGCAGCCACTTTGCCGAGGACGACCTGCATACCTCCGTTACGTTTGAATTTGAACTCAAAGGCCGCGCCTACCGGGTATTCCGCCAGCTCGGTCATGTGAAGCAGGGAAACAAAAGCGGCACCGGGGACAAGTATGAACTCTATGAAATTACGGACGGGCAAGAAGTGCCTTTAACCGATCGCTTTATCGCCACCCAGGTGAATGAAAAAATCCAGTCGATTATCGGCTTAACGAAAGACCAGTTCAGCCAGATTGTGATGCTGCCGCAGGGGGAGTTCCGGAAACTGCTCACCTCAGAAACAGAAAACAAGGAAGAAATTCTGCGGAAAATTTTTAAGACAAGCTTTTATAAGCGGGTCGTCGATCATCTGGACGGCAAACGCAAAGACATCCAAAAGCAGTTCGACGGCCAGAAGCGCACAAGAGAGATACATATTGAAAATGCGAAAGCGTCTCTGCCACAGCGGGACGCATCGGCGTTTTTTAACGTTCTCGCGCAGGAGCATTACAATACGAACCAGGTGCTGGACGGGCTGGAGCAGGAAATCTCGTTTTACGAACAGCAGCAATCGGACACCTACCAAACGTTCCAGGCCAAAGCAGAAAGCGCCAAAAAAGTTGAAGTCCAGTTTCATCAGGCGCAGGAATTGAACAAGCGCATCGATACGCTGGCAGAAAAGCAGCGGGAACAGCAGCATCTCGAAGACAAGCAGGAGCAGTTTGCCGCAAAGGAACAGCAGCTGCAGCTTGCCGAGAAAGCCGCGCAGCTGGAAGTATATGAAAAGCAGGCAGTGGAGATACGGGAAGAAGCAGCACGTAAACGAAACCAGCAGGAACAGGCAAGATCCGCGTATAACAGTGCATCCGAAAAGCAGAAGGCTGCCCAGGCTTTGTTTAACGAGGAAGAAAACAAAGCGCCGCTCCGGGAGGATACGAGAAAAGAACGGGACCGCCTTGAATTACACCTGCCCACGGTACAGGAGCTGGAGAGTAAAAAGCAGAAAATCCGGCAGTTAAAAGTCGAAGAAGAAACGCTTTCCAAACAGGCAGAAGCGGGCGAACGGGAGGTTCAGCAGGCAAGAGCGGAACTGACTAAAAAGCGGGAAGAACTGCAGCCGCTCGAAGAAAACGTCCGCTCCCTCCAGGAGAAAACAGAACAATTAAATGACCTCCGTACTGCTGCTACGATTATGAAAGAGTACTTAAAAAAACAGGCGGCGAAGCATGAGGCAGGAAAAGAAGTATCCGCATTTAAGGCCGTTTATGAAAAAGAAGAACAATCGTTTGAACAGCTGGAGGAGCGCTGGCTCAATGGACAGGCCAGTATCCTGGCGGCGGATCATCTGCACGATGGAAAGCCCTGCCCGGTCTGCGGGAGTGAAGAACATCCGAAGTCTGCGGTGCTGACAGATGATATTCCTGGTAAAGAGGAGCTGGAAGCAAAGCGCCGCGAGAAAAAGCAGAAGGAAGGGGATTTCACGAACGCCCAGGCGAAAGCACATGCGATACAGGAGCAGGAGAACGAAAAAAAGCAGGAATTGATCGATAATGGTTATAATCCCGAAAGCGCAGAACAGGATTTTCAAACCATTTCCAGACAGGGCATTGAGCTGAACCAGAGTATTCAGCAGCTGAAAAAAGATCAGGAAACGATAGATGAGTTAAGGGAAACAATTAGAAAAAACGATAAAGCGCTTGAAACAAAGGTAGAAGAGCAGAAAAAAATGACGGAACGGCTTTCCAATCTGCGTGCCGATTATAAGACGGAAACATCGCTGTATGAGCAGAGCATTGCTTCGATTCCGGAAGAACTGCGCTCCCTTACGCACCTGAAACAAAAAATCGAGGAAACAACCGCAACGTACGAAAAGCTCGAAGGCGAGTGGAAGCGGGCGCAGGAGGCTAGAGATAAGGCAAAGGAAGCGCTGCTTACCGCAGAAGCAAACGTCAAGCATACCGAAGAACAGCTTCAGGAAGTACAAAGCAAGCTTGAAAACGTACAGAACACCTATGAAGCAGCGCTGGAGAAGGCCGGATTTTCCACGGAAGCCGCCTATCAGGAAGCCAAGCTGCCACTGGAAACGCGGGAAGCGCTGCAGCAGGAAGTAAAGGATTATCATACCGCCGTGCAGACTGTCGCGGTCCAGGTGAAAGACCTGCAGAAGGAATTACAAGACCGGGAACGAGTCGACCTGCCGGCGCTGCAGGAGAAGCTGGGTGCACTCAAGCTGGAAATGGAAGAGGCAAGAACGGCGCAACAGCAGGCGAAAAGCTATCTCAATAATGCCGAACTGGGCAGGGAGAAAATTGCCGCTGCCGAAAAGGAACTGGCGGACGTAGAACAGGAGTTTCAGCTGATTAAAGACCTGTATGACGTGGTGCGCGGGGAAAATACGAAAAAGATCAGTTTTGAGCGCTACCTGCAGATTGAATTTCTCGAACAGATTATTCATGCGGCCAACGAACGGCTGAAGCGCCTCGCAAACGGCCAGTACTACCTGATGCGCAGCGACCGTCTGGAGAAGCGGGGCAGGCAGAGCGGGCTCGGCCTCGATGTGCTCGATAACTATACCGGACAGGTGCGGGACGTAAAGACGCTGTCCGGGGGCGAAAAGTTCAACGCCTCCTTGTGCCTTGCGCTCGGCATGGCAGACGTGATCCAAGCGTACGAAGGCGGTATTTCGATTGAAACGATGTTCATTGACGAAGGCTTCGGCTCCCTTGATGAGGAATCCCTGCAGAAGGCGATCGATACGCTCGTTGACCTGCAGCAGTCGGGACGCATGATTGGCGTGATTTCCCACGTGCAGGAGATGAAACAGGTAATTCCTGCGACCCTGGAAGTGAAAAAGACAAAAGAAGGATACAGCGAGACGAGGTTTGTATTGAATTAAAAGAAACCTGTCTCTTTGCACGAACGCATGAGTCGTGTAAAATATACAGGGCTAAGAAAAATAAAAGGACAATATAAATAGATCTGTTTTTAAATAGAGACTATATAGATGAAAGGATTGGAATGGAAATTATGAAAGAAAACTTTTGGCGTGACCTGCCGCGGCCGTTTTTTGTATTGGCGCCGATGGAAGACGTGACGAACGTCGTGTTCCGCCATGTAGTGGCGGAAGCGGCCCGGCCTGATGTGTTTTTTACCGAATTTACCAACACGGAAAGCTACTGCCACCCGGAAGGGATCTTCAGCGTGCGGGGACGCCTGACGTTCACAGAAGACGAGCAGCCAATGGTAGCTCACATATGGGGAAACAAGCCCGAGCATTTCCGGGAGATGAGCATCGGCATGGCGGAGCAGGGCTTCAAGGGAGTCGATATAAATATGGGCTGCCCGGTACCGAACGTGGCGGCCAAAGGAAAAGGGAGCGGCCTGATCCGCTATCCGGATAACGCAGCCGATATTATCCAGGCGGCCAAGGCGGGCGGTCTGCCGGTGAGCGTAAAGACAAGACTCGGCTACACGAACGTCGACGAGTGGAGAGGCTGGCTGACGCACGTATTAAAGCAGGACGTCGCCAACTTATCGATACATCTGCGCACGAAAAAGGAAATGAGTGCCGTCGAGGCGCACTGGGAGCTGATTCCGGAAATCATGGCTCTTCGGGACGAAATAGCACCGGACACTCTGATTACGATCAACGGCGATATTCCGGATCATCAGACCGGGATGGAACTTGCCACAAAATACGGCGTGGACGGCGTCATGATCGGACGCGGGATTTTCACGAATCCGTTTGCGTTTGAAACAGAGCCCAGAGAGCACAGCAGCAAGGAGCTGTTTGATCTGCTGCGCCTGCATCTGGATCTGCATGACAAGTATTCCACCGAAATTGAGCCGATTTCCTTCAAGCCGCTCCGCCGCTTCTTTAAAATATACATCCGCGGCATCCGCGGGGGCGGGGAACTTCGCAATCAGTTGATGAATACCGAGACGACGGATGAAGTCCGGGCTCTGTTGAATGAATTCGAAGCTGGCACGATGAAAGAAAAACAGTTGAATTCGTAAGTGTACAAAAAAAGCCCACTGGATATTCCGAAGACAAAGGAGTATCCAGTGGGCTTTTTTATATTTCTCTTATTTATTTCTATATTACTACTATATAGAATAGTAAGGCAACGAGTATCACGTCGATTTGCATCAATAATAATTCAAAAGTACTAGTTAAATAAACTTAAATCCTGTATAATTTCCTTTATATAACATTTATTTAGTTATATTATCTCAATAATAAGTAAAGGAGGTAAATTCATGGAAAGAAATCATTATGAAGTTTTAGGTCTTTCTTTTGGAGCAGATTATAAAGAAATAAGAAATGCTTACTATTTAAATGTAAGAAAGTATCCTAATGAAACTTCCCCCGAAAAATTTGAAATGATTAGTAAAGCGTATAAAGTTTTAAAAGATTCTAACCTACGCGAAGAATACAATTTAATGATTACACATGGGGATAAAATTGAGGAGGTTTCTATGAAAGAACCAGATAAGCATCCTTGGGACGATTTATCTATCTTTGAAATAGCTGTAGGATTTTTTATTATAGGATTTATTATTGGTATACCATTGATGCTTTTAGGATTATAACTATATTGGAGCGATGGATAAAGAAGAAAGGACTTCCTCAAATCGGTGGGTAGGTTCTAAATCGTATAAGGTTTGCAGATCAAACAGGCTTTCTTGTCGAATATACATAGGCATGGGGGTTTCCACCAATCTCTAGAATGGTGGTCGCAATCTATCCCTTCGAGATTTGGGGAGGTTCCTCCTTTTTTTGATTTCAATCTCTTCCGCCCGTAAGGCTGCGAATTATGAAAGTCATTCTATCTTTTAATATTTTAAATAAAAGCTTTTCGCCACAACTTTAACAAATGTGCGAGAAGCTTTTTTCAGCATTTTTTAGTGAAAAAGCGTGTAGTAATCAGTGAAGGTTTTCATTTTTTGATTAGATACTTCAGTTCAAGAATTCTAATCAGTATCTTTTTTGAGAAATAAAGAAATTTTCTATTTTATTAATAGTTTCTTCATAATCTTCTTTGAATTCATGCTCCCAGATTCTTAATATGTTCCAATTGTTTGCTTTATACCAAGAAGTTACTTCTTTATCCCTTTCTATATTGCGGGCAAGTTTTTGATGCCAAAACTTACTATTAGTTTTAGGCATATTTCCATGTATAGGACATTGATGCCAAAAGCAGGAATCAATAAATACAGCGATTTTATATTTTTTTACTGCAAAATCTGGTTTGCCTTTTAAATCTTTTACATTTCTTCTAAATCTTAGTCCTCTATTGAATAACGATTTGGAAACTTTGTTCTCTAATTGGGAAATAGATTTTATCGCTTTCATATTTTTTTGACGGTCTTTAGAACTTAAATTATCCATAAATGCCTCCTCAATTGACAGTTTTATATATATCTATACAAATATTTACTTTATTACTCATTATAATATATTCACTGATTTGATATACTATATAGTACAAATGGTATATATAGTAATCAATTTATAATAACTTACTAAAATGGTTAGGTCTGCTCCCAGGATTATATATAACTAACGGAGGAATTACTATGAGGATTTTGGACGTGAAATACGATAAACCAAGAAATTGGATAAAAGATGCTAAAAGTAACAATTTTGATTGGAAAAGTATCGCATATGGTGGCAAAGAAACCATCAATGGACTGGAACTTTTTTTAAAGTCCCAAGAGAATAATAATTTTTGGCCTGAATTATCAAAGGAACAGTGGTTCGACTTAGTGGAAAATATAAAAAAAGTTGATGAGGAGAGTATATCAGCTGAAGAAAGAAATCAAGGTGCCCAATTAATTGATAAGGAAGCTGATAATGGAGCACTGGTTCCTGCCGATGATAGATCTTCCTGGCAGTTGTATAAAAAGAATTTAGAGAAAAAGAAATTAAGTCCTGAAGCTGTTGAACAAATCGAAAAAGCCAGTGTATCAATTTTAAGAAGGCTAAGTACGAATACTTCCGAAACAGGACCCATTAAGGGATTAGTTGTCGGAAACGTGCAATCCGGAAAAACTGCTAATATGGCTGGGTTAATGGCTATGGCAGCTGATCACGGATGGAACATGTTTATAGTATTATCAGGCCTTGTTGAAAACCTTAGAAAACAAACCCAGGATCGTTTAATAAAAGACTTGAATCATCCAGGTAATATTTCCTGGAAATCTTTATCAAATGTTAAACGTAATGCTCCTATTGGTGCCCGTGTTTCAGACCTTCATTTTAAAGGTACCAATGATGCACACCTTTACGTGTGTTTAAAAAACAAAAAACGTTTGGAAGATTTATTGGATGCGTTACAGAATGACCTTAATAAATACAGTCAAATGAAAATATTAATAATTGATGATGAAGCTGATCAAGGCAGCATAAATACTGCAGATATGAGTGTGAAAAATGAAAATGAAGAAATAGATCGAAAAGCAATAAATCAACTCATAGTAAATTTGGTAGAAAGTAAAAGTAAAAAAAATAATACACTTTACAAACAACCAACAGCAGTAAATTATGTGAGTTATACAGCTACCCCCTACGCGAATTTTTTAAATGAATTTGGGGGAGAGTCTCTATATCCAAAAAACTTTATTAAAGCATTAAGTACTACTAATGAATATTTTGGCCCGAAAGAAATATTTGGGGTAGAGGGTATGGATGAATTTCAAGGTTTGAATATAGTTAGAGAAGTTGACGATGAAGATAAAGCTGTGCTTAATAAAATTCAAAATGGGGCGCGACAGGAACTGCCTAATTCTTTAATTGAATCTTTATGCTGGTTCTTATGTGCACATTCTTCTTTAAAACTCCATGGATATAAAAAACCTTTAACAATGATGGTTCATACCAGCCAAAAACAGCAGCATCATACCAACATAGCAGAAGGAATTAAAAACTGGCTGAAGACTACAGGAACTGAATTTATTCTTGATAGATGCCGCGAGGTCTGGCATAAAGAAACTGCCCGATTCAATAAAGAGGACTTGGTTACTTCTTTTAAGGAATATAGTGGAGATTTAGATAAAACTTACATCTTTCAAAAGTTTGAAGCTATAAGTGATAATATTCTTACCTTAATACAAGATATTACGCACATACCTTTGGATGAGGATGGAGAACTCACTTATAAAGAATATCTTCATTTATGCGTTGATAACTGCTCAAATAATGGAATAAATGATGAAGGAATGTTTGTAAGGCTTGCTTATCCTTCTGAAGAAAAAATAAAAGAGTTAAATTATCCAGTCGCTTTTATTGTAGTAGGGGGAACTACTCTTTCGCGTGGTTTAACCATGGAAGGATTGATCAGCAGTTATTTTCTTAGAGGCACAAACCAGGCTGATACACTTATGCAGATGGGCAGATGGTTTGGTTATAGACCAAGATATGAATTATACCCAAGAATCTGGATGGAAGCTGATTCAATTGATAAATTTGGATTTTTAGCAACTCTAGAATATGAACTTAGGGAAACTTTATCGGCTTATTCACGTTCACTTGTGGATCCGGGAGAATATGGACCTAAAGTCAAGAATACACCCGGAGTATCCTGGCTGCGTGTTACAGCTGCTTCCAGACAACAGTCAGCAAAAAAAGTATCTTTTGATTTTACAGGAGCAAGTACTCAAACTATTCTATTCGAAGATAATAGAGAAATTCAGCAAAAAAATAAACATCATACTGAAGATTTTTTACACAACTTGCCGAATGGAGAAAGAATAAAAAATCGAATGGTGTGGAGAAATATACATTTTAATGAAATCAAAGAAAATTTATTAAAAAAAATGAATTTCCATGAACGTACGAGAGTTTTTAGTGATAGAGAGCTGCAGCCGTTTATTGAATGGGTGGAGAGAAAAACCGAAGATGGAAAAATTGATAACTGGAATGTCATAGTGTCGGGTACAGCCCCAAGTGGTGAAGATGATTCAAAAAATTGGTTACTTCCTAACGGTGAAGTAGTGGGTAAAGTAACACGAAATAGAAAAAATATAATTACCAAAAACGAGGATATTATTAATATTGGAGTGCTGAGGGCTCCCGTCGATTTATATGCAGATATTGATCCTTCGAGTTTAAAAGATGAATACAAAGACGAATTGGCAAAAGGTAGTCCAAGTATAAAAAAAGTAGGCGAAATCAGGGAGAATGCCGGTTTGAAAAACACACCTATACTAATTATTTATTGTATACATCAACACTCGAAAGTTGCTCCAGGGAAAAATAATGATGAAACTATTAATAAAAGCAGACGGGAAGATTTAAAGGCTTCATCGGACATTATAGGTCTATGTTTAATGATCCCCCAGGAAGATACGACTACTAAAAAGTCTTACGGAGCACTGGAAATTAATATTCCTGAGCTGGCAGATGAGGAGATAGTATAATGGATATAGAAATAGCTCCACATGGAAAAATGTCTGAAAGCGGAAGTTCTTTAATAAGATTAATACAAAACGACGAATTACCAACCTTGGATCTTTTGGTTAGAGAATCTATACAGAACAGTTCAGATGCAGTCTTAAAAGATTCTGATTATCTGGATGTAAGGTTTAATTTAAAAGAGTTTGAAACCGAGAAATTCAGCAGTCACTTTACTGGAATTGAAAAAGAGCTATTAAATAAATATGGGAATCAAATTAATAAAAGTATTGTGGTTCGTGACAGTAAAACTACAGGCTTAAAGGGTCCTCTTCACATTGATGATGTTAAAGGTCGTCACTTTGGAAATTTAATGACGTTAATTTATGAAATAAGTAAACCTCAGCAGAAAGAAGGGTCCGGAGGCTCCTGGGGTCTTGGAAAAACTATCTATTTCAGAGCAGGTATGGGGCTGGTTTTGTATTATAGTCGAATTCAAAAAGAAAACGGAGAATTTGAAAGCCGCCTTGCTGCCTGTTTAGTGGAGGATGAAACGAAAGAGAATACTTTACTGGAATCTGATTCTACCGGACCAAAAAGAGGAATAGCGTGGTGGGGAAAAGAAATCAAACCCAATGAAACTATTCCAATAACTGATGATAATGAGGTCATGCAGATATTAGCAGATATTAATGTTGAGCCTTATGTAGGTATGGAGACAGGCACAGCTGTAATTATTCCATTTATAAATGAAGAAGAATTGATGTACAGTGCCAAAGCAAGCTACCAAGAGATGGACTGGGAAAGATACTGGTGGCTGCATAAAATAGAAGACTATCTAAAAGTTTCTATTCAAAGATGGTATGCACCAAGACTTGGTAACAGGCATTATCAAGTAAATAAAGAAATAAGGGCCTACGTTAATGAGGAAATAATCGATCCGAATTTAATGCTTCCAGCATTTCAAGTCATTCAGGATTTATACAATACTACTGATTATGCGTTTAAGAATGACAGCAAACTATTATTAACGAAAGATAAAATAATAAAAAAATCCATACATCTTAAAAATATTTTTGAAGGAGGAGGAGAGGCAGGGCAGATCGTTTTTGCCAAATTATCGAAAAAAGACCTTTTAATGCTTCCGCCTCATAATAAAGCTTCTCCTTACGAACAGACAAATACGAATTTTAATAATGAAGAATTTAATTCTCCTTTAATCACCTATATTAGAAAACCCGGGATGATTATTAATTATGATGCTGTCGGCAGCTGGATCAACAACATTCAGCCAACAAATGAGAATGAATATATTATTGGATTATTTGTACCAAATGCAGAAAAAGTTTTAAAAAAAGAATATGATCGTCTTACATTGGAAGAGTACCTCCGCGGAGGTGAAAAAGCTGACCATACTTCCTGGAATGACAGAACACTTAACGAAAACAATCCTCATATAGTTTCTAAAATTAAAAATCATGTAGGGCGTAAAATAAATGAGCAATACAAAACAAAAGATGTAATCTCTGGTGAAACAAAAAAGACGGGAATTGGTAAATCTTTGGCAAGTATACTGCTTCCTCCGGAGAATTTTGGTAAAAAACCGAATACACACAAGAAACCTAAAGGTGGAGTCAAGACTAATTTAGAAAATAAAAGCAATAAATCTTCTCTTTCTTTTATTGGATCGCCTATTTTTAAAGAAGGTTCCATTCATATGGATTTTGAGATAGGTATAGGTAAAAATGTAAAAACTACAATTATGGAACTTTTAGTGAAGTCGGAAGGCGGAAATATTAATGAAAAAAATTGGGAAGACGAGAAAGAAATAGGGAGCCCCTTTCCATTATATATTTATCAAATGGAAATAAAATCATTAAAAGTTGATAATGAGGTATTTAATATTTATCAAATGTTTGATTTAAATGTTAAAAATGTTGAATTTAACAGTTTAATTATTAGCTCTAAAAAATCTTTTAGGTATGGGATAAATTGTGGGATACAATTCGAAAAAATGACTGAAAATCCAATTAGCATTATTGGAAGTGTTACTTTTGCTTCCAAAGAAAATAACATAAAAGGGACTATTTCGACTATAGATGAATTGCAGAAAAAAGCAGGTGTAGAAAAATGAGACTACCTTTAAGTTTTTATCCCGAAATAGATGATAAAATTTATCAAAGACTCGGAATAGCAATTGGAGAAACGAGCTTTAGTTACTATCATAATAGTACTCAACCCTTGAAAACTTTATACCCTGAAGAAAGTACATTAAAAGAAACAGTATATTTTGAAGATCCCTATTACAATTGGGAGCCGGATAAGCATAATTTGAAAATAAATCAAAACATAATGATATCCAATCCTTCATTCTTATTTGGTGAAAATGGAGTAGCCCCCATGGAAGCTGAGTTAGCTTTGGGAGTTATATGGAGTTGTAAATCTTCCAATATAAGAAGTGCTTTTGAAGTGATATCATTCGATAGTAAACACAAATCACCACTAGAATGCATGGTAGATCTGAATTTTGATCGTGGTGAATTAAAAAATCAAGTTAATATTCAAGTAGTGATATATATAAAAAATAAAGCAGTAAACGTATCTTCCGAAGAAACAATGCTTGGGAATGATCCAGGCTTGAATTTAGGAATTATCAATCAGCTTACTGTTGTAATCGAAGGAAGCGGTTCAATCTTTCCAATAGTGGAAGTATCGGATAAAAAGATGCCTCTATGGTGGGTGATTTGTTCGTGGACCGATCCCCAGGAAGATTCTTTTGATGAAGAACATTTAAAACTTTGTATAAATAGAGAACATCCCAACTATTATAAAGTGTATGACGGGAAAAATGTTCGTAACTCTCCATTATTCGTAGAAATAATGGCTTCTGCTCTAGAGATTATTATTAATAAAGTGAAAACATCGGATTATTGGAATGATATTATTAAAGGAATAAACAATTCATCCGGCAGTATTGGAGAAGCGGTCTTTTATTTTATTGATACTTTTCAATGGGATCATTCCGAACCACAGCGCTTAAGTATATCCATAAGGAAATATTTGGAGGGAAATATGTAATGGAACAAATAATAAAAAATGAAGGAAAAATGGAAGTAAAAAAAATAGGCAGACAGGAAGCAGAAAGAATTTTTGGTTCCTGGAAAGAAACCCCTCCTGAAGAATTTGACGAATCCAATATAGAATTAAGAAATAAACTTTTAAAAGCTTATTTTGATACTCGTGATTTATTAACAAAGGAAAATAAAGAAACAAAAACTTCAAGTTATGATTTGGATTTAATATTTGGATTGGAGCTTTTTGATATTCTATCTGAATATGAAAATATCAATGTAAGAACCATGGCTGAAAATGATTTTTGGAGGTATTTGTCTTTAGCTGTAGTGCCTGATATCGTCTATAATAGATGGGGATTAAAAGAAAACAGATATTGGAAAGAACCGCGTAGAATATGGTTGAAAGTTTTATGGTGGTATATCTATCTATCATGGCAGGGAAATAAAAATGATACATACAAAGCTCTTGCAGGTAATACTACAGATGAAATTGTTCAGTTAGTTGAAAGAGCAGGTATGAATGGATATCGGGTTAGTTTAACCAGGGAAATTATGCGATCTTATGGAGAAATTGATAAATCACAGAAAAAAAGAAACTCCTCTTTATTTCGCAGACTAATGAAACTTAACACTGCTAAAACAGAAACTATTGAGCCCGCTTTGCATCCAAAAGGAGAAAAAGTATATGTTAAAGAGCTATTCGAATATTTCACAGTCAGTGACTCCGCAGATTATTGATCTTTTTTCAGGATGTGGAGGTTTTGCCTACGGTTTCAAGAAAGCAGGATATGACATAGCAGGAGGGGTGGACATTAATGAGTTGGCCGCTGCTACTGCTTCATATAACCTGCATTGGAAAGATGGAGTCGATAGAGAGCATTATCAAGGAGATATAAAAACTTTTGACCTTGGAGTACTAAAAGAAGAAATTGATAGAAGCAGACCTTTAATGGTGATTGGGGGGCCGCCCTGTCAAGCTTACTCGTCTATTGGGAAAGGGAAGCTAAGGTCGTTAGGTGAAGATAGAGTTCACACAAATGATGCAAGAGGAACTCTTTTTGAAAATTTCGTAGATTCTGTATTGAATCTTAAGGCGGATTATGCAGTTATGGAAAATGTAGTAGAAGCAGTTAATTATGGTGGAGTAAATATACCTGAAACTGTCTGCCAAAGATTTATCGAAAATGGTTACAATGCAAAATGGACAATTTTAACTGCTGCTGATTTTGGGGTTCCACAGATGAGAGAAAGAATTTTTGTCATTGCTTCTAAGCACGCTTCAATAGATAAAAAAATGCTTCCTATACCTACCCATAGAACAAATGATGGAACGGTTCCAAGAGGATATCGAAGAATTAAAAAATTTTTAGAAGCTCCTAATTTTATAGAACCGATAAGACCTGATGAAAACCTTCCTGGATGGGTTACAGCCACAGAAGCTATATCCGATCTGCCTTCACTATATCGGAGTGCAAAAGATAAATACCAATTTTATCCGTTAAATCTGTCTTTTGATTATCAAAAAGAAGCGCTTAATGAATTTCAAAAATTAATGAGAAATAATGGTTTATTAAATAGAGTAACTGCTAATGCATATCGAAAAACAACTAGAGATTTTCCTATATTTGAAAAAATGAATGAGGGAGATAACTACGTTGATGCTCATAGAATAGCTGTGGAAATTTTTGAAGAACATTGTAAAGCTTTCAATATTGATCCACTACACGACAAGGAACTGTATATAAAGGAAAAAAAGCGTATGGTTCCTCCTTATAGTACGGAAAAATTTAAAGAAAAATGGAAAAGAATTAATGGATTGAAACCATCACATACTTTAGTCGCGCATCTTTCTACTGACACATACAGTCATATTCATCCTTGGGAACCTAGAGGTATTTCAGTTAGAGAAGCCGCAAGAATACAGTCATTTCCAGATGATTTTATATTTCAGTGCAGGATGAGTGAAGCTTTTAAGCAGATTGGAAATGCTGTACCGCCGCTTTTGGCTGAGTCATTAGCAGAAAGCTTAAAAAAATGGATATCAAAAGAGGAAGAGCAGGCCGTGAAATAAGAAAGGCGTGAAACAATGACCCAGGCAGAAAACATCAAACATACTTTTGCTAATATTATGGAAGGCAAAGGACAATATTTTAAAGAAAATAATGCTTGGATTTTTATGCTTAGTGATGGCAGTTTTGGTGCTGCTATACCATATAAAGGAAAAAAAATAGCTGAGCATTACGCAAATGTACAGTATTATTCCGGCGACTTACCATTCAATAAAGAAAATTCAGGATTTTTAATTCTTACTTCTTCGTTATATTACCTTAGAAATGAATTTGCTTTAATCTGTGCAGACTTTATAGATTTGGGAGAAGAAGAACAGCACCGGATAAGCATCCAGCTGAAACCTTTTGATTGGTGGGAAAAATGGAAGGCATTGATGGGAAATGCAGTTGTTAATAAAAAGCCATTTAGTATTATTGGAGAATTGACAGCTGTTAAATATCTGCTGGATCAAGGTAAGGAAGTACATTGGAAACCGTCGGATTATTCTACGCTTGATATTGAATCAGAAGGAGAAACATTCGAAGTTAAATCATCAACTACAAGATTTGAACAAAAAATAACTATCAGTAGTCAGTTTCAATTACATGAACCGGACTACATTATCTATTATAAATTTGAAAAAGCTGACCCTGGTATTACGATTAATGATTTGCTGAATGAATTGGAAAAGCGAGGGATGTCAAAACTAATATTAAATGAAGAATTAAGAAAAATGGGTTTTCCAGAAGGTTCTAAGGTGAGAGAAGAAAAGTATAAGCTGCACGAAGGACGTATTTACACAGTAGATGATTCTTTTCCCGGAAAAGAATTGAAAAATTTTATTGATAATATGTCAGATCCATCAATTCTTAAGATTACTTTTGATATAGATCTGGCAGGTATAGCTTACGATAATATTTTAGAATAAATATACATCGAATTATAATATAAAAGCTTAATTGATTGTTGCTATATTTGTATATGATTGTTTAATACAGTTCATATAAATGAATACAATAAAAAAATCCCTTTTTTTAATAGAATGTATTTACAATAATTAAGCTTTTAACAAGTATAAAAAAAAGAAATGACCTAATACGGTTATTTCTTATTTTAATTAATAATTTATTATATTTATGATGCTTATTAAGAAAATTGGAACGAAACAGTTATAAAATCGGTTCGAATTTTGAAAAATATTAAGTTTTAAAAATGCATTGAATGCAATCGAAAAAGCTTTAAATAAGATGAATAAATCAGTATTAAAAATAGGTGATTTTTTACAAGAGGAGGCTCGCAATGAGGAATAAAAGAAAAGTATGGTTTATCACTCGCCCAGAACGCGATCCTAAATTTCATGAAGATGCTCTTCGTGCATTACAGGCAGCTACTCAAAATTTCAATAGAAAGTGGTCTGGAGAGCGTGCCTTACATAAGCATTATGAAGAAGTCTTAGCGAATGAAGAGCTTAAGCGTCAAAACATTAGCAACGATGGATCCGGCGGTCGTACATGGGCTGCTATGCTGCGGACATTTAGCTATATCTATATTGATGACAATAAAAAGCTAAAACCGACAAAAGTGGGGTCAGCTTTGCTGTCAGGAGAAAACATTCGTGAAAATGTTGCAAAACAGATTCTGACATTACAGATTCCTAATGCTTATTTTTTAGACAAAGGATTTCGTCCAAAATTTGAGTCGGATTTCCAAATTCGACCTGCATTCTTCTTGCTTCGTTTAGTAAATCAAAAAGAACTAGATTATTATATTACAAAAGAAGAAATTGTGTTCTTTGCTTTAACAGCTCGTCAGGATAAAGAATTAATGAATGTAACTCAACAAATAAAAAAATTTCGCGAAACAGATATGCTAACAAAAATAGAAATGAAAAAGCAGATTGCAGTTGATTTTGAACACAGAGAAAGATCCGATAAAGCTGCGCGTGACTTTGCTTCTGCCCATGGGGACGTTGCCCATACATATATGATGCTCTGCGATTATACTGAATTGGCTGATTATATAAGAGGTGATGCATTAAGGGTTCCAGTTGAAAAGCAAGAAAGTACTGCAAAAAAATTGAAGGAATTAGATAGACGGTATCCTTTCAGTAAGAGGTATTTAATTTCATCAGAACGTTTTGCTGAACATGCTGGATTAGATGTAGATAGTTTCAAAGCAAGTTCTTACGGTTCGATTGTACCTGCCTCTAACTCGGCTAAAAGTTTACGAATGGTTCATCAGCTTTTAACTGACTATCCTTTGATTCAAACAATATCAGAAAGTGAAATTTCATATATCCTGCAGAAAAAATTACCAGAAAGAGAAGCAAAGAAATATGCAGCTTTATTAGCTGATCCTCAATACTCGGCTTTAAATGAAGATTTTGTTGAATCATATTTAAACGAAAAAAACGACCGGATTTTTGAAGATAAAACGGCAGAAGTATTAAAGGCAATAGGTTTTGAAGTAGAATTACGGCCTAAAATACTTGAAGAAAATGTACAAACTCAAATCGAAATTCTTATTCATACAGATGAAGAAAATATTTGTATTATAGATGCAAAAATGTACCGGCCTAAATTCCCTCTTTCGGCAAATTTAGCTTCTCATATGGGTTCTGAATACCTTCCAAATTATCAAGGGTACAAAGGAAAAAATGTTTCTTCATTCGGCTATATAACTGCTAGTAATTGGTCGGGAGAAAAGAATTTAAAAAAAATTACCGAAAAAGCTAATATCACAATTCCCGGAAGTAATATTAAAGGTGCTTTAATAACAGCAGATACATTATTAGGATTTTTGGATTACTGTCTTGATAATAAGATAGATTCAGAAAAGAGAAAAAGTCTGTTTATGTCTTGCTTCACTAACAAAGGCTATCGAACAGTTACAGAAATGCTGCATTCCCGAAGTTAATAAGTAGCAATAAATTTAGCCAAAGATTCTTTAAGAAGATTCTTTGGCTTTTTGGATGAAATCAGCCACTTCTTCAGTTGTGCCTTCGAGGTCCTCCTTTACTTGATGTTCCCAGATCCTTTTAATTAACCAACCTTTTCTTTTGTAATAATCATTTACTTCTGCATCTCTTTCTTTATTTCTAGAGAGATTTTTATCCCAATAACCCTGGTTACTTTTCGGTTGATTGCCGTGAATCTCACAAGCATGCCAAAAACAAGAATCAATAAAAATGACCACCTTATATTTTTTTATAGAAATATCTGGTTTCCCTATTAAGGTTCGGTCATTTTTACAAAATCGAAACCCCTTGCTTCAAAGCATACGTGAGACTTTATTTTCTAGTTTCGATTGAGATCGAATAGCCTGCATATTTTTCTTACGTTGTTCCTTTGTTAAATTATCCACTTGTATTACCTCCTGTGAATCTATTTTCCCTCGATGCAAGTTATTACACTAAAATTATTTAAATCAATAAATTTAAAAATCATTTTAAATAAAGCTGCAAATTGAAGTAGTTATCGTGTAAAATAGAAGCATATCAGTATGCTAGAACATATATTCGTGTTCGGAGCAAGCTATTCAAGGAGCGATGACAAATGATATTTAAAAAAGGAGAACTCTTTAATGGACCTGGGGGTTTAAGTTTAGCAGCGCATAATGCGGGGTTTATTGATCCTGAAACAGGAGAAGAGTGGGGTATCAAACATCTTTGGTCTAACGATTATGAAATAAATGCATGCAATACTTATCGGTTAAACATATGCGAAGATATAGATGATACTTCCGTTTATAGCGGCCCGGTTGAACAACTGCCAATTGGCAACAAAGATATACTAGGAGATATAGATTGTCTAGCATTTGGCTTTCCATGTAATGACTATAGTGTAGTTGGAGAAAAGCATGGATTAAATGGTGATTTTGGTCCGCTTTATTCGTATGGAGTAAAAGTATTAGTAGATTACCAACCTAAATTTTTTGTCGCAGAAAATGTCGGAGGGCTACAAAGTGCCAATGAGGGTCAAGCCTTCATTCAGATTCTTACAGAGCTTGAAGAGTGCGGCTATAAATTAACCCCTCACTTATATAAATTTCAAACCTATGGAGTACCACAGGCCAGGCATCGTATTATCATTGTAGGAATAAGAAATGATTTGCATAATGCAGGAATAGAATTTAAAGTTCCAGCACCGACTACGCTTGCTTCTACTGAGTTTGTAACTTCTAAAGAGGCAATCATGGATCCGCCGATTCCAGATTACGCACCAAATCACGAACTTCCAAAGCATTCTGCAAAAGTTAAAGAAATGCTTAGTTATATTCCACCTGGCAGTAATGCTTGGTATCCAGGAATCCCGGAGCATTTACAATTGAAAGTAAAAGGTGCAAGGTTAAGTTCTATTTATAAACGTTTAGATCCTGATAGACCAGCCTATACGGTAACCGGCAGCGGTGGTGGTGGTACACATATGTATCACTGGGAAGAGAATAGAGCTCTTACCAATAGAGAAAGGGCTCGACTGCAGACGTTTCCCGATAATTTCCGTTTCGTAGGAAGCAAAGAAGCTGTTCGTAAGCAAATTGGTATGGCGGTTCCGCCATTGGGTGCTCAGATTGTATTTGAAGCTATTTTAAAAACTTTTGCCGGAATTAAATACGAATATGTAGAACCTGATCCAAAGCTGCAACTTGAAAACCTCAAAGGAAAGAAAAAAATCACTATAGATGAGGTCGAGATTTCAAAAGAAGCAAAGCCAACTGTTAAAGTCTAATTGTATAATACCTCTATACTATCGTTTAATCAGTTACGATATTAGAGGTATTATTTTTTTACTCATAATATAATAAAATAAAGGAGGAATTTAATGAAAAGACTAAAATTAGCCGTTATTTATATGGCTACATTCTTTGGCATGAGCACAGTAATGAGTTACATAATAGAAAATGAATTTGATCAAAATCTTGTGCTGGCACAAACGGTAGCGGGGCTGCTTATTGGAGTATTTTTAGCGCCGCAGTTCAGTGAAGCCGGCAGTGGCAAAAAGTCGCGAAAACAAGTTGTGGGAAAGTCCATAACCAATCTGATGTACCTTTTTTTGTCTCTTTTCTTAATCATATTGTGCTTGAATTTGATACAGGAATCGCCGGATTGGAAAACAACGGCATTTATGGGTGTGCTTTTGTTTATTACCTTTTTGGTTAACATGGTGTATAAACCTAAAGAGTAAAATTGAAGAATACTCCTGTCCTCAAACAAACCAGGCCGATGCCGCTACGCTTATTATGCGTGACGGCATCGGCCTGGTTTATTTTTTCAGGTAGCTTGCAAATAATAAGTCAATAAGCAGCATCAGCGTCGATCGTGCCGTAATGTCGTAGCCGGCGAAGTTTACTTTATCGACGGTCATACTTAAGTTCGTTTTCACGAGACGTCCCAGCGTGCAGTCGGAGGAGTTGATGATGGCGGCGGTGTCGACCATTTTGTAGGACAGCTTTTCGGCAGCCTGGACGAGCGTTTTGGTTTCGCCGCTCGTGGAGATGAAAAAAACAAGGTCGTTTGGTTTTACTATGTTTGGCAGCAGATCAATCATGTGGGATTCATACGTATAGTAGGTCTGTTTTCCCGTTTGCATTAAAAGCTTGCTGAAATACTCGGCGAGCATTTTCGAGAGGCCGACCCCGACAATAATGATCTGTTGGGCTTGTTTGATGCGGCTGCTTAACTTCTCCAGATCTTCCGGCTGAATCTTATCAAACGCATCGATGAATTCTTGTTTATACAGTGCCACCGGATCGTTTTCGGCCGCCGTGAGGTACTGATCCTTGTTTTTTAAAATGTATTTTAGTTCGGAAAACCCTTCAAGTCCGAGCTTGTGGGAGAGCCGGACAATCGTGGTCGTGCTCACATTGTTTACTTTTGCAATTTCGGTGAGGGAGAGCCGCATGCCTTCATGCAAGTGCTCGTCCATGTAGTACAGCACCTGTTTTTCAGTCGGTGTTAGTTTGGATAAATGATTGCCAAATTGATCCAGTAATGTCCCCATTCTTATTCCTCATTTCGGAGCTTGCCTTTTATTTAGTATAGCATTCCTTTTTTTAATCTGTACAAATATACAGAGACTGTACAAAAGCAGGGCCGCTTTATGTGATAAAACTATAGATAACGAATTGAAAGTGCTTTCATTAAATCACTGTTGATCGTTATGCTGCAGTAAAAACACGCAGCGATAGGAGCGAAAGTCCTTTTAATAGACGGGAGTGGGAGTTATGAAGTTAAGAAACATGACGCATCAAAATCTGGTGCTGTTTGATGTGGAAGCATCAACCAAACAACAGGTAATTGAACAGCTGATCACCGCTTTAAATAAAGAAGGGTACCTGGAATCCAAATCAGAATTCCTGGAAGCCGTCCTGGAGCGGGAAGAAATTTCTCCGACCGGGCTTGAAAGAGGACTGGCGATTCCGCACGGGAAATCGGCTGTGGTGAAAAAATCGGTCTTCGCTGCTGCCCGGCTGCGGACCCCGTTAGCTGACTGGGAAAGTATTGATCCGGAAAACAAGGTGCAGCTAGTGTTTTTACTGGCAATTCCGGAAGACGAAGCCGGTTCCACTCATTTAAAAGTATTATCTACACTGAGTACAAATCTTATGAAAGATGGGTACCTGGAAGGTTTGCTGGCTGCTGAATCACCGGACGCTTTTTTAACCCGTTTGGATGAAGAAAATAAGGAAGAACCTATAAAAGAAGGGACATACAGTAAAACGGTCGTCGCCGTTACAGCGTGTGCGACTGGAATTGCGCATACGTACATGGCTGCAGAAGCACTCGAGAAAGCAGGGCGGGAGCTTGGCGTACGTGTGATTGTGGAAAAACAGGGAGCCGGCGGTATTGAGGATGAACTGAGCGCCGAACTTATCGAAAAAGCGGATGCGGTGATTTTTGCCACAGATATTTCTGCAAAAAAGAAAGAACGCTTTGCCGGAAAGCCCTATGTGCAGACACGCGTAGCGGAACCGCTAAGAAAAGGCAAGGAGATGGTGGAGAACGCCCTGCATCACCCGCACGGCTTAGTGGAAAAAGGAGAGTCAGATGGCTCTTCCTCCCCACCTTCATCTGGAAACGGCTTTTTCAAAGATGCCGTGCAGGCGGTTATGACGGGAATTTCCTACATGATCCCGGTGATCGTGGCAGCAGGCTTAATGATGGGGATCGCAAAGCTTGGCGCGATGCCATTTGGGCTGGTAAATGAGCTGGGCAATCCGGAGTATGCGAGCCATTCCAACGAACTGTTTGTCATTCTGCACCATTTGGATAAGTTCGGTGCGTTGATCTTTACGTTTATGTATCCTATCTTTGCCGCCTTTGTAGCGTATTCACTGGCCGATCGTGTCGGGCTCGTAGCCGGGTTTATCGGCGGCGCTTTTGCAGGAGGACTGCACTATACGTTCTGGGGCATTGAAGAAGGCGTGCCATCTGGTTTTCTGGGAGCATTGTTTCTTGGACTAGCTGCGGGTTATATTGCCCGCTTTTTGAACCAGAAAATCAAGCTGAATAAAAATTTCCAGGCAATGAAGCCGATGTTTCTGATTCCGGCTCTCAGCGTTCTGTCTATCTTTTTCCTAAATTTCTATTTGGTCGATCCATTGTTCGGCGGGTTGAATGTCGTGCTTCGGGATTGGATTGAAGCGGCTCAGGGGACAGGTGACGTGGTCCTGTCATCCATTATTGCTTCGGCGACCGCCTTTGATTTAGGCGGACCGGTTAATAAAGCGGCCGGCGCCATCGCGATTGGATTGGCCGCCGACGAAGTGTATCCATTGACTGCCCGGGTGCTGGCGATTGTTATTCCGCCGATCGGCCTTGGGCTGGCGACCGTGCTTGATAAGTATGTGGTTGGCCGCCGTGTATTCCCGGCTGACCTCCGCGTCGCTGGAAACACGTCGCTGCTGCTTGGCTTTCTCGCTATCAGTGAAGGAGCAATTCCATTTATGCTCCGCAACCCGATTATTACGATTCCGATCAATATCATTGGAGCTATTCTGGGAGCTACTACTGCTGTACTGCTGGGCGCCGTGCAATGGCTGCCGCTTCCTGCCATCTGGGGCTGGCCGCTCGTGGAAAACCTGTGGGCGTATCTCCTTGGACTTGTAGTCGGCTGCGGCTTTATCGCATTTACCAATATTTTTGTCCGCTTCTCGCTCGAAAAACGAAAAGAAAGACGCTCGGCTTAAACGAGAGAGGGAGCATCTTGAATAAAGAAGCTCCCTGTTTCTTTTATACTGCGATCCATTTGGGAGGAAATAAAAATGAAACAGAAAAAAGTATATGTAGTGCCGCATTCCCACTGGGACCGGGAATGGTACTTTACGATAGAAGATTCCAACCTGCTGTTGGTTGAAAACATGGACCGCCTGCTTGACGTAATGGAAAACGATCCCGCCTATACAGGCTACGTGTTCGATGCGCAGTCTTCGATTATCGAGGAGTACCTAAAGATTCGTCCGGAAGAAAAAGAGCGGCTGGGACGGCTTATCGAGGCCAGGCGGATTTTTGCCGGGCCCTGGTACACGCAGGCGGATTCCCTGCTCGTACATAGGGAGTCATTGATTCGGAACCTCTTGTACGGCACAAGAATCGCAGAAAAGATGGGCCACAGCATGAACGTAGGCTACCTGCCGGACATATTCGGCCAGAACGGCTATCTGCCATCGATCTTTCAGGAGTTTGACCTGGACTACAGCATTCTGCAGCGGGGGATTTATACAGACCAGCTGAAGAACAATTTAAATTTTATATGGCAGTCTCCGGACGGAAAAAGCATTAAAACGAACAATCTCTACTATGGCTACGGTCCCGGCAAATTTCTGGCAGCGGACGAGACTTACAGGAAAGAACGACTGCTGCCGATTTTAGCGAAGCTGGAACAGTTTAACCAAAGCACTGATCATCTGTTGCTGCCGGCAGGAGGAGACCAGGTGCTCGTACGTGACCATTTTCCTGCCACGGTGAAGGCTTTAAATGACACCGATGACCGATATGAGTATGTGCTGTCGGATTTTGAAACGTTTATGAAAGAAACTTTTGCTGAAGAAGGTACGTTTACCAATGTGATTGAAGGCGAACTGATTGCCACCCAGAAATCGCGCATCCACCACACCATCCGCTCGCAGCGCTGTGATATCAAAAAACTAAACGCGGAAGCGGAAGAAAAGATCATTTATCAGCTGGAGCCGTTGGCGTCTATCGCCGCTGTCCTGGGCATCCGCTACCCTGGGCTCTGGCTCGATGACATGTGGAAAATGCTGTTTGATGTTCATGCGCACGACAGCATCGGCGGATGCAATTCTGATGACACAAACCGGGAAGTCGTGAACCGCTTAACCAAAGTAATCCGGTTAGCGGATGGCTGCCTGAACCTGATCAAAAAACAAGTAACCGAAGCGGTAAGCCGCCAGACCGGAAGGGAATCTATTTTTATTGTCTTCCACCTGCTGCCAAAACAGTTTGAAGGCGCACAGAAAGCCGTCATTTTTACAAAAGAACAGGCGTTTACCATCAAGAACATGAACGGCCGGGTAATTGAAACGGATCTGTTGAACCAGGAATTTATAAGCGGGGGTAAAACGATTGTAGTCACCGCGGACGGAGAAAAACAGGTGGACGCCCCCGGCTATTACCGGAATGAAATGCTGCTGCAAAATCTTTCCCTGCCGGCAATGGGATGGGAAGCGTTTGAAGTAATCGATGGGGCGGCGGAAGAGGAAGCCCAGATTAAATCCCCTGCTTCTCATTCAATAGCAAACGAGCATCTGCGTATTACAAATAAAGACGGCGCTCTGCAGCTGACCGTCCAAGCAACCGGGCAGAACATTGAGGACTTTGTGCATTTTGAAAATGTAGCGGATGCCGGAGACTCTTATGATTTTTCCCCATTGGAGCACGACAACCCAATCCTGTCCAAACAGGCCCACTCTGTTCATACAGAATTTAGAAGCGGGGTGGAGTGGATGGACGTGATCCACACTTTGACGGTGCCGGCTGATCTGGATAACCGGATCAAAGGCAGCTGTGTCACAGAGCTTACGGTCAAATCTCAATTCGAGCTTCGCAAAGGAGAGCCGTTTATCCGGGTGAAGCACGTCGTGCATAATGAAGCAAAGGATCACCGGGTAAGAGTGCTGCTGCACACCTCAGTAAAAGAGGCTGCGTCTTCGTTTGGCGACCAGGGCTTCAGCCTGATGGAGCGGCCGACAGAAAATCCATACATGAAAAGCTGGAAAGAAGACCAGTTTGCAGAAGCTCCCATGCCGATCTATCCGCTGGAAACTTTTGCAGGCGTCAGCAGCAGTGAAGTAACTGCAGCGGTGATAACGAAAGGAATCAAGGAGTATCAGGTACTGAAAGATTCAGGAGAGATTGCCCTGACCTTGTTTCGGAGTGTCGGTCTGCTGGGCAAAGACAATCTTGCCTGGAGACCGGGACGGGCATCGGGGATTAACAATAAAGTCGTGACCACGCCTGACGCGCAAATGCAGGGGGAGCTGACATTCAACTATGCGCTTTACGTCGGTCCGGGAAACACAAAAGAAGCACTGTTTGCAGCAGCGTCCCGCTACCATAATCACCAGGTGAGCTACCAGAAGCAGACGCTGAATTCCTTTGAAGAACGGCTGGACCGCTTTGAAATTCCGTACCCGGTTAACAGCCTGCCTGCAGCTTTCAGCCTGTTTACGGTATCCAACGACCAGGTCATCTTCAGCTCGATGAAACAGGCGTATGACGACCAATCGCTGGTCGTTCGGTTGTTTAACCCAACGAAGGAAGCGCAGACGTTTCAATATTCCGGGGAATGGATTGAATCCATGGCCCTGACTACGTTAAATGAAAAAAACGAACAGCCGGCAGAAGAGAGTATTCTGATAGAGCCGAGAGGATACCGCACCCTTAAACTTCGCGTAAAGGAGAAAAAAGCATGAGTTTTTCCATTCAGGCAGAACAGTATTTGAAAACAATCTACGGGGCAGCGTATGACAAAATCCATCTGCAGCAAATCAAATCTCTTGTGGAGAAATGGAAGGCCGAACCCTGGAAACCGCAGGCCCCGGTAACTGAGCGCAACGTGTATCTGATTACGTACGGAGATATCGTCCAGAAAGAAGGGGAGGTCGCTTTAAAAACGTTACACACGTTTCTTAGATCCCAGGCGAAAGAGGAAATTACGGATGTGCACCTGCTCCCGATGTTTCCGTATACGTCGGACGATGGTTTTTCTGTTACAGACTACCGTTCCATTGACCCAAAGCTCGGGACGTGGAAGGAGATCGAACAACTCTCAGGAGACTACCGGTTGATGTTTGATTTTGTGGCCAACCACATCTCCCAGTCAAGTGAGTGGTTTCAAGGGTATCTAAGAAATGATCCAGTCTACCAGCATTACTTTTTTTCTCCCGATGTCGACTTTGATACGTCAAACGTGGTCCGCCCGCGCACCAGTCCGTTAATCCATGAATACGAAGGAGGAAAAACGGCCTGGACGACTTTCAGCCGGGACCAGGTGGATATGAATTTCAGCCATTTTCCTGTCCTGTTTGAAATGACGACCATTCTGCTCGAGTATGCCAGACGCGGGGGCACGAGCATTCGGCTGGATGCGATCGGGTTTATGTGGAAACAATCAGGCACGAGCTGTATTCACCTTCCCCAGACCCATGCCATTATTCAACTATGGCGCGAGATTCTGGATGAGCTACAGTTAAACACGTTGCTAATCACAGAAACCAACGTCCCGCATAAAGAAAACATCAGCTATTTTGGTGACGGGGAAAATGAGGCGCATATGGTCTATCAGTTTACCCTGCCGCCGCTCGTGCTGCACTCGTTTACAACCCACAGCGCCGATACTTTGACCCAATGGGCGAAAACGATTAAAAAAGTGTCGGACAAAGCGGCCTATTTCAATTTTCTCGCCAGTCACGACGGCATCGGTATGCGACCGGCAGAAGGAATTCTAAATGACCGGGAAAGGCAGGCATTAGCTGATAAAGTTATTCAAAATGGCGGCCGCGTCTCTTACAAAAGCAATCCGGATGGCTCCGAAACGCCTTATGAGCTCAATATTAACTACATGGATGCACTCATTAATCACGAAGAAGACCTGGAAGAGGAGCAGCACATCCAGAAAATGCTGGCGGCTCATTCTATTTTGTTTTCTGTTTCAGGGGTGCCGGCGGTTTACTACCACTCCCTGCTAGGCTCGGGAAATGATCACGACGGCTTGGAAACATCCGGTATCAACCGTCGCATTAACCGGGAAAAGTTTAATAACGAAACGCTGACGGCTCAATTAGAAACATCTTCCCGCAGACGGAGCGTATTTAATGGGATGAAAAAGTTAATCCGAACCAGACAGCAGGAGTCTGCCCTTAATCCCTTTGCCAATCAGGAGGTGCTTGAACTTGATCCGCGGGTGTTTGCCGTGAAAAGAAAAAATTCTCAGACTGGTGAAGAATTGACCGCTGTGGTAAATACGTCGAACGAACCTGTTGAAGTGCGCCTTCCTTACGGCGGGCGTGACCTTTGGAGCGGCAGCGAGTACGGTGAAACGGTTATGCTGACAGGGTATCAGTTTGTATGGATGAAAAAATAACGAAGATAGATTAAACCTTAAACGCCTTACCACCGTTTAAGGTTTTTTGGTTACCGTACCGGTTGATAGATGTGGATTTTGATATGATAACAATAAAAACATTTAAAAATATTTTTTTATAAAGGAGGAATTACCGATGGGGAAATCCATTCGGGAAGATGCCTTACACCAGCTGTCTTTTTTCACTGGTGAATGGGAGCTGGAAGTAATCCACCCGCACCTGGGTGCCATTTCCGGCCGGACAGTATTTGAGTGGATGGAAAGGGAGCAGTACATGATGCAGCGCATCCGTATTGATCAGCCGGACTTCCCGGGCAGTACGATCGTTTATGATTATGACGTGGAGACAGGCACGTACCTGCAGCATTATTTTGATTCGCGGGGCGTAACGCGTCTCTACCAGATGAGCCTGGAGACTAATACGTGGAAGCTGTGGAGAGAGGTTTCGGACTTTTCCCCGTTGGATTTCTCCCAGCGCTTTACAGGAGAGATCAATGCATCCCAGGACGTTATCCAAAGCACCTGGGAAAAAGCATACGACGGGGTGACCTGGGAGCATGATTTCAGATTGATTTATAGAAAAGTTTTGTAACGAAAAAATGCTGAAAGCCAAAAAAGATCTCTTATTGACGTGTTTCAATAAGAGATCTTTTTTGCTTCATAAACCGTTGCAGCGTCCCATAGTCATTCCCGTTTTTTAATTGTTTCTCCTGGAATGAGCACCGGCTGGTAATAGGTTTCGTTAGGCAGGTCTTTATGGTTTTTTAGTTTTTTAATAATCCAATCGGCTGCCTCCCGTCCCATCTGTTCCTGGGGGTGGGTTAGCGTCGATAATTTAATATTGGCCGTTTTCGCAATATAGGAATTATCCTGGCCGATAATGGAAAGGTCATCCGGAATGGAGATGCCGAGCTTCCTGCATACCGTCACCACCTCTAACCCCACCTCATCGTTATAACAGACGAGCGCGGTCAGTGCCTCTTTATTTTCAGCCAAAAACGTTTCCAGATGGGTATGCAGTTCTGCTTTCGTTTCTGTATTGAACGAGAGTACATGCTCCGGCTGAAACTGCAGCCTGTATTCCCCGAGCGCTTTGATATATCCTTTCATTCTATACTTTCCCTGCAGATCATCTGTCTTGGAAATGAGCCCGATCTGCGTATGGCCTTTGGAAATCAGCTCTTTCGTGGCGAGGTAGCTTGACTGCACGTCATCCAGGCAAAAGAAGGGCACCTCTAATTCTTCATAGTGCGCATTAATCATAACGAACGGAATTCCCTGTGCCTTAAACGATAAGTAGTAGGAAAGGTTGGGGTTGTACAGATTGCTTTTCGTCGGCTCCACGATCAGTCCGTTTACGCCAAAGGACAACATCATTTCCAGCGCTTTCTTTTCCTGCGCTGCGTCGTTGTTAGTACTCGCGAGAAGCAGGGAATAGTTTTCCTCATTTAATTTACCTTCCACTCCGCGGATGATGGAAGGGAATATATAATCCGAAATATACGTCGTGATCACGCCGATTATTTTATTGTTGGCAGTCTCCCGGGACTTTACCTGGTACTGGTCGCTCACATACGTGCCGGAGCCTTTTTCACTTCGTAAATAGCCTTCGTTCGCCAGTTCAAGAATAGCCTTGCGTACCGTATGGCGGCTGACCTTATACATGTCCTGCAGGACGGATTCAGTAGGGATTCGTTCGCCGGCCTCGTAGTCGCCGGTAAGGATGTTGCTTTTTATATCTTCAAACAGCTCCTGGTATTTTGGTTTCATCGGCTCACATCTTTCTGTAAAGTTGGTTCGTATAAGTAGCAGCTGGAACGATTTGTATGGACATATTATATCGCGGCAGTGATTAAATGAAAAGTTATCCTAAAGTCACGACTAAAAAATACACTCGAAATGGATACCACAGCGGATCCATTTCTTTTTTTGTATTTTTAATTTGTTCGTATAAATAATATTAATATTGACATATGTACGTACAAAAAATACAATGAACGTATTAAAAGCGTTGAAATTTTTATGTTTTTTTGAAATCGCTGTCAATAAGGAGGGGTATGTGATTGCAAATTCATTAGATACTAAACGTGCCATTACGGAAGGAAACACTTCACTTGGAATAGAATTCGGATCCACCCGTATTAAAGCGGTATTAATGACTAACGATTTTGACGTGATCGCGTCGGGGAGTCACGAATGGGAGAATCTTTTCATAAATGGTTATTGGACGTACAGCTTGTCGGATATTACGGCCGGCATGCAGGCAGCCTACAGGGACATGACAGAGCAGGTGGAAAAGAAGTACGGAATACCTGTGCAGGTGATTGGTTCTATCGGAATCTCCGGGATGATGCACGGCTACATGGCATTTGATCAAGCAGGTGAACTGCTTACGCCGTTTCGTACGTGGCGCAACACGACTACCGGTGTCGCAGCCGGGCAGTTAACCGATGCATTTCAATTCAACATCCCGGAGCGCTGGAGTATTGCCCATCTTTACCAGGCGGTTCTGGATAAAGAGGAGCATTTGGAGCACGTTGATTTTATGACGACGTTATCCGGATACATTCACTGGCTGCTGACCGGGACGAAAGCAATCGGCATCGGTGAGGCTTCGGGGATGTTTCCGGTAGATGCTGCGACGCAGGATTATAACGATTCAATGATTAAAATGTTTGATGAGCTTACAGACCAATACTCCTGGACCATCAAAAATATTCTTCCTCCCATCTATACGGCAGGAGAGCAGGCAGGGACGCTGACACAAGCCGGAGCCGGAATGCTGGATGTATCGAAAAAGCTGCAGCCGGGTATTCCGTTCTGCCCGCCGGAAGGGGACGCAGGGACCGGGATGGTGGCGACAAACAGCGTGAGGCAGCGTACCGGCAACGTGTCTGTAGGCACGTCCGTATTTGCCATGATCGTGCTGGAAAAAGAACTTCAAAAGGTCCTGCCGGAAATTGACCTGGTCACAACGCCGGCCGGCAGACCGGTCGGCATGATTCATGCGAATAACTGTTCAAGCGATATCAACGCCTGGCTGACGTTGTTTAAAGAATTCTATGAGGCGATGGGCCACACGGTGGATATGAATACCGTATTTGAGGTCATGCTGAAACAGTCACTGCAGGCCGAACCGGACGGCGGGGGAATGGTCAGCTACGGCTATTTCTCGGGTGAAACGATTACAGGGTTTCAGGAAGGACGGCCGCTGCTGGTCCGTTCCCCGGAGAGTGATTTCAACCTAGCAAACGTCATGCGAGTACATCTGTATACTGCTTTTGCCGTATTGAAAATAGGCATGGATATTCTGGCTGAAGAAGAAAATATCGCCATTGATAAAATACTGGCTCACGGCGGTTTATTTAAAACACCGCTCGTCGGCCAGAAAATACTGGCGGCTGTAATGAATGCTCCGGTGTCCGTCATGAAAACGGCAGGCGAAGGCGGGGCATGGGGAAGTGCGGTTCTTGCCTCGTATATGATAAACAAAGATCAACAGGAAAGCTTGGAAGATTTTCTTGATAACAAAGTGTTTGAAAGCGTAGAGGAGCAGAAGGTTTATCCAGAGGAAACGGATGTGAAAGGATTTGAAACATATATCGAAAGGTACAAAAAAGGATTAGCGGTGGAACAGGCAGCGGTAGATCATGTAGCAGGAAACGGGAGGAGTTAATGTGTTGGAAAAACTGAAACAAGAAGTATTTCAGGCGAACCTGGATCTGCCTAAACACGGATTGGTAAAACACACGTGGGGAAACGCCAGTGCCATTGACCGGGAAACAGGGTTGTTTGTAATTAAGCCGAGCGGCGTGGAGTATGCAACGCTGAAAGCAGAAGATATGGTAGTCGTTGATTTGAATGGCATCACGGTAGAAGGAAAATTGAATCCTTCCTCAGACACAGCGACGCACGCAGCCCTGTACAGGCATTATCCGGAAATTGGGGGCATTGCACACACGCATTCCACCTGGGCAACCATCTGGGCGCAGGCAGGCCTTGATGTGCCGGCGATGGGAACGACGCATGCCGACACGTTTTACGGCTCCGTTCCCTGCGCCCGCCAGTTAACAAAAGAAGAAGTAGACCGCGGATACGAAGAAGAAACCGGAAATCTGATTATCGAAACGTTTGAAGAACGCGGGCTCGATATTCTGGCCGTGCCGGGCATTTTAATTCACGGCCATGCCCCATTCACATGGGGGAAAGATGCAGCGGCAGCGGTTCTGAACAGCCTTGTGCTGGACGAAGTAGCGAAACTGAATTTGTACACACGGGAATTAAATCATTTTGCCAAAGAGCTGCCGCAGCATATTTTAGACAAACATTATTTACGAAAACATGGAGAAAATGCCTATTACGGACAGAAATAATTTAATTTAACTAGAGAAAAGAGGAATACTATGCCGAAGGAATTTTGGTTTGTCGTAGGTTCGCAGCATCTTTACGGAGAAGAGGCGTTAGCCAAAGTGAAAGCAAATGCCCAAACAATAACGGATGCGTTAAATGAAAGCGGCGTGCTGCCATATCCGCTGGTGCTGCAGGACCTGGCGATGAGCGCAGATAACATCACAAACATAATGAAAGAAGTGAACTATCAGGATAAAGTGGCCGGTGTTATTACGTGGATGCACACTTTTTCCCCTGCGAAAAATTGGATCCGCGGTACGTCGTTATTACAAAAGCCATTGCTCCATCTGGCCACCCAGTTCAATGAAAAAATTCCCTGGGATACGATTGATATGGACTTCATGAATCTAAACCAGTCAGCCCACGGGGACCGCGAGTACGGCTTTATCAATGCCCGCTTGAACAAAAAAAATAAAGTGGTCGTCGGCTACTGGGGACGAAAGGACGTGCAGCGGCAGATTGCTGAATGGATGGACGTCGCCGTAGTGTACAATGAAAGCTTTAACACTAAAGTCGCCCGTTTCGGGGACAATATGCGCCACGTCGGCGTAACCGAAGGGGACAAAATAGAAGCGCAGATTCAATTTGGCTGGACGGTGGATTACTTTGGCATCGGGGACCTTGTGGAGTATGTGAATGCGGTTAAAGAAGAAGAAATAACGGCTTTATTGGAAGAATACCAGGAATTGTATATATACGAGTATGGGTCATATAAAAAAGAAGACTGGGAAGCGAGCGTCAAGGTACAGGCAGGGTATGAGATCGCGATCAGGCGTTTCCTGGAGGACGGGGGCTACAACGCTTTTACAACAAATTTTGAGGATTTACATGGCATGAAGCAGCTTCCGGGTCTTGCTGTGCAGCGTTTGATGGCGCAGGGCTATGGGTTTGCAGCTGAAGGAGACTGGAAAACCGCGGCTCTCGACCGTCTTCTCAAAGTGATGAGTCACAACCAGTCAACCGGCTTTATGGAAGACTATGTATATGAGCTGTCTGCCGGACAGGAGTCCGTGCTTCAATCACATATGCTTGAAGTGGACCCAACCCTGGCAGCAGGTAAACCAAAAATTGTCGTATCCAGACTGGATATCGGCGGCAGAGAAGATCCGGCGCGTCTGGTCTTTGATGGAAAAGCAGGCGATGGTGTAGTTGTCTCCATGATAGACCTTGGTACGCACTACAAGCTGTTAGTTAACGAAGTGTCTGCATTTGAGCCGGACGTTTCCGCGCCCAACCTTCCAACCGCCCGCGTGCTCTGGGACATTAAGCCGAATTTTCAGGACGGCGTTAAAGCCTGGATTGAAAATGGCGGCGGCCACCACACCGTCGTGTCGCTGAACCTGACGACAGACCAAATAGTAACCTACGCAAAACTTGTCGATCTGGAATGTGTTGTTATTAAGTGATACCAGCACCACCCATCGTAAAGAAACCAAAGACGCTTCGGCGTCTTTTTTTTGCGTGTTTTTCTGCAATAGGATGTATAACACGTATTACTTAGCAAAGAAGACGCAATTATATAATACAGAACACATAGTTAGAATACCGTTATGTAATCGCTTACTATAATGAGGTTATATCAAATCGAACTAACGAAAATAACGAGAGGAGGAAGAGTATAAAATTTTGTGCTCTCATTAACCGAATACTTTTTCGTGCTCTTCATCTATATCGTTAAAAAAACTATACGATTTCCATCAGGCGGCCGGGTATACAAGACAACGGATCAATCTGCAGGCGGATACGAATGTTGATTTAAAAAATGATACCGCTGTCATACGGGGGTTTCTTAATATCAAAAAAATGAAATTTATCATTTTAGAATAGGAGAAAAAAATGGAAGCGATAAAAAAAGAAGAAATGCAGCCTCAAAAACAGATGAATCAAAGGGAGATGCCTTTCAAGCAGTTATTGGGAGACGGTATTGGACAGTTTGGTATGACACTGCTTGGTACGCTGACAGCCGTCCTGCTGTTTTATTATACCGACGTAGTTGGTATATCTGCAGGGTTAGTTGGTACATTGCTTCTGGTGGCTCGTTTTTCCGATGGCTTTACGGATTTATTCATGGGTAACGTCATTGATAATACGAAATCAAAGCACGGAAAAGCACGTCCGTGGATACTCTGGATGGTCTTTCCGGCTATGATAGCAGCCATCGCCCTATTTAATGTACCGGATATTGGTTCTACCGGCCAGGCTGTTTATATACTCGTAACCAATATTATATTTTTCTCTATCTGTATGACCATTTTAACGGTGGCGTACTTTTCACTAATGGCCCTTACGACTAGAAATCACCATGATCGTTCCTTATTAGGAATAACCCGTGCTCTATTTAATGTTCCTGCCGGAATGATCATGAGTGCCGGTCTGATTCCAATTCTCGCAGCATTCGGCGGCGGCCAGCAGACGTGGACGATTGCCATTATCGTTATCAGCAGCATCGCAGTAGTGACATTATTGATTACGTTTAAAACGTCGAAAGAAGTTGTAACCTCGGTTGAAAGATCAGAGATTGAAAGAAAGATTCCGTACAAAGAGAAAGTGAAAATCTTATTTAAAAACAAATATTTAGTTAAATTACTGTTGACCGGGATTTTTATCAATACATTATTTAACATCAACACAGCGGCGGGCGTTTATTACGCTATATACATCTGGGAGGATGTTAACCTCGTAGCGGTGATAGGCGGAGTAACCTTTCTGCCTTTGATTTTTGTTTTGTTTCTGCTTCCTCCTATTATTAAGAAATTCGGAAAAAAGCATGTCATTATAGCGGGTTCCATTATGGGGATCGTTGGTAACTTTGTCCGGTTAATTGATCCGTATAGTATTTCCATCGGCTTGACCGGCATGCTGATCGTTTCGATAGGGCTGGTTCCTTTAATTGCACTCATAGGGCCAATGATTAACGATACGATTGAGTACGGGGAATGGCAGTCCAATGTCCGGATGGAAGCGACTGTAAATGGATTCAACAGTTTCGTAACAAAAGCCGGAGTTGGTATAGGAACGGCTATCGTTGCATGGTCTCTTGCTTTTGGGGGATATGCCGAAGGCCAGGCCGCTCAGCCTGACTTAGCCAATCATATGATTATCGCTATGAACACGTACATTCCAGCCATACTGTATGTAATTATGATCATCTCCTTAGCCCGTTATGATCTGTATAAAATCTATCCGTCCATTATTGCCGATCTGGAAAAACGAAATAACCAGACGGAATAAGACATTCATATCGAAACGAATTTTTGTTATCTCAAAATAAATATCAAATACGTACATTATTTTATTAATTTGACTAATGGGAAGGGATTTAATCGTGAAAAAACATGCATTTCATCTTGACTGGGAGTTTAAGAAGGAAGAAGCAGCCGAGTGGACCTCCATCGTATTGCCTCATGATGCGATGCTGGCGGAAACGAGAGATCCCGAGTGCGGAAACGGAGCCAACACCGGCTATTTTCCCGGGGGGAAGTATCTCTACCGGAAGAAATTTAAGGTTGAGGAAAAATGGAAAGCGGAACATTTTATGTTGGAATTTGAAGGTGTCTACTGCAGCAGCGAGGTATTTATTAATGGAAAAAAGGCGGGAGGACACCGCTATGGCTATACCAATTTCTATATAAACATTACCGATTTCATTTACACAGACCTGGATAAATACAACGAAATACTCGTTAAAGTAGACAATTCCAAAGAGCCGAACAGCAGATGGTATACAGGCAGCGGCATCTACCGCCCTGTGCATTTATTTACCGGAGGCCGGGCGTATATTCCCCCAAACAAAGTGAAGGTTACAGCGGAGACGGAAGACATTGCTGTAGAAACACGTTATATATCAAACAATGAGAATATAAGCGTGCATACGGAGATACTTCATAATAATGAATTGGTTGTAACGTCAAGCACGATGGAAAGCGGTGTGCAGCTGTTACATGTTCCGCATGCTAATAAATGGAGTGCGGAGTCTCCGAATCTATACCGCTGCCGCATTTCGTTACTGGAAGATGGAGAACTGCTTGATAGCCATGAAACAGAATTTGGTATTCGCAGCATTTCGGTCAGCGCCCGAAATGGTTTACGTATTAATGGAGAAGAAGTGAAGCTGCGGGGTGCCTGCATTCATCATGATAATGGCATCCTGGGCGCAGCTACGTATGAAGATGCGGAAAAAAGGCGGATCAGCATTTTAAAGGAAGCTGGCTTTAATGCAGTACGGGCCGGCCACAATCCTTTATCCAAAGCCATTCTTCAGGCCTGTGACCGGTACGGGCTCTATGTTATCGATGAGACATTTGATCAGTGGTATATTCCTAAAACGAAATACGATTACGCTTCCATATTTGAAGAAGACTGGGAAATGGACACGACGGCGATGGTGGAAAAAGACTATAATCATCCATCTGTCATTATGTATTCAATAGGCAATGAAGTCAGCGAAACAATAGATGAGAGAGGAATTGAGCTTACTGAAAAGCAGGCGGACAAGGTACGTGAACTTGACCCGACAAGGCCCGTCACGATTGGAATCAACCTTTTTCTAAATGGTTTCGCAAAGCTTGGAATGGGCATTTACAGCGAAGACAAGATAGACAAAAAGGAGAAAAAACCCAAAAAGTCCCAAAAAGAAAAAAAGAAGCAGGCGAGCGGAAGCGAATTTATTAACAATATGATGACCGCAATGGGGTCATTTATGAATAATTTCGGACGTCTGCCTCTTGTGGACAAAGCGACAAGAGATGCTTTTGCAAAAGTGGATGTAGCCGGCTATAACTACGGCAGCGGACGCTATAAGATGGAGCGGAAAAAACATCCGGATCGTGTAATAGTAGGAAGTGAGACATTCCCGGGCGACTTAGCTAAAAACTGGGAAATGGTGAAGAAATACCCTTATCTCATAGGTGATTTCATCTGGACCGGGTTTGATTACCTCGGAGAAGCCGGGTTGGGTGCCAGTACGTATCCAGGGCAGAAAAACAGCAACCCGAAGCCATATCCGTGGCTGTTATTTGGCGGCGGTGTGATTGATATAACAGGTTACCAGACACCGCAGGCCGCTTACAATAAAGTGGTCTGGGGACTGGTGAATCATCCAATCATTGCCGTGGAGCCGGTTCATTATTATCCGGACAAACCGATCGAGTCGATGTGGCGCCATTCGGATGGAGCAGCGAGCTGGGCCTGGGATCATTGTGAAGGAAAAAAAGCGACGGTGGAAGTATACAGCGCAGCCCCGCAGGTAGAACTTCTTTTGAATGGAAAATCGATCGGTACTAAAAAAGCCGGCGAAGCAAATAAATATAAAGCCGTCTTTAAAAACATTTCCTATGAAGCGGGAACCTTGACAGCTGTCAGCAAAGATAAAAAAGGTAAGGAGTTATCGACTAATTATTTGAAGTCGGCTGATGACAGTTTAAAGTTACGCGTTGAGGCAGAAAGAAGTGCGCTGCATGCCAACGGCCAGGATCTGGGCTATATAAATATTGCCTTTACAGACGATCAGGGAATCGTGAAGGTGCTCGAAAACAGAACGATAACAGTTGAAGTGGAAGGACCCGGAGAATTGATTGCCTTCGGCAGTGCCAACCCATATACAGAGGAGAGCTTCTTGACCGGTTCGCATGCGCCATACCGGGGACGGGCACAGGCCATTGTTCGTGCCGCTGTAGATCCCGGGACAATAAAAGTATACGTTACGGCGGAAGGCTGCGAACCGGCAGAAGTGCAGATAGCGGTGAATGAATCATGGACCGTTCATAAAAGAGAAAAAGTTTTAGTTGAATAAAATATGAGGAGAGGTAATGTGACCACCCAAAAAAGCTATCAAATAACCCCGCAAAAACCAATTTCATCCGGATTCAGCAAAGGTTCGACCGCAGCTGAGGTGCTGGAAGGCATTGATCTGACCGTTAAAACGGTTATTGTCACCGGCGGATATTCCGGCATCGGGATTGAAACGACACGCGCTCTCGCGGACAAAGGGGCGACGGTTATCGTCCCTGCCAGAAGCGTAGATAAGGCTGAAACTTCTTTAAAAGGTATTCCTAACGTGGAAATTGAAACGCTTGATCTAATGGATCCCGGGTCTATTGATGCGTTTGCAGACCGTTTTCTTGATTCGGAACGGCCGCTTGATATTTTAATTAATAATGCCGGCATTATGACACCGCCATTGATGAGAGATGCAAGGGGCTATGAGTCTCAATTTGCGACCAACCATTTAGGGCACTTTCAATTGACCGCACGTTTGTGGCCGGCTTTGAAGCAGGCAGACGGTGCACGGGTCGTTACCCTCTCTTCGGCTGCTCATATGTATGGGGGCATTGATTTTGAGGATCCTAACTTTGAACACCGCGAATATAACAAGGGGCTGGCCTATGCTCAATCAAAATCGGCCAATGCACTGTTTACGGTAGCCCTTGATAGGTTCGGTTATGAGAATAACATCCGCGCGTTCTCTGTACATCCCGGCGGAATTAAGACAGAGCTGTTTCGATATATATCAGAAGAAGAAGCCGGCGATGGAGGCATTACTGATTTTAAAACAGAGGAACAAGGGGCTGCAACGAGTATATGGTGCGCGACTGATCCTCAGCTGAATAACAAAGGCGGCGTGTACTGCACAGATGCCGATATTGCTGAAGCGGCGTCTTCTATGGATGATATGCCGAATGCTGTCTTTCAACATGCTGTTGATCCTGATCTCGCAGAACGCCTGTGGAAGCTCAGCGAAGCGTTAACCGGTGCAGCGTTCAGCGATTGATGGTTTGGATTAGGCAAAAAAGTGTGTACGGATTTTAATACCTGATAAGAAGAGGTGGTAAGAAAATGAGCAGACTATTGGAAGGCAAAACAGCTGTAGTTACAGGATCAGGGCAGGGCATTGGAAGAGATATTGCACTCTGCATGGCAAAGCTTGGAGCAAAGGTGGTTACTAACAACCGCAGGCCGGGATCTTCCTTGAATGCTTTTGAAAAAACGTCGCTTCAATTTAACGATGAAGAGCGTGAAGAGCTTCAGAAATTTAAAGGAGATGCGCAGACAACAGCCGATGAAATTAATCGATCAGGCGGAGAAGCTGTTCCTTTTTACGGGGACGTTAGTGATTTTAAGACAGCTGAAGAAATGGTCCAAACAGCAGTGGATCATTATGGACGTATCGATATTATTGTAAATAACGCCTCGTCGAACTGGGTAGGAAATATTATGAAAATGGACGAAGAGTTATGGGATACCAGCGTCGCTTCGAAACTGAAAGGGGCATTTAACCTGATGCACCACGCCCTTCCCTACATGAAAGAACAGGGATTTGGACGCATTTTAAACTCTTCGTCAGACGCATTTCTTGGGCTGGAAGGCTATGCGGCCTACGGTGCTGCCAATGCCGGACTGGTGGCTCTTTCAAAAGCGGCAGCAAAAGATGTGGCCGGTCACGGCATCACGGTTAATGCGTATACCCCGCTTGCTAAAACACGTGCATGGTACAACGCTGTTGCCACGTACAGGCTTCAGGGCGTTTCTAAGGAACAGGTGGAAGCAGCAGCTCCTGAGGCAATGAAAGAAACACCCGAAGGGATGGTGCCATTTTTGGCTTATCTTGCATCCGACAGCGCCGCCGGTATCTCCGGTTACTTATTCAAGCTTGCTGCCAATGGGGAAATAGGCGTCTGGTCGGATTCTGAAGTTATAAACGAAATCAAACAAGCTGACGGTATCTGGACAATCGACGAACTGGAAAAACGGGTGCCCGGGGAACTGCTCAAACATGCAAAAGAAAACGAATCAAAACTGCCTTTGAAATAACAGACAGACCGCCAGCAGTATTTATTATAATTGGAGGACTTCATATGGGGAAATTAGATGGAAAAGTAGTTATAATTACAGGATGTTCAAGCGGACTTGGTAAACAACAGGCCATTCGACTGGCAGAAGAAGGGGCGAAGCTGGCTATTTGTTCGAGAACGGAAAGCAGGCTGATGGAAACAAAGAAGCTGTGTGAAGAAAGAGGCGCAGACGTTTTTGCGATGGCGCTTGATATTATGAATTATGATGACTTAGTAACGTTCGTCGACAAGACGGTCGAACGCTTCAGCACAATTGATGTTCTGATTAACAATGCTCATACTGTGACCAATCCCGGGCCTTTCCTGGAAAAGCCGATTGCAGATCTTGATACAGAAATGCACAGCTCCGTGTATGCGTACTGGCATTTAATGAAGCTTTGTTATCCGTATTTAAAAGATAAGCCCGGCGCTGGAAGTTCTATTATTAATTTTGCATCAGAAGCAGCGGTGGCAGGGCTGGATTCATTTGCGCCGTATGCCGCTTCCAAAGAGGCCGTGCGGGGCTTGTCCCGCGTCGTTGCCAGAGAGTGGGGACAGTTTAATATCCGCGTAAATACGCTGTGTCCAAATGGTTTGACAGACAACTGCCAGATGGGGTTTGATCACCTCGAACCTGACGTGAAGGAATGGGCGGAGAATGCTTTTACTGACAATCCATTCAAACGGGCAGGTGATCCTTATCACGATGTAGCTCCGATCGTCGTATTTTTCGCTTCGGATGACAGCCGCTGGATTACAGGACAGAACATTCATGCAGATGGCGGCACGCTGATCAACGCTTAAAATGGGCGGTATTCTTCATCTGACACAACCAAAAACCGTTTCCCTGAACAAATCCGGGAAACGGTTTTTGGTGAATGTTTTTTATAATAAGGAGTTCCTGTAGGTCTGGGGAGTCACGTCATACATATCTTTAAAAGACTTCTGAAAGTGACTTTGGCTGGAAAAACAGAGGTCACTGCTTATTTCGCTTATCGTCTTACCGGAAAAGGCAAGCAGATCCCTGGATTCTTCAAGTTTACACTTTCTAATGAAATAATTTAGTTCCATACCCATCTCTTTTTTGAATTTACGCGACAGATACGACCGGGTGAAGCCGACATAATCGGCCACGTCCGCTGTTTTAATATTTTGATTTGTATTCTCATAAACATATTGAATCACCTGCCGGAGAATCACATCTGCTGTTGCCGGAACGATGGAGTTGGCGACTCTATTGGCGTAGTCTAATTGAACCTGGCTCAAAAGAGACATAATGGCGTCGAGTTCGGTCAGCCTTTCCACCTGATTGATATAAATATTGGATAACTGATAGGCAATGCTTGGAGCGAGGCCGCCTCTCATTGCTGCCCGGGAGGATAGAGTAACCGTAACAATGAACGTATTTTTCCACTGACGGAGTTTATTGTTGGCAATAACGCCTATTTTCGTATTTCTGGAGATCGTATGAATTTCATTTAATTTTTGTATATTTCCTGTTTCAATATATCGTATAAACTCGCGCTCTATTTGAAAATTGTTGTCAAAAAACCCTTCCTCTTTGTAAAGAAAAGATTCAATGGAGTATTTTTCAGCAATGGATGTTTCAAATGGAATACTAATGTCATCTTCAATATCTTTCCTGGTTAGTTCGGAATGATTGATCGTGTAATTTATAAACAAAAGAGTATTAATAAAAGTATCCAGATTCTCTGTAGGTATCCCATGAAAAAATTCAGAGAATGCTTCCATGCTGGATTGACTTGTGGAAAATTCTTTACTCATTAATACTAAAGATTCATAGGAATAAGGAAAATCATTGACCGGTCCAAGAACAATAAAGGAGCTGCTGTTTTCTATCTGAATGGACCCGTAATAGGAGTAAAAGGTGGTCGATGTGTATGTTACCGTTTTGTCTGTTTTCGTAAGGTGTGATACATACTGGTCAGGAGGAAGGGTCTCTTCCTTTTGAGCTGGATAACAGCTGATCAATTCATTGTTTTCATATAAATAAACCGGAACAAATGAGGATTTATACAGATACTCACAAAATTTTGTAATATCAGTCATAGAGTAAGCTCCTTTTAAAATATAATGCAATTATATAATGAAAAGCACAAATATGAAATACTGAAATGTATTCGTTTACTAGAATAATAGTAAGCTATAGATTACAGCGGCAGCTTTAAAGACGAATTTTATGGAAGCGGTTGCTGAAATAAAAGACCGGCCGTTTGTTAAAGGAGCAGCACACTAAATATTGGAATGAGGGAAATCAATGAAACACGTATGTAACCCTGTAAATATGGAATACAAATATCAATTTAATATTCGGGATGAACAAATAACTGTTAACAGGGAAGCTGCTGATCCTTCGATGATTATGTTCAAAGGAAAGTATTATCTTTTTCCATCGATGACTGCAGGATTTCTAAGCAGCAATGATTTAGCATCCTGGGAGTTTCACCCGTTAAAGGCGCTGCCTATTTACGATTATGCGCCGGATGTGCGTGTTATCGGAGAATATATTTACTTTTCTGCATCAAAAAAAGACAGCAACTGCTCTTTTTTCAGAACAACAGATCCCATTCACGGCGGGTTTGAAGAAATAGAAGGAACCTTCCCATTCTGGGATCCTAATCTATTTGTGGATGATGACGGAAGGATATATTTCTATTGGGGATGTTCGAGTATCGATCCCATTTACGGGGTAGAGCTTGATCCAACGAATATGCAGCCCAAAAATAAACCGCTTGAACTGATTTTTGCAAACGAAAAAGAAATCGGCTATGAGAGAAATGGTGAAAATCATAAGCCTGCCAGAACCCCGGAAGAAATAGATGAAATCATTAACAACTATATTAACAGTACGCCGGATGTAACCCAGGAAATGATCGATTCGACACGAATGTATCTCGGCAATGAGAAGCCATATATGGAAGGGGCATGGATGGACAAGCATCAAGGCAGGTACTATCTGCAGTATTCTGCACCGGGCACAGAATTTAATGTGTATGCAGACGGCGTGTATATTTCCGACAGTCCGCTTGGCCCGTTTTCGTTAGCAAAAAACAATCCATATTCCTATAAACCGGGCGGCTTTATGCCGGGGGCCGGTCATGGTTCCACTATGGAAGATAAGCAGGGAAACCTCTGGCATACTTCCACGATGAGAATCTCGGTTAATGATAGATTTGAAAGACGATTAGGTATATGGCCTGCAGGATTTGACACGGACGGTGAGCTGTTCTGCAACCAGCGTTATGGAGATTGGCCGATGAAGATCGAAGAATCAACCATGAATCCGTGGGAGAACCCGGAGTGGATGCTGCTATCCTATAATAAACCTGTGACAGCTTCATCATCCGCAGAAGAAAACGCCCCCTCAAAGGCTGCAGATGAAAATGTACAGACATGGTGGAAGGCGGTTGGAAATGCCGGCGGAGAATGGCTTGAAATAGACCTTAATCATGTGTGTGACGTGCATGCGGTTCAATTGAATTTTGCAGACGATAATCTGGATCTCAGCCTTCCGGAAGGCGCAGTGCCGCATGGAGATACCTACACACAAAGGTATATAGATGAACGACAGCACTACACAAGATGGCTGCTGGAAGGTTCAGTGGATGGGAAAGAGTATTTCGTTATAGAAGATAAGCAGGAGGCGGATACAGATTTATCCCATGACCTGATCGTAAAAGAAGATGGGGTGAAAGCACGGTTTATACGATGCACAGTCCGGGAGCTTCCTTACAATCAAAAGGCGTGTATTTCCGGATTGAGGGTTTTTGGCACCGGGGATGTTGAACGTCCTGAGAAAGCAGCCGGAGTTACGCTGGAATTAGTAAGTGAGCTGGATCTGCTGGTGAAATGGAGTCCTGCAGCATCCACAGGGTGTAATGTTCTCTGGGGATTTGCACCGGATAAGCTGTATCACAGCCATATGGTTTTTGGCAGCAATGAAGTAAATATAGGAGCCCTGGTCAAAGGACAGCCGGTCTATGTAAGGGTTGATACGTTTAATGAAAAAGGGATAACCGAAGGCGATGTATCCAAAGTTATTCATCACGTAAAAAATCTGAAATGATAAGGAGTTTATGATGAAAGAAACAAAAATAAACGAATTAATTAGTCAAATGACTTTGGAGGAAAAAGCGGGGCTCTGTTCCGGCCGCGATAATTGGTTTACAAAAGGAGTGGAGCGTCTCGGGATTCCCGCCATTCGCATGAGTGACGGGCCTCACGGGCTGCGCACCCAGTCAGGAGAAGCAAAAGGATTTGCCAGCGGAAGCATTTCTGCTGTCTGCTTTCCAACAGCCTGCACCATTGCTTCAAGCTTTGACCGCGAACTGCTGCGCAGAGAAGGAGAAATTCTGGGTGATGAGTGCCAGGCAGCTGATGTGCAGGTCATTCTCGGACCGGGCGTTAACATTAAGCGGAGTCCGTTATGCGGACGCAATTTTGAATATTACTCCGAGGACCCTCTCGTAGCATCGGAAATGGCATCGGCCTTTATACAAGGAGCCCAAAGCAAAGGAGTCGGAACAAGCTTAAAGCACTTTTTAGCAAATAACCAGGAGCACCGCCGGATGACAAACTCCTCTGAGGTGGATGAGCGTACGCTCCGCGAGATATACCTGGCTGCTTTTGAAGGTGCGGTTAAAAACGCACAACCATGGACCATCATGGCTTCCTACAATAAAATCAATGGTACTTTTGCTACGGAAAATACCCATTACCTTACCGATATTCTTAGAAAAGAATGGGGATATAAAGGACTCGTCGTCAGTGACTGGGGAGCTACGCATGATCGTGTGGCTGCAGTGGCAGCCGGAACCGATTTAACCATGCCTGCTGAAATTGAAACCGACGCGGAAATCATAAAAGCTGTAGAAAGCAAAACACTCGATGAGCGCGCGTTGGACCTGGCCTGTAAAAATATTCTCATGATGACAATGATGGGGGTTGAAAACCGGGCACCTGAAACGAAGTTTAATTATGAAGAAGGACATAAATTTGCGAGACAAGCAGCCGGCCAGTCGATTGTTATGTTGAAAAATGAAGATTCTATGCTGCCTCTGCAGAAGTCCAGCAGCGTTGCCTTTATCGGGAGATTTGCTTCTGCTCCCCGGTACCAGGGGAGCGGAAGCAGCCTGATCAACAGCTTCAAAGTTGCTTCTGCATTAGATGCCGCTGCTGCTGAAGGAATAAATGTTGAATATGCAGAGGGTTACTCTATTAAAGAGGATAAGACAGATCAAATGCTGCGGGCAGAAGCGGCAGCTGCTGCAAAAAAGGCAGATACCGCTGTACTTTTTGTTGGACTGACAGAGCAGATGGAGTCTGAAGGATATGACCGTAAACATCTTCATTTACCCGCCTGCCAAAACGAACTAATTGAAGCCGTCTGCGCAGTGCAGCCCAATACCGTCATCGTGCTGCATAACGGGGCGCCGGTTGAAATGCCATGGGTCGACAAACCCAAAGCTATTCTTGAAACCTATCTCGGCGGACAGGCCGTGGGAGAAGCTGTGGTGGATATACTCTTCGGAGAAGTTAATCCGAGCGGCCGGTTAGCAGAGTCGTTTCCGAAGCAGCTCGAAGACAATCCATCCTATTTGTCTTATTTTGGCGAGGGAAACCGGGTGGAATACACTGAGAAAGTTTTTGTAGGTTATCGTTATTATGAAAGCAAAAAAATGGAGACATTATTCCCATTCGGTCACGGCCTGTCTTATACCACGTTTGAATACACTAATTTAAAGCTTGATAAAAAAGAGATGACCGACAAAGATACGCTTACCGTACATGTGGATGTAACCAATACCGGCCGTGTATCCGGCAGAGAAGTCGTACAGCTTTATATTGCCCCCGAAAAGGGCGAAATTATCAGGCCGGTGCGCGAGCTGAAAGGCTTTGACAAGGTCAGCCTGCAGCCCGGGGAAACACAGACTGTTACGTTCGAACTGAGCAGGAGAGCTTTTGCGTACTGGAATACGGAAGCTCATGATTGGTATATGGAAAGCGGAAAGCATGCTGTTCAAATTGGGAAATCTTCACATGAGATCGTATGTGAAGAAACAATAAATATTACAGCAAAACCATATCTCGGCAGCAAAAATTATAATGCCAATTCTACTTTAGGTGAGTTCATTGAGCACCCGGCAGGTAAACAGTTCTGGGACGAAAACATTGGCAGGTTTTTTACCGGTCTGGCTGCAAGCGGGATGGTCAAGCAGGAACAGCTCGATGAGATGGGCATAAAGCCGGGAGATGAAGTGAGCGATGAAAATGTTAAAAAATTTATTGCTGATTCAGAAGGACAGGGAAATGGTTTCGGTGGAACGGAAGTCATGATGAGTCTGCCTGTAAGTATCATTATTGAATTTATTCCGGATTTATCTAAAAGCGGCCTGAATTCACTGTTTGATGAAATGAACCAAAAGTAATAACTTACTGTGATTTCTGTATTATATGTTCTTCTAATCAAAGAACAAACGAAAGGATGACAGAGACATGCCGGAATTTCCAAGTGACTTTTTAATTGGAGCTGCAACAGCTGCACACCAGGTAGAGGGAAATAATGTGAACAGTGATTTCTGGGCAATGGAAAATGTCCCGGGCACTATGTATAAAGAGCCTTCCCTGGATGCTGTTGATCATTACAACAGATATAAAGAAGATATTCAATTATTGATAGAAGCCGGCTGCAATGCTTATCGTTTTTCAATTGAATGGGCAAGAGTGGAGCCGGAAAAAGGATATTTTGACAAAAAAGAAATAGCGCATTATAAAGAAGTTCTCGAATACTGCCACGAAAACAACGTTAAACCCATTGTCACCCTGCATCATTTCTCCTCACCGAAATGGCTGATTTCTGAAGGAGGATGGGAGAGTGTTCATACTGTTGATTATTTCGAGGCATATGCCAAACATGTTGTAACAGAATTAGGAGATTTTCTTTCATACATCTGCACGATAAATGAAGCAAATATGGGAAAGCAGATAGCCAAAATTATAAAAGAAATGACCGGCTCTCTAAAGCAGGAATCATCGAATACCGAAAGTGATACAGGTGTCCAGGTTGGTTTGAATATGGAGACAAATCCTGAAATGATGAACTATTATTCCACGTTAAGTGAAGTATTTGGTATAGATTCTGAGAAAGTGCAGACATTTTTATCCCCTCGTACGGAAGTGGGAGAGCTGATTATTATGCAATGCCATGAAAGAGCAAGAGACGTTATTAAAGGAGTCAATCCTGATATTCAGGTAGGCCTTACTTTATCTTTATACGACCACCAGGCCTTACCCGGCGGGGAAGAAGCAGTTAAACAGGAACAGGCGGATGATTTTACTGATTATCTTCCCTGCCTCCAAAAAGATGACTTTCTCGGTGTGCAGAATTACTCCAGAAAAATCCATGGACCCAACGGAGTGGTGAAACCGGATGAAAACACACGGGTCACGAAAATGGGCTATGAGTATTATCCCGAAGCTTTGGGGAACGTTCTAAGATTTGTTTCCAAAGATTGGAACAAGCCTATTTTAATAACGGAAAACGGTGTTTCCACGGATCACGATGAGGAAAGAGTGGAATTTATGGAACGGGCATTAAAGGGTGTATATGAATGTATAGAAGACGGGATCGATGTTATTGGCTATACGCACTGGTCTTTATTGGATAACTTCGAATGGCAGCTTGGCTATGAACAGCATTTCGGGTTAATAGCTGTCGATCGTTCTACTCAAAAAAGGTATCCAAAGAAAAGTTTGTCCTGCTTAGGAAATATAAAAAAGTCAGGACTGCCGTTATTGTCAGCAAACGTACAGGATAAGCCTGATTTACAGGGATAAAACGAGAAGGGGGTGTTGGTCGTGAAAGTTGTAAACAAAGTGGTAGTTGTTACCGGTGCAGGAGGAGGCATAGGAAGCAATTTAGTGCATAACCTCCTATCAAAAGGTGCCCGTGTAGCTGCTGTAGATATTGATGAAAAAGCATTAGAGAAGCTCGTTACTCAAGCAGGAGAAAAAAATGAATACCTCTCCACACATAGAGTTAACCTGACCAGCCGGGAGGAAGTAGAAGCGCTGCCTGAACAGGTGATTGCTCATCACGGTACTGTAGACGGCGTAATAAACAATGCAGGAATTATCCAGCCTTTTATCAATATAAGTGAACTGGATATTGAAAAAATTCAACTAGTGATGGATATTAATTTTTACGGAACCCTTTATATGACGAAGGTTTTTCTTCCATATCTGCTGGAAAGGCCAACAGCCCACATTACAAATTTATCAAGCATGGGCGGGTTTGTTCCGGTTCCCGGTCAGTCGATTTATGGAGCTTCCAAAGCCGCTGTTAAACTGCTGACAGAAGGGCTTTATTCAGAACTTAAAGGGACTAACGTCAACGTAACGATCGTTTTTCCGGGTGCCGTTGCGACTGACATTATTAAAAATTCGGGAGCAGAAGGGGACGCCTATGATTCCATTAAAAAAGCCAACAGCAATAAAAAAGTAAAGCCATTTACCCCGAAAGAAGCAGCGGACATTATTATTGACGGAATGGAAAGGGATAAATACAGAGTACTTGCCGGCAAAGATTCCAAAATGCTTGATGTTTTTAATCGGTTAAATCCAAAATTTGCCGCAGGACTAATAGCCAGGAATATGAATTTTAAATAAAAGACGAGACAAATAGTAAAGCTGGCAAAGTAATGGGGCACCTTTGGTGGCTCTTTTTACTTTATGGACGGCGGCTGTCTTTTCCTATCTATTAACGCAAGCCAAAGCTGCTGAAGAAGTTATTTGAAAAGAATAGATACATAAATATAATAGAAAGCATACATATGCAATACAAAGATGTAAGCTTTTTATAGAATAATGATGCAAGACGAATATCAGCTTAGCGAGTTTAAATAGATAAGAGAGATTAAGGAGGAAATTATGAAAGAAATAGTATTAGTATGTACGATAGGTATTACTACAGCATTTACTGTGAAAGATATGATGAAAAGTGTAAAGAAACAGAATTTAGATATTAATATACGAGCGTTGGCGTTGGATAACTTATATGAAGTAGTTGAATCTGATCCTGTAGATTTAGTACTGCTGACCCCGCCGGTGGCTTCCAGATTCAAAGAAATAAAGGCAAATATAACAGATGATATTCCTGTTGTTATGGTTAGTGGAGAACATTACGTTAACTACGATGGAGAGACTATATTAGAAGAGGCTCAAAAGCATTTGAAATAAAAGTATAATTTCAAAAGATGAAAAACCTTCTATAATGTTCACTTATGAAGACAAGTCCAATCCCGCTATACTGACAAAGCAGTTAGAGAAAGGGAGTTGGAATTGTGTCCGTACGTGCACACAAAGAAGCAAGACTGCCGCAGAATGCGAAGGAAGGCATTCTTTTTATGTTGATTGTTTCGTTTCTATCCGTTAATACGATTGCCTCAATCATGGTCGGGCTGGAGCGTGGGTTTTCCTTCGAGGTTTATAAAGAAACGCTGTTAATTCTGCCGCTGATGTGGGCGATCGTCATGCTGGTTGTCCTGTTTATCGCCAAACCCCTTGTCGGCAGGCTGATGCCTGTGTTTGCCGACGCAGCAGACGGGTTCAACGCCAGGGTCCTGCTGACGATTGTGCTGAATGTGACGATCATTTCTCTATTGATGACGTTCATCGGGATGTGGGTCGGCACCGGCCGGATCAGCCTCGATCCGCTGCAGCAGTTTCTGCACATCTGGCCCCGCAATTTCGGCATCGCCTTCTGGATCGAGATCCTTTTCGCGCAGCCGACTGCACGGTTTGTGATGAAACAGATGCGTACGGTGCAGGATAGAAAAGCGGTTTCTGCTTAATGAAATAGAGAAAAACTTCCTCCGGGCATGACCCGGAGGAAGTTTTTTTTAATCAATTTATATAAGGTTCATTTTGTTAATTTTATGGATTTTAGAGTTTTCGTGATCCCAAAACACTACTTCTTTTTCTTTATTCTCATCGTATCTATTATCAAAGCAGAAATAATTACCTAAGCCGTCATTTGCAAAAGCAATTAAATTCTTTGGAAGTTCTTCTTTCAAACGATTATTAACAGAAATTATATCTTCTGGATACTCCTGGCCTATCGGTAAGAATGAATTGATATTTACTTCTTTTCCTGCTTCCGTATAGCTGCTGTGCGGTCTCGGTCTGGCACCGTTGTATTGTTTTACTATCGATTTATAGAATTCGGGAAAAGTGATGTTGAAGTGATTTTCTATTTCTGCAATAGCAGCGTCTTCTGCCTGTCCTTTGCTGTACTTCCATTCCATAAAAATGCCTCCTCGTGTGTATTAATATCCTTTACCCCATAAACTCATGCCGCCGGAATGTCTTGCGAGGTCATGTGTTTCCGTTTCAACGAGCTGCATTTTACCGGGCTCTTCGTGATGATGCCAGGTATAGCCGTCGGGCGTTTCGCCATCGGAAATCTGTTCCAGCTGTGTGGCGTCAAATTGACCCTGAACGTCGGGGTCTTGTTCCACCGCAGCGGCTAATTGTTCGTTAGCAATTTGTTCATGAGAATAGGAGCTGGAGAGGTAGTCTTCCGGCGGTATAACAGCGTCATAGGTAGGATCAAAGACTGGGAAAACTCCTTCAATCGTTGAGCCGTCCGGCATGTCCACCGTATTGCTTTCATAATAGATGCCGCTTACCGGTTCAGCCGTACCTTCCAAATGGTCATTGATCGTATCAATCTGTTCTATTTCCCCTTCAGCCGTGTAGTCTGAATCGACAACGCCTTCCTTATGTAGAAACTCGTCAATATAGTCACTGTCATTTCCGTCACCCGAAATCTGATAGTCCAATTCATACTGGTTCAGCATCGTACCGCCTGCATCAGCATCCATCTGATGCAACAAAGAGTCGGGCAGGGAAGCATTCAGATTATCCATCAGAAGGCTGTGATCAGTATCGGTAATACCGTATGTGGACTCATTTGGTATTTCATATAACTCTAATTCTGCTGCATCTATTTCCATAGCCTGATCAGCATCCAGAATATCAAAAACATCTAAATCAAAAGCCATACGCCATCAGCTCTTTTCTTTATATTTTTACAGGAATTTACTCAATCTATTTTTCGTCTCTATAAATTTTTCTGTCTGCTTCTCTTTAACATTGTTCCAGCCGTTTCCGAAACGATCTCCCAATTGAGGGTAATAAGTAAACTGGTAGTTTTGATAGGGAGTGGAGGATATAAATTGAGTAAGGCCGGATTTTATCTCAACATCTTCCGTTCTTTTCTTTAAGAGACTTTTCAGCAGTTCATCAGCCGGTTGAAACCCTGATTTTCTTGAAATATTTAAAGCCCGCAATTGTTTCTTTTCGTCCCCGGCCTGTTTATAGAACTGAGCGAGATAAAAGAAATACTCGGCTTTTGCGGAGGTTGTTTCCTCCAATTCAATGGAAAGTGTTATATAGTGAATGGCACGGTTTAATAATTTTTGTTTATTTTTGGAATGAGAAAAAGCGGAAGAATAGCCTAACGCCTTGGCTAATAACACCAGATCTGCAGATTTTATTTTCTTATGTTCCTTTTTTATTTTCTTCATGACTAAGGCAATCGTCATGCCGAGGCATTTTTTGGGATTGAATTTCTCGTATTCATCGTCGAGGGTATTAAGCCCGGTGGAAACTCCTTTTGCGACAGCAAAACCGACCGGATTAATAACCGCTCTTCCGATGTTGGTGCCGCCATTAATTTTTCTGTACATCATGTGGCCCTCATAATAATACAGCCAGCTTTTCGGATCATTTGGGTATCTGTTTAAGTTCTCTTGAAGTTCATTTAACCCGGAGGCTCCCTGTACGGCATCCCCAACTGCAGAAATGACGGGAAGTTTTGATAATTCCTTTTTAGCTTTTTTGGAAAAGGCAGCCAGTCCTTCTTGATCTTTTTTAGATAAAAAGCTATCCAGAAATCCCACTATAAAAACACGCTCCTTTATAACTAAGTATTTATACCTATAAAAAAGTATACTATTAAGTATGTAATGCTGCAATATTTTGTTTTTACAATTATTAGTAGGTATTATAGATCATTAAAAAGTTATTTTTCGAGACTGGAGAGTATTTAATAGGACTAATCTTCATTATTATTGTACTGCTCGCCATTAATACACTCGTCAGCAGATTTCTGAAAAGAGGCGGAAGCTATTGAGAGGTGTTCTGTAAAAACAGAAAAAAAGCCGTCTCTATATCACATAGAAACAGCTCTTTTTCAATTTAAGCTTCTTTTAAATTCTTCCGTTCCAAAAACAGCACAATTGCAATCGTGAGTACGACGCAGATAACAATTTTAATCAAGCTGAAAATCGGGGAGAATACAACAGCTGCACCAATCGCAAGGGCAATTGCACCGTACAGCGGATTCTTGTAGGCGAACTGCCCGAGCACTCCGCCGAATATAGCAGGAAGCACGAAAGCAAAGGAACTCTCCACCGGAGCCGGCAGCATCGTAATAATGTAAGAGCCGCCGAGAATGATGCTGATAATAACAGTAATATTCACTAATGAAGCAATCGCAATGCCAAGAGCTCCGGCAATTTCTGCTTTTTTCGTGCCGGGCTCGGCTCCAATGGCGTTTTGAGCGGCGGCCGAGCAGGGAAGGCACATATTCGCGATATTACCGGTCAGAAACGCCATGTAGGTCCCGGCAATGCCAAGCGTCGGGTAATAGGTGATCGGTTCGAGCACCCACATAATACCGATAAAAGCGGCGTACCCGATGATACCGGCTAATATAACGCCCCAGCCCGGATGGTAGCCGAGCACAAAAGATAAATAGAGCGGTGGCAGCAGGCAGGCAGCAATCAACAGCCAAAGCGTCATACGCCCCCAAAAGTGGGCTTTTTCGTGAAAAAGATCCATGCCACCTGCTTTTGCCGTTTCCGGCACCGAGCGGGCATCAATATGCTCCTGGTTCATTCCCATCGTGCATACCCCTTTCGTTTTTTAAAGAATACTCGTAAAGTACCCGCCGGTCATGCCGATCACTAAGGCAATCCCAAGCGCCCATTCCTTCAGCCAGTTAATACCGAGACGCTGCGAGGCAAACATGAGAAACATCATTGCAGCCGCTGAGATCGTGCCGGTTACAATGTAGCTCATGCCGCCGGTCATTGAGTCGCTTGCAAGGTACCCGAAAGCGCCAAGCATCGCGGCCGTGGAGACAAGACCCATCGCTTTTGCATTTTTGTTTACGACTTTTTTCTGAAACGATCCGAGAGACTTGGTGAACAGGGCGGTAAAGATCAGCCAGCCCATACCGCCGATACACATTGTCCAGACCACCGTTGTAAAGGCCTGTTCGTTAAAAGCAGCGCTTCCGAGATCGGCGCCGAACACGTCCGCCCCGATTCCTGCGGCGGCTGATTCTGTAGCCGCGGAGCCGATAATACCGATACGCATTAGCGTTATCGGAGAACCGAGAAGGGCGAGCAGCGACACAACAACGATTGCAATACCGAAGGAGGGACCAAGCGAGCTGATGAATCCTGTTTTTATGGAGCTTTTTACTTCGTCGGAGCTCATGCCAATGTCGGGAGCCGTTTTGATCGAAAGCCTTAAAAACACGATGCCCTGAAAAATGACGATGCTTACTACAATAAAAGCCATAATCCAAAGCGGGGCGCTGTTGGCGAGAGCCATTACATCACTATTCATGGAGTTCTCCTCCTTTATTTGTCAGCGGTGCAAGTATTATTCCGCCCGGGCGGTCTCAGGCTGCGCCGGTTCTTCCACTCCGGACAGGTACTGATAGACCGTACCGATAAACAGCCTGCCAATGTCGACCATTGAGCGCTCGTCAATATCAAATCTCGGATGGTGATGCGGATAAATAGGTTCGCCGGCGGGAGCACCGCCTACCCAGAAGAACGTTCCCGGTCTTTCAAGCAGGTAGTAGGCAAAATCCTCCATCCCCATCTGTTCCTGAATGTATTCAATCTGTTCCACGCCCGGCGTATTCTGCGCGACCTTCTCCACGCGATGCGTTTCTTCCGGGTGGTTCCAGACAGCAGGATAGCCTCTCGTGTACGTGAAGTCCACGTGTGCTCCAAGGCCTTCGCCGGTAGTGGTGACGATAGACTCCATTGATTTCTCAATTGCATCGCGGACGTCATTATCAAACGTGCGTACCGTGCCCTGAATTCTTGCACTATCAGGGATAACGTTATAGCTTTCGCCTCCGTTAAAGGCGGTAACCGAAACGACCGCCGGTTTAACGGGATCCACCTGCCGACTGACAATCTGCTGAAGGTTGATCATCATCTGGCTTCCCACTATTAATGGATCGATAGTTAAGTGGGGTGTTGCCGCATGGCCGCCGCGCCCGGAAATCTCGATTTCGAACGTGTCGCCGCATGCCATGGCATTCTTTTCCTTGAGGCCGACGGTGCCGAGCGAATGAAGAGAAGAAACGTGAGCGCCGTAGACCACATCAACCCCATCCAGGCAGCCGTCATCAATCATGGATTTGGCGCCTCCCGGAATGACTTCTTCTGCAAACTGGTGCAAAAATACAACAGTACCTTCCAGTGTGTCTTTATTTTTAGACAGTACGGCGGCAGTTCCGAGAAGGGCCCCGGTATGAATATCGTGGCCGCAGGCGTGCATCACGCCGTCAATCCGTGATTTGTACGGGACATCGGTTTCCTCCTGAATCGGCAGAGCATCAAAATCAGCCCGCAGTGCTACGGTTTTTCCGGGTTTATCGCCGCGCAGAATGCCGACAACTCCCCGTCCGCCGACACCGGTTTTTACTTCGAGTCCCAGTTCGCTTAAATAGGCAGCTACTTTTTTAGGCGTTTCTGTTTCATGGTGCGACAGCTCGGGAAACATGTGCAGATCCCGGCGGAATGCACTCATTTCCGGCAGCAGATCTTCGAGTTGATTAAATAATGGATCCAGCATCATAACAGCTCCTTATTTTGGTTTATTCGTTCGCGACGGCAGGAAAGACCGGACGTTTTTCTCCGTAGGCCGCGGCTTTTTCAAAAGCTTGGCCGATCCGGAGCACCTCGTAATCCGCATGATGAGGGCCTACTATCTGCAGTCCGGTTGGCAGATAGTCTGCCGTAAATCCTCCCGGAATGGACAGGGCGGGATTGCCGGCCGCGGAAATGTAATAGCATGACTTCATCCAGTCCAGATAGGAATTCATTGGCAGGCCGTTAATGGAAGACGGGTATTCAATATCAGCGGAAAAGGGAACCACCTGGCTGACGGGAAGCAAAAGCGCGTCATAGGTTTCAAAAAACAGCCGGAGCCGGTGGTAAAGGTTATGGCGGAGCTGTTCCGCCCGGCCGATATCCGGTCCGCTGAGACGCTGTCCTTTTTGGAAGTTAGTCATGAAGCTGTCTTTTAACAGTTCTCCGTGGGTGTTGACAATGTCTTTATAAGTGAGCTCAAATTCCCAGGCCCTTAAAATCTGAAAGGCTTCTTCTGCCTCCTGAAAAGAAGGGCAGGCTTCTTCCAGTTCACAGCCCAGGTCTTTTTCAAAAATAGAAAGCTGCTCTTTAAAAACGCGCTGGATTTCCGGCTCGACCGGCAGCTGCCCGACAAAATCTGCCGACCAGGCAATCTTCATGCCGGAGATGTCATCGTGAAGCGGCTTTGTGAATACACTGCCGGGCTCCTCAATAGAGATAGGCGCGCGCGGATCAGGACCCGCCAGCGTGGAGAGCATAAAGAAAGCATCCTCGGTGCTTCGGGTGATCGGTCCCTGGACTGCAAGAGGCGAAAAGGGGGTGGCCTTTGGATACATTGGAAGCCGCCCGGGAGAGGGACGCATACCTACAACATTGTTAAAGGCGGCAGGAAAGCGGAGCGATCCGCCCATATCACTGCCGTCGGCAAAGGGAACCAGTCCGGAAGCAACCGCAGCGGCAGCGCCTCCGCTGCTTCCGCCTGCGGTTTTTGTAAGGTCATAGGGGTTTCGCGTCGTGCCGAATACGTTATTAAACGTATGGGATCCGGCGGCAAACTCAGGCACATTGGTTTTGCCGATGATGATGGCTCCGGCCTGTTTTAACCGCTCCACGATCAAGTCATCGCTGGTGGAGATGTGATCTTTAAATGCAAGAGACCCGAAAGTAGTCGGGAATCCTTCGGCGTGGTGGGTGTCTTTTACTGCGATTGGCAGCCCGTGAAAAGGACCGGTCGGAGCGTCAGAAGCGAGCGCTCGGTCGGCTTCATCCGCTCCTTTCAGGGCCCGCTCCTCATCGAGCGAAACGATCGCATTAATATGAGGGTTAATTGCCCGGGTGCGTGCAAGTGAGGCTGCCATTAACTCCCGGGAAGAAAGCTCCCGCTGTTGAATCATGTGGGCCAGCTGCGAAGCAGAACGATAAAGCAGCGTGTCTTCCATGCAATTCCTCCTTCATTAGATTTTAGTCAGTATTGTATGTATTTGTTTATGTTAAGGGAAGCAAAATAAGAAAACAACGATCGTTGCAAATTTTCTGACAATGAATCTGTAACCTGCTTATTTCTTTTGGATAAAGGGAAGGGCAGGGATAAAGAGAAATACAAGGAGGACGTCTACATGAAAGACCGCATCTCACACGAAGGAATGGACGAGATTTTGAAAAAGCTCGAAGACGATTATATAAAAGCAGTAAAAGAGAACGAAAGCAGAAGCGTAGAAGACTTTGTGGAGCAGTTTCTGTATGATTCCTGGACGTATAATGATGAGAACATTGAGAATATCAAAACCGTCTTAAGCCGCTACAGCATGGGGGAAGTGTATTCCACTACCTTTATTGGCGCGTTTAATGAAATGGTTGATCATCTCCGGGTAAAGCTGCAGGAGCTCGACCACGAACAGGCGTATCCTGCGGTGCATAATAAACATGGCGCATCGTTTCTTGTTGCTTTCGTAGACGGCATGGTGATCCATTATTTTATCGGAGTGTACACGGTAGAGCAGTTACGGGACATGACACCCTACGTAAAGCAAGTGATTCTGCAGGCGCTGCAAACGGAAGCAGGCGGGTAGCTGGAAATCATAGATAAACCGCAAAAAGACAAGCGCATAGGCTTGTCTTTTTTCAGGCATTCATTTGTTACCGGTTTTTTCTAACCGGAATCCAAATTTCACTTTTAAACGTCGTAGAATCAACATCTTCGTTTTCATTCCAGAGAATTTCCGGACCTTCGGCCTGCTCATACACAGAGGATGGGAACCATTCCGAATAAATGCGGCCCCATGTTTCCTGCAGGGTCTCCGGAAAAGGACCGTTCACTTCAAACACGGCCCAGGTCAGGGGAGGGACGTGAAGCGCATCGTAAGAGCCGTCCGGTTTTTCTGAGACAGCGGCGCCGATATAATGGTCCAGTCCGCCTTCCTCCCGCATGCGTCCTTCCGAGAAGTTTGTTGAAGCCTGAATAAGTCCTTTCGGATCGGTATTGCTGATAGCCTGCAGTTCCTGAATTTTTTCTTTAGAAAGGGATTTCCACATCGCGGTAATTTCCGGATTTTCTCCTTCAAACACAATAGAAACCCGTTTGTGGATTCCTGCAATATAAAATGCTGATTTTTCTTCCATTCGATAGTTCATTGATTCTCCTCCTTTAATAGAAAGCTGAAAGGTCATCGGCGGATAAGCTTTCAGCAGTTGACTGTTCTGTCTGGCTTCGGACGGGGCAAGGCCGTGCAGCTGCTGGAACGCTCTTGTAAATGCATCGGGAGAGCTGTATCCGTATTTGACAGCGGCATCCACGATGCGGACCGCATTCTGATTCAGCTCAAACGCGGCGAGCGTTAACCGGCGGCGTCGGACATACTCCGAGATGGAAACGCCGGCCAGAAAAGAAAACATGCGTTTAAAATGAAATTCGGAACAAAGTGCTTTTTGGGCAGCGGCTGCGTAATCGATCTCGCCATCCAGGTTTTCTTCTATATACGTCAACGCCTTGTTTAAATCATTCAGCTGATTCATCCCTTTCACCTCCTTGTTACAGAATAACAGCCATGCAGGCAGAGAGTCCGCTTATCGGTGTTATCTTCTGCAGGCTGAATTTATGTAAAATAGTTAAATACCACTTGAAATAGAACAAATGTTCGTATATGCTGTATAAAAAGGAGGAAGGCCAAAATGGATTCTGTCATGATGAAAGGGTACCGTCTGAAAAAAGACGGCTCCTACCCGATGATTGTATCGAATAAAGCCATTATCCCCCATGCGAAGCATTACGAATTTGATGAAGTGCTGATTGCGGTCAGCCGCGAAGACCTGGAGCATCTGCAGTTTTCAATGGAGCGGGACAACTTTTTTAAAAAGCAGAGCCGGACATATTTGTCGTTATAAGCAATGAAAGCGAAGGTTAGCAGAGAGGCAGACGTCTCTCTTTTTTTATGGGAAAAAAGGATAGTTTCTTAAAAACAACTGGAAATAAAAGGAGAACTGCGTTAAAATTCTTATAAATCAGAATATTGTATACAATTTATGAATACAATGGTGGTTGCGTGATGAAGAATAAACCGAACAACGAAAAACTTGCTTATGAAAAAGTAAAGCAGGCGATTATGTTTAAGAAACTTCTTCCCGGCCAGCGGCTGACAGAGACGTGGATTAGTACAGAGTTAAACATGAGCCGGACTCCAGTACGGTCGGCCTTCAAGCGTCTGGAAAACGAAGGGCTCATTCAACTCGTTCCCAACAAAGGCGCGGTGGTCTATAACCCGTCCAACAAAGAACTTGAAGATGTGTTTAATCTCCGAATTGTGCTGGAAATGTATGCCGCCCGGCTGGCTGCTGCGGCTGTGACAGACAAAGACATTATGCAGATGCAGCGGCAGCTCGAGCAGGAAAAAGCCGCTTATGAGACGAAAGACTTTGAAGGCTTTATGCGGATAAACAGGGAAATCCATGCCTATCCTGCCTGGTTGTCCGGAAATCTCTATCTGCTTCAGCAGATTGAAAGGTTGAACCAGTGGACCGACGGCTATCTGATTTTAAAGGACGATTTTTACAGGACGCCAGTGGGGGAAGTACAGTCGATACCGGAACACCGGCGGATGGTTGAAGCATTTCGCAGGCGGGATACTGATGAGGCGGCGGAAGCCGTGAAGGCACATTTATTATCTACGCTGCATGACTTATCCAAACAGAATTCTCTTTTTAACTGATGACAAACAGGCCCATTGAAAAATTTGAGTGAGGTGACTGATAGTGACTGACTTTACAACACGCTACAGCTACGGCGGTGACGAATTTATATTTGTTGAACTCAGCGAAGAAATGAGTCTGGAAGTGAACTTTCATGCGATGGCGATAACGAAAAAGCTGAGAGAGCAGCAGATGCCCGGCATTCTGGATATCTGCCCGTCGAATGCGTCCTACATGGTCCGCTACAACCCGGACGAGCTTCCGGCAGCGGAGCTGGTTGACGAATTGAAACGTCTCGAAAGCTCTGTCCAGAACCTCGACGATATTGTCATTAACTCCCGGCTTGTCGATGTGCCCGTCCTGTTCGAGGATCCGTGGACGCATGACGCCGTGATGCAGTTCAGGGACCGGCACCAGGACCCGGAATCAACCGATCTCGAGTATGCAGCACGAATTAATGGTTATGATTCAAAGGAAGCTTTTATCCAGGCAATGACGAGTTCCCCGTTTTTAGTATCGATGATCGGGTTTGTGCCGGGGCTGCCGTTTTGTTTTCAAATTGTGCCGCGGGAAAAGCAGATTGAAGTACCAAAGTACGTCCGGCCCCGCACCTTCACGCCGGAACGATGCTTTGGATTTGGCGGCGGGTTTTCGGTCGTCTATCCGGTCCAGGGCGCGGGAGGATACCAGATGTTTGGCATTTCGGCGTCCCCTGTATTTGATAAAGAGCAGAAGCTTCCTGACTTCCAGGATTCGATCGTTTTTCCCCGCCAGGGAGATATTTTCCGCTACCGCGATATTACACGTGAAGAATATGACGCCGTAAGAGCCGACGTGGAAGCAGGCACGTTTACCTACCATAAAAAAGACTTTACGTTCCGCCCGGATGATGTGCTGAAAGATCCTGCTGCATTTTCTGAAATGGTTCTGGGGAGGTTATATCATGATTAAAGTATTAAAACCCGGTCTGCAGACGACGGTTCAGGATGATGGAAGAGTCGGGTACTACGAAACGGGGATGCCGCCCTCAGGAGCCGTTGACCAGTATTCCTATGCCGTCGCAAATATGTTAGCCGGAAACAAAAAAGGCGCAGCCGTGCTCGAGATTACGTATATGGGTCCGGCCCTTGAGTTTCAGGAGGACACGGTGATTGCCGTGACAGGAGGCATCATTCCGCCGCAGATCAATGAGGAAGCAGTACCGATGTGGGAAACAATCGAAGTAAAAAAAGGCGGCATTTTGACCTTTGATTTTGTGAAGCAGGGTGCCAGAGCCTATCTGGCGGTAGCCGGTGGAATTGAAGTGCCGGTCATCATGGATTCAAGGTCGACCTATACGCTGTGCGGGATTGGCGGCTATGATGGACGGGCCCTGCAGGAAGGCGACGTGCTCTCGATCGGAAACATGCAGGAGAAAGAGGTTAAGCTGGGCACCCGGGTGACCGGCGGGTACATTCCGGAGTTCTCCGCGAATCATGAGATACGCGTTATTATCGGTTTATGCAGCTACAGGCTGACTGAAGAAAGCAAGCAGCGCTTTCTTGACATCGAGTGGACGATTACGCCCGAAGCGAACCGGGTCGGCTACCGTTTAAAGGGAGAGCGTCTTGATTTTGTGCCGCGCGAGCAGCCATTTGGGGCGGGAAGCAATCCGTCCAACGTAGTGGACCTCGGCTATCCGATCGGCTCTATTCAAGTGCCGGACGGCATTGAACCGATTGCGCTGCTAAATGATGCCGTAACGGGCGGAGGGTATGCGCCGGTGGCTACAATCATCAGCACAGACCTGAACCGCATCGGCCAGGCAAAAACGAATGAAACGATAAAGTTTACTGCTGTCACCCTGGAAGAAGCGATGGAGGCGCGACAGCAGAACAACCGGAAGCTTGAACAAGTGAAACAAATGATTCAGTCGAGTTAACCAAAGGAGGAAGCAAAGGATGAAAGAAATCGTATCTTCATTACCGGGCGTATTTTACAGAAGACCGGAACCGGGGAAGCCTGTATATGTTGAAGAAGGAGATGAAGTCAAGGCGGGGGATACTATCGGGCTGATTGAGGTTATGAAAAGTTTCCAGGAAGTTAAAGCAGAAGCGGACGGTGTGATTAAAAGCATTAAAGTCGAAGACAAAGCCGTCGTGGATGCCGGACAAGTGGTGGCAGAACTGGAATAACATACAGGGGAGTGGCGGTATGAGTTATTTTAAAAAAGTGTTAATTGCCAATCGGGGCGAAATTGCGCGCCGGATTATCAGAACCTGCCATCGACTGGGAATTGAAACGGTGGCGGTCTACTCGGATGCCGATACGGATACGCCATGTGTAAAAGAGGCAGGCGAAGCCCGGCACATCGGAGGCTCACAGGCCAAAGAGAGCTACCTTAATATGGAGAAAGTCATACAGGCAGCAAAGGATACAGGCGCAGACGCGATCCATCCCGGCTATGGGTTTCTATCAGAGAACACGAAGTTCACAAAACTGTGTGAAGACGCCGGCATTACGTTTATTGGACCGAACGCTGAGAAAATTCAGCTGATGGGGGATAAAATTGAAGCGCGCCGTCATATGCAGAAAGCCGGGGTCCCGGTAGTGCCGGGCTGGGACGGCAAGCTGAATTCCGTCGAGCATGCGCTGGAGATTGCTGAGGAGCTTGGCTATCCGTTGATGTTGAAAGCGAGTGCTGGAGGAGGCGGCATCGGCATGCATATTGTCTACAATAAAGAAGAGCTCACAAAAAGCTTCTCTTCCGCCCAGCAGACGGCAGGCGCGTCATTCGGCGATGATACGGTGTTTTTGGAGCGGTTCATTGAGCATGCACGCCATATTGAAGTCCAGGTCGCCGCAGACCATATGGGGCATACGATTCACCTTTTTGAACGGGAGTGCTCGATCCAGCGCCGCAATCAAAAAGTGATCGAAGAAAGCCCGTCGCCTTTTTTAACAGAGTCACTGCGAAGACAGCTCTGTGAAACGGCGGTCACCGGGGTGAAAGAGATCGGCTACACGAATGCAGGAACGGTGGAATTCATTTTTGACGATGAGTCCGGAGATTTCTATTTCCTGGAGATGAACACAAGGCTGCAGGTGGAGCATCCTGTCACAGAAGAAATTACCGGCATTGACCTCGTGGAGCTGCAGTTGAAAATTGCCGCAGGAGAGGATATCGGTCTCGCTCAGGAAGATATCAAAAGGAATGGCTATGCGATAGAAGCCCGTTTGTATGCGGAAGATCCGGACACGTATTTCCCATCACCGGGCAAGCTGACAAAGCTCAAGCTGCCAAAAGGCATAGGGCGGTTTGACTTTGCGTATGAAGAAGGAAACACCGTGTCTCCTTTTTATGATCCGATGGTGGGCAAGATCATTGTCCGTGGAACCAACCGGGAAAAAGCCCTGGACCGGTTACAAAGTGTGTTAGACCGAATTGAGATAGAGGGGATTACGACCAACCTCCCTTTAATCAAACAGCTCGTAAACGAAAAGGATTTCCGGGATGGCAATTACACGACAAACTATCTGCAGACAAGAAAAGCAGGGAGGGAGTGAGGAAATGAAAGTGGATTTGAACTGCGACATGGGAGAAAGCTTTGGCATGTATCAGCTTGGAAACGACGAAGAGATGATGCAGTATATTACTTCTGCCAATATTGCATGCGGCTACCATGCGGGGGATCCCGGGACGATGCGGAAGACAGTGGAGCTGGCGGGTGAACACGGGGTCCAGATCGGAGCGCACCCGGCTTTCCCGGACCTGATGGGATTCGGGCGCAGGCAGCTCGACTGCACCCCGCAGGAAATTAAAGACTACGTTACGTATCAATTAGGCGGGCTGCGGGAGTTTGCGAGCCAGTACGGGCGGCCTGTTGCACACTGCAAGCCGCACGGCGCGATGTACATGCGGGCGATGGAAGACGAAAAAACAGCCAGAGCTATTCTTGAAGCGCTCGCAGCAGTGAATGACAATATGATTGTATTTGCCATGAATAATTCAGCCGTAGCCGAAATGGGAGAGAAGATGGGGGTGTGGGTGGCAAAAGAAACTTATGCCGACCGGGAGCATACAGAAACAGGATCCATTATTATGACCAGGAAAGGAGCCGAGGCGTCTAACGTGGAAGCCATGGCCGAACGGGTCGTTCGCATGGTAAAAGAAGGCAAAGTCACCGCACATACCGGAAACGACGTAAATGTTACGGCCGATACGGTCTGTATCCATGGGGACACCCCGGGAGCCGTGGAGCTGGCGAAAACGATTCATTACCAATTAAGAAAAAATGATATCGACGTCGCACCGGCCCAGGCTGTCCTGAAATAAATAGCTGTCTATAAATGGGCATGAAACAACACAGCGGAACTCCGCTGTGTTGTTTGCTGCAGCAATAGTTTAAAAGAAGGATTATTCCCCCTTCAGCCAGCTTCACTTCACCGGATTTTCAGTATAGCACTGGAAATAAATAGCGGAAAGGTTTATTTTTATATACCTGGAAGACAAAAAAAGCCGCAGAACGGCTTTTTAGGTGGTTTCTTATTTGTTTTTCAGAAGAACACCGGCAACAGCGGCGCCTATCCCTATTCCTGCGCCTATCGTAAGGAAAGGGGAGGTGGATGCTCTCATATAAAAGCTGGTTGAGCGTACCGTGCCGGCATGATGACCTCTCTCCTTGAGGCCGCCGCCTGCTTCCCGGAGCGTGTTGGCGCCCCGTACGTCCGGCTCTCTGTCCAGATGCTGGGTTCTGCTGAGCAGACTCTGTGCCATTTTGTCGTAGAGGCGGGGCATTAGATTGCCGATCAGTTCCAGCGCCTTTGCCTGACCTCCTACAAACACATCGCGTTTAGGATGCTCGGCGGCATATAAAATGGCTTCAGCTACGGTTTCGGGAGCGTACATCATCCCAACATGAGCCGGCTGCTTGTCCATGTAGTTTCCCGCATGCTCGTTATAAGGTGTATCGATTCTGCCCGGATGCACAAGTGTGACGGAGACCGGAGCGTCAGCAGCAGCGAGTTCATTTCGTATATTTTCCGTCCAGCTGTGAACAGCGAATTTGGCGGCGGAATAGATGGACTGAAGCGTGGCACCGGTACCGCCGAAGAGGGAGCCGATATTGATTAAGGCGCCGGGGCTGTTTCTTTCTTTATAATGCGCCACCGCTTCTTTGGATCCATAAACGACACCCCAGAAGTCCGTATCAAACAAACGCTTCATGTCTTCAATTGGAACGTCCATTGCTTCGCCAAAAATGGTTACACCGGCATTATTAACCCATGTGTCAAAGCCACCATAGGCGAGGAATACAGCTTCGGTTATTTTTTTAACATCTTCTTGTTTTCCTACGTCGGCCTGTACATAAATAGCATCCTGTCCTTTGTTTGTAAGCTCCTGCACGAGCGCTTTCAGCGATTCTTCATCTCTTGCAGCAGCAGCCACCTTTGCTCCGCGGGCAGCTGCCATTCTAGCCGTTGCAAGCCCAATGCCGCTCGTAGCTCCCGTAATAACAATCACCTGGTCCTCCAGTTTTTTTAGAACCTGCTTTGTTTTTCCAGATGGTTTGTATTCTTTAATCTGTTTTGTTTTCATTTTTCTTTCCTCCTTGTTTGATTCTAATCGCTGGTTTTCCATTTTCCTGCTGAGAGTGTAACCTAGGCGTTTTCTTCTTTAATCCATGCCCAGGCGTCCGTCATGTCTTTTTTATCAAAATGCTTCACGGTAATCCCTGGCAGCACGTTGCCGGCATTTACCGCGGTCTCCATCCACTTTTTATCGCTCAGCACCGCAAATTTCTGAAACTGGCCCCAGCGTTTGGCATCAAACATATTGCCTTCTATAATTCCTTTGAGGGTCGTTTTGTCCACGTCGTTGAAAATCACGAATCCGTTAAAAGGCTGGTCGCTGCCAAATTGTTTTTCTACAAATGCGTCGAGGTTTCTGGCATCGTCTCCGGTAATCGTTCCTTTTACTTCTACGGCTATTGTATGGGCATCTTCACTCGGAAGAAATGTAAACATCGTATCGTCCCCTTTTTTTTATTAGACCGCTTATTACAGACGTTTCCCTTAGAGGAAATAACCAAACACCGGAAGCGGGTACAAATCGCGGAAAAACTGTGGTACACTTTTCAAATCGTAACTATTACGATTTATAAAAGGAGGAAAACAAAATGAAAAAAATACCTGTGACTGTATTAAGCGGCTACCTGGGAGCCGGGAAAACCACGATGATGAACCACATTCTTTCCAATCGGGAAGGGCTGAAGGCAGCCGTTATCGTTAATGATATGAGCGAAGTAAATGTGGATGCGGCTTTAATTGAACAGGGGGGATTTTCGCGTACGGAAGAAAAAATGGTGGAGCTTTCCAACGGCTGTATCTGCTGCACGCTGCGGGAGGATCTGCTTGTTGAAGTGAAGCGGCTGGCAGAAAACGGAGAGCTGGACTGCATTCTAATTGAGTCAAGCGGTATCAGCGAACCGGTGCCGGTTGCCCAGACGCTCAGCTACGTGGATGAAGAAAGCGGCATTGATTTAACGTCGGTCTGCACGCTCGATACGATGGTGACCGTCGTTGATGCTGCCCGTTTCTGGGAAGACTTTGGATCGGACGATACGCTGTTAAGCCGACAGCAGGGGACAGATGAGGAAGACACCCGCACGATTGTAGATCTGCTAATAGACCAGATTGAATTCTGTAACGTGCTCGTTGTGAATAAGATCGACAGTCTGCCGGAGCCATGCCGCCGACAGCTCCTGGCTCTGCTTCGTAAACTGCAGCCGGAGGCACGAATTATGGAAACAAACTATGGGCAGATTGCTCTTCAGAACGTAGTTGGCACAGGCTTGTTTGATTTCGAAGCGGCCAGTGAATCAGCGGGATGGCTGCAGGAGCTCGAACAGGAGGAGCATCAGCCGGAAACGGAAGAATATGGCATCAGCTCCATGATATACAGACGACGCCGGCCGTTTCAGCTGGAGCGGCTGACGCAGTGGTTCGATGAAAACGGTCATGCAATCGCCCGTGCAAAAGGAATTGTCTGGATCAGCTCCCATAACACGCAGGCGCTGACGCTCTCTCAGGCTGGAAGAAGCGTGGTGGTGGAACCTGTCGCCTACTGGGTCGATGCCCTGCCAAAAGCAGAACAGGTGCAGACGCTGCTAGATAATCCGGAGGTGCAGAAAGAATTGGAGCAGGAGCCTTACGGCGACCGGAAGACAGAAGCGGTGTTTATCGGTATTGACCTGGATAAAAGCTGGCTGGAAGCATCACTGGATACATGCCTGTTAACCGATGAAGAAATGGCAAAAGTGAATGTGAAAGAAAAGGTGACAAGCATGGGATAGCAGATAAAAAAACCTTTCACTCCTTTATGCGGGTGAAAGGTTTTTATGTTCAAGCTAAAGAATAGGACTCAGCAGCCGGGCAAATCCTTCTCTTGCTTTTATATGCCAGGCACGCCTGTGATATTCCTCTTTGGTGAGCATACGGCACTGAGCCGCGTCAGTTTCAAATAAAGATTCCAGTTCGAGCGCCAGCTTGTTATTGTACACAACGGCATTCACTTCAAAGTTCAGGCGGAAGCTTCTGGCATCCAGGTTAGTCGTTCCTACGGTAGAAGCTTCACCGTCAATAACGAGGGTTTTGGCGTGAAGAAACCCGCCGTCATATAAATAAGCCTGTGCTCCGTACTCAAGCAGTTCTCCCAGAAACGACCAGGAAGCCCACATTACAAAAGGATGATCCTTTTTCCCGGGGATCATAATATGCAGTTCCACACCGGAGAGAAGTGCCATTTTGCAGGCATCGATAAAGCTCTGATCCGGAATAAAGTAGGGGGTCTGGATGTAAATCCGCCGTTCGGCCCTCAAGATCATATAAATCATCGCATTCTTTAAATGCTCCGTCCGCGAGTTCGGGCCGCTTGCAACAATCTGCACAGCCGCCGTATCTTCGATCGCGTGCGGCGCAAATTCAAACCATTCCTCCGGATCCGGGCGTCCCGAACCGGCATAATGCCAGTCCATGATAAAGCGCTCCTGGATCTGGTAGACAGCGTCTCCTTCCAAACGAAGGTGCGTGTCGCGCCAGTAGCCGAATTTCTCGGCTTCACCAAGATACTCCGTGCCGACATTAAAGCCGCCGATGTAGCCGACTTTTCCATCAATAACACATAGCTTACGGTGGTTGCGGTTGTTAATCCGCAGGTTAATATACTTAAACAGTGAAGGGAAAAAGACGCGGACTTCCCCTTTATAGGAGGCGAGCTCTTCAAAATCGGAGGATTTCAAATGCATCGAGCCGATGCCGTCATAGAGAATCCGGACTTTCACGCCTTCCCTGGCTTTTTCCGTTAAAATGTCAAGAAGCTTTCGCCCGAGCGGGTCCCGCTTAATAATGAAGTATTGAATATTAATCTCGGACCGGGCCTGCTGCATATCCTCCATCATCTTATTGAACTTCTGGTTGCCGTCATGAAGCAGGGAAATTCGGTTATGAAAGCTGATCAGGGCTTTGCTTCCGCGAAGGTTCATCGCAGCGAGTGAATCGTACTTTGAGCTGGAGTGGACCTGCAGCTTCGCCCCGGGTGCCGGGTCATCAAGCTGACGCAGCTGGGTTTGAATATGGCCGGAGTGATAGGCCTGTTCCTCCTGGGTCAGCCGGTAGAAGTTCTCCTGTTTCATCTGCCGGCCGAGAAATAAGTACAATAGAAAGCCGATAATTGGAAGGAAAAATAGGATAAGCAGCCATGCCCACGTAGACGCAGCATCGCGGCGTTCGTTAAAAATAAGAAAAACAGCCAATGCGAGGTTAATGAATAAAAGAATATTTACACTCCAGGAAAACCAGTCCATCCTCATTTCTCCTTTATGAATCATCTCTTACTAATATTGTATTATATTTACAACAGATGTGGTTCTATTATTCGTGGACTCTTTTTTCTCATCAAATTCTAATCTTCATCTCATGACAGGTTCATTTTGAAAAGATACGATACACCTATACAACAAAAGGGGGTATTTCAAATGAAAAAAGCAATTGTAGGATTATCTGCCGTTTTTCTACTGGCGGCCTGCGGAGATGAAGTCGTAGAAATGGAAGAGGAATCGTCAGGAAGTGAAGAACAGGGCGCCCAGGAGGAAGCATCAGAAGCAGACGACCAGGCAGGCCAGGAAGATGCAGCCGGGGAACAGGAAGAGTCAGCAGAACAGGTGGACTCTGCGGCTGAAACAGAAGGCCAGGCGTCCGGGGTATATTGGTTTGACCTTCACCTTGAGTTCTTAAATGATGAAGAATGGGAATATGAATACGAGCGCGATGACAGCGAAGACATGGAAATCGACCGGGATGGGGAAGAAACTATTTTAGGAGCCGAGGCAGCAGCTGAAATTGAAGAACTGCTTGGACAAATCAATATCACGACCGACCGCCCGCTGATGGACATGAAACAGGAAGTACTGGAGACGCTGGATGTGCCTGAAGATGAGCTCGAAGACATGGATCTCGAAATTGAATATGATGGTGGAGAGACGATTGAATTTGATCACGAAACCGCGGGCGGAGGAGATCCTGGTTCCGCACGGGAGCTGGATATGGACATCGATCTGACAAACGGAGACAACTGGGAATATGATTATGAAGCAGATGAGCCTGAAGCCGAAATAGAGCAGGGCGATGGAAGAGAATTAGAAGGGCAGGAAGCAGTGGAGGAAGCTGAAGCACTGCTGGACAACATTTCCATTACGATGGATCGCTCGATCGACGAGATGAAACAGGAAGTACTTGATGAGCTCGGGCTGAATGAAGAAGACGTACAGGATTTTGATATAGATGTAGAATATGAAAATGGAGAATCCGTGAAGTTTAAGCATGACAAAGAATAAAAAAAGGTCCTGCAGGGCGGCATTAGCCATCCTGCAGGATTTTTTTCTGTATAAAATAAGAGCAAAAGATAAACAAAGACTAAAGAACTAATAATTATTTTTGCAACAAGAAAAAATGCCCATAAAAATGGATAAAATTACACAAAACATTCGAATAAATGGTAAAATAAAGAAAAGAGAGATAAAAATGATGAAAAAACAGAAGTTTTCTCATCTACATGCATGAATAACCATAGGGGTAAAAAAAGGAGGAAAAAGTATTGAAAATCAGTGTAATTTACGGAAGCGCAGCACCACTTGAAAACATAGAAGTGCTTACACAGTATGTAATTGAAGGAAAGCCGGATGTAACAGAAATTTATTTGAGAGATTATAATATGAAAAGCCGCGATCAAGTACTTCAGTCTCCTGGAGAAGATGACTATCATCGGATTATTGATCAAATGATTGAAAGCGATGTGCTCGTACTTGCTACTCCGATGTACTGTTATGGAGTGTCCGAATTAATGAGAACCTTTGTCGACAGGTGGCCGATAGTTGATGAAATAGATCCTTTCAGACACTTTATGAAGGCCATGCGTGGAAAGCAGCTGTATTTAATTATCACAGGAAAAGACTATCCTCATAAGAAAGCATTACCGATCATACAGCAGTTTAAGTATATCTGCCGGGCCGCAGAAATGGACTTTAATGGCTATTTGATTGCCGAAGCAGGCCAGCCGGAAGATGTTGAAAAAAATGAAGGGGCCATTAAACAGGCCAAAGCGCTGAACAGGCTGCTGAATGAAAAAAGCAAATCAATACCTTCTCTTCATAAAAAAACCCCTTGATCCGGTGCTCCGGGTCAAGGGGTTTGTCATTAGGCGTTCGCGTGCCGGCGTCTGTTTCTTATCCAGAGGAGACCGCCAAGTCCCGCCGCAGCAAAGCCGCTCATCATCCATGCTGCATAGTGGGAGGCTGTTTCCGGAAGGGCGCCGCCTTCCGGAACATCTAGTTCCGGTGCTTCCCGGTAATCAGTGGCCTGTTCATAATCGTATGCCATGCCGAGCAGGTCGGCTTCACTCCAATTTTCTCCAAAAAATGCAAGAGAAAATGGAGAGCCGCTCTCATAATAACCAGCCGGCACGGTTACGAGCGGAAGGCCGCTGATATTTATTTCCGGTACTGTGGTAGCTTCAATATTGGTTTCCTGATCAGCCAGAGCAGGTATTTCTTCTGACATCTGCGGGTATACGAAGCCGTCCAGGTCCTGTTCTTCCATAACGTCGTTTATAATCTGCACATATTCTGCTTTAATATCCTCAAATTCACTCTGGTCCGGCATTGTGTCAGGGTCTTTCAGGGTGCCTTCAAAATCAACGCCCCGTTCTACTAAATTACTGAGCGGCCCTTCTTCTGTCCAGGGCACTTCCCCTGCTTTTTCAAATACATCGTGTACATTTAATGATTCATTGCCGGGGTCCAGATCCTGCAGGTAGTTGTTTAAGTCGTAAATAAACGCATCGTAGCCGACATTGCCTGCTTCTTCGGTGAATTCTGCGAATCCACTTCCTTCAAAGGGATCGCTGATCACTTCGGCTCCCTGGGCTTCGAGTTCTGCGACAGAACGGTCGTACAGCACCTGCGTTTCTGAGCTGAGTTCTCCGTCTTCACGCCATTCGGCTCCGTACAGGCCTATTCTTTTTCCTTCAAGGGCGTCCTCATTCAATGAAGCAGAATACCCATCCTCCGGCACCTTGCCGGCCGCGGCTTCCGTTTTTGGATCACCGTCGTTTTCTCCTGCAATAACGTCAAGCATTAAAGCGGCGTCCTCTACAGTTCTGGAAACAGGGCCGAGCACATCGCGTGTTCCACCGGCAAGCGGTGTTACACCTGTAGTCGGTACAAGGCCGAAGGTAGGCTTAACGCTTGCTAAAGACTGGGCCGCGGCAGGGTTTTGAATGGAACCGCCGGTTTCTTCCGCAATTCCCATCATCGCAAAGTTACCGGAAACGGAAGTAGCGGTTCCGCTGCTGCTTCCGCCGGGTGCGAGGCGAGGGTCTACAGCATTGAACGTATCCCCGGCCCAGCTGGTGGACGCATTCGTACCGGAGGCGCTGAAGGCGGGCATGTTTGTCTTTCCAATAATAATAGCGCCGGCTTCTTGTAAGTCTTCTATGATGGGGGCATCGGATGTAGGAGCAAGACCTATACCTCCTGCCTCTTCACTGAGAGGGGCCCATCCAAAAGTAGTGGGAAACCCTTCTACATCAACGGCTTCTTTAATAACTACCGGTACACCGGCAAGCTCCCCGAGAGGCTCCCCGTTTTCACGCATGCTGTCTATTTTCTTTGCTTCCTCCAGCGCATCAGTATTCATAAAGGTAAAAGCATTGTACGTATCTTCATAGATGGCGATTCGGTCTAAGTAGGACTGTACGACTTCTTCGGAGGAATATTCTCCGGATTCAAAGCCCTGCTTTAATTCAGCAGCAGTAATTTCTTCAAGCGGAAAAGCTTCTTCTGCAGAGGCAGTGGAAAGAGGACTGAAAGCGATGGAAGCTCCAAAAGCAGCGGCTAAAGCGGTAAGAGAGGCTTTTTTGGCAAACACGTTAACGGGTTCTTTCATCAAATCACGTCTCCTTTTCGTATAATAAGTAAAAGCATCCTGCCTTTCCATCCTATTTCGGGATTCGAAACAGTACAAGCAAGCTGTTAGAAAACCGGACAAGCTTTTTACTAATATCTGCCCATAAAGCGTATGATATTCCACTTATTTTTTAAATCTATTGACTTGGATTTACTTTCTTTTTATTTAATTATGATGAAAAAGAAGGAGTAGGCTGAAGAATATGGAATGTAGAAAAAGGAATAATAAATGGAGGGAAACGCGTATGGATGCATTGGAGTACTATGAGAGCCTGCGGGCTAAAGTAGGGGCAGAGCTGATATACATGCCGAGTACAGCGGCAGTTATTCGTAATGAAAATAATGATATCCTGTTCCATCAGGCAGAAAACGGGGAGTGGGACCTGCCTACAGGAGCAATGGAGCCGGGGGAGACGCCTTCTCAGACATTAATTCGGAAAGTGTGGGAAGAAACGGGCCTGAACGTCCAGCCAATTCAGCTGCAGGGAGTGTTTACCGGAAAGGATTTCAGGCATACATATGAAAATGGTAATCAGGTGGAATATGTTATGCTTTGTTTTGAATGCGTCGTACGGGGAGGGCGTCTTGATGCAGGAGCATTGGAAGCAGGAACGCTTGCTTACTATTCATCCTGTGAGATTCCGCAGCTTGTGCTTCCTTATCCGGATTCCCTTTTTGCTGATTTTGATCACGCGGCATCGTTTTTCTAAAGACGAATGAACCCCCTTCCTGCCTTAGGAAGGGGGTTCCGCGTTATGATTCTTGAAGCCAGGTCCAGGCTTTATCGGTATCATCTTTGTCGAAATGTTTCATGGAAAGTCCGGGGAGCAGGCCGCCTGCTTTAGCCGCAAATTTCAGCCATGTTTTGTCGCTGAGAATAGCGAACTTATCGAACTGGTCCCGGCGCTTTTGGTTGAATGTGCTTCCTTCCACGATTTGTTTCAAAGAAGCACGATCGACTTCGGTAAATATAACAAACACGTTAAACGTGCTGCTGCTTCCAAAATGTTCTTCCACATGATCATCGAGCTGTTCTGCATCTTCTTCTGTTACGGTTCCTTCAATTTCTACAGCGATCGTAGAGGGGTCCTCTGTATAAAGCAGGGTATACATAGCAAAATCTCCTTCTATCTTATTCTATCTATTAGTATTTCCGAATCTGGTAAAGAATAAACAAAAACAGCGCAAACAGCAACTATAGAAGAGGAAAAAGCGGGTTATCCGCCGGCCTTTTTTCGTTTCCGCCAAAAAGAAATATCAATCCAGGCGTTAATCAAGAAGACCGCAGCAATATACAGCACATTGGAATAAATTAGAGCACAGGCAATGCCCGCAATCATCACGGCAAGCTTTAGTTGAAAAGGCTTTGTGGTCATAAAAGCCCTCCTTTACGTATACATTAAGCATAAACGAAATAGTGGATTTCGACCACAGACGGGACTTTCCGCAGTATAATAAAAAGAAAGGAGGTATGTACCGATATGAGTACAGCATCTCAAAAAATCACTCCTTGCTTATGGTTTGACGGACAGGCAGAGGAAGCGGCGCATTATTATTTGGAGATTTTCCATAATAGTAAAATCAAAGAAACGAGCTATCGCGATGATAGCAGTCCCGGTAACACCGGCGACGTACTAACTATTGTTTTTGAGCTTGAAGGCCAGGAGTTTATGGCGCTGAACGGGGGGCCTTACCATACGTTTACTCCCGCTGTTTCCATGGTCATCGACTGCGGCAGCCAGGAGGAAGTAGACCGCTACTGGAACTATTTTTCCAAGGAGGGCAGAGAAGATCAATGCGGCTGGATTCAGGATAAATACGGAGTCTCCTGGCAGGTCGTGCCGGCTGTGCTGGCGGAAATGCTTCAGGATAAGAATACGAATAAAGCAGAAGCGGTCATGAAAGCGATGCTGCAAATGAAGAAAATAGATATTGCAGAATTAAAGCAGGCATATGAACAGGCCTGACCATTTCGTCTTGGGCAAGCAGGGAATGAACACAAAGGGAGGTTACTATGACGGAAACAATGAAAGAGTTATCACTGGAACAACGCGAAGAACTGATGGGAACGCTGAAAGCCCGGTTTGAGAAGCATATGAACCGGCATGAGGAAATGAAATGGGCTGATGTAGAAACAAAGCTCGAAGCAGATGCAAAAAAACTATGGGCGCTGTATGAAATGGAAAAAACAGGCGGCGAACCCGATGTAGTCGGCTATGACAGCACGACAAATGAGTATATGTTCTATGATTGTGCAAAGGAAAGCCCGCAAGGCCGCAGAAAAACATGCTATGACCGCGAAGCACTGGAGGCAAGGAAAAAGTACAAGCCGGAAAACAGCGCGGTCGACATGGCAGAGGCTATGGGGATTAATCTTTTAACAGAAGAGCAGTACCGGCAGCTGCAGCACCTGGAGAACGTCGATTTAAAAACATCGAGCTGGATAAAGACACCTGCCGCCATCAGAAAGCTCGGCGGGGCCCTCTTTTGTGACCGCCGCTACGACACTGTATTTGTATACCATAATGGAGCGGATTCCTATTATACTGCAAGAGGTTTCCGCGGTTCCCTGAGAGTATAAATAAATGTGGGGAGTTTTAGGGCTCAGCTATAACAGGCGGGCTCTTTTTTTATGGATTTTCCTACATAAATGCCGGCAGTAAATGTATCTGGAACGGCCTGTCTTTCGGGCAAATATTTATTACAAAAAAACCAAAATATACATACAATATATTAACAAGCGGGAGTATAATAGAACTATAAAATACATATAAGTATATACTCCTTTTTTACATATGCTAATGCCCCTTAGCATAAAAAATAAAAGAGGTGAAGGGTCATGTGGATCAAACTGTTGAAGGCCGCCGCGGTGTTCTTTCTGCTGTTTGTTACCCTGTTTTCGTTTGCGTCTCCCGGTGATGCTGCCAGCTCTCAGTATGTGACGAAAGGAAACACATCAAGCAAGGTTGTCGCGTTAACGTTTGATGATGGAGCGGACGGGACTAATATTCCTGAAATTCTGAATACTTTGTCCGCGAACAATATCAAATCTACTTTTTTCCTGACCGGATCAGGAACGAATCATCATCCGCAGGCTATTCGCAATATAGCTGCTCAGGGGCATGAGCTGGCCAATCATTCCTACACTCATCCGGATTTCACTAAGCTGACCGCCGCTCAAATGAGAAATGAGCTCAGTCGTACCGAAACCATTGTGAAGAACACAACAGGCAAGTCTACAAAGCCGCTGTTCCGCGCCCCATTTGGATCTACCAACTCCTCTGTATTAAAAGCAGTGGGAGATGCAGGGTATACCCACACTATCCACTGGAACATTGACACTGTGGACTGGAAGGGTAACTCCAAAACAGATATTACCAACCGTGTCGTAAAAAATATTCAACCAGGCTCTATTGTATTAATGCATACCGGAGCAGGTGCCTCCGGAACTCCTGGAGCACTGCCGGAGATCATCAAGCAGCTTAAAGCAAAGGGATATAAATTCGTCACCGTGTCCGAGCTGCTGAAATTAAAAGCTTCCACTCCGCCTGCCGGTACAGGCACCACCTATACCGTGAAAGCCGGGGACACGCTGTACAGCATTGCCAACCGGTATAAAGTGAGCGTTTCCCAGCTCGTAAGCGCGAACAAGCTGACCAATGCAAATGTGATCCGCGTCGGCCAGAAACTTGTGATTCCCGGCAAAGCAGTCACTCCTGCTAAACCGGCTCCAACGACTCCAGCGACTACGGTGAAATATACCGTTAAATCAGGAGACACCCTCTACAGCCTCTCCCGTAAATATGATACAACAGTCACTAAAATTAAAACAGCCAACAAGATTGGAAGCAGCAATGTGATCCGTGTCGGTCAGGTTCTTACTATACCGAGATAATAAAACGCCCTGTCCTCTGAAGGACAGGGTATTTTTGTGTTTATTGTAAGGGAGCTTCTTTTTTCCAAAATGGATTTGGGTAAAAGAAAAGGACTATGTGCCGCAGAAAGCGAATAGGTAAGGATAGTTACTTTTCATTATTATATACTTTTGGCAGAAGGAGCGGGTAGGGATGAAGGCAAAACAGACAGTGTATGTTAATACATTTACAGATGGGGTACTGGATCCGGCAAGAGAAATGGAATACATCGTAAAAGATGGAGGGCACATTATTGCCAATACGGCGCCTGGCTGCTGGGGACCGATGATTACGCCGGCTCTGCGGGGCGGGCATGAAGTAACAAGGCCCGTTTATGTAGAGGGCGCAGAAGAAGGTGATGCGATTGTCATCCGGATCCAGTCGATTGAAGTAACGTCGGCAGCAACGGCTTCCGGAAACGATAAACCGGTGGACGGCCGTTTTGTCGGAGATCCATTTGTGGCGGTGAAATGTCCGGGGTGCGGCACAATGCATCCGGAGACAACGATTGATGGCATAGGCCAGACGGCTGTCCGCTGCAATACGTGCGGGGAAGATATTACGCCATTCGTATTTACGAATGCCTATACGATAGCATTTAACCAGCAGAAAACGATGGGGCTGACGCTTCCTCAGGAAGCAGCTGAGAAGATTGCAGGCAGCGCCAAAGAATATATGAACACCCCGGAGAACTCGATCCAGAATCCGGTCGTTACGTTTGCTCCCCACGATCTGGTAGGAGCGATGGCACGGCTGCGTCCGTTTCTCGGCCAGCTTGGCACCACGCCTTCCCGGGCACTGCCGGATTCCCACAACGCGGGCGATTTCGGTCAGTTTTTAATTGGGGCACCACACGAGTTTGCGGTCACAAAAGAAGAGCTCGAGGAGCGCACCGACGGCCATATGGATATTAACCGGGTGCGTGAAGGAGCGGTAGTCATCTGTCCGGTAAAAGTACCGGGTGGAGGCGTATATTTAGGGGACATGCACGCGATGCAGGGAGACGGCGAGATCGCCGGCCATACGACGGACGTCTCCGGCATCGTTACTCTCGAAGTACATGTGATGAAAGGACTGGCGCTTGAAGGACCGGTGCTGCTGCCGGTCACAGAAGACCTTCCTTATCTGGCCAAGCCATTCAGCGAGCAGGAGAAACAGGAAGCGCTGGCGCTAAGCCGTGAATGGGGGGTGGCAGAGCTGGAAGAATCCTATCCAATTTCCTTTGTCGGCACGGGCGCGGACTTAAATGAAGCCACAACCAATGGCATGGAGCGTGCCGCTAAACTGTTTGGTATTGAAGTGCCGGAAGTGATGAACCGTTCGACTATTACGGGATCGATTGAAATCGGCCGCCACCCGGGAGTCGTGACGGTAACATTCTTGGCGCCACGTCCTTATCTGGAAACGAACGGCCTGCTGCCGCTTGTCAAAGAACGGTATGGAAGCTGAAAAAAGGAGCCTCCGGGCTTCTTTTTTTGTCAGGGCTGATTCGTTGGAAGAAGAAACCGGGTAGGGTACTATAGAGAACGGATAGATAAACAAGGAGCTGAAACTGATGAAAAAATTAACAGGAATGCACCACGTCACTGCGATTACGAGCAGTGCAGAGAAAAACTATGAGTTTTTCACGTATGTGCTTGGCATGCGTCTCGTGAAAAAGACAGTGAACCAGGATGATATTAAGACGTACCATCTTTTTTTCGCAGATGATAAAGGCAGTGCCGGAACAGACATGACGTTTTTTGATTTCCCGGGAATTCCGAAAGGGCAGCACGGGACAAATGAAATTGCCAAAACCTCCTTCCGGGTGCCGGATGATCAGGCGCTCGATTACTGGGTAAAGCGGTTTGACCGTCTGAACGTCAAACATCACGGCATAAAAGAGCGCTTCGGAAAAAGAAGATTGGCGTTTACAGACTTTGACGACCAGCAGTATGAGCTGGTCTCCGATGAACAGAATGAAGGGGTGGCCGCAGGAACACCGTGGCAGAACGGACCGGTTCCTCTGGAACATGCGATTACCGGACTTGGTCCGATTTATGTAAGAGTGGATAACGTGAAACAGATGAAAGAAGTACTGGAAAAGGTGTTGTTGTTCCGAGAAACGGAGCAGGACGGCGCTTTTCACTTGTTTGAAACAGGGGAGGGCGGAAACGGGGCCCAGATTATCGTAGAATACAATGTAATTCTTCCTGCGGCCCGCCAGGGGTATGGAACCGTCCATCATGCGGCTCTCCGCGTCGATGACCGGCCCATGCTCGAAGAGTGGATCAGCAGACTCGATCAGTTTGGCTTTCAGCACTCCGGCTACGTGAACCGTCACTTCTTTGAATCCTTATACACAAGAGTGGCACCGGATATTTTATTTGAATTTGCGACGGATGGCCCGGGTTTCATGGGAGACGAGCCGTATGAAACGCTTGGAGAAAAACTGTCACTTCCGCCTATGCTTGAGCCAAAGCGGGAAGACATCGAAAAAATGGTGCGTCCAATAGATACTGTACGGAGCACAAAAGAATTTACAAAGGAATAAGTAAAAAAAGAAGCGGAAAACACTCCCGCTTCTTTTTTTATTCGTATTGTATCCTGCGTTTTACGTGGTAAAGAGGAAAGAAAGGATAAAAGTGAGCAGGCAGACAACAAATAGGAGAGCAAGGCTGTAGCGGAGTGTGAATTTAAACAACTCAGACTCTTTACCGGTCTGCTGCACCGCAGCTGCTGCAATAGCAATTGACTGTGGGGAAATCAATTTGCCCATGACGCCGCCTGCTGTGTTTGCAGCCAGAAGAAGCGCAGGGCTTGTCCCAATTTGGTTGGCAGTTACGACCTGAAGGCTTCCAAACAGAGCATTGTTATTCACAACAGAACCGGTCAGGAATACGCCAATCCAGCCAAGCACGGGGCTTACGAATGGAAAGAACATGCCTGTATTGGATAAAGCCAATCCCATGGAGGCGCTGAGGCCCGCATAGTTGGACAGGTTCGCAAAAGCCATTACAAGGCAGATCGTCAGCACGGGAAGCCATAGTTCTTTAATCGTCTTTCCCAGGACCCGCATGGTCTGAAAGCCATTAAGGGAAGGGAAAAATGTGCTCGTGAGCAAGATAGAAACAAAGATCGCGGTTCCGGTCGCAGACAGAAGATTCACGCTCCAAACCCCATCCATGGCCGTTTCAACGGCGGCAATAGGCGGCAGCTGCATAACCTGCTGATGAAGAGCCGGCATCTGTATGGCTAAAGTAGTGAAAGCAAATCGGCCGCCTTCTGCAAACAAAGCCTGAAATGAAGGAAGGCTCCATACGGCAATAACCGCAGTCAAAATGTAAAACGGGGACCAGGACACGACAATTTGTTTAAAGCTGTAGTGTGCTTTTTCAGGAAGCGATTCTGTACCGGGCTCCCGGTAAATGGTTGTAGGCTGCCATATACGGAGAAACAGGGCAAGGGCAGCCATGCTGATCAAAGAGGATAGAATATTGGCAAGCTCCGGTCCCATAAACACAATAGTTATAGTGTGTGCGAGCGTATACGTACCGCTTACGACAAGCAGAGCAGGAAGAACTTCCTTTACTCCTTTCCGGCCGTTAAGAATAAATATAAGAATAAAGGGCACGGCAAAGCTGATGCCGGGAAGAATCCAGGCGAGCATACGGGAAAGTTCCAATGTTTCCAATCCTCCGACCTGAGCGCCGGTAATAACGGGAATACCGATGGCGCCGAACGCGCCGGATGCAGCATTGGCAATCAGGCAGAGACCGGCTGCTTTTAAAGGTTTAAAGCCAAGGGTGACCAGCAGTGCAGCACTGATAGCAATCGGGACCCCAAACCCTGCGGCGCCTTCGAGAAAAGCATTAAAGCTGAAGCCGATCAGAAGGAGCTGCAAACGATGATCCTGGGAAATGTTAGCGATGCTGCCGCGGATAATATCAAATTTACCGGTTTCCACTGCAATTTTATACAACCAGACGGCCATAATCACAATGTAGCCGATCGGCCAGAGCGCCCGGCCGAAGCCCAGAAGTACCGCAGACAAAGCGGTGGACACCGGCATATCGAAAAACAGAATAGTAATAGCGGTACATACAGCAAGCGAGAGAGCGGCAGCGTATACGCCTTTCATTTTAAAGACTGTCATCGCCAGCAGAAAAAGAAGAATAGGGAGAAACGCGATCAGCGCACTGATCCATTCATTGCCAAAAGGGTCATACTGCTGGTACCACATGGAGGGTCATCTCTCTTCTGTAAGGTGTAGTGTAATTAGTTAGTAAGGTTTTTGACCGCTGGTTCCAGCGTATCCTTCAACGTTTTTATGCTGTGGTCAAACTGCTTCTGTTCTTTTTCGGAAAGAGCCAGCTGTACAACTTCACGGATGCCCTGGCGGTTTACAATTGTCGGCACGCCGGCATATACGTCTGCTGCTCCGTATTCTCCGTCAAGGTAGGCGCTCACAGTAAGAATGCAGTTTTCGTTACCTAGAATCGCACGGGTGACGCGGGCAAGACTCATCGCAATACCGTAGTAGGTGGCGCCTTTTTTCTGAATAATATGATAGGCGGCATCACGAACATTTTCAAAAATTTTGTCCAAATCCTCTGTTTTGTAGGCTGGGTTGGTTTTTAAATAGTCGGTGATCGGCACGCTGCCAATTGTTGCGCTGCTCCATACAGGAAGCTCCGTATCGCCGTGTTCACCGATTACATCAGCGTGAACGTTGCTTGCGGATACGTTAAAATAATCGCTTAAAAGAAAACGGAATCGGGCAGTGTCAAGCGTCGTACCGCTGCCAATTACACGGGATGCCGGAAACCCGCTGAACATCTTTACGGCCTGGGTCAGAATATCAACCGGATTGGTGGCAACAAGGAAAATACCGTCAAAATGATTTTCCATAACCTGATCCACCAAGGTTTTAAAAATCTTCATGTTTTTTTCTACCAGATCGAGCCGGGTTTCGCCGGGTTTCTGGTTGGCACCTGCACAGATGCAGACAATATCTGCTTCCTTACAGTCGCTGAAATCGCCGTACCATGTATTTGTAGGAGATGGGGCAAACGCTTTTCCATGATTTAAATCCATCACGTCCCCAATCGCTTTTTCCTGATTTACATCAATAATGACCAGTTCCTCGGTAATTGCCTGATTAATTAAGGCAAAAGCATAGCTGCTTCCGACAAGACCTGCGCCTATTAGTACCACACGGTTCACTTTTTCTTTTTTCATTGTATCCATCTAAATCACTCCTCATTATTTCTTATGTGAATTACTTCACAAGTTAATTGTGCATTATTTCACAAACTTTAGCAAGGGATTTTTTTGAATTTTTTTCTGTTTTTTTGAAAAAATAAAGTAACGGCAGAAAAGCGGAGAACGTGTGGTTTCATCATGGCATGCCTCCCTTTTTTGGAAATAAAGGATGCGTCAGCAGGGGATGGGTTAAAAATAACATAATATTTAGAAAATTAATATCCAATAATAATGTACTTCTATAAGGACACGGCAAAAAAGCCGCCCGGGTGCCCCGGACGGCTTTTCTTATAAGCATGTATTTAAGAGGCGGGAGGATTTTGTTTCGGTGGTTTATTAAGTATGGCTTCCGCGGCCGCCCGCTTTTTAAACCAGCGGTAGACCAGGTAGAACACGATCAGAAACACCCCATACACCAGTGCGGCATAAAGAAGCTGGGAAGGGTTCGTCGTGATAAGTGTGCCGATTGTTGCAAACAGAATCATCGACGGTATTTTACCGAGCGAAGAAGCGACGGCGTAGGGAAGCAGCCGGATTCTGCTTAATGCCGCGTAACAATTCACGATGATGCTTGGAATAACCGGAATCAGCCGGGTGACAAACAGCGTAAAAAACGCATTTTTTTCAAAAAGCACCGTTATACGTTCCAGGGCCGCATATTTATTAATGATGCGCCGTCCCACGTCCTGAAATCCATATCGGACGAGTAAAAACATAATAATGGAAGCCGCTGCAGAGCCGAACCAGACGAGAAGCGAGCCGAGAACCGCTCCGTAAGCCGCGCCGATAATGCCCCCGATAATCGGATAGGGAATAATCGGAAACAGGGAAAACAGAACAGCTGCCCCTGCGGTTAAAAAGAAATAATCCCGGCTGTTCACCTGAAGCCAGTTGTATAGAGACCCGCCGTATTGATAAATGAGCCAAAACAGTCCCGCATAAAAAAGAAGTACTGCAATCCGCCTTAGTGCCATAAGCCACCCCCGTTGGAAATCATCTACTCCTACTGTACTGAATATAAACAGGGCTGGCAAAGAGAAAGACCCGCTATAAAAAAACGATGCCGGTTTACAGCCGGCATCGTTTTATATTACTGGGTTATACGCGCTCTTCCCATTTATCTTTTTCAGTCTGCTTCATCGTATCTTCTGTTTCCTGAGGATGGGCTGTACGGAAGGCATGGTGGTCGGATTCAATAACTTCCACCATTTTGCTGATCATGTCTTCCGGATCGTACTGTTGGTCCAGAATAGTCTCCGTTTCTTCAATGGAAGACCGCTTTGTAAAGTTTTCCTTCTCGTCGTACCATTTCCACTTTTCTTCGAACATCCGGTCGTTAAATCCTGTTTCAAAAGGACCCGGATTAATTGTAGCTACCTGGACACCGAATTCTTCAAGCTCTGCTTTCATCGTTTTGGCTATTGCCTCGATGGCATGCTTGGAGGAGCTGTAGGCGCCGAGGTAAGGCATCGCTACAATACCGACGATAGAACTGAGGAAGATAATTTTGCCCTGTTTTTTGTTTACGAATTTTTTCGCTGCAATCTGGGCATTCTCCAAGGTGCTGAATACGTTTGTTTCATATACCTCACGCACACGATCCACCGGAATTTCCGAAATCGGACCGCCTTCGCCGATCGCCGCATTGGCGACAAATACATCATAATCATATTCCTCGATCAGCTGCTGATCGCGTTTGCTCTTCACATCAAGCTTAATTACTTCCAGCTTAACGCCGGCCGCATCCGCCGCTTCACGAAGGCTCGTTACCTGCGAAATAATCTCAACAGCGGCAATCACATGGTGGCCTTTCTTGGCCAGGCCAATCGCCGTGCCTTTTCCAAGGCCGGTTCCTGCCCCTGTAATAAATATCGTTTTACTCATTTAAAAATCCCCTTTCGTAGTCAAGCTCGTCTAAATAGGGTTCCCGTATATCCGTTATCCAAAACACGATGAAAATACGCCTCCAGGCTTAGACATAAATATGGCGGAGGCTGCTGATGCAGAATGAATATTGCACGTAAGATAAAACTAACGAAACGAAAGGAGGAGAAAAAATGAAAAAATTTGGATTGATTATTCTTGCCCTGTTCGCGATCGTCGTCCTGCTGGCTAACCTCGGTCCGCTTCTGCTGCTTGGGCTTGGTGTGTTTGCCGCGTATGCCGCCTATGTGCAGTATCAGACAAGCTTCAGTACAGGAGGAAGGGTGCTCTGGGTTCTGCTGGGCATTACCGGTATTGTCCTTGCAGTCTCCAACATTTATGCGATTCTGGGAGCGCTGGCTGCATGGCTGCTGTACTGGTGCTGGGAGAAATACAAAGACCTGAATGAGGCCCGCCGCTTCAAGGACCAGCATGATCCATTTTCAAGCTTTGACCGGGAATGGTCCCGACTTCAAAAATAAAGGAGGATAAAAAATGAGTACGCTATGGATGAAAATGAAAGAATCGATGGATACGGAAATGCAGTACTGGCAGGAAAAAAAGGAAAGAGGCAATCCGGCCGAAATGCTGCAGCGCTACATTAAGCAGGCAGAAAGGGAAACAGAAAAAACGGCCGCTCTCGTAGCAAGACAGCGGCAGCTGGTCGACACGTTTGAAAAAGAATATGAAGAAGCGTCCGCCATGCTGGAAAAACGCACCTATCAGGCGGAGGTAGTAAAAGAAAAAGGCAATGACGACTTTTATGCCTATGCGCTCCGTGAAAAAGAAGAATATGAAAGCCGTACGGAAAAGCTGGCGGCTATGAAAGAAGAAACAGAAAAACAGCTGGAGCAGATTGAATTCAAATACGAAAACATGAAGCATAAGGTTAAAAATATGCATATCAAGCGGCTGGAATTAATGGGAAAAGAAAATGTATACCGGGTCAATTACAACAGCCAGAAAGTGTATAATGAAAAAGAAAACGCTGCGGCCGATTACTTCTCCGACATGGAGCGGCACCTGGACGGACTGGCCCACTGGGAGCAGGAAGACGAGGAGAATCAGTCTTTTGACGAACGGGTAGCGAGGCTGGAAGACAAATAGTCAGAAGGGGGGCGAAGTGCTCCCTTTTTTCTACATAACAGCTTAAAGAGAGGAGAACGGCGATGCTTTCCAGAATTTCAACTACAACGATAAACACAGTCGGCCTGATTGCTGTCATTCTTTTTGCAGTAGAATTGTTGTTTACAGACAGCGGCATTATTTTTTCCCTGTTGTTTTTTGCCGTTCTTCTTTTTTTAGGAAAAAGGGTACTGAGAAGAACGCTGGGGAAAATTGTTTTCTGGATAGGGGCTGTCGGCCTTGGACTGTCGGCACTGAGTACGATTTCGATACGATTTGCGATTGTTGCCTTCTTAGTGCTGCTGCTGATTCAAAACTATAAAACCCGGGAGCATCCGGATGAACTATCGCCATCTTTTTTTCAGGAAAAGCCGGAAAGGCAGAAAGAATCCGAACGGCCGCTTTTGAAAAACAGGTTTCTCGGCCGGGAAAGGACACTCGAGCAGCCGTATGGATGGAAGCATATCAACATCACCGGAGGCCTTGGGGACCGCATCATTGATACAACAAATACGGTTCTGCCCGACGAAGCCGTTATTGTGGTCAGGCACGGCATCGGAAGAGTGACGATTTATGTGCCATATGAAGTGAAATTCAGCCTTTACCACAGTGCGGTATTCGGGCATGTGTTTGTACCGGGAAGAGAAAAAGAACGGTTGTTTAATAAATCGATGATCTACCATTCCGAAGAAGAGGAAACGGAAGCGGTGCATCTGAAGATCTTTACTTCCATTTTGTCCGGAGACCTGGAGGTGAAGCGGAGATGACCTTATTGATAAAGCAGATGGTTATCGGGATTGCGGTATCGCTACTTGTAGGGCTGCTCATTCTCGTTATAACTTTCCGCGTGTTTGAGCCTGTGTCGCTCCGAATTCTCTGGGAGGCGAGAATAGCGGATCTGCCTTATGCATTAATGGTTCCTGCTGTGCTCGTTACGGCGGGAGTAGCTATCGGCCTGGCTTCCGGCTTATACTGGCAGCATAAATGGCAGAAAGCGATCATCGAAGCATCCTCACTGGTGCGGGGAGAGAGGCTTCCCAAGCTGGATCAGGAAGCACTGCCTGAATTAAAACAGCTTCAGAAAGCCTACAGAGAGCTTGAAGCACAGGCGGACCTCCAGGCCGAACGGAGCCAGAAGCTCGCCACCGAAAGAGCAGAGGAGCGGCAGCAGAGCCTGCAGGAAGTAATTGAGCAGGAGCGCACCCGCATTGCCAGAGAACTGCATGACTCCGTCAGCCAGCAGCTGTTCGCTGCATCTATGATGGTCTCTGCTATTACAGATGAGGAAAAAGAAATGACGCAGGCTGTCAAAAAGCGCTGGATGCTCGTAGAGGACATGATTACCCAGTCCCAGGTGGAAATGAGGGCACTCCTTCTGCACCTAAGGCCGGCGGCTCTTCAGGAACAATCCCTGCAGACGGGGGTCACCAAGCTCGTAGAAGAGCTTAGAGAGAAAGTCCCCCTCGATATTCACGTGAAGACGGAGGAGTTTCCGATTGAAAAAGGAGTCGAGGATCAGCTGTTTCGTGTCGTGCAGGAAGCGGTATCCAATACGCTCCGGCATGCCGGCGCCCGGACGCTGCACGTGCTGTTGATTGAAAGAGATCAAACGATTATTCTGCGGATCAGCGACGACGGTGTAGGATTTGAGCCGACAGAAGCGCGGGCGGACAGCTATGGGCTGACGAATATGAGAGAACGGGCAGAAGAAGTGGGCGGACGCTGTAAAATTGTAAGCATTCCAGGCGAGGGCAGCCGAATAGAAGTGAAAGTGCCGCAGCTGCGGAAGGAGGAACAGATCGGTGATTAGAATACTGTTTGCAGATGACCATGAAATGGTACGGATCGGCGTGACGGCCTACTTATCTTCACAGCCTGATATGGAAGTAGTGGCTGAGGCGTCCAGCGGGAAAGAGGCGGTGGCAGAAGCTTTTAAACACCGGCCGGACGTCATTTTAATGGATCTGGTGATGAAAGATATGGACGGCATTGAAGCAACAAAAGCGATCATGGAAGAGTGGCCGACAGCAAAGATTATTATCGTTACGAGCTTTCTGGATGATGAAAAAGTGTATCCGGCTCTGGAAGCAGGAGCAATGAGCTATATGCTGAAAACATCCAAAGCCGGCAGGATCGCAGAAGCTGTCCGTGCGGCCTACGGCGGGGAATCCATTCTGGAACCGGAAGTAACCGAGAAAATGCTGCATAAGATGCGAAAGCCGGTCCAGGCCGACTTGTATGAACAACTCACGGCCCGGGAGCAGGAAGTGCTGCAGCTCATGGCGGAAGGGAAGAGCAACCAGGAAATTGCCGATCAGCTGTTTATCGCGTTAAAAACAACAAAGGTTCATGTGAGCAACATCCTCGGAAAATTGGATGTACATGACCGCACCCAGGCCGTTGTATATGCATTTAAGCACGGCCTCGTAAAAGAAGATAATTAGTATTCGATCATTGTACCTGAAGGGCAGCTTTCATCGGGGCATTCCTTCAGGGGACGCAGAGGAATCTGACCAATATAGGAGTGGACTCTTTAATCGGAGTGCCGCTCTTCTTTATGTTCCCTGCATCATATTCTGCCTTTTTCAAACCAGCACTGGTATAATTAGGTTATACACCACCGGCAGAGGAGGCAGCAGCAGATGAAACAGAGTGGCTTAAACATAGGGTTTTCCGGAGGCGGTTTTCGTGCCTCTTATTACTGTCTCGGTGGATACCGGAGGCTGGTGGAGCTCGGACTTGACCATAAAGTACAGGGTATTACGTCTGTTTCCGGTGGAAGCATTACGGCGGGGGCGATCATGACAGCACTGGCATCCGGCCCTTTTACAGGGGTGGATGATTTTGATAAAAGAGTAACGAAACCTATGATTGACGTGGGATTGAAGAATATAAGACGGAAGCTTTTCTGGAGGCTTCTGCGCCGGCCTCATAAGCTGTGGGCCCCCCGTCTGAACCTGAGCACTATGTTTCCGGACGTCTTGAAAAAAGAGCTGTACGGAAATATAAAAATGGTGGATCTTCCCCGGGTTCCACTATGGAACTGCCATGCGGCCTGCCTGAATACAATGAAAGGTTTTTATTTTAATGCTTATTCAATGGAAGGAGAGAAGATAGGGCGCAGTACAGATATTGACAACATTTCTGTTGCCTTTGCTGTAGCGGTTTCCGCCGCCTTTCCGATGATTTTTGCGCCCGTGCGTCTCTCCACGAAACAGCTTTCTTTTATCGATACCGATGGAACGACGAGCTATCCGGGAAGGCTTCCTGACAAGCTGTATCTCACGGATGGCGGGGTTTTCGACAATTTGGGGACGGACAGTATTCTGCAGGAGGATGGGGATTTTATTACGATGGATGCAAGCGACAGGGCTAAGGTCTGGCCTGTTGAATACAAATCGACCTTTCCCACGCGTACTCTGAGAATACTAAATATAAGCATGAGTGAAATGATTTATTTAAGAAGAGAAATATTGGATAAAGAACACGACAGGCGTGGGATACAGCTTATTTTAGAAAAGAAAATGAAAGAGGTTGCAGAAGAGCAGCTTTATAAATCGGAAATCCAATACCAGACGTGGGATTTAGAAGAATATGAAGAGATAGAAGAACGTGCAGGGTATCTGCGAACTGATTTGGATGCATTTAACGAAGTGGAAATTGGCGTACTCCTGTGGATGGGAGAAGTAAGAATGGATGCGGCGCTGAAGTCGCTCTATCCGGATCAAATACCGAATGAAAAACGAAACGAGATTCCTGCCTTTCCTTTTGAAAATACGAGTGAGGTGAAAAAAGTGTTAAAAAAAGGAGAAAAGCGGGTATTCTGGTAATAGAAAGGGGTAATTATTATGCGAAAGCCTCTAGTAATGGCAGCCGGTGCGGTTATGGCCGGAATTGGTTCTGTTTATTTATCCTGGAATGAAAAAAGGAAATTCGAACGGGATCTGCAGCGTGCTCATCAAGATTATCAAAAGCAGGCAGAAGAAGACCTGCAGGTGATTCAGGAAGAATGGAAAAAAGAAGAAAAGTAAAGCGCCCCTTTATTTACGTGTGAACGTAATAACCGGGGCGCTTTCTTGTTCTGTTATGTCAATATGGTAGGCAGTAAACAGTTTATGCAGGCCGGTAAATCCTTTCAGCTTTATGACAAAGACAATGTCCTGGACAGATACAGCAGTGCCGGTCACTTTTTTCACCGTATGGCGCGGCGTCCAGCTCGTATCAAGCGTATCTGCCTCTTCTTTGCTTATGTTCTGAAAGGGCAGCACTTTTTTAAATTCTTCAGCGAGTCCGCCTTCGATTACAAAGTAAGGTGACTTCTTCCGGCGGGCTTTGTTTAATTTACCGGCTGTTTCGGGGTGGGTAATGGGCTCTTCTTTCTTCCGGCTGCGCAGTATCATCGGTCGAGATGCGTGTAGAGGCCGGTTACTACATACTTAGAACCCTGCTCGCGCATTTTTTCCGGTTCAAAAGCATAGACCTTTTTGTTCATTTGAATATAATAAGTGGATCCATAGCGGAGTTTTTCTGAAGTCAGAAAAGAAATCCGGCCGGGAAGCATAGGTCCGTCTTCAAATGAAAAGACGCCTTCTTCATCAAATGATCCCTTTTTCTGTGTCTGGGGGCGGAACAGTCTTGCGACGATCTGAATGGAATATGTTTTTTCAGGAACTTTAAAAAGCAGTGCCTTCATGGTGAGCCATCTCCTTTGTTTCTATACTATACATTAGTTTCCCTTTCTGTTGGTGTTTGTAACACGCTTCCGTTTATTCCTCTCCTGGTAATATTCAGAATATTTTGTTTGTAAACGCCGAACCGCTCCGGTAAAATGAAACTAAGAAAACAGGACGAACGGTAACAAATAAGCTGTCTTAATAAAAGGAGGAATAATCGATGGTGAGCACCGAAAAGCAGAAGCCGCCAACTCATCCGGACCGCCTGAAAAAGACAAACAAAGTCCTCTATATGGGGGGATACACCGAAGAGCGGAAAGAAACGACCCGGCAGCTCATGGAAAAGTATTTCTTTAAAAAAGGAAAGCGCATGTAGCGGAGACACTCCTTTAAACGGAGTGTTTTTGCTTGTCTCTGATCTAAAAGAATCAACCAGGATAATTGAAAGCGGATTCATATACAGGGCAGTATTGCGTTATAATATAAAAGAGTATCCATGATAATAGGCTGAAAACGATCTCAAAGATTATACAGCAGCTCTCGAACCGGTTTAATAAAGATAATATGTGCAAAAGGAGTCTCTATATGACAAATTTAAATAGTATACCACTGCCCTGCACCCTCGTATCTAAAGACGGAATAGTGATGCAGGCGAATGAAGAAGCCGCCGGCTGGTTTGATGAGACATCCATAGAAGATAAATGGTGGAATGATCTGATCGTGTATGAAAAGCAGCTCACCGATAATTGGTCATTTGGAAAAATAAAAGACAACAAAGTTCTATTGTATAAAGTGAACACTTTTGAAGAAATGACGTATATTTTGTTTTTCTGCGGAAAAGACTATACGGCGCTGCTGGAAGAAACGGAGCAGTTACGTCAATCAAACAGGGCACTGGATGCTATTATAGAAAATTCGTATGACGGCATATATATTACAGATAATAAAGGAAACACGTTAAAAACCAATTCGGCGATTGAACGAATCACCGGCATTCCTAAGGAATACTACATAGGAAAAAACATCCATGACTTAATCAATAGAGGGATATTAAAAGAGTCTGTCAGCGATAAAGTTATCAAAACCAAGGGACCAGTGAATATAGTCCAGGAGAATTTTAATAAAAAAGAAACGATGCTGACGGGCAGTCCTATTTTTGACACGAATGGGGAAGTAGAGAAAATTGTAACCAATATCCGTGACCTTTCGGAACTGAATGAACTTCATGATGAATTAAACAAAGCAAAAGAGTTGAATCAAAAATACGAACAGGAAATTCAAAAGCTTATTCAGGTATCGAACCGGGATCCTGATATTGTTTTGAAAAGCAATAAAATCATAGAGCTTTTTGAAGCGGCCGATAGACTCGCGGATGTAGACGCTACTATCTTTATAAGCGGCGAAACAGGCGTGGGAAAGGAAATTGTAGCTAAACACCTTTATAAAAAAAGCGACAGGGCGGAAACGGGTGAATTTATCAAAATAAACTGCGGCGCCCTTCCGAAAGATTTACTGGAGGCGGAACTGTTTGGATACGAGCAGGGGGCTTTTACCGGAGCAGGAAAAAAAGGAAAAGCCGGCGTATTTGAACAAGCAGACCAGGGTGTGCTGTTTTTGGACGAAGTGGGGGAAATGCCTGAACCTCTGCAGGTGAAAATGCTCAGAGTGCTGCAGGAAAAAGAAATACAGAGAATAGGAGGAACCAAAACACTTCAGGTGGATACAAGAATAATCACAGCCACTAATAAAGATTTAAAGCACATGGTGGAAAAGGGGGAGTTCCGGGAAGATTTATACTACAGGCTGCATGTGATTCCGCTGAATGTACCGCCATTAAGAGAAAGAAAAGACGATATTCTTCCTCTTATTCATCACTTTCTGCATGAATATAACCAAAAGTATAATATGTCAAAAGTGATTTCCAAAGACTTAAAAGATTATTTCTATTATTATCATTGGCCCGGCAACGTACGAGAGTTATCAAATATGATCGAACGACTGGTTTTAACAGTGCCTTTAAAAGAACTGACTATTAATGATCTGCCGGAAGAGTATCATACAACGTCACCTTCTATGCAGTCATCAGAAGGAATGTCGTTAAAGGAAGCCGTCGAGCAGGCTGAATACAACGTGTTAAAAGAAGCGCTGGATACTTGCAGAACAACGTATGATGCAGCGGTTTATTTAAAAACCAGTCAGGCAACGATCGTAAGAAAGCTTCATAAATACAATTTATCCACATAAACCATAGAATGATTCATATTTGGATTATCATTCATTTTTGAATTTTATGTATTGTAAGCACTTACATTGGTAATTGATTCAATAGTGAATGAATGAAACGATAACAAAGGAAGCTGCCTTTACCCGGCTTCCTTTTTTTACATGGAGCAAAAAATTAGAAAAGCTGTCAGATGGGGAGTTTTCCACCAATTCTTCTGCTGATTTTACAGAGTTGGCACAATACTTGCTTTAGTAAGGAGCAGATAGAAAAAGGAGGGCTTTATTTTGACAGTAATCGCTGAAGAAGTAGCGCAGATGAAAGTAATGATTCGTAATTTTGTAGAAAACGAAGTGGAACCCCTTGCCCAGCAGATAGAAGATGAAGATCGAATTCCAGACCATTTAGTAGAAAAAGCAAAAGAACTTGGGTTGTTTGGTATCAGCATTCCAGAAGAATATGGCGGTATTGGGCTTAATTCAACAGGAAAAGCGATTATATTAGAACAGCTCGGACGAACGCATAACGGCTTTGTATCTTTAATCAGTGCCCATACAGGGATAGGAAGTACAGGGCTTGTGAAAATGGCGGGAGAAGAATTAAAACAAAAATACTTACCACGCATGGCAACCGGGGAACTGTTAGGGGCTTTTGCTTTATCGGAGCCGGGTGCCGGATCCGATGCTACCAATTTATCCACGCAGGCTGAAAAAAAGGGAGATAAATGGATCTTAAATGGAATGAAGCATTACATTACCAATGGCCCTATAGCCGATGTAGTCACGGTATTTGCTTTAACAGACCGTGAAAAAGGAGCGAAAGGCGGAATTACAGCTTTTCTCGTTGAGAAGGATTTTCCCGGTTATATTGTCGGAAAGCAGGACAAAAAAATGGGCCTCCGCGGATCTTACACGTGCCAGCTTATATTTGAAGACTGTGAAATTCCAGAAGAAAATGTGATCGGGGAAGTTGGAATGGGATATGTCAATGCCCTCCGTATTCTTGCAGAAGGCCGCATTGGACTGGCAGCCAGAGCGGTCGGCTCGTGCGATAAGCTAATCGAAATGTCCGCGACCTATGCGAAAGAAAGAATTCAATTTAAAAAACCTATCTCTGAAAATCAGGGCATTCAATGGATGCTTGCTGATATGGCAACAGAAACCGAAGCAGCTCGTCAGCTCACATTAAAAGCCGCTTCTTTAATTGATGAAGGCAAAAAAGCGATCAAAGAAGCTTCAATGGCTAAAATGTTCGGTTCCGAAGTATTTAACCGCGTAGCGGATAAAGCGGTCCAAATTCATGGAGGCATGGGATACATTGCGGAATATCCAATTGAAAGATTTTACCGGGATGCAAGAATAACAATGATCTATGAAGGAACAAACGAAATACAGCGGATTATCGTAGCGAAGCAGGTATTAAACGAAGTGTAAGGAGGGAAAGCATGGAAGTTCAGCCGTGGCACCGCTTTTATGGAGAAGGGGTACCGGCAGAAGTAGAAATTCCAACGATGGAAGTTTTTAAACTGCTGGAACGCTCGTATAAAGATTATCCGGAATATACAGCTATTATAGATGGCGAACGGAGATGGTCCTATAAAGAGCTGTACGAAGATGCCGTCTGCCTTGCGGTTTCTATGAGAGAAGAAGGCTTTAAAAAAGGCGAACGGGCAGCACTGATGCTCTCGAATTCGGCTGAATATATTATTGCATATTTTGCTGTTCAAAAACTCGGCGGCATTGTTGTGCAGGTTAATCCTATGTACCAATCGTCGGAAATTCAGTATCTAATAGAAAATTCCCAGCTGTCCTGGTTTATTTTACACGAGCAGCAAAGCCCGAAGTTTTCTTCTCTGGACGTGTCGGATATTCACTTTGTGTATGTCCGGCCGGCTGATAAAAAAGCCGCTTCCAGCGGGCATGATTTTTGGACGATGATCGACAGACCTTTCCTGCCGGAAGCAGTGCCTGAAGTGGAGATTGATCCACGGGAAGATGTCTGTATTTTACAGTATACAGGGGGCACGACAGGACGCAGCAAAGGCGTGATGCTTACTCATTACAATATTATCGCTAACGTGTACCAGACATTTACTTTTACAGTAAGAGACTTAAAAATACCGGGAGAAAAAGTACTGGCGGTGGCTCCTTTTTTTCACGTGTATGGATTAACAACGGTATTAAATGTAAGCGTATTCAGAGCGGCGGCTATTATTTGTGTGGAACGTTTTGAAGCCGGGAAATTAATCGAAATTATTAAGCAGGAGCGCCCGACGATGTTTTCGGGAGTCCCTACAATGTATATCGGCTTATTAAATGAGCCCGAAGCTACCCCGGAAGTGATGGGCAGCTTAAAAATCTGTATCAGTGGATCGGCGCCTATGCCGCTCGAACGAATGAATGAATTTGAACAAAAAACAAAAGCCCCCATAGTTGAAGGGTACGGCCTGTCCGAGTGTTCTCCGGTGTCTCATCGAAATCCGATGGGAGAAAAAAGAAAGCCCGGCAGCATTGGCCTGCCGATCCCGAATACCGAGGCGAAAATAGTAGACCAGGAGAACCTCCACCGGACGCTGAACACCGGTGAAGTCGGTGAGCTTCTCGTTCGGGGGCCGCAGGTGATGAAGGGCTATTGGAGAAATAAAGAAGAAACGGCCAAAACGCTATACGACGGCTGGCTGCTCACAGGAGATCTCGCAACAATGGACGAAGATGGCTATTTCTACATTGTCGGCAGAAAAAAAGATTTAATTATTGCCAGCGGATTTAATATCTACCCCGCTGATATTGAGGCGGTACTATATGAGCACCCGGCAGTACTGGAAGTCTGCGTGTTCGGCGTCCCCAACTCCTATCGGGGGGAAACGGTGCATGCAGCTGTCATTCCAAGAAAAGACACGGTGTTTAACAAAGAAGAGCTGATTGCTTTCTGTAAGGAACGAATGGCTGCGTATAAAGTGCCAAAACAAATCAGTATCCGGAAGGAACTTCCCAAAACGACAGTAGGTAAGATTTTGAGAAGAAAGCTGATAGAAGAAGAAATTAAAAAAGAGGTTCAAACGAAGGGGTGATGTAGTGACTATCCAACATATCAGTGTAATGGGTTCGGGAGTGATGGGTTCGCAGATAGGCCTGGTTGCTGCTTTAGCAGGATTTAATGTTCATATTTACGATGTGAAACAAGAACCCTTTGAGAAAGCACAGCAGGAATTACTCAAGCGGCTGGACCGGAGAGTGGAAAAAGGAAAGCTTACAAATGCAGATAAAGAGGCGGCCTGGGGGCGGATAACATGGACGACCGCTTTGGACGAAGCAGTAGGACAGACCGATTACGTTATTGAGGCAGTCGTGGAAAATGTGGAAATCAAACGGTCGTTGTTTGAACAAATCGATAAGCTGGCGCCGGCCCACGCCATTTTAGCAACAAACAGTTCTACTATTGTCAGCTCTAAAATAGCGGATGCGACAAACAGAGCCGACAAAGTGTGCAACTTTCATTTTTTTAACCCGGCGTTAGTGATGGAAATGGTAGAAGTCGTAAAAGGACCACACACTTCCCAGGAGACGGCAGATCTTTCGATGGAGCTTGCCCGGACTCTTGGAAAAACACCTATTCTGCTCAAAAAAGAAATATCAGGGTTTATAGCTAACAGAATACTCGGAAAATTAATGAATGAGGCGCTGTATTTGTACGAAAATGAATATGCTACCGCCGAAGAAATTGATTTAGCCTGCACCAAAGCGTTAAATCATACAATCGGACCTTTTGCTCTTATTGATCTGACCGGTCTGGATATTCACTATCATGTACGGAAGCAGCGTTTTGAAGAGTCGGGTGACGAAAGCGACAGGCCGGCCAGAATAATAGAAGAAAAAGTAAATAAAGGTGAGCTGGGACGTAAGACCGGAAAAGGTTTTTACAGCTATACGTAAAGGGGAGTGGGATACATTGAAGGATTCTAACATGATTGTTTCACAGGAAGGCCAGCTGGCTTATCTTACGATAAACCGCGAACCGGTACGGAACGCACTGGACCAGCCTACATTGGAAGAAATGGTGGAGAAGCTGGAAGATATAAAGAAGAACGATTCCGTAAAATGCGTAATTTTTACAGGAGCAGGAGAAAAATCGTTTGCGGCCGGCGCGGACATAGGAAAACTGGCTGAAAAAAGTGCCCTGGATGCTTTAAATCCGGAAAGCATGCAGAAAGTATACGATTATATAGAAGGCTTTCCTAAGCCGACCATCGCTATGATCAACGGATACGCACTGGGAGGCGGCTGTGAACTGGCCATGAGCTGTGATATTCGAATAGCTGCGGAACACGCAAAGCTGGGACTGCCGGAATTGAATCTTTCCATCATACCGGGTGCCGGGGGAACACAGAGACTGTCGCGGCTCGTTGGAAAAGGAAAAGCGATGGAATGGATTATGACCGGAAAAATGATTAAAGCAGAAGAAGCAGAACGCTTCGGACTCGTTAGTCAGGTAGTCCCTGCCGCAGAGCTCAAACAGACGGTCGAAGCACTTGCTGAAACCATTTTATCCAAAGGCCCTCTTGCCTTGAAAATGGCAAAGCTTTCGATCCATGCAGGATATGAAACAGACCAGAAAACAGGCCTGTTAATTGAACAGCTTGCGCAGGCGGTTCTCTTCGGGTCCGAAGATAAAAATGAAGGAACGAACGCCTTTTTGGAAAAAAGGAAACCTGAGTTTGCAGGAAAATAGGAGGCCGTGCCGATGAATGATGTGTCCGCTATTAAACAACGGTTCAATGAAAGTCCTTTTTTCCAGCATACCGGATGTCATTTAATCACCGATCAAGACGGAGACATGGAAATTCATCTTCCAATAACTCCAGAACTGATTAATGCCAATGGCAGCCTGCACGGTGGAGTGTACGCTACGGTGATCGACAATGCCATGAGTGTAGCACTGCGCCGGATGGTGCCGGCAGACATTGTCACCGTTACCATGAACGTTCACTTTTTAGCAGCGATTAAAGACGGAACGTGTATAGGAAAAGGAAAAGTAATTCAACAAGGGTACAAGCTGGCTGTGTGTGAAGCAGTGATGGAAGATCAACACGGCACTCTGCTGGCTACCGGAAGCGGAACCTTTAAAATTTTAAGAAAGGGGTCCGGGCATGAAAACGATCGCCATAATCGGCGCTGGAACGATGGGGAGAGGGATCAGCTTTGAAGCGGCAAAAGCCGGAATGACGACGATGCTGCAGGACGTTTCTGATTCCTCTCTCCAGGAAGCCGCCGACTACACCGACTACTATGCCGGTAAATCAGTTGATAAAGAAATACTGAGCGAATCGGAAGCACAAACGCTCCGGTCCAGAATCCATTATACCAGCTCCTTGTCAGAAGCGGTGAAGCATGCAGACATCGTGATTGAAGCAGTCTTGGAAAGGATGGATCTAAAGATATCCATCTTTCAGCAAATAGATAAATACGCCCCTGCAGAAGCAGTGATTGCGTCTAATACATCAACGATGAGCCCTACAGAAATGGCAGCGCAGACCGGCCGGCCGGATCAGTGCCTGGCCATGCATTTCTTTAATCCAGTGCCGAAAATGAAGCTGATTGAAGTGATTCGGGGGCTGGAAACCTCTGATGAAACGGTTCAAAAGGCGAAGGTACTGGCCGCAGTATTAAACAAAACACCTGTGGAAGTGAATGAATTTCCAGGCTTTGCCGTAAGCCGGATGAATTGTCTGATAGGCAATGAGGCGATGACGATGGTGATGGAAGGAGTCGCATCGATTGAAGATGTGGATACCTCGATGAAACTCGGTTTGAACCATCCTATGGGACCGCTGGAACTGGCTGATTTAGTCGGCCTGGATACGCGGCTTCGCAATATGGAGTACCTGCATCAAACGCTCGGGGAAAAATACCGCCCCTGCCCGATATTAGTGAAGTATGTGAAAGCAGGCAGGCTGGGAAGAAAAACCGGCAGGGGGTTTTATGAGTATGAGAAAGGAGGGAAAGCATGAACTTTGAATTAGATGAAGACATTCTTTTATTTAAAAAAAATATAAAAGACTTTATTTCAAAAGAGGTGGATCCGCAGAGCCACAGCATCGAAGAGAACGACGCCATTCCTGACTCCTTGTTTAAACAGTCCTGTGAAATGGGTTTGTTCGGAATGAGCATTCCTGAGAAGTATGGCGGGCTGGGGATAGGAATGGTAGGCAAGTGCGCTCTCTATGAAGAAATAGGAAAAACGCATAACGGCTATACAACGCTGATAGGTGCGCATACCGGGATTGGAACGGTAGGCATTGTCGAAATGGGAAACGAGGCGCAAAAGGAAAAGTATCTGCCGGATATGGCAGCAGGGAACTCTATCGGGGCTTTTTGCTTAACAGAGCCCGCTGCCGGTTCCCATGCCACTAATTTAAAAACGACAGCTGTAAAAAAAGGCAGTAAATATATTTTAAACGGCACAAAGCATTATATTACCAACGCCCCTATCGCCAATATATTTACGGTCATGGCGGTTACGGACCCTTCTAAAGGAGCTAAAGGAATTACGTCCTTTCTGGTTGAGAAAAGCTTTCCGGGAATATCGATTGGTTCAAATGAGAAGAAAATGGGATTAAAAGGATCTTATTCAGCAGAAGTAATCTTTGAAGACTGCGAAGTTCCTCTGGAAAATGTGCTCGGAGAAGAAGGCGAAGGGTATATCAATGCGCTGAAAATTCTTGCCAACGGCCGGGCTGGGCTCGCCGCAAGAAATCTCGGGTCCTGTCAGAAGTTAATTGATTTATCGATGGCTTTCACAGAAGAAAGAGAGCAGTTTCATGTGCCGATCATTGAGCATCAGGCGGTGGCGCATATGGTAGCGGAAATGGCGATGGATACAGAGGCCCTGCGGTCTTTCACTTATCGTATTGCATGGATGGTGGACCAGGGGCAGAAAGTTATCAAGGAAGCAGCTATGCTGAAACTGTTTGGGTCAGAAGTGTACCAGCGGGTAGCGGATAAAGCGGTACAGGTGCATGGAGGAATTGGATATATGCAGGAGTATCCTATCGAACGGTATTATCGTGATGCACGAATCACCCGCATCTATGAAGGTACTTCCGAAATTCAGAAAAACATTATAAGCGGCCAGCTTCGAAAGGAATACAGCTGATGGCGCATTCTTCCAGTCAATCATTAGAAGGCCATGTTGCTTGTGTGACAGGAGGCGGAAAAGGCATCGGACGCGCAATAGCCGAACGGTTTGCAAAAGAAGGAGCGCATGTCTGCATCATGGACCGGGACTCCGGTGTAATTGAAGAAGCAGTTACCGCTATTGAAAGCCGGGGAGGTTCAGCAAGCGGTCATCACTTAGATGTGAAAATCCAAAAAAAAGTAGAAGAAGTGTTTCAGGCTGTGGAAGAGCGGTATGGACCTGTTTCTATATTAGTCAATAATGCAGGAATCACAAAAGATCAGCTTCTTTTTCGAATGAGCCAGGAAGAATGGTCGAGCGTTATTGGCGTGCATCTGAATGGAGCGTTTCATTGCACGCAGGCAGCGCAGAAACAAATGGTTAAAAACGGCTATGGAAGAATTATTACGATCTCTTCTGTATCGGCACTTGGGAACAAAGGCCAGGTGAACTATGCCACGGCTAAAGCAGGGCTGCAGGGATTTGTGAAGTCGGTAGCCCTGGAGCTGGGACCGTTTGGGATTACGAGTAATGCTATAGCTCCTGGTTTTATCGAGTCAGATATGACGAAAGCGACAGCGAGAAGGCTGGGGGTGCCGTTTGCAGAATTCGTGCAGGAAAAAACAAAGGTGATCCCAGTAGGACGAAGCGGGAAACCCGAGGACATTGCCGGCGCTGCCCTGTTTTTTGCAGAAGAAGAAAGTTCATTTATATCAGGACAGGTTCTCTATGTCGCAGGCGGACCTAAAGCATAAGGAGGGATAGAATGAGAAATGATCCAGTAGTAATAGTCAGTTCTGTAAGAACCGCCATAGGAAGATATGGAGGCTCTCTGAAGTCTCTCGACTCGGGGTATTTAGCTTCTATTGTTATTAAAGAAGCGTTGAACAGAGCTTCTTTAACACCAGAATTAGTAGACGAAGTAATTATGGGAGAAGTGAGGCAGACGACGAAATCTTCCAACGTGGCAAGAGTAGCCGCCCTGCGTGCAGGCATTCCGGTGGAAGCGCCGGCATTTACAATTAACAGATTGTGCGCCTCTTCCATGCAGGCCGTGGGATCCGGCGTACAGCAGCTTATGACCGGGCACGCCGAAATAGTGGCAGCCGGCGGTACGGAAAACATGAGCGATGCGCCTCATTACCTTCGCAAGGCCAGATTTGGAGACGGGCCCCCTGCTTTAGTGGATCCGAATTCAGAAAATGGACAGCAGCCTATGGAAACATACGGTCCGGATTTAGGAATGGGAATGACCGCGGAGAATGTAGCGGAGCGTTATCATATCAGCCGCAAAGAACAGGATGCGTTCTCGCTGGAAAGCCAGCGGAGAGCAGCTGCAGCCCAGGAAAAAGATATATTTCAAGAAGAGATCACAGCGGTGGAAGTCCCGAACAAGAAAAGCACTCTGATCTTTAATAAAGACGAGCATCCAAGGCCATCCACTACTGCGGAAGCATTGGAAAAGCTCCGGCCGGCCTTTAGGAAAGAAGGAACGGTGACTGCGGGAAATGCCTGTGGAAGAAACGATGGCGCATCTGCCCTGATTATGATGAAAGAGTCCAAGGCAAAAGAACTAGGGTTAAAACCGACAGCTAAAATTATTGACTGGACCGCAGTAGGGGTAAGCCCGGAAATCATGGGGATAGGACCCGTACCGGCTGTACAGCAGTTATTAAAAAAGACAGGCAGATCACTCGATCAGGTAGGCCGGGTTGAGTTAAATGAAGCATTTGCCTCCCAGGCTCTCGCTGTAATGAAAGAATTAAATCTCCCGCCGGAAAAAGTAAATGTTAATGGTGGAGCGATAGCTCTTGGGCACCCTTTGGGAGCGACAGGCGCCAGAATTCTAACTACTTTGATTCATGAGCTGAAGCGAAGTGAACAGCGTTTAGGAATAGCTACATTATGTGTAGGCGGCGGCCAGGGAATGGCAATGATGGTTGAAAGTATATAAAAAGCAAGATAGCACAGGCATAGAGGGGGGAATAAAATGGCTTCTCATGAAAAAATAGATTTGGATACACCGGAAAAAGAAAGAAGCAACCTGGAAAAAGCGTTGGATAAACAAATAGAATGGACTTCTCTCTTTCGGATCTGGCGCCTGTTTTTATCAGCCGTCAGTATAGGGCTTGCTGTTTACGTTGTTTATTCGGCTGCTTTTGGCGGGATGCCTGCCTGGCAGCACAGAGCGGTTTTTACCTCTATTGCACTGTTGTTGTGCTTTAGCTATGTACCTTTCAAAAAAGACAGAAAAGGAATGCATCCTCTGTTTGACATCGTACCGCTTATTTTATCCGGTATGCTGGTCATCTTTACGTTTTTGGCCTACCCGGATATTACGTTTAGAGGCAGTTCCATGCAATGGTATGACATCACAGCAGGATTTCTCATGATGGGATTGATTGTAGAAGGTGTAAGGCGGACGATTGGTACAGCCATGGCTGCCATCACGTTGTTTTTTATCGCTTATGTATTTATTGGACCGTGGTTTCCCGGCCTTGCCGGACACCCGGGTTTTGGAACCGATCGTTTAATCAATACGATGTTTATTTCTACAAATGGTATCTTTTCTGATCCTATTTATATTGCTTCCACCGTTCTTATTATGTTTTTGCTGTTTGCTTCCATCCTGCTGCGGACAGGAGCCGGCCAGTTTTTTATTGATTTTGCTTTTTCCCTGACCGGACGAATTCGCGGCGGCCCTGCACTTGCTTCCGTGCTGTCGAGCGGAATGATGGGAACCATTACAGGAAATGGTGTAGCCAATGCAACAATGACGGGACCGTTTACGATTCCGCTGATGAGAAAAGTGGGCTATTCCCGAAACTTCGCAGGCGGAGTAGAGGCAGTAGCCTCTCAGGGCGGGCAGATCATGCCGCCGATTATGGGGGCAGCCGCTTTTATTATGGCGGAATACACCGGCATTCCTTTTATTCAAATCGCCGGTTATGCACTTGTACCAGCTGTTTTATATTTTTTCATGGCAAGTGTCATGATTTATCTGCAGGCCAGAAAACAGGGGCTTGAAGGAATGTCGAAAGAGCAGCTTCCTAATTTTTGGAATGTGGTCTTGAAAAGAGGCTATTTAATCCTTCCTTTGGTGCTGATTATCGTGATGATGGTACAGGGTTACAGTCCCATGCGGGCTGGAATGTGGGCTATCATATCCCTTCTTCTCATCAGTTTAATCCGCAAAGAAACAAGGCTGTCGTTTTTAAAAATGCTTGGGGCCATAGAAACAGGTATTCAGAATTCGATTTCGACTGTTATGGCATGTGCGGGAGCGGGGATCATCACCGGTTCGGTTATAATGACCGGCCTGGGCACAAGGTTTTCCAGAATGGCGGTTGATCTTTCCGGTGGAGAACTGCTTCCTATGCTTTTAATGATAATGGTAGCTTCAATTATTTTAGGAATGGGGATGCCGACAGTTTCGGCTTACGTCATTCTTGCGACTGTTGCAGTAGGAAGTCTTACACAGATTGGCGTGCCGGTGCTGGCAGCACATCTGTTTGTTTTCTACTTTGGAATATTTTCAGGTATTACGCCGCCAGTCGCTATCACCTCTTATATTACAGCAGGTATTGCAGGCGGACAGCCGATGCAGACTTCCTTTCAATCGTTAAGAATAGGCATTGCAGCTTTTCTTCTGCCGTACATGTTTATTTATAACCCTACCCTTCTGCTCGAAGGAGACACGGTGCTGACGATTATTCTGGGAATCACGACGGCTACTATAGGTCTTCTGGCTTTTGCCTGCTTCATTCAAGGGCATGCTGTGACCCATGCGTCTTTATGGCAGCGGCTGGTGTTTCTGACTTCAGCTGTGCTGCTGGTCGTACTCGACCCGATTACAGATGTAATTGGTGTTGTCCTGTTTGTCGGAATTCTTGTTATTCAATGGCCAAATAGAATAGAAAAGACAATCATTCATTCAGAAGAAAAGCGTGCTTCTTACTGATCTTTATTAACAATTGGATAGTATCGGCACGGAAAGGCGGGAATCCTGGGAAATGAAAGGGATTCCCGCAGTAATACAGGAAAGGAGCAGACAAATGAGAACAAAATCCTGGTTAGCCTATTATCCGGACGATGTGGAATATGAGATTGAGATTCCAAAAAAGTCACTTTTTTCGATATTGGAAGAATCTGCTTTTCAATATCCACAAAAAGAGGCAGTAATCGAAGAAGGTGTTCGCTGGACGTATGGAACTCTTTATCAAAACGTCATTGATCTGGCGGACAGTCTGCAGAAAATAGGATTTAAAGAAGGAGACAGGGCTGCTCTTCTTTTCCTCAATACAAAAGAATACATAGTCACCTATTTTGCTGTGCTCTATGCAGGAGGGACTGTGGTCCAGGTGAATCCTCTTTATACAAGAGCTGAAACAGCCGGGATATTTAAAGATGCTGAGCCTGAATGGGCATTTGGAACGGCGGACCAGGAGAAGAAAATCGTGGAAGCATCCGCTGGTTTAGTAACAAAATGTGTCCTTTCAAAAAGCAGCACAGCAGGTTTTGCAAGTCTTGAACGTTTAATAGAGCAGGGGAAGGGACCATTATCGGATCCGCCGGTATGTAATCCGGACACCAAAACAGCCGTCCTGCAGTATACAGGAGGAACCACGGGACTGCCGAAAGCGGTGATGCTGACCCATCAAAATATTTTCTCCAATGTATATCAAAATGTTCATTTTACAGTTAAAAATATCAGCACGGAAAAGGAAAAGCTGCTTGGAGTGAGTCCTTTTTATCACGTATATGGGATGACAGCTGTTTTGCTGCTTGGTATTTTCAGAGGTTCCGCCGTTATATGTGTGCCGAGGTATCAAACGGAATCCTTTTTAAAGCTTATCAAAAAAGAAAAACCAACGTTGTTTTCAGCTGTTCCGACAGTATATATTGCTATTCTTCAGCATCCTCTTGCTGTACCGGAAACGATGCAGTCATTGAAACTGTGTATGTGCGGATCGGCGCCGATGCCTGTAGAAGTAATGGAACAGTTCCAGGATAAAACGGGTGCCGTTATTCTGGAAGGGTACGGCTTGTCTGAAACATCGCCGACGACGCATCGGAATCCTGCGAGCGGCAAAAGAAAAATAGGAAGTATAGGGATTCCCATTCCGAATACAGACTGTATGATTGTCAGCCGGGAAGATGAACAAACGGAGGTAGCTGCCGGAGACGTAGGAGAGCTTATCATAAAAGGGCCCCAGGTGATGAAGGGTTATTGGAACAGAGAAGAAGAAACAAAACAGGCTTTACGAAATGGATGGCTGTATACCGGCGACTTAGCCAGAATGGATGAAGAGGGTTATTTTTATATAGTTGGAAGAAAAAAAGAACTGATTATTGCAAGCGGTTACAATATTTATCCTGTAGAAATTGAGCAGGTGTTATACACTCATTCTCAAATAAAGGAGGCAGTCGTATTTGGAGTACCCGATACGTACAGAGGAGAAACCGTATATGCCGCCGTGACGTTAACAAAAGACGCGCAGACGACCCCTGAAGAGTTAAGAGAGTGGTTAAAAGAATATGTAGCCGTATATAAAGTACCGGCAAAAATTGAAATTAGAGAAAGCCTTCCCCGAACCAGCGTAGGGAAAATACTGCGGCGCAGGCTGAGTGAGGAAAAGCAGAATATATAAAAATAAGGAAATGGGGAAAATGACATGAAAAAATGGAGATACTTTATTGGAATGACAGGAATAGCGGTACTGGCAGGCTGTGGAGGCGGCGGAGGCGATGAAGGCGAAACCGGAGGCGATGATTTAATGCATTCCCATATATCCGGGCCGACTGCCTCCGGATGGTACCCGTTATCTACACTGATGACGGACATATGGATGGACGATATTGAAGGAGCCAGCGTAACGGTCGTTGAAGGCGGTGCCATCAGCAATATTCGGGATGTCAATGATGGTTCTGAAATGAAAACAGGAATGGCTTTTGCCTCTGATTTCGCTGATGCTGTCGAAGGAAGAGGGGCATTTGAAGGAGATCCACAGGAAAATATTAAGGGAATTGCTGTTTTGTACCCGACTCTTTGGAACTTTGCTGTGCTGGACAGCAGTCCATATAATTCCATTGAAGAAGCGCTTGAAGGCGGAGCAGACATTGTACCCGGCCAGGCCGAAGATGCCAGTTCGCAGACAGCAGAAAGAGTGTTTGAAGCCATGGGATACACCATTGAAGATATCGAAGCGAATGGAGGAAGCGTAACGTACAATGGCTATGGGGATGCCAATAATCAAATGAGAGATGGCGGCATCGATATGGTAGTGCAGGGAGGATCTCCCTACGTTACAGGATTGAACGAACTGGACTCAACTAATGCTATTAAACCGCTGCCTATCCCGGATGATGCTTTGGAAGAGCTGGGAGCAGGGGACTATGGATATGATATAGATATGAGTATTCCAGCCGGATCCTATTCGAGCCAGGAAGAAGACGCGCCGACAGTATCGACGATGGCGATGCTCATCGTTCACGATGAAGTGGACGATGAAACAGTGTACGAATTAACACGATCGCTCTGGGAAAATGAGGACCGGTTTGTAGAAGAACAGCCGAACCGCGGAGAATATTTTGATGTCGAAACCGGTTACCACGGCCTGGTAAATCCGGAAGAAAATATTCATGCAGGAGCAAGACAGTATTATGAGGAAGAAGGCGTAGTGGACGAGTAAATAACTTGCAGCACTGTTTTTCATAAGCACAGCCTTCCTCTTTTTCATAAGGAAGGCTGTTTTTGTTGAAGCACAGATAGTACTAAGTTCTTAGATGGATAACTCAAAAAGCAGGAATAGAGAAGCTGGTTATGGAAAGTGTGCTATAGCAAGCAGAAAAAAGGAGAGAAAACAAAATGCCGACAATTGTAGCGTATACGAAGCCGCCGGAACATGTTCTGGCTTATTTGGAAAAACATGCAGAAGTAAAAGTACATCCTGCTCATGAAGACGAGAAAGCATTCCTCGAAGCGCTCCCGGAAGCGGATGGTTTAATTGGAGCGGGCTATCCGGTTAACGAGAAACTGCTGGAAAAAGCGCCGCGCCTGAAAGTAGTCAGCAACGTTTCCACCGGCTACGATAATTTAGACATACCGGCTCTTACCGCAAGAGGCATTACGGCCACCAATACACCTTACGTACTTATTGATACTGTCGCAGATACTATTATGGGAATGATGCTGGCTGCGGCCAGAAGAATCCCGCAGGCAGACAAAAGTGTAAAAGAAGGACGCTGGAAAGACAAACGCGATGAGTCTTTTTTTGGAGTGAATGTACACCATAAGACGCTCGGTATTATCGGAATGGGGAAGATCGGCGAAGAAGTGGCAAGAAGAGCTTCTGCCGGCTTTCATATGAACGTGCTGTATCATAACCGGCGCGAAAAAGAGAACGTGGACGCTGAATATGCTGAGCTTGATCAGCTGCTGAAAGAATCCGATTTTGTACTTGTTATGACTCCCTTGACGAAAGATACGAGACACTTTATTCAAAAAGAACATTTCCAGAAAATGAAAAAGACAGCAGTCTTTTTGAATGCTGCCCGTGGAGCCGTCGTAAAGGAAGAAGACCTTATAGAAGCGCTGGAAACTAAAGAAATTCTGGCAGCCGGCATAGATGTGTATGAACAGGAGCCGACCGATCCCAATAATCCGCTGCTTGCCCTGGACTCTGCCATCACGCTTCCGCATATTGGATCTGCTACCAGGGAGACAAGAGAAGCCATGTACCAGGATGCAGCCGAACAATGTGCGGCCGCTCTTGCAGGAAAGGTGCCGGAGCATAAAATAAAAGAATGAATTACCGGCGGCCGTTTTTTTAGAATTACAAAAGTCAGGAAGTTGAATGCAGGTTGACAAAAAAGCCGTTATTTCCCTGGGTGTAGTAGCTGGCGAGTTCAGCCAGCTTCTGCTTTAATATCTCATGCTGCATAATAATTTTTTCTTCGCATTCACGGTACACAACAGTAAACAGCAGAGCCCGCCTGATTACATGGTTGTCAATAATTACAGCAATCTGTAAATGATCGAGTGTCCGTTTCAGTTCTAAAGTGTCGCGCTCGAGCATAGGCTGGAAGGCTGATTTGCTGTTGGTTAAATAAGAAAAAGACGTCGGGGACAGGGCAGCGGAGACAGGTTTCGGTTCTGTATCAAGCAGCAGTCTGCAAAGTACATAACGTTCAGCGAGCTTCAATGCAGAAGGATCTATTGTACCGAATTCCATAATATTCCTCCTATTCCAAACATTTATCTTTTCTCAAAGTATACAATAAAATATAATAAAGTCATGGGTACAAAGTATCTAAAAGGGAAAAATAGTTGGATAAAAACGTAAAAAATCAGAAAATTATTTTGAATAATTGCTGAAAAAGGCGCTCTAATGCTTTAATATAGGAAAGATAAAATGCGTTAATGAGATGAAGCAGGTTCTCAATAGGGCACATACAAAAAGGGGAGTAGATGACGGTGGCACTACATACTAACAAACCTCGGGAGCAGTGGGCTTCGAGGACCGGATTTATTCTGGCAGCAATGGGATCGGCTGTCGGGCTGGGCAACATATGGCGTTTTTCCTATGTAGCCGGAGAAAATGGCGGAGGCGCCTTTCTTCTGATTTATCTTTTATGTATTTTGATTATCGGTATCCCGATCATTATGGCCGAATTCACTATCGGCAGGCGCTCCCAGCAGGACGTTGTTGGGTCGTTTGAATCATTATCTTCCGGAGGTGCATGGCGGTATGCCGGGCTTTTGGGTGTAACTGCAGCATTTATGATTTTGTCCTTTTACGCCGTTATATCCGGCTGGATCATGCACTACTTTGTTCAGTATTTGAACGGCAGCTTCTGGAGTGCCCCGGCTGAAGGATACGAAGGGTATTTTGTATCTTTTACCGGCAGCTTTTCGCAGTCAATTCTCTGGCATTTCCTTTTCATGACACTCGTTATCATTATCGTTATGCTTGGAGTAAAAAAGGGCATAGAGCTTTCCAATAAAATTCTCATGCCGCTTCTTGGGGTTCTGTTAATTGTGTTAGCCGGGTACAGCCTGACGCTCGGAGGCGCTTCGGAAGGACTGTCCTTCCTGTTTACACCGGACTGGTCAGCTTTCTCTGATCCGGCGGTTTACCTTGCAGCACTCGGCCAGGCGTTTTTCTCTCTAAGTCTGGGTATGGGGACGATGATTACTTACGGAAGCTATCTTTCCAAAAAAGAACAGCTCCCGGGCGCTGCTTTCAGCGTAGCCGGACTGGATACGGGCTTTGCGATTCTGGCGGGTGTCATGATCTTCCCGGCCGTGTTCGCTTTTGGCATTGATCCGAGTTCGGGGCCGGGACTGGTATTTATGGTTCTTCCTGATATATTCAATAACATTGCAGCCGGTGGAATTGTCGGGCTCGGTTTCTTCTTTCTACTGGCCGCGGCAGCTCTTTCTTCCGCTATTTCCATTTTGGAAGTCGCTGTAGCCTTTTTCATGCGAAAGTTCAATTGGAGCCGGGTGCGTGCCGCTCTTGTTATTGGAACAATTATTTTCTTCATTGGTATTCCTTCTTCCCTCGGCTTTGGCCCCTGGTCAAATGTAACCATTATTGGAGAAAATGGCATTTTGGACTCAATCGACTTTATTGCTTCTAACATCTTCCTTCCGCTCGGTGGCCTGGTTATTGCTTTGTTTGTAGGCTGGGGCTGGAAGACGGTGGATGCACTGCGCGAATCCGATTTCGGACAGACGACGATTGGGTACATCTGGCTGTTTATTCTGCGCTTTATTGCACCAATTGCGATTTTGTTGATTTTCCTTAGTTCCATCGGATTATTTTAAAAAAAAAAGAAGCCGTCTCGCATTTCGAGACGGCTTTTTTTTCGTTCTATATTCGTTCTATAAAAGAATTATTAAAAGAATAATCCCTATTACGACGCAGGCTCCTATAAAAGTAAGGCATCCCCGGATCATCGAATCACTCCTTTCAGCCTTGTACAAAATGTATGCTGCAGCTAGAATAATATTCCCTCTCATCCGTAGTCTGAAACAAGTGCCGTATCAGGGTGATTCTATCTCTGGAAACCGTATCTGTGATATTATAAAAGAGCATACAGGATAATAAATGAAGCTGTAAAGTATTGGGGGAATGAACGTGACAGTAGAGCGCGCCGCCTTAAATAGAGTAATGGAAAACATAGAACGGGTCGTCGTTGGGAAAAGAGAAGAAATTGAACTCAGCTTAACGGCTTTATTAGCTAAAGGACATGTTCTGCTTGAAGATGTACCGGGAGTCGGCAAAACCATGATGGTACGTGCTATTGCACGCTCGATCGGTGCCGAATTCAAGCGTATTCAATTTACACCGGATCTGCTCCCGTCGGACGTGACGGGGGTATCTATTTATAATCAAAAAACGATGGAATTTGAGTTTCGTTCGGGACCAATTATGAGCCATGTCGTACTGGCGGATGAAATAAACCGGACCTCGCCAAAAACCCAATCGGCTCTTTTGGAGGCCCTGGAAGAAAGCAGCGTAACGGTGGATGGAAAAACAAGAAAGCTCCATGAGCCTTTTTTTGTTATGGCTACGCAGAACCCAATTGAACACGGAGGTACTTATCCCCTGCCGGAAGCGCAGCTTGACCGTTTTCTTTTAAAAATGAGAATGGGCTATCCTTCAGGCAGCGAAGAGCTTGAGGTATTAAATAGAGTAGAACAGCGCCATCCAATCGAAGAGTTGGACCACGTACTGTCGCTGGAAGAAATTCTTTCCATGCAGCATGCAGCAGGCCGGGTGTTCGTGGATCAATCGATCAAGCAGTATATTGTTAATCTGGTAAGGGAAACGAGAGAGCACCCGGAAGTGTACCTTGGCGTAAGCCCGCGGGGATCGATCGCTTTGATGAAAGCATCGCAGGCCTATGCCTATCTCCAGGGCCGGGACTTCGTCGTGCCGGATGATGTGAAATACCTGGCTCCTTATGCACTTGTGCACCGGATGATGCTGCGGTCTGACCTGCAGGTCATGGACAGGCAGGGAGCCGATGTTATTAAGGATATTCTTTCCAAGCTCCGTGTTCCAACGTCATCTTCGGAAACGGTAAATAAATGACGAATGTCTGGTATGGAGTAATTAAATATGCAAAGCTTCTGTTTGTGCTTGTGCTGGCAGGAGCTTTATATGCGTACGCTATGTTTCAGGGCGGCTTTGTGTCGTGGTTTTTGTTTTACAGCATTTTAACGGTTATTTTATTTAACCTCCTGTTTGTGCTGTTTCCGCTGCGGTGGATTGATATAGACCGGATGTGCAGCAAAAAAACACTGGCCCACGGGGAACAGATTACTGTGAAGCTGACGATGACGAAACGATTTGCCTTTCCGCTCGTATTTATCAGCATATGGGATCACGTGCCTTACGGATTGGAAGGGACGGGCAAGCCCTCCGGCACCATTTATTTTTTTTCCATGGCAAAAACAGTCTCCTACGAGTACGATGTAAAAGGTGTACGCCGTGGGGAGTACCGGTTTAAGCAGATTCATCTGCAGGCCGGCGACTTGTTCGGCTTTTTCACGAAGGATTATGAAAGCCCGGTAAAAAGCAATCTTCTTGTTCTTCCGAAAATAAAGCCGCTGCTGGGGTGGAAGCCGTCGTCCGATGAACAGTCCGATGATGTCGCGGTATCCCGCCGCACAACTGAGGAAGCTTATTCCATCGCAGGTGCAAGAGAATACGTGCCGGGGGACCGGATGACAAGCATTGACTGGAAAGCAACAGCCAGGGGAGGAAAGCTTGTTACAAAAGAGTTTGAATCCCAGAAAGGACAGGGTTACCTGCTGATTGTTGAAAATATGCTTCAGGAGAAAGACGAGGAGGCATTTGAATTCGTTATTGAATGCGCGGCTGCGTTAGCAGATGAAAACCGGAGCAGAGGCATTTCCCTCGGCCTGGCGTTTTCTTCCGAGCCGAATGCCGCCATGGAGGAAGCCGGAGGAATGTCTCATTTTAAAGCCATGTACGAAAGGCTTGCTGTAGCCCGTATCGAATCAGGTAAAAAAGGCGGTGCCCCTTTCTTTAAAAAGGTTCCTTCCTCCAACGCTTTGTTATTCGTTACGTCTTCTTTGACTTCTGAAAGAATAGAAGAGCTGCAGTCCTTTTTATGGTACGGCCGCGAAGTGACGATCTGTCTTGTGGAAACAAGCATCGCTGGTACAGAGGAAAGCCGTGATATGTTAACGAGTCTTAGAAAACAAGGGATGCGTGTCCTTATTGCGCGTCCCCGGGCGGACGAGATTAAACTCATATAAAGGGGGAAGTGCATGAATCTTTCCGAACGAACACCAAAGATGTTTGCTATGTATGTACTCGGATACATTCTGTTAATGGAATGGCTGCTTCCCCTTCCTGAAATATCCGATACAGGATTTGTTCCAATGTTTATGGCCGCTTCGGCTTTTTTCTTTATTGTTACGTTTTTTCGATTTCCGTGGTGGCTGCATCTGATGCTTATTGGAGGCAGTATTTTATACGCGCTTCACGCCGTGTTTTTTGAAACAAGCTTTTTGAGTCCGGCATGGTGGCTCAATTTTTCGAATGAGCTTTCGGTAAACACCGAGACGATGCTCAATGGGCAGTGGCAGGCACTGACAGATCCATTCCGGACCTTTTTGTTTCTGCTGCTGCTTGCGTTAATGAGCTACCTCGTTTATTTTTGGGTGATTCAGGCCAAACGTATTTTATTCTTTTTTGTGTTCACGATAATTTATATAGGTATTATGGACACTTTCCTTCCTTATAATGGGAGTGGTGCCATTATCCGCATTTTTGCAGTTGGGTTTGTTCTGCTGGCTCTTCTGCAGTGGGATCGTCTTTCGGAATACTTTCCAGGGGAAAAAAGAGGAAAAGTCTGGCTCCGCTGGGCGGCGCTTACGCTGGCGGTCCTTGTAACCGCGGCCGGTATCGGTATTGCCGCGCCAAAATCAGAGCCGCAGTGGGCGGATCCTGTGCCGTTTCTTCAGGCAAGAACCGGCGTAGACGGAGACACGGAAGATAGAAGCGGAACACAGCGGATTGGATACGGTGCCAACGATGAACGCCTCGGCGGCGGTTTTGAAATGGATGACAGTCCGGTGTTTACAGCTGTTGGAACCGGAAGCGGCTACTGGCGGGGTGAATCAAAAGACGAATACACCGGCCTCGGCTGGGAAACTTCTACTTCTGCGGAAGGAACGCTTGCCAGCTCTTTTTATGATGACGCAGCACCGACAGAAGAACAGCAGATGAGCGTTACGATGGCAGAAGGGCGGACCAATGATTTTGCTTTTTATCCGGGGTCGGCTGAAGAGATAAACGCTCCCGAAGAAGAGGTATCTTTCTCCGTTGACCGCTATACCGGCCGGGCAGACGCAAGCCGGAACGGAGAAAGCTTTCCGCTCTCTTCCTATGACGTAGTTTACGAGGAAGCTTCATTTCCGGTAGAGGAAATGAGGCAGGTAACCGAAGATGATGAGGACGATGTGGATGAGGCGTTTCTGCAGACCCCGGCTGACCTTCCGGATTCCGTCGGAGAACTGGCAGAGGAATTGACGGCAGAAGAAGATAACCGGTATGACCAGGTGAAAGCCGTAGAAAACTATCTGCGCGGCCCGGATTTTGCGTATAATACCCAGGATGTAGCGGTACCGGAAGAAGGCACGGACTATGTGGAACAATTTTTATTTGAAACACAGATCGGGTACTGCGATAACTTTTCTACTTCTATGGCCGTCATGCTCCGGACTCTCGATATCCCAACCCGCTGGGTGAAAGGCTATACGAGCGGGGAAGTAGTGGAGTCCTCGGAAGATGAATCAGTCTACGAAGTAACAAATGCCAATGCCCATTCCTGGGTGGAAGTATACTTTCCGGGAACGGGATGGGTTCCATTTGAACCGACCCGCGGATTTGACGCAGAAGCAGACTATGAATTTGCTGACGGGGAAGAAGCGGAAGCGGAAACACCGGAGGAAGAAGAAGATCACGAGGAATTAGAAGAGCAGGAGGAGCAGGAGGATCGGGAAGAGGCAGCCGGGGATTCGTTTATGATGCCGGTCTGGCCTTTCTTCCTCCTGGCTGGGATTGCTGCTGTACTGGGATTTGTATTTCGCAGGAAATTAATTACGGCTTATTTATTAGCGAAATACCGGCACGTGGATGATACCGGCACCTTTGTGAAATCTTTCTATTCGCTGCTCTGGCTTCTCGGCTATGCCGGCTGGAAAAAAGAAGACAGTGAGACGCTGCGTGAGTATGCCAAACGAATGGACCACCATTACCAGACAGATGATATGGGATTTTTAACCCGGGAATTCGAAAAATATTATTATGGGGGACAGGCGGAACTGGCGGACATTGAAAAAGCAAACAGCACATGGAAAGAAATGGTTCATCGAATAACGCCTTGACCGCTTGTAAGGCTGCTGATAAAATGAAAGGCATGTTTTCATCGTACGCAGCGGCTTGCAGCCGAACCGTATTACAAACAATAAATACTTCGTATATCCCCGGTAATTGGTCCGGGAGTATCTACCCGGGCACCTTAATGACTGGACTACGAAGGCCGTCTTTATAGAAGAGCAGCTACTGCTCCGCTATCCGTAAGACTGCCTTCGTTTTCTATGTATAATGAAGGGGTGTTACGGATTTTTTTATGCTTTAAGAATGTCTTGATGCATTGTACTAATAGAAAATGGGGTGGCAGGTGTGGAATTAGAACATGAAACAATTGTGGTTCTCGATTTTGGAGGCCAGTACAACCAGCTGATTACAAGAAGAATAAGAGATTTAGGGGTGTACAGTGAACTGCATTCCAACAAAATCACAGCAGACGAACTGAAAGAACTCAATCCGAAGGGTATTATTTTCTCCGGAGGGCCGAACAGCGCGTATGTCGAAGGAGCGCCGAGCTGCGATCCGGCCATATTCGATATGGGGATTCCGATTCTTGGGATCTGCTACGGTATGCAGCTGATGACTCATCATTTCGGAGGGAAAGTGGAAGCGGCTCATCACAGAGAGTACGGCAAAGCGATGATTACCGTTCAGAACGGATCTTCCCTTTATCATGATCTTCCGAAAGAGCAGTCCGTTTGGATGAGCCACGGCGATTTGATCCTGGCTCCGCCGGAAGGATTTGTAGTGGACGCTGTCAATCCGTCATGTCCGGTAGCCGGAATGAGCGATGCCGGCCGGAAAATGTACGGCGTACAGTTTCATCCGGAAGTGCGCAACACCCAGTTCGGCGATGACATCCTTAAGAATTTTGCTTTTGAAATCTGCGGCGCCCACGGTGAATGGTCCATGGCAAACTTCGTGGAAGAGCAGGTGGATATCATCCGTGAACAGGTAGGAGACAAGAATGTACTGTGCGCTCTCAGCGGAGGCGTGGATTCTTCCATCGTAGCGGCATTGATTCACCAGGCGATCGGCGATCAGCTGACGTGTATGTTTATCGACCACGGCCTTCTTCGAAAAGGAGAGGCGGACAGCGTGATGGAAACATTCGCTGGCGAGTTCTCCATGAACATTATTAAAATTGAAGCCAAAGACCGCTTTCTCGGCAAGCTGGACGGCGTATCCGATCCAGAACAGAAGCGGAAAATCATCGGTAACGAATTTATCTACCTGTTTGAAGAAGAAGCCGGCAAACTGGAAAATATGGATTTTCTTGCGCAGGGAACATTATATACAGATATTATTGAAAGCGGCACGGACACAGCCCAGACGATTAAGTCCCACCACAATGTCGGCGGCCTTCCGGAAGACATGCACTTTGAATTAATCGAGCCGTTAAAGACATTGTTTAAAGATGAAGTACGTAAGCTCGGTGAAGAGCTTGGTGTGCCTGAAGAAATTGTCTGGAGACAGCCATTCCCGGGACCGGGCCTTGGTATCCGCGTCCTTGGAGAAATAACGGATGAAAAGCTTACGATCGTCAGAGATTCCGATGCGATTCTCCGCGAGGAAATCAAACTGGCCGGACTGGACCGTGAAATCTGGCAGTACTTTACCGCACTTCCCAACATGAGAAGTGTCGGCGTTATGGGAGACGCGAGAACCTACGATTATACAGTAGGGATCCGCGCAGTAACTTCTATTGACGGCATGACATCAGACTGGGCCCGTATTCCATATGATGTGCTCGAGAAAATATCCACCCGTATTGTAAATGAGGTAGCGCACGTAAACCGCGTCGTGTACGACGTAACATCTAAGCCGCCTTCCACCATCGAGTGGGAATAATTCATACTCTTTTCGTATAATTGCGGGAATAAGGCCCGCAGGTTTCTACCAGCTGCCATGAACAGCTTGGCTACGAAAGGGACAGCAGCAAGCGGAGCGATCCGCTTTTTCTGCGCTGTCTTTTTCTATGTCCAGCTCCGGCAGAGGGTTCCTTTGCCGGAGTTTTTTCTTTACTATATAAAGCCGCTTGCATGCGGAAACAGAGAATAAGGGGTATAGAAAATGAATCGATATTTTGAATTTGCGAAACAGGGCACTACGTTAAAAAAAGAAAGCCTGGCGGGGTTAACCACTTTTCTTTCCATGGCGTACATCCTGTTTGTCAATCCGTTGATTTTATCAGATGCGGGTATGGACCAGGGTGCTGTGTTTACGGCAACGGCGTTGTCCGCCGCGGTCGGCACACTGATTATGGGAATTATTGCAAAGTATCCGATTGCGCTTGCGCCGGGAATGGGGCTCAACGCGTTCTTTGCCTACACGGTGGTCATCGGGCTTGGCATTCCATGGGAGCTTGCACTGTTTGGCGTATTTATGTCGGGTATCATTTTTATCTGCATTACGCTGTTGGGAGTAAGAGAAAAAGTAATTAATGCGATACCGGCAGAACTAAAATATGCGGTAGCTGCAGGTATTGGCCTCTTTATTGCTTTTATCGGCCTTAAAGGAGCCGGTATTGTAGTAGGGGACGAAGCCACCCTCGTCGGGCTCGGCTCGATTACTTCCCCGCTGACGCTGCTGGCAAGCTTTGGACTGATCGTCACGGCAATATTGATGGTAAAGGGCATCCATGGCGGGATTTTCTACGGGATGCTGATTACGGCGGTTACCGGTATTATTTTTGGTCTTATCGAACTGCCTTCAGGCATTGTAGGAGCTGTACCTAGTCTTGCGCCTACTTTCGGATCTGCTTTCAGCATTTTGGGAGAAGTGGAATGGACAACCCAGCTGACTGTACAATTGATTATCGTCATTTTAACGTTTCTGTTCGTGGATTTCTTTGATACGGCGGGAACCTTATATGCAGTAGCCAATCAGGCAGGCTATGTAAAAAACAATAAACTGCCGCGTGCCGGACGCGCGCTGCTTGCCGATTCTTCTGCAACGTCTATTGGAGCTATTCTTGGTACATCTACAACGACCGCGTATATTGAATCCTCGGCAGGAGTGGCCGCAGGCGGACGTACCGGTTTTACTTCCGTCGTGACGGCTATGCTGTTTTTAGCGGCTATGTTCTTCTCGCCGCTGCTTGTGGTCGTCACCGAGACGGTAACGGCGCCGGCCCTTATTATTGTAGGGGTGCTGATGGCCTCATCGCTCCGGTTAATAGAATGGAACAAACTTGAAATTGCACTTCCCGCCTTTTTAACTGTAGTAGCGATGCCGCTGACCTACAGTATTGCAACAGGTATTGCCATCGGTTTCATCTTTTATCCGATTACAATGCTCGTTAAAGGACGCGGCCGGGAAATCAATCCCATTATGTACGTTTTGTTCTTTGTATTTATTGCTTACTTCGCCTTTCTCGGTGAATAAATGAAAAAGCATGCTTCCACTGGAAGCGTGCTTTTTTGATTAGAAACGATTTCCTCAGGGAATAGAAGCGGAGAAAGCATCAACCAGCCAAAGGAGGAAACAAAAATGAACTCATTTAAAGCCCTGGTCGTCGACCAGACAGAAGACGGCCACGTATCAAAAGATATTCAGCAGCTTTCCGAGAAAGATCTGCCATCGGGTGATGTATTGATAAAAGTCCACTATTCCAGCGTGAACTTTAAAGATGGGATGGCTGCTATGGAAAATGGCAACATCGTTAATGCATATCCGATGGTACCGGGAATTGATTTGTCCGGTACGATCGAGGAATCGAGTGACCCGGCTTTTTCAAAAGGCCAGGAAGTCATCGTTACAAGCTATGAACTAGGTGTCTCCCACTACGGAGGGTATAGTGAATATGCAAGAGTTCCTTCCGAATGGGTCGTACCCCTGCCGGACGGCCTGTCGCTGAAAGAAGCTATGATTTATGGAACCGCCGGATTTACAGCCGCACTTTCTGTCATGAGGCTGCAGGAAGAGGGCGTTACGCCTGATAAAGGAACCATTCTCGTAACGGGAGCGACGGGCGGTGTCGGCAGCATGGCGGCTGCCATGCTTTCCAAACTAGGATACGACGTAGCGGCGAGTACAGGAAAAAGCGACGAGCACGAGTATTTAAAAAAGCTCGGTGTAAAAGAAATTATTGCAAGAGAAGACCTGGTGCCTGAAAAAATCAGGCCGATCGATAAAGAACGATTTGCGGGAGCGGTCGACCCGGTCGGCGGCGAAACCCTTTCCTACATTTTAAGCTGCCTGCAGTACGGGGGATCGGTGGCCGTAAGCGGACTTACCGCCGGAACGAAAGTACCAACTACCGTCTTTCCGTTTATTCTCCGGGGTATTAACCTCGTCGGGATTGATTCGGTAAACTGCCCGATGGAACGGCGCAGAGAAGTATGGAACCGCCTGGCAGCTGATTTAAAAACAGAAGATTTACTATCAGAAATTGGCAGTGATATTACTCTTAATGAACTTCCGGAAACATTGGAACAAATTATTTCCGGGAAAATCCGCGGCAGAAAAGTGGTTACTTTTTCATAAGATTAGTCAGAAAGCGTCCATAATATTTTATGGGCGCTTTTTTTATATTATAAGGCTATACTCCCGGACCTGTCTTTTTACCAATTAATTACTCTACAGGAGAACTAAATTCAGATATAATAGAGTAATAGTCACAGCAAATTGTAAATTATTGTATAAGGACTTGGTTCGGGAGGAAGTTAATGGAGAATTATCAAGCACTGTTTTTAAAAAAGACACGGCAGACGTGGCAGGCGTTTCAAATGCGGGACACCGTTGAAAACGATGAAATATACCGCTGGCTCCACACGCTCAAAGGGACAGGCGGAACGCTTGGGCTCAATGAACTGTCCGCTGTTTCAGAGGAAAAAATGGAAAAACTGAATGATAATAAGGAAGCAAGGTGGAGCATTGAAAAGCTTTCGGAGTTTCTGGCGCCGCTTATCCAGACATTTGAAGAAGAAAAAAACAAAGTCCCAGCAGCCCTGGTGTCCGTAAAAGAGGAACCCAGCCATGGACCGCTTCTGCTGCTCGTAGACGACGATATAGATTTTGCTAATTACATAAAAGATCAGTTTCAGGAAGAAGGGTATCTCGTACTGCTGGCCCCTGATAAAAAGAAAGCCCTTGAAATGTATCATCATTACCATCCCGACTGCCTGCTTGTAGATATTTTTGTGCCTGATAAGCAGGATGGATTTTATTTGTTAAATACGGTTTCACAGATTGCTGAAGCGCTCGTAACACCGGTTATCGCGGTGACGTCAGATGCCAGCTCTGAAACAAAATATGAAGCCTACAAGCACGGGGCTTCCTTTGTTCTGCAAAAACCGTTTGACATCCGTGAGTTAAAACATATTTTAGCCAACCAGCTCGCCCGCAAAAAACGAATCCAAAACGCCATAACGATTGACGAGCTGACCGGTGTGTTTAACCGTAAAATACTCGAAACAGCCAGTGACCGTTTCTTCGGTGCCTATCGAAGAGAAGGAGCAGAATTCTCCGGTGTTCTGTTGGATCTCGATCACTTTAAAGCAGTGAACGATACGTTTGGCCACGACCGCGGCGATAAAGTGTTAAAGCAGTTTGCCGCTTTTCTGGACCAGCAGAAACGTCCGCAGGATATGCTGATCCGTCTTGGCGGAGAAGAATTTCTGGTTGTTCTTCCAAATACCGGCAAAGAGCAGGCGGTAAAAGCAGCCGAACGCTGGTGTAAGAATTATTCCGAAATGGTGATCGACTTTCTTGATGACATGACGCTGACGTTTTCTGCCGGTATCTCTACGGTAACGCCCGACACCGGGTCCCTGGACGTTCTGCTTAAGGAATGTGACCGGGCGCTGGCAACAGCCAAAGAAGAAGGAAGAAACCGAATACGGGCGTATCAGCGGGGGAATGAAGTAGTCCGTAAAATGCCGATGAATATTATTATTGTGGATGACGATGAAGTGATGGGCGGGTTTCTGCTGAACCGTTTTCAGCGGATGGAACTGCCTAAATACAGCATCAATGTTACCTATTACCGCGAAGGAGAAAGTTTTCTGGAAGATGACTGGTACAAGCGCTCCCAGAAATTTTTTATTATTCTGGACGTAACAATGCCGAGAATGAATGGATTTGAAGTGCTGACAAACCTCCGCAAAAACTTTCCGGCTTCTGATATTGTCGTATTGATGCTGACGGGAAGCAAAGCAGAAAAAGACGTCATTCGTGCGCTGGAGCTTGGTGCAGATGACTACTTAATAAAGCCTTTTAAAGTAGAAGAGCTGCTGGCCAGATCCCGGCGGTTTATTCAGAGGATACTATAAATGGGGCCGTTTATACTGGCGCTGCTCATTGTACTCCTTGTTTTTTTGATAAGTCTTATATGTTTTTATTTATATTTACGGATTATTAAAGTACAGCGGTTTAAAAAAGAAAAACACCTGGAGCGGATAAAAAAGGAGATCCGTCCGGCTGTAGCCGCGGCGCTTGAAGGAGAAACAAAATGGGAGCCGCGGCTCCCGGAATCACGCACAGAAACGTCGCAGACAGCAGTTCAGGATGTGCTGCTTGAATATATGAACTGGATGAATGATGAACACACGATGGCAGGCATCTATACGCTTGCTGCCGGAGAACTGACCGAAACCTACCGAAACCAGCTGCGTTCGAGAAAGATAAGCGACCGGCTGAATGCTTTATACTTTATTGAGAATTTTCATTTAACAGAGCTGGAGCCGGAAGTATTAACACTGTATGAAGAAGATAGAAATAACGCTGATCTGCATCCACAGGCGTCCCGGACCCTGGCTGTTCTTGAATCCCCGGTATTTATGGAACAGTTTTTTCATGAAGAGTCCGCGGAGCCGCCTTATTTATATAAAGAGGTTATCCGCCGACTGGATGACGATGTCTTTTCGCAATGGATGGAAAGACTGGCAGCTCACCCCAATCAGGAAGTGAGGGAGTCGGTACTGTCTATCGCAGCCCAAAAAGGGGACTGGAACACGATTTCATTATTTGAAAAGGCAGCGGAAGATGAAAATCTGGAAGTGCGCCTGCAGGCCTACAAAGGATTTGAGAAACTCGGTATCGTGCCCGATACCATTATTCCTGCCGCAATAGCGGCGTCCGAGTACTGGCCGGAGCGAATGATGGCCGCCAGGCTCTGGAAAATCAGCCATTCCCGCGGAGTGCAGGATTTCATTCGGGAATTGATTAAAGATTCTTCCTGGTGGGTCCGATATTATGCAGGAGAGGCACTCAGCGATCACCCAAACGGAGAGGAAGAACTTCTTTTTATCCAGCACGCGAGCAATGATCCTTTTGCCAGGGACATGGCCGGGCAATGGCTGGATACGATGAAAGGAGAAGTAGTATGACAGGTGTGTTGAATGTTATTTTTTTCATGCTCGTTCTCGGTTTTATCAGCTACACCGTTCTTGTGCTTGTATGGTATATCGTTACAGCAATAACGGCCATGCGTGACATGAAAAAAACAGAGGGCATTCATGAAACAGAACCTTATCAGGACAGGCTTCAAGCCGATGATATCCCGCCGGTTTCGATACTCGTGCCGGGATACAATGAAGAGGTGTCAGTGGAGGGAACGGTGAAATCCCTGCTGGGTCTTCGTTATCAGGCTTTTGAAATTATTATAATAAATGATGGCTCCACCGATAACATGCTGCATACAGCGATTGATGCGTTCCGCATGAAAAAAGTAGAGCAGGTCGTCCGCCGTTATGTGCCTTCCAAGCCTGTAAAAGCAGTCTACCAATCAGAGATACATCCTAATGTGTACCTTATTGACAAAGAAAATGGGGGTAAGGCAGATGCATTAAACGCAGGGATCAATGCATCGAATTATCCTTACGTCTGTTCTATAGATGCTGATTCCGTGCTGGAGCGCGATGCTTTAATTAAAGCGGTACAGCCGATAATTAACGGGAATGGCGAAGTAATAGCCGTTGGCGGAAGTATCCGTATTGCCAATTCCTCTTCCATCGAGCGGGGCGAAATTATGAATGTATCGGTATCCAGACGCCCGATCGTCATTATGCAGGTGATTGAATATTTCCGGGCCTTTCTCATCGGGCGCCTTGGGATGAGTCATTTTAATATTCTGCTTATTGTATCAGGTGCTTTCGGCCTGTTCGAAAAAAGTGCCGTCATTGCAGCCGGAGGCTACCGTACCGATACCGTGGGGGAAGACATGGAGCTTGTCGTCCGGATGCACCGAACGGCAAGAGAGAACAACAGAAAATCAAAAATATCCTACATACCTGATCCCGTCTGCTGGACAGAGGCGCCGGAAACCGCAGCTGTTCTTCGGAAACAGCGGAGACGATGGCACCAGGGACTTACCGAAACATTCTGGATCCATAAAAGCATGTTTTTCCGTAAGAAATATGGAGCGCTTGGATGGATCGGCCTGCCGGTATTTTTCCTTATTGAATGGTGCGGACCGGTTCTTGAATTGTTGGGCTATGCCCTCTTATTTTGGGCGTTATTTTTTGGGGAAATCAACACGGTATTTGCCGTTATCCTATTTTCCTTAATGGTTATTATGGGATCGCTGCTTTCTGTTACCTCTGTGCTCCTGGAAGAGCAGGGCAATGGAAAGCACACCAATGTAAAAGATTTAGACAGGCTGTTCTGGTATGCATGGACAGAATCTTTCTGGTACCGCCCGCTTACAGTCGTCTGGCGTGTGGAAGGGATTTGGAAAGCTATCCGGCGCAGCAAAGACTGGTCAAAAGCGGAAAGAAAAGGAATTTCGTCTTAACATGGCGAAAAGAAGGGCGGGATTTATGAAACAAATATTAGTAGCCGATGACGAAGATGTGCTGAGAATGCTCATCGTCGACACGCTTGAAGACGAAGCATATAACATAGAAGAAGCAGAAAATGGAACGGAAGCTCTCCAAATGGCTTCCGAGAAAGAATATGACCTGTTAATTGTAGATTATATGATGCCGGGTTATAACGGAGTGGAAGTACTTAGTAATTTAAAGGAGCGCGGGCGGCTGAAGCAGATGAAAAGCCTGATGCTTACGGCTAAAAGCCAGGAATCCGATAGAGAAAGCGCTTTGAAGGCGGGAGCGACAGAGTTTTTAACAAAGCCTTTCAGCCCCGCCCTTCTTGTAAGCGTAGTGGAGGATCTTCTTGATGATTAAATATATTCTGGAAAAGGCACACCGAAGGTTTTTATTAATCTTCGTGTGCCTGCTTCTTCTCGTCGGAGCCGGTGCTGTTGTCCAATTAAATCAGATCAGCGGGGAGCAGGAAGACATTCGAAGCGAGTCAGTGGAACTCCGAGAGCTCGACGGCCTGTTATTTGATATAGAAACGACACTCCAGCAGGTGATCATTCAAGGAAGAGGGTATTATATCTATCAGGATGAAGCTATCCTTGAGAACCTGAACACTGAAATAACAAAGCTGGAATCTATTCTCGGAGAGTATGAGGCGCTGGACAGCGAACGCAAAAATGAAGCATTTAGTGAAGAACTCGATGTATTTTTTACACAGTATTCGCAGGAGTGGATTCCGCAGGTAGTGGAGCAGATCCAGAATGACGGAGAAGAAATAGACGAGATTACTTCAGGAGAAATCAACGAACAGGCTAATAATATTATTGCCCAGACAACGGAGGAGTACAACGCTATTGAAAGCGATCGTGCTGCTGCAAACGATGATTATTTTGCCTCTACGATCCAGGCCAATAATTCCATCCTGCTTTATTTCTTCCTTATTCTTCTTGTGCTCGGGGTGAGTGTCTGGACGTTATTATACTGGTTAACCAGACCACTCCAGAATTTAGAGGAGTCAGCTGACAGGATTGAAGCCGGAGAAGACGTTGATCTGAAATATACAAAACGTAAAGATGAAATGGGATCGCTCAGCCGGACGTTTTCCCAGATGGCTGCAAGCATCCAGAACAATCAGGAAATGCTGACCGACCGCAACGAGGAGCTTGAATCCCAGCAGGGAGAATTAGAACTCCAGCGGGCACGGCTGCATCACATGAATGAGTTTAATTCTTCCCTGTCCGCTGTATCCGAGAAAAAAGAACTGCTTCAGACGATCCTTACGCATTTTCAAGAGCTGTTTCCATTTGAAAAAGCAGTGATTTTGACCATGCAGCCGGAATGGATGACAGCAAGCCTTGGAATGAGCGATGCCAGAGTAAAATGGATAACGGAGCATATTGAAGAAACGCCTGCAATGATTACATATGAAACAAAGGCACCTCATATGGTAAAGGTGCAGGCGGATTTATCAGAGCAGGGGCTCTCAGAGGAGAAACGGGATCTGTACGAACTGTATATGCCTATTTTTTCCGAAGGGGAGCATTTAATTGGAGTCTGCTGTATGAACCGAATCGGTCGTCCGTTTTCAAAGGAAGAGCAGCATGCCATGTTCGGCCTGCTGAGCCAGTCCAAAATTTCTTTTGAACGGATTATTCTTCATGAAACGACTGAAAAAGACAGCGCTTTGTACCAGGCGATTATTAATAATGTAAACGAAGGTATTCAGTTTATTGATGAAAAGGGAAAGATGATTCACAGCAACAGTAAAATGGATCAGATCGCAGGAAAGTGCGGCCTGGAGAATTCCCAGCAGCCCTCTTTTGAAAAATGGACATCAAGCCTGCTTGCGCATGCTGCGGAAGAAGATCGTTCCATGCTGGAAGCTTACTTTTATTCCTATCGTGAAGGAGAAAAACCGAATATCGATAGAGTATATTATCATGTTCACGACGGTGAGGATGTCCGTGTGTATGAAGTGTATGGAGAGCAGCTGTTCAGTGATGGAAAGCTTCAGGGTACTATTTTCGTCCACCGGGATCATACGAGAAGCTATGAGCTCGACAAAATGAAGTCAGACCTGGTCAGCACGGTCAGCCATGAGCTGCGAACACCGCTGTCGAGTATTCTTGGTTTTGCTGAACTTATGCTGATGAAAGAATTAAAGCCGGAAAAACAGCGGAAATATATTGAAACGATTCACAAAGAAGGCAACCGCCTGACGCATTTGATCAACGATTTTCTGGATCTGCAGCGGATGGAATCCGGCAAAGAAACATATGATAAAGAGCGGGTGGATGCAGCTGAAATTGTGATGAACGTCGTGCATACGATGGAACCCGGACAGCCGGAGCATTCTTTTGTCATTGAAGATAAGCTGCACTCCGGGAAAATCTTTGCAGATGAGGATAAGCTTGTACAGGTTATGACCAACCTGATCAGTAATGCCGTCAAATTCTCACCGAATGGCGGTACGATCACGATCAGTATGCAGAATTTCCAGGACAATGTCACAGTATCAGTCACAGACCAGGGGCTCGGCATTCCGGAAAAAGAACTGCCGAAGCTGTTCAGTAAATTCCACCGGGTGGAAGGCGAAAAGCGTCAGAAAATCCGTGGAACCGGTCTGGGACTTGCGGTATGTAAAAAAATACTCGAAGATCATAATGGTAAAATTATAGTGAGTTCTGAAGAAGGAAAGGGCAGTACGTTCACTTTTCATCTTCCAGCACTTGATGGGGAGGAACTGCTTCAGTATCCGCATTCGGATTCTACATTAACCGCACTTGTATTGGAGGATGACAGAAGCCTCGGCCTGCTGTTATCAGAGGAACTGCGCCATGCCAAATATGAGGTTGCGTTTCATTTTAATCCCAAAGCAGCTCTCGCTGCGATTGATAACGGTCTGAAGCCGGACGTGTTTATCGTCGATGTTATGCTCGGCGATGAGATGGACGGATGGACCTTTATTCAGCATATAAAAGCCAGAGAAGATCTGAAAAATATTCCTATCATCGTTTCCTCCGCATTAAATGAAGACACGGAAAAAATGGAGGAGCTGGAAGTGCACCACTATTTAACAAAGCCATACCCACCGCAGAAGCTGTCCGAACAGGTGCGTTACCTATTGAAAAAAACAAATCCTGCCGGTGAGATCTATGTCCCTTTTTCGAAAGAATAGTTAAAAAAATGAAAATATTTAAGCTGAAACTGTCCTGAAAAGGGCAGTTTTTTTCTTTCCCGGTGGCCTAATGAATATGCGATAATGAATTAGTGAGCAGAAAAGGGAGGTATTATCTTTACCGGCCAGTAAAAGACCCTGATTCCAAAGCCTTCATTACTTTACATGAACCGAAAGCATTTTTCGGCGGCTTCCGGGTCAAGGGAATACGATGATAGGAGTAGAGTATGGCTGCCAAAAAAACGTTTGAAGTGCAGGACGGAGAAACGATCGCTGCCTGTCTTGACCGGATAAAGCAGGAAGGCTTTGTTCCTGTCCGGAGAATAGAAAAACCAGTATTCACTGAAACCATCATAAATGGCAAAAAAGAGAATACATTATTAAAACAGCAAATCATTTTTGAAGCAAAACCCCAATAACCGAACATTAAAACTTAATACAATTATAATGTTCGAATTCCGTTGACAGATTTCATGACAACTTGTTAAGCTGTAAGAGGAATGAAAACGACATATAACCCTCATATAAAATCGGGAATAGGGCCCGGAAGTTTCTACCTGGTGACCGTAAATCGCCGGACTATGAGGAAAGAACGCCCCACGGCACTGCGTCCGTGGTGTGTCCTTTCCGCCCCGGCACGTCTGACAGCTTTCTATAAAGAAAAGTCAACCTACCGGGGCTTTTTTCGTGGATTTTTAACACATAGAACACAACGGAGCAAAGCCGTAGAGGAGTGGAAGAATGAATCCGCAGGTTGGAGTAATCATGGGAAGCACATCCGATTGGGAAACGATGAAGAACGCATGTGATGTGCTGGATGAGTTGAATATTGCATATGAAAAACAGGTCGTATCTGCCCACCGGACACCGGATTTAATGTTCGAGTATGCAGAAACGGCCCGTCAGAAAGGGCTGAAAGTTATTATTGCAGGAGCCGGCGGCGCCGCGCATCTTCCTGGCATGACCGCAGCCAAGACAACACTTCCTGTTATCGGGGTTCCTATCCAATCAAAAGCGCTGCAGGGAATGGATTCGCTTCTGTCGATCGCTCAGATGCCGGGCGGCGTGCCTGTCGCTACGGTAGCTATTGGCAGAGCAGGGGCAGTAAATGCCGGCCTGCTTGCCGCACAGATTCTTTCGGCATTTGATGAGGAGCTTGCTGAAAAAATGGATAACCGGCGCGAAGAGATGCGCAGCAAAGTAATAGAAACGGGGGACCTTCCATCATGACGTTAATACCTCCCGGCAAAACAATTGGTATACTCGGCGGCGGGCAGCTCGGCCGGATGATGGCAATTGCCGCACGGCCGATGGGATACCGTACGGCGGTACTGGAGCCTTCAACGGGCTCTCCAGCCGGCCAGGTATCCGATGTGGAAATAAAAGGAGCCTACGACGACCGCAGCGCGGCAGAAGAACTTTCCTCCCACTGCAGCGTCCTGACTTATGAATTTGAAAATATTGATGCCGACACGGCTTCTTTCCTGGAAGAAACGATGTACCTTCCGCAGGGCGGTGCGCTTCTTCATACGACCCAGCACAGGCTTCGTGAGAAAAAAGCTATTGAAGCCGCGGGCGTTCCGGTGGCACCGTACCAGCCGGTCACCGACTATGATTCCCTCAAGGCCGCAGTTAAAGCCATCGGCCTTCCTGCTGTCTTAAAAACATGCCGGGGCGGATATGACGGCAAAGGCCAGGAAGTGCTGAAAAAAGAAACAGACCTGCAGGAAGCATACAGCCGCCTGGCAGAAAAGAATCCGGCGGATTTTGTCCTTGAAGCCTGGATCCCGTTTGAAAAAGAAATCTCCGTTATTATTACGAGAGCGACGACAGGAGAAACAGCTGTATTTCCTGTCGGAGAAAACATTCATGAAAACAATATTCTCCACCAAACGATCGTTCCAGCCCGGATTCCGGGCACCTTAGCAGAAAAGGCCTATGCATTGGCTGAAACATTAGCCGGGCATTTACAGCTTGTTGGTACGCTTGCTATTGAAATGTTTGTTATAGATGAAGAAACGCTCTACGTAAACGAAGTGGCACCCCGGCCGCACAATTCCGGGCACTACACGATTGAAGCCTGTGAAACATCCCAGTTTGAACAGCATATCCGCGCCGTCTGCGGACTGCCGCTCGGACCAACCGGCCTGCTCAAGCCGGTCGTGATGACAAATATATTAGGGCAGCACGTGGAGCCGGTAATGAACGGCCTGCAGGATTTTGCCAAAGAGCACATTCATCTTTACGGAAAAGCGGAAAGTCGTCCCGGCCGGAAAATGGGACACTGGACCGTGCTGCGCGACAGCGTGGAACAGGCGCTTGAAGACAGCAATACTGTATGGAATACCTATATAAAATAAAGCAGCAGATAGAGAGAGTGGAGGAATCAACATGATTGAACGTTACACCCGCCCGGAAATGGGAGAAATATGGACAGAAAACAACCGCTTTAACGCCTGGCTTGAAGTGGAAATTTCCGCCTGCGAAGCCTGGTCCGAACTTGGAGACATTCCAAAGGAAGACGTGGAAAAAATCCGTGAGAATGCAGGGTTTGATGTGGCACGTATCAACGAAATCGAGCAGGAAACGCGCCACGATGTTGTGGCCTTTACAAGAGCCGTGTCAGAAACGCTTGGGGAAGAACGCAAATGGGTGCATTACGGCCTGACTTCTACAGACGTTGTAGATACTGCTCTTTCCTACCAGCTCAAGCAGGCGAATGCGATTCTGTTAAAGGATCTGGAGAACTTCACTTCCATATTGAAAGAAAAAGCAAAAGAACATAAATACACGGTCATGATGGGACGCACGCACGGAGTGCACGCGGAGCCTACGACTTTCGGCTTAAAGCTTGCCCTCTGGTATCAGGAAATGCAGCGCAACCTGGAGCGCTTCCGTGCTGCTGCAGAAACGGTTCGTGTTGGAAAGCTGTCCGGTGCGGTTGGCACGTTTGCCAACATTCCACCGTATATTGAAGAGCATGTCTGCCATCAGCTTGGACTTGAAGCGGCTCCTGTTTCCACCCAGACGCTGCAGCGGGACCGCCACGCTCATTACATGAGCACCGTTGCTCTTATTGCCGGGTCGATTGAAAAAATGGCGGTGGAAATCCGCGGCCTGCAGAAAAGTGAAACACGCGAAGTGGAAGAGTTTTTCGCCAAAGGGCAGAAAGGATCCTCCGCGATGCCTCATAAACGTAACCCGATTGGCTCGGAGAATATGTCAGGCCTCGCCCGCGTCATCCGCGGCCATATGCTTACAGCATACGAAAACGTGCCGCTCTGGCATGAGCGTGACATTTCCCACTCGTCGGCAGAACGCATCATCCTGCCGGATGCGACAATCGCGCTTAATTATATGCTGAACCGTTTTGGCAATATTGTTAAAAACCTGACGGTGTTTCCGGAAAACATGAAAGCCAACATGAAAAGAACGTTCGGACTGATTTATTCCCAGCGCGTTATGCTCACATTAATCAACAAAGGCATGGCCCGGGAAGAAGCATACGATCTCGTGCAGCCTACAGCGATGCAGGCATGGGAAGAGGGCGTTCAGTTCCGGACGCTTGTTGACCAGCAGCCCCGCATTACAGAAGTGCTCACAGAACAAGAGCTCGATGAATGCTTTGACTACAATCATCATATGAAACAAGTGGATACGATCTTTAAGCGTGCAGGTATTGAGTAAATAAACCAGGGAGGCGTTTTGAGTGGAAAAGCAGGATCTTCTGTATGAAGGAAAAGCCAAGCGGCTTTATGAAACAGATACACCAGGACTTCTCTGGGTGGAATATAAAGATGAAGCCACAGCGTTTAACGGAGAAAAGAAAGACATCTTAAAGGGAAAAGGAGAGCTGAATAATGTTATTTCTTCTCTTCTTTTCGAAAAGCTGACGTCTCTTGGCATCCGCAATCACTTTGAGAAAAAAATTTCCGCGACAGAGCAGCTCGTTCATAAAACAACGATTATTCCACTGGAAGTCGTTGTCCGCAATGTAGTTGCCGGCAGCCTGAAAAAGCGCACCGGTATTCCGGAAGGCACCGAAGTAGATGTGCCGGTAGTGGAATTTTACTATAAAGACGATGAGCTGGGCGATCCGCTTATTAACGATGATCATATCCGCCTTCTGCATGCAGCGGAACCGGCCCAGACGATCGAAATGAGAAAGCTGGCGCTGGAAGTAAACGATGCGCTTAAAAAGCATTTTGACGAATGTGAATTGATTCTGGTCGATTTTAAGCTGGAATTTGGTACGACAGAAGACGGAGCGATCCTGCTGTCCGATGAAATTTCTCCGGATACATGCAGGCTCTGGGACAAAACGACGAGGGAAAAATTCGATAAAGACCTGTTCCGCTATGGTCTTGGTTCCCTGCAGGACGGCTACAAGGAGATTTTAAAAAGACTGGGAGGCACTATACATGGTTAAAGTTCAGATTTACGTAACGTTAAAGGCCGGCGTATTGGATCCGCAGGGTAGCGCCATTAATAACGCTCTTCACACGATGGGATATAACGAAGTGAGCGAAGTGCAGACCGGTAAATTTATCGAGCTTCATATGGAAAACACGGACGATGTGCAGGAAAAAGTCGAAGAGATGTGCCATAAGCTGCTGACAAATCCGGTTATTGAAGACTATACGTACAATATGGAGGAGGTTGTTTCCTCATGAAGTTCGCCGTAATCGTATTTCCAGGCTCCAACTGTGATGACGATATGTTTTACGCCATCAAAGACGGCCTTGGAGAAGAAGTAGAAAAAGTATGGTACACCGAAAAAAGCGTTGCAGCCTATGATGCCATCCTGATTCCAGGCGGATTTTCCTACGGAGACTACCTTCGCTCAGGTGCGATCGCCCGCTTTGCGCCGGTAATGGAGAGCGTGATCGAAGAAGCGTCAAAAGGCAAGCCGGTGCTGGGCATCTGCAACGGATTCCAGGTTCTGCTTGAAGCCGGGCTTCTGCCGGGCGCCATGCAGCGGAATAAATCGCTGAAGTTTATCTGCCGCCAGACAACCCTGCAGGTAAAAAACAACACAACAGCTTTTTCCGGAAAATATGAACAGGGCCAAGATATTACGATTCCAGTCGCCCACGGAGAAGGCAACTATTTCTGCGACGATGCCACCCTCCAGGAATTGCAGGACAACAATCAGATTGTGTTCACGTACAAAGAAGATATTAATGGATCCGTCGGCGATATTGCCGGCATTGTAAATAAAGAAGGAAATGTGCTCGGCATGATGCCGCACCCGGAACGAGCCACTCTTGACCTGCTTGGCAGCGCTGATGGCCTGCCGTTGTTTCAATCTATTCTCAATCATTGGAGGAAATCCCATGTCGTTACTACTTGAACCGTCCCCAGAGCAAATTAAGAAAGAGCATATTTATAAAGAAATGGGCCTTAAAGAGCAGGAATTTGCGATGGTGGAAAAAATTCTCGGACGTCTGCCGAATTATACAGAGACGGGGCTTTTTTCCGTTATGTGGTCCGAACACTGCAGCTACAAGCACTCCAAAGTCGTGCTGAAAAAGTTTCCGGTTACCGGAGAAGAAGTTCTGCAGGGACCCGGGGAAGGTGCCGGCATCATCGATATTGGCGATGACCAGGCGGTAGTATTTAAAATCGAAAGCCATAACCACCCTTCCGCTATTGAACCTTATCAAGGGGCGGCCACGGGCGTAGGCGGTATTCTCCGTGACGTATTTTCCATGGGAGCCCGTCCGATTGCGCTGTTAAACTCCCTGCGCTTCGGAGAGCTTGACAATCAGCGCGTTCGTTACCTGCTCGAAGAAGTAGTCGCCGGCATTGCCGGATACGGCAACTGCGTCGGGGTACCTACCGTCGGCGGTGAAATTCAGTTTGATCCGTGCTATGAAGGCAACCCGCTTGTTAACGCTATGTGCGTAGGTTTGATTGACCATAAAAACATTCAAAAGGGTCAGGCTAAAGGAGTTGGAAACACGGTTCTTTATGTCGGAGCCGACACCGGTCGTGACGGTATTCACGGTGCTACCTTTGCTTCAGAGGAGTTGAGTGAAGAATCGGAGAGCAAGCGTCCTGCCGTTCAGGTCGGAGATCCATTTAAAGAAAAGCTGTTATTGGAAGCATGCCTGGAGCTTGTGAAATCAGATGCGCTCGTCGGCATACAGGATATGGGAGCGGCCGGTCTGACTTCTTCTTCCGCCGAAATGGCGAGTAAGGCAGGATCAGGAATTGAAATGAATCTTGATCTTGTGCCACAGCGCGAAACAGGCATGACACCATACGAAATGATGCTGTCCGAATCGCAGGAGCGGATGCTTCTCGTTGTAGAAAAAGGCCGTGAACAGGAAATTATTGATATATGCGATAAATGGGGACTTCTCTCTGCCAACGTTGGGGAAGTAATCGAAGAGCAGGTACTGCGCCTGATTCATAACGGCAAAGTAGCAGCCGACGTGCCTGTTGATTCGCTTGCAGAGGATGCACCCGTGTATCATCCGGCCTCTTCAGAACCTGCTTATTACCAGGAAAACCAGGGCATCAACTGGCTTCCGGATGTAGAAGACTTGCAGGGCACCCTGCTTCGACTGCTGGAGCAGCCGACCATTGCAAGCAAAGAATGGATTTACGACCAGTATGACTATATGGTGCAGACAAATACAGTCGTGCAGCCGGGGTCGGATGCGGCCGTTATTAAAGTAAGAGACAAAAACAAAGCTCTCGCGATGACGACAGACTGCAACTCGCGTTATATATATCTGGATCCGGAAACAGGCGGGCGCATCGCGGTAGCGGAAGCTGCGCGTAATATTGTCTGCTCAGGGGCCCGTCCTTTAGGCGTGACAGACTGCCTGAACTACGGAAGTCCGGAAAACCCGGAGATTTTCTGGCAGATTGAAAAATCGACAGACGGCATGAGCGAAGCCTGCACCGAGCTTTCAACGCCGGTCATCGGCGGCAACGTTTCCCTTTACAACGAAACAAGCCAGGGAGCGGTATACCCAACGCCGGTCATCGGTATGGTAGGCCTGATCGAAGATTTAAAGCATATTACGACCCAGACGTTCAAACAGGCAGGCGACGCGGTGTATGTGATCGGCGAAGCAGCGCCGGAATTTGGCGGCAGTGAACTGCAGAAAATGGAACAGGGCTATATCTCCGGCAAGGCGCCGAAGCTGGATCTGGCCGTAGAGAAAAAACGCCAGCAGCAGCTTCTGGAAGCAATTAAAATGGGCATTGTTTCTTCCGCCCACGATATTTCAGAAGGCGGGCTTGGCGTAGCATTGACGGAAAGCTTAATAGGCACATCGCTTGGAGCAGATGTCACGCTTTCCAGGCAACCGATAAATGAATTGTTTTCTGAAACCCAGTCCCGTTTTGTTATCAGTGTACCGGCCGACGAAAAGAAACTGTTGGAAGATATGATCGAAGACGCTCAATTCATTGGCACAGTGACGGACAACAGCCAGCTGCATATTGCATCAGCATCAGGAGAAACGGTGGTACAGGCTCCTTTAAAGACATTGGAGGAGACCTGGAAAGGAGCAATTCCATGTTTGGTGAAATCAAAGGCTTAAATGAAGAATGCGGAGTTTTTGCGATCTGGGGACATAAAGATGCAGCGCAGGTAACGTATTACGGCCTGCACAGCCTGCAGCACAGAGGGCAGGAAGGTGCCGGCATCGTCGTAAGCGACGGGGATAAGCTGAGCACACACAAAGGGCTTGGCCTTGTGACGAAAGCATTTAAAGAAGGTGAACTGGAGAAGCTTCAGGGGCATGCAGCGATAGGGCATGTTCGTTATGCTACTTCCGGTGGAGGCGGGCTGTTAAACGTACAGCCGCTTTTATTCCAGTCCCAGACAAGCGGACTGGCGCTCGCTCATAATGGAAACCTTGTTAATGCAAATGGAGTAAAAAGTGACCTGGAACGGGAAGGCAGCATTTTTCAGTCCACTTCCGATACAGAAGTACTGGCCCACCTGATTAAACGAAGTCCTCACCCAACGCTTGAAGAACAGTTTAAAGATGCCCTTTCCACGATCAAAGGTGCTTACGCGCTTGCCGTGTTGACCGAAGACAAGCTGATGGTGGCCATGGATCCAAACGGCCTGCGTCCGCTTTCGATTGGACGGATGGGAGATGCCTACGTAGTAGCATCGGAAACCTGTGCATTTGACGCTGTAGGCGCTGTGCACGAACGGGAAGTGCAGCCGGGGGAAATTGTTATTATCGATAAAGACGGCATGCGCTCGCAGCTGTTTTCCAAACCGGCGGACAGACAGATATGCAGTATGGAATACGTGTATTTTGCAAGACCGGATTCGGATGTTGATCAGATTAATGTGCATACGGCCCGGAAAAGTCTCGGCAAGCAGATGGCTCTGGAAACGCCGGTGGAAGCAGATGTCGTAACCGGTGTTCCGGACTCCTCCATCTCAGCGGCTATCGGCTTTGCTGAACAGAGCGGCATTCCTTACGAGCTTGGCCTTATTAAAAACCGATATGTCGGACGGACCTTTATTCAGCCGACCCAGGAGCTGCGTGAGCAGGGCGTTAAGATGAAGCTGTCCCCGGTACGGGGCGTAGTGGCCGGCAAACGTGTTGTCATGGTGGATGATTCTATTGTCCGCGGTACGACAAGCCGCCGCATCGTTCAGCTGTTGAAAGACGCCGGTGCGCTGGAAGTACACGTGCGCATCACGTCGCCGCCGATTACCCACCCCTGCTTTTACGGTATCGATACGTCAACGAAGGCGGAGCTGATCGCGTCGAACCATACAGTGGAAGAAATGCGTGAAAAAATGGGAGCCGACTCATTAGCCTTCATTTCCATCGACGGCATGCTTGAAGGGATTGGAAGAAGCAGCCAGGATAAGAACTGCGGCCAGTGCCTGGCATGCTTTACAGGAAACTACCCAACAGAAATTTACGAAGACACCGTTCATCCCCATGATAAAGTGATGAACAGCTAGAATAGAAAGGGGCTTGACGATGTCTGATGCATATAAACAAGCCGGCGTTGATGTAGAGGCCGGCTATGAAGCAGTAAAACGAATGAAAAAGCATACAAGCCGTACGATGCGTCCGGAAGTGATGGGAGGACTCGGAGGGTTCGGCGCCATGTTCGACCTTTCTGCGCTTCCATACAAAGAGCCCGTGCTTATTTCGGGAACAGACGGCGTCGGCACAAAGCTGATGATCGCTTTTCAAATGGATAAACATGATACGATCGGCCAGGATGCCGTCGCTATGTGCGTTAATGACATTGCCGTTCAAGGCGCAGAACCGCTTTATTTTCTCGATTATCTCGCGTGCGGCAAGGCCGTCCCGGAAAAGATCGAAGCAATCGTAAAAGGCGTGGCCGACGGCTGTGAGCAGTCAGGCTGTGCTTTGATCGGCGGGGAAACGGCAGAAATGCCGGGCATGTATGATGCTGATGAATATGACCTTGCAGGATTTGCGGTCGGTGCGGCGGAAAAGAAAGATATTGTCACCGGTGAAAATATCCGGGAAGGAGACGTACTGATCGGTCTTGTCTCCTCCGGTATTCACAGCAACGGGCTTTCTCTTGCCAGAAGTGTCCTGTTTGATAAAGGGAACCTGGAGCTCCAGGAAATCTACTCTCCGCTTGAAAAGAAGCTCGGGCTTGAGCTGTTAACCCCGACAAGAATATATGTAAAAGCAGTACGTGACTTAATGAACACCGTAACTGTGCAGGGAATGGCTCATATTACAGGCGGCGGCTTCTATGAAAATATACCAAGAATGCTTCCGGAAGGCCTTGGTGCGTCCATTCAGACTTCAGCCTGGAAGACATCGGAGATTTTTTCCTTGATTCAGTCTACCGGCAGTCTGTCGGATAAAGATATGTACGGCACCTTTAATATGGGTATCGGCCTGATCGCAGCTGTCCGCCCGGAAGATGCCGATGCGGCACTACAGGCGCTTCATGCCGGGCAGGAACCAGCCGTGCGGATCGGCTCCGTTACCGACGGAGGTTCGATTGAACTGGATGGCACCGTTTCATGAAAAAAATAGCAGTATTTGCTTCAGGCAGCGGCTCGAATTTCGAAGCCATTGTCCGGGCAGAACAGGAGGGGAGGCTCGGCGCAGCAGTCTCCCTGCTTGTATGTGATAAACCGCAGGCGGCCGTTATTCAAAAAGCAGAAGCACTGCATATTCCCGTATTTTCTTTTCAGCCGAAACAGTACAGTTCCAAACAGGCGTTTGAAGAAGAGATTGTACAGGAATTGGAACATCATGGCATCTCTTTTGTCTTTTTGGCAGGATACATGCGCCTGATCGGCCCGGTTCTTCTCCACGCATTTGAAGGACGCATCGTTAATATCCATCCTTCGCTGCTGCCGGCTTTTCCCGGAAAAGATGCGATCGGGCAGGCGTGGGAAGCTGGGGTGAAAATTACCGGAGTGACGATTCATTACGTGGACGAAGGCATGGACACCGGCCGCATTATTGCGCAGGAAGCGGTAAACATACGCCGCACAGACTCCAAAGAGACATTAACGAACGCCATTCAGGCGATAGAGCATAGATTGTATCCGGAAGTTATCGATGAACTCGCTGGAAAATTGGAAAGGAGCTTTTAACAGGCATGTACACAAAAAGAGCACTGATCAGCGTATCAAACAAAGAGGGCATCGTCCCCTTTGCGAAAAAACTGGAAAGCCTCGGCATTGAAATTATTTCTACAGGAGGCACAAGCCGCGTTCTTAAAGAAGGAGGCGTCAAGGTCATCGGGATTTCTGATGTTACCGGGTTTCCGGAAATTCTGGATGGACGTGTAAAAACCCTTCATCCCAATATTCACAGCGGACTTCTTGCAATGCGTTCGGAAGAAAGCCATATGAAACAGCTTGAAGAACATAATATCGCTCCGATTGACTACGTTATCGTTAATTTGTATCCGTTTAAAGAAACGATTGAACGTCCGGAAACGACATTCGAAGAAGCGATCGAAAACATTGATATTGGCGGACCGACGATGCTCCGCGCCGCTTCCAAAAACTATCAGGATGTTGCAGTGATTACGGATCCCAACGATTACGAAGAGCTGTTACATGAATTGGAGCAGCACGGGGAAATTAGTGTCGAGCGCCGGAAAATGCTGGCAGCGAAAGTTTTCCGCCATACAGCAGCCTATGACGCTATGATCGCCAATTACTTAACAGGTCAGACCGGGGAACTTTATCCGGAAACGTACACCGTAACGTATGAGAAGAAGCAGGATCTGCGCTACGGGGAAAACCCCCATCAGAAAGCGGCTTTCTACAGAGAGCCGATCGGCCCGATCAGTTCAATCGCCAATGCGCTTCAGCTGCATGGTAAAGAGCTTTCCTACAATAATATTAACGATGCCCAGGCAGCGCTTGAAATGGTAAAAGAATTTTCCCAGCCGGCTGCAGTAGCCGTAAAGCATATGAATCCGTGTGGTGTCGGCGTCGGAGAAACGATTGCCGAAGCGTACCAGAAAGCGTATGAAGCAGACCCAGTGTCTATTTTTGGAGGCATTGTAGCATTAAACCAGGAAGTCGACACGGAAACAGCGGACCAGTTGAAGAATATCTTTCTGGAAATCGTGATTGCCCCGCACTTCTCACAGGAAGCGCTGGACATTTTGTCAGCTAAAAAGAACATCCGTCTCTTGAGTGTTTCCATGGACGAAGCCCCAATGGAGCGTTCGGTAATGACTTCCATTTACGGCGGCACACTTGTCCAGGAACAGGATGCTAAGGGCTTTTTGGATGCGGACGTTCGCGTTGTAACTAAAAGGGAGCCTTCCGAGCAGGAATGGCAGGATCTTAAGCTGGCCTGGAAAATAGTCAAGCACGTGAAGTCAAATGCAATCGTACTGGCTAAAGGCGATAAAACCATTGGAATCGGGGCCGGCCAGATGAACCGCGTCGGCTCTGCAGCTATTGCAGTAGAACAGGCAGGCGAGGAAGCTGTCGGTTCCGCGATGGGTTCTGATGCCTTTTTTCCAATGAAAGATACGGTGGAAGCAGCAGGAGCGGCCGGCGTAACCGCTATTATTCAGCCGGGTGGTTCTATCCGTGATGAAGAATCTATTTCGATGGCTGATGAATTGGGCATTACGATGGTATTTACAGGCATCCGCCACTTTAAACATTAAAAGGAGCGATTCACTTATGAATGTACTCGTTATCGGCGGAGGCGGCCGGGAGCATGCTCTCGCATGGGCGTTCTCTAAAAGCCGGAAAACTAATAAAGTGTTCGCGGCCCCCGGCAATCCGGGCATGAAAGAAGCGGCAGAGTGTACAGCGATCAGCGAGTCGGATCAGAACGGTCTTGTCTCCTTTGCCAAACAGCAGGATATCGGACTGACCGTGATCGGTCCGGAAGTACCGCTGCTTGAAGGACTGGCTGACCGCTTTCATAAGGAAGGCCTGGCCGTTTTCGGCCCTTCCCAGGCTGCTGCCAAAATTGAAGGCAGTAAATCATTTGCCAAAGACATTATGAAGCGTTACAACATACCGACCGGTTTTTATGAAGTGTTTTCTGATTATGATAAGGCGCTGGCGTATGTACAGAAAATCGGTGCTCCCATCGTAATCAAAGCGGACGGCCTGGCGGCAGGCAAAGGCGTGACCGTCGCGCTGACAGAAGAGGAAGCCGGCGAGGCGCTCCGCGATATACTGGTGGACAGTAAATTCGGCGGGGCCGGAGCGGAAGTCGTGATCGAAGAGTACCTGAGCGGGGAAGAACTGTCGCTGATGGCCTTTGTGAACGGAGAAACGGTGATTCCAATGGTAGGCGCCCAGGACCATAAACGTGCCTATGACCAGGATCAGGGACCGAACACCGGCGGGATGGGGGCCTACAGCCCCGTGCCGCAGTTTAAAGAAAAGCAGGTGCAGGAAGCAGTGGAGCAGGTACTTGAGCCTGCTGCTAAAGCCTTGGTGAAAGAAGGTCGTTCGTTTACCGGTATTTTGTATGCCGGGCTGATGATGACAGACAGCGGCGCTAAAGTCATCGAGTTTAATGCCCGTTTCGGCGATCCGGAAGCGCAGGTAGTGCTGCCGCGTCTGGAATCTGATCTGGCAGAAGTGATTCTGGACCTGCTGGCCGGCGGAAAGCCGGTGCTTTCCTGGTCCGACGATGCGGTACTCGGTGTAGTAGCCGCTTCTAAAGGCTATCCCGGCTCTTATGCAAAACATCAGCCGATTGCTGCGGTACCGTCATCTGATATGCTGTTTTTTGCAGGCGTTGAAGAGGAAGGCGGCCAGTATAAAACCGCTGGTGGACGCGTGCTGTTAATCGCAGAAAAAGCTGCAACGCTTGAAGAAGCACAGGTGAAGGTCTACGCGAAGCTCGAAGATCTTGATACGACCCACTTGTTTTACCGTAAAGACATCGGGCATAAAGCCATATCGGCTGCCACCTGATGCATTGAAGTCCTCTGCCGGTCAGGCGGAGGGCTTTTCTATTGCCGGCAGTGAATTTCAATGGAAGATTTCTTCTCAACAACACCAAACAGATCCGTTCTTTTTGTTACAGTAACAGGGGTGCTCCGCCCCGTTAAGCCGGGGCAGAGTTCCCACAGTTGTCACTTCCTTTCGTGGAGTACAGAGGCAAAGTGTGATACGATAGCACTAAATAAGCAAACATAAAAATACAGCAAAGCAGGTGAAAATATGGCATCCCGGTTATTTAGATGGAACAAACAAACACTTCGAAACCAACTTTCCGTTATCAGAGGACAACGCTCACCTGATATAGTATTAAAAAATGCAACGTACTTGAGCAGTGCACGGAAAAAATGGCTGGAAGGCCACATATGGATATCGGACGATCGCATTATATACGTAGGAGACAGCCTTCCCGATAATACTGAACAGGCGGAAGTAGTAGACTGCACAGGCCAGTTTCTTGTGCCAGGTTATATAGAGCCACATGTTCATCCGTTTCAGCTTTACAATCCGCACACTTTTGCAGCGTATGCTTCCCAGCGGGGAACAACGACACTCGTAAATGACAATATGTTTTTCTTTCTGCATGTTGATAAAAAGAAAGCGCTTACACTTATAGAAGAACTGGATAATCTCCCGACTTCCATGTACTGGTGGGCGCGATACGATGCCCAGACGGAAATGGAGGAAGAAGACTCTATTTTTTCTCCTTCCAAAATGATGTCATGGCTGGAGCACCCACTCGTCGTACAGGGCGGGGAACTTACAGCATGGCCGCGGGTCATGACAGGTGATGATACGATTCTTCACTGGATGCAGCAGACGAAAGAAGCAAATAAGCCGATTGAAGGCCATTTGCCCGGTGCTTCCGAAAAAACCATTATCCAAATGGCACTGCTTGGTGTTTCAGGCGACCATGAAGCAATGACGGCGGATGAGGCGCTAATGAGGCTGGACGCAGGAATGACTACTTCCCTGCGCTATTCTTCCATCCGCCCGGATCTGCCGGAAATGCTGGAAGGTCTGCTGGAAGCAGGTATTACCGACTTCAGCCGCTTTACGATGAATACAGACGGCTCCACGCCTTCTTTTTACAAAGATGGGATTATGGACCGCACAATCGAAATCGCTTTGGAAAAAGGAGTGCCGGAAATAGAAGCATACGAAATGGCTTCCTACAACTCCGCCAAGCATCTTGGCATTGATGATTACGTTGGAATGATTGCGCCCGGCCGGCTTGCTCATATTAACTTTCTGAAAGATCCATCAATTCCGAAGCCGGAAGCAGTGATGGCTAAAGGGAAATGGGTGTACCGCGGAGAAGAAAACCTATATCCGCAGAAGCATTTTTCCTGGAGTGAATATGGGGTCCATCCATTAATGCTTGATTGGAACCTTACCTACGATGATCTTCATTTTTCCATGCCGATGGGAATTGAATTAGTCAATTCGGTTATATTAAAGCCGTATCAAATAGGCGTGGACGCAGCCATTGATGAGCTCGATCCTGATCACGACGAGTGCTTTTTTACGATGCTGGACCGCCACGGGAAATGGCGTATTAATACCGTCATAAAAGGCTTCGCGGAAAACCTGGGCGGCCTTGCGACGACATTTTCCAATACCGGTGACATTATTTTAATCGGGAAACGAAAAAAAGACATGCTCCGTGCTTTTGAAGAACTCAAGCAGAATGACGGCGGGATCTTTCTTGTCGAAGACAATGAAGTTATTGAAGGCCTTCCGCTGAAGCTGTTCGGCGCCATGTCGCTTGCACCGATGGAAGAAGTGATTGCCAAGCATGAAAGCATTGAGGCAAAGCTCCGCGAGCGCGGTTATAAGCATGATGACCCTATATACAGCATGCTGTTTTTCTCCTCGACCCACCTGCCTTACATCCGGGTGACCCAAAAGGGAATTTTCGACGTGCATAAGAAAACGGTACTCTTTCCTTCTATTATGCGTTAAACTGTAAAAGTACAGGGCAGAACGGTAACCTAACAAAACAAGTCACTGATTTTCATATGTATCAGCGTCTGAGAAGCAGTTTTACAGCAGGAATGAAAGTTGGACATTCGTTTTAAAGTGAGGTGTAAAGGATGCAGATTGATAAACTTCGTGGAAAAGAATTAGATCAGCTGTTTCAGGCTATATTGTCATTGAAGGATTTGGAAGAATGCTATGCATTTTTTGATGATCTGTGTACCATAAATGAAATTCAATCCTTAGCTCAGCGACTGGAAGTAGCCAGAATGCTGCAGAACGGGAATACGTACCATAAAATCGAAACAGAAACCGGAGCCAGTACGGCTACGATTTCCCGCGTGAAACGCTGTTTGAACTATGGAAATGACAGCTATCAAATGACGCTGGACCGAATCAAAGAAACCCAGGAAAAATAAAGAAACCGCTCCCGGCTCAGCCCGGGGGCGGTTTTTGTATTACAGAAAAAGCTGTCAGATTATGTACACAAACAGAACGGAGCCCGGAGAGTATTTATTATACTAATAGGAGGAGGGACAACATGAACGCATATAACAAAATGGATGAAAAAACACTGCGGAAAGAAGTGGCGCAGATTTATAATAAAGTCAATCAGGATATGTACAAAGTCGGGGTCAGGAAACAGAAAATCGAGATGCTGCAGGACAAGATTCTGGTGTTTGGGGAGCATCAGCGCGTGCCGGCGCTCGAAGCCATTCATAAGAAGTATCCGGAACTTACGTTGACCGTGGACACGACCTTGATCAAAGAATTTAAAGAACGTCTGAAGGCAGAATTGGAAAAGCAGCTTTCGATTAAAGTGAAAACGATTTTAAAAGACTTTGATCCTGTTACAGAAGAAGCGGCGGCCATTATTTATATTGATACATAAAATATGTAAGGATATCTAACAAATAACCAGACAAACTGGTGTTTTTTTCATACGATATTAACAATTAAACGAAAAGGAAACAGCCTGTTTATCCGGGCAGTCTCTTTTAATCGAAAAATCGGGAGCTGTCTTTCCGCTGGTCGGAAAAGAATAGAAGCCGGAGAAGCGCATAGTCGAAGGACTGTGTAATTCTCCGGCTTTTTTATCCCAAATACACAGTAAAGAAGGGATTCTCATGAAAGATATTCTAATAAAGAATGCGGAAATCATTACAATGAATGATGGAATGGATATTATAAACGGGGACATATTGATTCAGGATGGACGTATTGCAGCGATAGGCCGGGATATTCAGGAGCTGGATCCGGCCCAGACGAGAATGATTGACGGCACGGGAAAAACGGTGCTTCCTGGTTTTATCCAAACACATATTCATTTATGTCAGACGATTTTCCGGGGACAGGCAGATGACTTGGAATTAATGGACTGGCTGAAAAAAAGGCTGTGGCCGCTTGAAGCTGCCCACGACGAGGAATCTATTTACTATTCGGCGATGCTCGGTATTGGAGAGTGCATCAGCGGTGGAACGACTACCATCGTTGATATGGAGACGGTCCATCACACCGAATCGGCGTTTCAGGCAATTGCCGAAAGCGGCATCCGCGCGCTTTCCGGAAAAGTTATGATGGATGTCGGCGACGATGTACCGCCGCAGCTGCTTGAAAATACCCGGGCTTCTATTAAAGAAAGCGTGGAACTTCTGGAACGATGGCACGGCTATGACAACGGACGAATTCAGTATGCTTTCAGCCCGCGCTTTGTTGTTTCCTGCACGGAAGAGCTGCTGACGGAAGTCCGTGATTTATCTGATTATTACAATGTATATGTTCATACCCACGCTTCCGAAAACAAAGGCGAAATAGAGCTGGTGGAATCGCAGCGCGGCATGCCGAATGTCGAATACCTCGATCACATTGGGCTGGCAAACGAGCGCCTTATCCTGGCGCACTGCGTGTGGCTCAATGAAAAAGAGAGGCAGATTATTAAAGAAAAACAGGTAAAAATGGTGCATTGTCCGGGATCAAACTTAAAGCTTGCCTCTGGAATTGCAGATACGTACACCCTGGACTCCGATGGCTGTGATATCAGCATTGGGGCAGACGGAGCCGCCTGCAATAACAATCTGAATATGTTTCACGAAATGAAGCTGGCCGCTCTTCTGCCTAAACCAATTCACGGTCCTACGGCAATGCCTGCAGCGAAAGTACTTCGTATGGCTACACGCGGCGGAGCAAAGGCAATAGGAATGGATCATGAACTCGGAAGCATTGAAACCGGTAAAAAAGCGGACTTATTTCTGATGGACCTGCGTGATTTTCACAGCTATCCTTCCGAAACGGTCGATCCGTATTCCCGCGTAGTGTATTCAGCGCAGGCCCAGGATGTAGAAACAACAATTATTGATGGGAAAATTGTTATGGAAAACAAAAAGCATCTGACTGTAAACAAATCAGATGTGCTTACCCAGTCGAACGTTTCCATTAAACGCATGCTCGCCGCCGTTCAAAAGATAGTGACGTAAAAAAGAAAGGAGATATCAGATGGAAAACCTGCATAGGATTATTCAGGCGCTGCGTCATATGAATCACGGCGAGCCTGCCATGCTGGCGACAATTATTCACGTAGAAGGGTCGGCTTATCGAAAAGAAGGCACTACCATGCTGGTAGATCACATGGGAGCGATGACAGGAGTATTAAGCGGCGGCTGCCTGGAGCAGGACATTGCAGCCAGGGTCACAGAAGTATGGGAGCACGGAGACCGTACGGTGGAATACGACATGCGCGGGTATGATCCGCTGTCCTGGGGAGAAGGCACCGGCTGTAATGGAAGTGTTTTCGTTCATATGGAGCCTCTGCGGGCTGAACAAATCCACCGGCTTTTTACAATCGAGGGTCTTCTAAAAGAAGGGAAAGAAGCGGTCGTGCTGCGTGTGGAAAAAGAGAGCCGGCTGAAAACGGCATTGGTTTCTTCTGAAGAAGTGTCCCTTGTGAAAACGAAAGGGCGCTTTATCACTTCCACCGGAGAAATAATGTACGTCCAGGTTATCAAGCCTAAACAGCGGCTGGTTATATTTGGAGCTGGTACGGATGTGGAACCGCTTGTGCAAATCGCTTCGATGAGTGGCTTTTCCGTAACGGTTGCTGATTGGCGCGTGGAAAGGTGCCGGAAACAGATTCATCCGGCAGCAGAGGCGATCTACTGTGGATTTCCTGAAGAACTGGCTGCAAAGGTGCCGGTTGCTCCTTCTGATTTTGTGCTGTTGATGACCCACCATTTTCAATACGACAAAGAGCTGCTGGAGTATCTGATTCCAAAATGTCCGATGTATCTCGGTATTCTCGGTTCCAAAGCGAGGGCGGAACGGCTGCAGAACGGACGACCGCTTCCGGAGTGGATTACGTCTCCTGTCGGTCTTTCCATTAAAGCAGAGGGACCAGAAGAAATTGCGGTCAGTATTTTAGCGGAAATCATTCCGTTGTCCAAACAGTCTGCCGTTAAGGAGGCAGCGAGGTGAAAAAGGTGACAGGTATTTATCTGGCTGCCGGCGAAAGCAGACGAATGCAGGAAAACAAGCTTCATCTGCCTGCAGGAAGCATGTCACTTGGCAGTGTTGCGTTAAAGCAGGCACTTTTATCGGAACTCGATACGACAATTATTGTGACCCGTCCCGGCACGGATACCCGGTGGATTGCTCCCTTATTTTATCAGGAGTCCTGGAGGGAAAGATGGACAACCGTAGTGGCCGGACGGGCAGAGGAAGGCCAGGCCTATTCCCTGCGGCGCGGTATAGAAGAAGCGGAAGCTGCGGGAGCAGATGCGGTAGTTATACTGCTGGCAGATCAGCCGTTTGTTACTGCAAAAAGAATCAATCAGTTAATCAGCACCTGTGAAAATGCTTCCCAGGATTATGCCGCAATGGGCCGCCTGCAGCCGCCGCTTCTGCTGCAAAAGCAGCTGTTTTCCCGTTTGAAACAGCTTGAAGGAGATAAAGGAGCACGATCTTGTCTCCGTGGTGATAATTCCCTGCAGGGAACTGTTCTTTCTGCAGCAAACGAGGCGCTTTTCTATGACATAGACACAAAGGAAGATTACCAATGGCTGGTGCAAACAGTATCGTTTTAACTCCGCATACAATAGAGGAGGCCTGGCAGCTGAAAGAAACATATGGGGCGGACGCCGCTTTTATGATGGGCGGCACCACGTTTCAACTGCAGCGGGAAAAAGGTACTCCGCTTCCATCGTATATGATTATGCTGCAGGCGCTCGAGGAACTGCAGACGCTTCAACGACAGGGAGAAAATGGCGAAGATTTTCTGTCTATCGGAGCCAATGTACTGCTTCGTTATTGTATCGATCATCCTATTTTAAAGGCGCACGTTCCAGTATTATGCAGAGCGGCCGGTGCTGTTGGATCGCCTGCCATCAGAAACCAGGGAACCATTGGAGGCAACATCGGCTATCGTAAAGGGGATGCAGCCGCATCACTGCTCGTGTTAAATGCCAAGGTTCGTTTTATGGATGAAGACGGAGAGAAGGTGCTGCCGTTGGACCACTATCTGAACCGGACACAGGAGCGGGCAGCTCTTCTGCTCGCTGTTCAGCTTCCGCTCCCATCACCAACACTTACTTTTTTTGAAAAAGTAGGGAGCCGGGAAACGTTCAGCCCTTCGATCCTGACTGTAGCGGCATCGGCGGACTGGACGCCGGCAGGGCGTCTGAAACACGTAAGAATTGCCGTAGGCGGTGGAGATCAGCCGCCGGAGCGGATGCCTGCCGCAGAAGCCTGCCTGGAAAATCAGACGCTGACTCATTCGGCAGTGACAACAGCCTGTGAAACGATTCTGGAGGAGTATGCCCCGGTATCCGATGTGTTTGCAGCATCCGGCTATCGAAAAATGGCTGCCGGCATGATCCTGGAGTCTGCATTGGAAATCTGGAAAGAGGAGGATAGGAGCCATGCCGCTGAAAAATGATGGAAACATCCGGCCGGACGGCATAGAGAAAGTGACAGGCACGCTTAAATATTTAACGGACCGTCGGATAGAAGGCATGCTTTACGGCCGGGTGCTTCGCAGCCGCTCTCCCCATGCTTTGATTAAACACATCCAAACAAAAGAAGCCGAAGCCCTTCCCGGCGTAAAAGCCGTTATTACAGCGGCAGATGTTCCCGGTTTAAATGGGTTTGGTATCGTGACGCCGAACCAGCCGGTGTTTTGTGAAGACAAAGTCCGCTATATGGGAGATGCAGTCGCGGCCGTTGCAGCCGTATCGAAAGAAGCCGCGGAGGAAGCTCTGGAGAAGATTATCGTCGAGTACGAGGAACTGCCTATTATAGATACGATGGAAAAAAGCCTGGCCCCGGACGCACCGGCGCTTCATAAAGACGGAAATATTCTGCATCAGGCAGAGCAGCAGCGCGGGCATGCTGACAGTGCATTCGCTGCCTGTGAAGTCGTCGTAGAGGAAACATATGAAACACCCCGGCAGATGCACACCTATATGGAAACGGAAGGCGGGGTGGTCGTCCCGGAAGCAGGCGGTGGGATTACGGTTTACATGGGTACCCAGCACGGGCTCAAGGACCGGTTTCAACTCTCCAGAATTCTGCAGATGGAAGAAGAGCGTATCCGCATCATATCGAGTCCAATAGGAGGTTCGTTCGGCGGAAAAGATGAGTTGAACGTACAGCCTTACGCGGCACTGCTCGCACTGAAAACGGGAAAGCCGGTTCAAATCCATAACAGCCGGAAAGAATCGGTCCGTGCTGGAATTAAACGCCATGCAATGAAAATTAAAATGAAAACGGGAGTGGACAAAAAAGGAAAGCTTATCGCCCACGAGACGTATATTGAGGCAGATACCGGAGCCTATGCCACATTAGGACCGGCTGTTCTGGAATTTGCAGTAGAACATGCGTCCGGACCGTATGATATTGAGCATGTCCGTACAAAAGGGTTATCGATCTATACTAATAACGGGGTAGCCGGTGAGTTCCGCGGCTTCGGTGGAAATCAGGTTACCTTTGCACTCGAAGGACAGGTCAGCCGGCTGGCGGCTGCACTTAACATGGATCTGCACGATTTCCAGGCAGTCAATATGAGAAAGCATGAATCACCGGGACCGCTCGGCCACCGGATTGCACCGACAAACGGCGGACTGTTAGTACTGGAGGCCGCGGAGCGTATTAGAAAAGAAAAACAGACGGAACTGGCAGAAAAGCCGCCGGCCGCAAAGTATATCAAGCGCGGGCTCGGTACAGCTGTGGCCATGCATGGCGGAGGACTTGGATACGGGCGTCTCGATCCTTCCGGAGGCATGATCCGTCTGAATGAGGAAGGGAAAATAGAAGGTGTTTTTGGATTTGAAGAATGCGGCCAGGGCATTGTAGCGGTTATTGAAAATACACTTGTTCAGGCGTTTGAATGCAGTCGGGAAGACGTCTGCTTTCTGATAGGAGACACAGAAAAAGTGCCGGTTTCCGGTTCGACGACGGCTTCGCGCGGTACAAGCATGGTCTATCATGCCATCCAGCGGCTGAAGCCTTTGTTTCAGAAGCAGCTGTTTGAACGGGCCGCAGCTGTACTTGGGAAAAGCACGGAGGGGTTTTATACAGGAAAAGGCGGAGTGTATCTACTGGAAACAAGAGAACAGGCCGTATCTTACCGGGAGCTTTTCGAGGCGTTTCCAGAAAAAATGCTGGAAGTGCAGACAACCTTCGATTTTCCGGTGACGCCGGACGAAATTGACTCCGGGCATTTTTTATATACGTTTGGTGCTGTGGTGGCGGAAATAGAACTTGATATACGTCTTGGCAGGGTCAAGGTGATTGGTCTGCAGCATGCGGCAGCGGCCGGTCCCGTCGTAAATCCAAAAGGGTACAGAGGCCAGATAGAAGGCGGAGGTGTTATGTCTGTCGGCTACAGTTTAATGGAAGATGCTGCTATGACAAACGGCCGGTATGACACCGACAATCTGGATACGTACATGATTCCAACGATTCAGGATGTACCGGCAGTAATGGCGGTGGAGGCGATTGAAGATTTATACGAACAAGACAAGTACGGTCCGCGCGGCGTAGGGGAAATCGGAACGGTAGCTGTGGCTCCCGCGATTGCAGAAGCCGTGTTTCAAGCGATCGGCACTCATATCACCAGTATTCCGGTTTCAAGAGAACTATTGATGAAGCTGGGCCGAGAGGAGAATGCAGATGAAATCCGCGCATAACAGCAAAACGACAAAAACCATTCGTTTTCAAGTGAATCAGGAACAAGTAACGTACAATGGAAATCCAGTCGAAAGAATGGTGGATGTACTTAGAGACGATCTGCAGCAGACAGGCACGAAACTTTCCTGTGGCATTGGCCGGTGCGGTGCCTGTTCGATCCTCGTAGATGGAGAGCTGATGAATGCCTGCCTGGTTATGCCCTGCCAGGTAGAGGGGAGCAGCATAACAACGATAGAAGGAATTGGATCAAAAGAGGCAATGGATCCGATTCAAAAAGCCTTTTTAACAGAAGGCGGGTTTCAATGCGGCTACTGTACGCCCGGCATGATTGTTGCGGCTAAAGCATTGTTGGACAAAAACAGCGATCCATCCGTGGAAGACATTCAAGAGGCATTGGCAGGCAATCTCTGCCGCTGTACAGGCTATGCCAGTATTATAAGGGCTGTCCAAAAGGCAGCCGACAGCCTTGCTTTCGAAGGATCAAGTGACAGTCCCTAATAGGGGCTTTTTTGTTTGAAAAAATCAGGAATATAATTGACGAAAAATAAAAAATAGTCTATTCTTTCCTTAGGGAAACATTTTAGACTTAAACTAAATAATATTTTTTTACTATAAAATTTGCCCATAGGCAAATTCAAGGGGGAAGCAAGATGAAAAAAACAGGAGTCGTAATTGGAATGGCAGCATTAGTGGGAATACTATCTGCCTGCGGAACCGGCGATAACGAAGCGGTAAGTGAAGACGAGCCGCTGCAGGTGCTTGCGACTACTTCCCAGGTAGGCGATATGGTTAATGATATCGGCGGAGAATACGTAGAAGTGGAAACGTTAATGGGACCCGGCGTGGATCCCCACCTGTACCAGCCGACTCAGGAAGACATAGGGAAATTGGCAAATGCTGATATTATTTTCTATAATGGATTGAACCTGGAAGGAAATATGCAGGAAGTATTTGATAATGTAGGAGACGAAACAAGTGCTGTTCCTGTAGCAGAAAATATTCCGGAGGACATGCTGCAGACCGAAGCAGACAGTGATTCAACGGATCCGCACGTCTGGTTTGACCCGGAGATGTGGGGATATACGGCGGATGCTGTAACAGAAGAGCTGTCTTCGCTGAATGAAGAAAACAGCGATTTGTATGAAGAGCAGGGCGAAGCATACAAAGCTATGCTGACGGAGCTTGATACGTATGCGGAAGAAGAGCTGAATACGATACCGGAAGAAAGCAGGGTGCTCGTTACCGCCCACGATGCCTTCGGCTATTTTGGCAATGCTTACAACATGGAAGTAGAAGGACTGCAGGGGCTGAGCACGGATTCGGAGTACAGCGTGCGTGATGTGGACAATATTGTGAACCTGCTTGTCGACCGGGAAATAAATGCTGTTTTTGTAGAATCCAGTGTATCCGACCGCTCGATTAATGCCATTATTGAAGGGGCGGCCCAGCAGGGTCATGAAGTGGAAATAGGCGGAGAACTTTATTCAGATGCAATGGGAGAAGAAGGAACGGAAGAGGGAACCTATGAAGGCATGTTCCGACATAATATAGATACGATCGCCGGTTCTCTTCAGTAAACAAACGGGGAATGCTTTTCAGCAAACGCGCCTTTACGGCGCTTTTTTTTGTTGTTACAAAGCCTGAATATAAACAGCTTTACCGGCTGCCATCATCAATTGACAGTGCATGGGATAAAAGATAAAGCCAAAGGTAATGCCTGTCGCAATGCTGTAGGTAAGGGGCATCGCAACAATGGTTAGAAAAGCGGGCACAGCGATTCCTCCCTCCACTCAATGAAGCGGCGGTTACTCCTTCTGTCACTACGGCTAAAAGAGGGAAAAAGAACAGGGCCCCTGCTGTCACAACAGACGTAAAACCGGTACGGCCGCCGGCAATGCTCTCTTTCCGGTATGTAGTATGTAGTGTATCAAATGAAAAGCAGTTCTTCACGTATGTTCCTCTCTTTCTTGGATGGTAACGTCTCAGCTGCCCCGGTAGGTCTGGTAGCCCCAGGGAGAAATAAGCAGCGGGATATGATAATGCTCCTCCGGCGCAGATATGCCGAATCTTATGTTGACGTGCTGTAAAAAGCGGGGTTCTTCGGCCGGACTTTGTTCGATGGAAGCAAAATAATCCCCGATATAAAACAGCATTTCGTATTCACCGGTTTTGAGCTCCTTGGATGGGAGCAGCGGGGTGTCGAATCTGCCATCTTCGTTGGTCCGGTCTTCCCGGAGCAGAACACGGGTGCCTGCAGTATCAATAGAAAACAGCTGCACCTGAACGGAAGCTGCCGGACGGCCGTGGGCGATATCAAGAATATGAGTGGTGAGTGCCATAGGTAAGAGCCTCCTTTTTACAAGCAAAATGGATTCAGGAAAATGGGCGGCTTTCTTTTTCCTCCGTGAGAAGGCCTTCGAGGCGGAAGCTGGCAATTTTAAAAATTTCCTCCAGTGCCCGGTCCCTTTCTTCTTCTTTTGTCAGATCAACCCGCTCTGCCAGGGAATGATAAATATCCCGCTTGGTTTTATTTTTGACGGCATAAATAAAGGGGAACTCAAACCGTGCCATGTAGAGGGTATTTAATTCATCAAGACGATGCTGTTCTTCATCGGTTAAGCTCTGGAGACCGGCGCCTTTCTGTTCTAAGACAGAAGCGCTGCTCATTGGTTTGGATGCTCCGAGTATCGGATGGACACAGATAAGAGTCGTCTGGGCTTCCAATGAAGCTTTTTTAACCTGCTGTACCATAGCGCTGTGAAGATCATTCCGGCTGAAAAAAGGGCGATGGGCAGAAGCTCTCTCAGCTACCCAGGGCGAATGTTCATACACATCTTTTAACGCATCAGTGAATCTGCTTTCTGTCATGTCGTTTAGTTCCTGAAGGGTATACCTCATGACTCTGCCTCCTTATGCAGTACAGTCTGCCGCCCCGGCCGTTTTTGATGTAGTGTTATCGTAATGGATAAAGGCGGGTAAGTCATTGGGTGAGATAACTGAATAGTTTAAAAATAATGAGCTGTTTCTCTAAATAAAACGAAAATAGTGTAGATAATTTTCTATTTAATCGACCATGGACAGAGACGCTCTAATACGAAGAGCAAGGCGGAGCCGCAGGGTGATTTCCGGGTCTTTCAGACTTTTGCCAATTAATTCTTCGCATTTCTCCAGCCGGTAGATAACGGTGTTACGGTGAACATAGAGGCGCTTGGCAGTCTCGGAAATATGGCAGTGGGTCTCTAAATACACAGCCAGCGTGTAAAGCAGGGTGGGGTCATCGTTACCGGCCTGACCGAGCTGCTGCATCGTATGAATATAAAATTCTTTTAAGTCTTCTACAGGGATCACACGGAGCAGCTCTGCTACATCTTTCGTCTGGTATGCCTGCACGGATTCAAGGACACCGGACAGCTGACCGGTCTGAAGAGCATCTCTTGCTTCGCGGAAAGCGGTATCAACATCAAGAAACTGATGGGTAATATTGCTGATGCCAAATGATATTGTCCGCTGAAAATAGTTTTTTGTTTCCTGCTGAAGAGACTTGAGAACGTTTGTGATGGCAGGCACTACATCGCCGGTATGTTCATCGGCCTGAAGCAGAATAATAAGCATTTCGCCTTTTATAAACAAGTGGGGAGGAAACGGAAATCCGGGAAGTTCTCCTTGAATAAAATCAAAAACCGCGCTCGTTTCGAGCTGGGACTGGGTAAAGCTTCTCCATTTTTCCTGCCGGTCAACTTTTCCCACGATACAGATATACTTTTCTTCATTCGGAAGGTTAAATTCCTTAGCCCGGTTAATGATTTCTTCCTTTGTTGAAAAAGCACTTTCCAAGTAATTGATAAAAAACTCATTTCTGGCTTTCTGCTGGTGCTGTTTCAGGGCATTTTCCTTTAGACGTTCAAAAGCAATAACGTTGGCCGCCTGTTCCATGGTGAGGACAAGTTCACTGCTGAAGCTGTCCGTTTTTCCAGCAACGGCAAGGTAACTGCACGTGGATTCATGAGTATAAATAGGAAACAGTGTAATCTGTGTATAGGGAGAAGCAAGCAGGGAAAAGGTGGTATGGGTCGTGTTCTCCAGGAAAAACAGATAATTCATTTTGTACAGGGCAGTAAAGGACTCAATAACATCCGGCATCGACTCGGAGGCTGAGACGAGTCTGGCATGATGGTCGAGCATAAACACAGGCTGATTCACAGTAGCCGCCACACTTATGATGAGGCTCTGCAGGTCTTTGCCGCTGATTATATGGCGGGTAAATGTTTGATGGGCGGATATGGCTTTTTGCAGTTCGGTCGTCCGTGTGTCGAGCATACTGCTGAGAAGGTGAGCTGCAATGGTGCTCAGACTGATGTGGGCCGGCAGATCAATAATCGGAAAGTCAAGCGCATCGGCAAGTGCTACAGCTTCCTGCGGCACTTCATGAAGAAAGCGCTTTGTCTTAATGCCGATGCCTGCGCAGCCTTTGTCGTTCATATGTTGAATAAGATCGGTAAGCAGCGACGAATCATCTTTAAAATGATAGGCGGTCGTTACGAGCAGGTCATGCTCATTCAAGTAGTCCCCGATGTCGGGGGCGTCCATCATACTGACATTGGTAATGGGGCGGTCCTGTCCGTTCCGACCGGCAAGAATGAAGGCTTCTTTAAGCAGCGGAGTCTGGAATAGATGTTTTATTTTCATGCTGTATCGTCCTTTCTATTCTATATATGCTGATTTAGTTACTATATCCAATAATAGGGAAAGAAATTGCCGGAAATGCTAATGATTAATTGTCATAATACCAGTAAAATGAAAGCCATATACAATCATTGTGAAGAAAGCTTACATAAAAACACAAGAGGAGAGATAGTTGATGGACAATTATGATGTAATCATCCGCCAGGGAGAGATTGTGATGCACGATACGGTCGTCACCGCAGATATTGCAATAAAGAACGGGCTCATTGAAAAAATACATCCCGCTATTAAAAACAAAGCCGTTTCTGAAGTCGATGCGCAGGGACTTCACGTCTTTCCAGGAGGTATTGATGTGCATGCCCACTTCAGCGAACCCGGGCGCGAGCATTGGGAAGGTTTTGAAACAGGGGCGGCGATGATGGCTGCCGGTGGAATGACTACATATTTCGACATGCCGTTGAACGGAATACCTTCCACTATTTCCGTAGAGGCGCTCCAGGAAAAGGTGGCAAGAGGCAGACTGAAATCTGCGGCGGATTTCGGCTTGTGGGGAGGACTTGTTCCTGGCAATGAAGACGAACTGGAAGCGCTGGCAGCTGCCGGTGTCATCGGTTTTAAAGCGTTTATGTCCCCTACAGGAAATAAAGAATTTGAGCGCTCCGATAACGCTGTACTATTTGAAGGCATGCAGAGGATTGCTCCGACAGGCAGGCTGCTGGCTCTGCATTCCGAAAGTGCAGCGATTGTAAACGGGCTGGAGAAGCGGTACAAAGATCAAACAGACGCGGCTTCTTTTTCTAAAAGCCGGCCGGAAGAAGCGGAAATTGAAGCGGTGAACCGGGCTGTTTCCTACGCCAAAGTAACAAACTGTCCGCTTCATTTTGTGCATATCAGCACAGCGGAAGCGGTAGAAAACATACAGAAGGCGAGGCAGGAAGGAGTGGATGTGACTCTGGAGACATGTCCGCATTATTTATTGTTTACAGAAGAAACGCTCGCTGAAAAAGGAGCGGAAGCTAAATGCGCCCCGCCGCTTCGTTCCAAAATCCAGCAGCAGAAATTGATTCAGGTGCTGCTTGAGGGAAAAATTGATATGATCTCCTCTGATCATTCTCCGTGTCCTGCTGACATGAAGGCTACAGACGACATGTTTGCGGCCTGGGGCGGGATCAGCGGGGGGCAGTATACGTTTCTGGCCGTCCTGGAACTGGCGGCGGTCCACAATATAGAACTCCCGCAGGTCGCGCAGTGGCTGGCAGCTGCTCCTGCGGAACGCTTCGGCCTTGCTGGCCGGAAAGGAGAAATTAAAGAAGGAAAAGAAGCGGATCTCGTGCTCGTCAACATGAATAAAGGCTACACCGTTACGAAGGAAAACATGTATATGAAAAACAAACACAGTGCCTATGAAGGCATGACTTTTTCTGCATCGATTGAACAGACTATTCTTGGAGGAAACACCATTTTTCCGGCACCGGCCCAGCCGGTCACAGGCATTGGAAAATGGATTCAGCCTGAATCATAAAAGGAGGATTTGCATGATGACATTTGATGAACTGTACCAGCCTTACCGAACGGCAAGACTTCCGGTATACGCAAAAAACGGCATGGTAGCCGCATCCCAGCCGCAGGCTGCTGACTGCGGCCGGCAGATGCTTGAAAAGGGAGGGAATGCCGTAGACGCAGCGATTGCCGCTGCTGCTGCTCTTACGGTAGTAGAGCCAACATCCAACGGGATAGGCGGGGATGCTTTTGCTCTTGTCTGGATGAAGGAAAAACTGTACGGGTTAAATGCGAGCGGGCGGTCTCCTAAAGCTTTTACATTCGAAAAGCTGAAAGAAAAAGGGCTGACAGACGTGCCGGACCATGGGTTTATTCCAGTGACAGTTCCGGGGGCGCCCGGCGCCTGGGCGGAGCTTTCTGAAGCGTTTGGTGTACTGCCGCTTAAAGAGGTGCTGGCTCCGGCAGTAAAGCTGGCAGAAGAAGGATTTCCCGTCAGTGCGGCAGTCGCAAAGTATTGGAAGCGCGGGGTGCAGTTATTCAGCGACACATTAAAAGGGGCCGAATTTGAGGAATGGTTCCGCATTTTCACGAAAAACGGGCGCGCCCCGCAGGCAGGAGACATATGGACTTTTCCTGATCATGGCCGCACGCTTCGTGATATTGCCGCAACGAAAGCTGCGTCTTTTTATAAAGGGGAGCTGGCCGGGAAGATAGATGCGTTTTCAAAACAGTACGGAGGATTAATCGCAGAAGAAGATCTGAGTGCTTTTCAGGCAGACTGGGTGGATCCTATTTCTGTTTCCTACAAAGGCTATGATGTTTGGGAAATTCCTCCGAATGGACATGGCTTAAACACTCTTCTGGCGCTGAATATTCTCGAAGAGATGGAGCTGAAGGAAAAAGAATCGCCGGATACCTATCACGTACTGATGGAAGCGATGAAACTCGGCTATACAGACGGCCTGCACTATATTACAGATCCGAAAGACATGAACGTAACGGTGGAGGAGCTGCTGTCTAAAGAGTACGCAGCAGAACGCAGAGAAGCTATCGGTGAAGAAGCGATGCTGCCGAAACCGGGGAAACCGCAAAAGGGAGGAACTGTGTATTTAGCGGCTGCCGATAAAGAAGGAAATATGGTGTCCTATATTCAAAGCAACTATATGGATTTTGGCTCCGGGCTTGTCGTTCCGGGAACGGGGATTAACCTGCAGAATAGAGGGCGTAATTTCAGTATGGATGAACACGCAGTAAATGCAGCAGGGCCCGCTAAACGAACCTATCATACGATTATTCCCGGCTTTTTGACTAAGGACGGCCGGGCAGCAGGAGCCTTTGGCGTCATGGGAGGATTTATGCAGCCCCAGGGGCATCTGCAGGTCTTGACGAGCACCATTGATTTCGGCCTTAACCCACAGACAGCGTTGGATGCACCGAGGTGGAGATGGTCGGAAAAGAAAACGATTGAAATTGAACCGTTGTTTCCCGACCATATTGCCCAGGCGCTGGAACGAAAAGGGCATCATATTCGAAAAGCAGCGGATGAAACCGGCTTTGGACGCGGGCAGGTTATCTGGAAGGATTCGGAAAGCGGAGTGTACATCGGGGGTACGGAATCCCGTGCGGACGGCCATATATCGGTATATTGAAAATAGTTTTTTATTATTATCCGCAGCGCAAAAGAGATTCCCGATAGTTTTCGGGAATCTCTTTTGCGCTTTTTCAAATACTGAGATACTCTTCAAGTTCTTCCTGGATGAGCTCAGGTCCTTCAAACATAATGCGGCCCCGGTCCATTACATAGAAGTAGTCACCGACAGCACGGGCAAATTCAATATTCTGCTCGACAAGAATCATCGCCGTTTCCGTGTTCTGCTTTAAGTCGATAATCACCTGCTGAATGTCTTCTACAATGTTGGGCTGAATGCCCTCCGCCGGTTCATCAAGCAGAAGAAGGGAAGGTTCAGCTGCAAGCGCACGGCCGATAGCGAGCTGCTGCTGCTGACCGCCGCTTAAATCACCGCCTTTACGGTTTTTCATTTCTTTGAGTACAGGGAAGTAGCTGTAAATGGTTTCAAATATAGTCGTTTTTTTGTTTGGGTTTGCTTCGAGTCCGAGCAGCAGGTTTTCTTCTACGGTCAGGCTTGAAAAGATCTCACGGCCCTGCGGCACATAGCTCATGCCGGCCCGGGCACGCTTGGCGGGCACGGTTTTTGTAATGTCTTTATCGTTAAATGTTAACCGGCCTTCCTGGACTTTAAGCACACCCATAATCGATTTAATAAGCGTTGATTTGCCAACACCGTTGCGGCCGAGAATACAGATCACCTGGTTTTTATCTGCTTGAATAGAGACGCCGCGCAGAACGGTGCTCTCGTCGTAGGCGGCATCGATGCTTTCCACACTAAGCATGAGCATCGGCTCCTTTGCTGCCGAGGTAAACTTCCCGTACTTTATCGTTTTGCTGGATCTGCTCCATCGTGCCCTCACTGAGGAGGGTGCCTTCATGCATGACGGTTACCTTTTCGGCATACTCACGGACAAAATCCATATCATGTTCTACGACAATAAGAGAGCAGTCCTGCTTTAGTTCCCGGAGAAGGCTGCCTGTTTTTTCTTCCTCTTCTTCGGTCATGCCGGCGATCGGCTCATCGAGCAGAAGCAGTTCCGGCTCCTGCATCATCACCATCCCTATTTCGAGCCACTGTTTCTGGCCGTGAGATAAACCGCCCGCGAGGATATCGCGTTTGCCGGCCAGGCCGATAATTTCGAGCTGACGGTCTATCTTTTCTTTTTCCATTTTTTTCATTTTGGCGCGAAGCATCGAGAATACGCCTTTCTCCTGTTTCATGGCGACTTCGAGGTTTTCCTGCACGGTAAGGTGAGGGAAGATGGAAGGGGCCTGAAACTTCCGCCCGATTCCTTTTCTGGCAATTTCGTATTCTTTTTTATCTTCGAGTGCATAGTTTTTCTGAAAAGTAATGCTGCCATCGCTCATTTTTGTCAGTCCGCAGAGGACATCAAGAAACGTAGTTTTTCCAGCACCATTTGGTCCGATAAGAAAGTGGATTTCTTTATCGGCCATACCGAATGAAAAGCGGTTTAATGCGGTGAAATCACCAAATTTTACGAGGACATCCTGGCATTTAAGAATGCTTGTCAGTGGTTGCTCCTGCCTGCTGTTCTGCTTTTTCATGATCAGATAACCTCCGTTTTCTTTTTAGTTTATTTCCAATCGACATCAGGCCTCCGGGCAGGAATACGATAACGACAATGAAGACAAGGCCGATAAAGTATGTCCACAGCTCCGGATACGTTTCACTGAAAAATGTAGTTCCGACATTTGCTAGAATAGCGCCGAATACAGGGCCGAGCAGCGTACCGCGTCCGCCGATGGCAACCCATAGGGCCATCTCAATCGATGGAATAATATCAATCATCGTCGGCGTAATGATGCGGATCTGCAGCACGAACAGCATGCCGGCAAGTCCGGCAATTCCAGCGGATAGAGTGAACACAACCATTTTGTAATACGCTGTGTTGTAACCGGAAAAGCGGAGGCGGTTTTCCCCGTCCCGTATCGCGATCAGCACTTTCCCAAACCGGCTGTTTACGAGCTTGAAGCAGAAGTAAAAGACGGCTGCCAGCACAACGAGGGTAAGAAAGTATAGAAACAGCTGAGTCTGTGGATTGGACAAAGAAAATCCAAAAATTGTGTGTAAGCTGCTCAGTCCGTCCGATCCACCGGTGTAGCGCTGCTGGCTGACAATAAGCGTGACGGTCACGAGTACAAGAGCCTGCGTCAGGATAGTGAAGTATACGCCTTTTATCCGGTTGCGGAACGTAAAGAATCCAAGCAGCGAGGCAATAGCCATTGGTACGAGTACCCCGAGAAGAATAGCGGCCACAGGATTGGAGAGCAGTTCCCAAAGGAAAGGCAGCTCGGTCATCCCGCTCCACATCATAAAGTCAGGGAGCGCACCGCCGGCTGACTCAATCGTGACGTAAACCGCCATAATGTAGGCGCCAAGTCCAAAGAAGATGCCGTGGCCAAGGCTTAATATACCGGTATAGCCCCAGACAAGGTCCAGGCCGATAACGAGTATCGCAAAAGCCAGGTAGCGGCCCAGCAGATTTGTATGAAAATCATTAAGTATAAAAGGCAGTACTGCCAATAGGAGAAGCAGTACGGCAAAGATGCCCTGCTTAGTCCCAATCCATTTCGATAATCCCATGTCTTCCCTCCGTTCTTGTATTAATCAAGCTTGCGGGTCCTAAGGTTGAATAAACCATTCGGGCGCCACTGCAGAAATAGGATAATAATCACAAATAACAGTACGCGTCCCATCGACGCATTCGTAAAGTATTCAAAGCCGGTATTAAATACCCCGATACCGAGAGCGGCGATGACGGTGCCGAGAAGCATTCCGACGCCTCCGACTACGACGACCATAAATGCATCAATGATGTAAGCTGTACCCAATGTCGGGCCGATCGGGCCGATTAAGGTAAGGGCCATCCCGGCGATGCCGGCAAATCCTGCCCCAAGAGCAAACGTAGTAGAGTCGACCTGGCGTGTAGAAATACCGACGCTTGAAGCCATATCGCGGTTCTGCATAACAGCACGGATTCTTCTGCCGTTGGATGTTTTGTAAAAGTAATAAAACATAAACAGAACGCAGGCGCTCACAAGCAGGATAATGAAAATCCGTGATTTAGGAAAACTGATTGAAAAGATTTCCACAGCCCCGGATAGCAGGGCCGGGCTCTGCACGCCAACATTGGGAGCGCCGAAAATAGAGCGGGCGGCCTGCTGCAGAATAAGGCCGGCGCCAAATGTGGCAAGCAGGCTGTCAAGAGGCCTGCCGTATAAATGACGGATGACCGTCCATTCGAGGAGCCAGCCGATAAGAGCCGCCGTCAAAAACGCAGCCGGAATCGCTAAAACAAAATACCAGTTAAACATAGATTCAGGCAGGTAATCGATAAACAGGCTCTGCACCACAAACGTGGCGTAGGCGCCAATCATAATCAGTTCACCGTGTGCCATGTTAATAACGTTCATTAAACCAAATGTAATAGCTAGACCAAGGGCGATCAGCAGCAGGATAGACCCGAGACTGATGCCGTTGAACAGCTGAGAAATAATACCTTCCACAGTGAGTCCTCCTTTTATTCGTCGGTGAGCACGTCGCTTAAACCGGCTGCCCAATCATATTCTTCCAGATAAGGATCCGGCACTACCGGATCGCCGGAATTCCAGACTTCTTCAAACTGGCCGTCCGTCTGTACTTCGCCAATCCGTACCGTTTTGCTTACGTGCTGATTGTCACCATTAATTTCAACTGGACCGCCGGGAGCATCAAAAGTGATACCATCGGCTGCTTCCCGGACCGCGTCCACATCTGTTGTCCCGGCTTCCTCTACGGCTTTCGCCCAGAGATGAACCATGAAATATCCCGCTTCTATCGGATCCCCCGTTACCCGGGAGTCTCCGTAGGTGTCTTTGAAAGACTCTACAAATGCTTCATTTTCCGGGGTGTCGGTGCTCTGGTAATAGTTCCAGCTGGCGTAGTGCCCTTCAAGCACGTCGGCGCCGATCCCCTGAATTTCCTCTTCCGCTACCGAGACGCTCAATACCGGAATATCCTCCGATGTAATACCGGCATCATACAGCTGTTTAAAAAAAGCAACGTTGCTGTCCCCGTTTAATGTGTTGAAAATAACATCAGGCTCTTCTTCTTTAATGCGGGAAATAATCGTATTGTAGTCTGTATGGCCGAGCGGCGTGTACTGCTCACTTACGATCGTCCCGCCGGCATCATCCACCTGGGATATGACGGCCTGGTTGGCAATACGTGGAAATACATAGTCCGAGCCAAGCAGAAAGATATCATCGCCTTTATTTTCCATCAGCCAGTCAATCGCAGGAGTGATCTGCTGATTGGGAGCGGCGCCCGCATAAAATATGTTCGGGGAAGATTCCATTCCTTCATACTGGACCGGATAAAATAACAGTCCGTTGTTATTTTCGACGACCGGCAGCATCGCCTTTCTGCTGGCCGATGTCCAGCCGCCGAATATAACGGGAACGTCATCCTGCTGAAGCAGTTTGGACGCACGTTCTGCAAATGTCGGCCAGTCGGACGCACCGTCTTCCACAACCGGGACGAGTTCTTTACCGAGGACGCCGCCGGCTTCGTTAATTTCTTCAATAGCGAGCAATTCGGAGTCGCGGACCGACGATTCACTCATCGCCATTGTTCCACTTAAGGAATGAAGAATGCCTACCGGAATCTGATCCTCGTCAACTTCCACTGCTTCTTCCTCGGGATCCGCCTCAGTAGAGGTGCCGGCTTCCCCGCTTGCGGTACTATCTTCTACAGCAGCTTCATCTTCGCCGGAGCATCCGGCGGCTGTTAATAAAGCGGCCATGCTGAGAGCAAGTGCTGTCTTTTTGGGAAAATATAACATTCTATGTAAACCCCCTTAACATGTATGTTTGTAAAAGTAGCATATATACGAGGGGGTTTGGAGGTCATTGTCAGATTACATCACACAGAATTTATTTAGGCAGGTTGCACAAAAGAAGAAAAATTCATGAACAGTTTCTCCTATATAAAGGATGTTAAATAATCTTACATACAGCTTGAAGTTCACATGTGATGATAGGTATAATATCGACGTATAAGAAAGTCTTATGATTCTGAAAATAGTCCAAGGACGTGACAAAATGAAATTGACGCCAACTGAACAAGAGAAGCTGCTTATTTTTATGGCATCTGAACTCGCCAAGCAGCGCAGGGAAAAAGGGCTGAAGCTTAATTATCCGGAAGCCATGGCTATTTTAAGCTCTTTTTTAATGGAGGGCGCAAGAGAAGGAAAGACGGTAGCCCAGCTTATGCAGGAAGGCAAGCATGTGCTTACTGCTGAAGAAGTGATGGAGGGTATTCCCGAAATGATCGACAATGTACAAATTGAAGCAACATTTCCAGATGGAGTAAAGCTTGTGACCGTTCATCAGCCTATCCAATAAGAAAAGGAGGACGTTGTTATGATTCCTGGAGAATATAAATTGAAAACAGAGCCGGTCACGATTAATGAAAACCGGCGCACAGCAGCGATCCGCGTAGCCAATCAAGGCGACCGTCCTATACAGGTTGGGTCGCATTTTCATTTTTTTGAAGTGAATCGCAACCTGTTTTTTGATAGAGAACTGGCTGTTGGTATGCGGCTTAACATTTCCTCCGGCTCAGCTGTCCGGTTCGAACCGGGCGAAGAACATGAAGTGGAACTTGTGGAAATCGGCGGACGAAAAGAGGTTTACGGGCTTAACGGACTGACAAACGGCGCCGTGAATCAGCCGGGACAGCTGGCGGCAGCTGCAGAGAAAAAAGGGTTTGGAGGAGAGCGGTAATGGATATTTCAAGAAAAAGCTATGCCGGACTGTACGGCCCGACAACAGGGGACCAGGTCAGGCTCGCAGATACCGATCTTTGGATAGAAGTGGAAAAGGATCATACGATTTATGGAGAAGAAGCAAAATTCGGAGGGGGCAAAGTTCTTCGGGAAGGAATGGGGCAGAGCTCTCGGGCTGTTCGGAACCAGGGAGTCGTGGATTTATTAATTACAAACGCGCTGATTGTCGATTATACCGGTATTTACAAAGCTGATATCGGCGTAAAAGACGGTCGTATTAAAGCCATCGGAAAAAGCGGGAATCCGGATATAATGGACGGCGTCCATCCGGAGCTGACAGCAGGGGCTTCTACAGAAGTGATTGCCGCTGAAGGAATGATCGTTACAGCGGGAGGAATTGATGCCCATATTCACTTTGTCAGCCCCCAGCAGATTGATGTAGCTATCTCTTCGGGTATTACAACGATGCTTGGCGGAGGCACCGGTCCTGCGACAGGTACGAAAGCGACGACCTGCACGCCGGGTGAGTGGAACATTCACCGGATGCTGGAAGCAGCTGAAGGGTTTCCAGTTAATCTGGGCTTTCTGGGCAAAGGAAATGGAGCTTCCCTGGAGCCGCTTGAAGAACAGGTAAGAGCCGGGGCGATCGGCCTGAAGCTTCATGAAGACTGGGGAACAACGCCGGCTGCGATTGATGCTGCGCTTCGCGTAGCGGATGATATGGATGTGCAGGTAGCAATACATACAGATACGCTGAATGAAGCGGGATTTGTAGAAGATACGATCCATGCAATTGCAGGACGCGTGATTCATACGTATCACACGGAAGGTGCGGGCGGAGGCCACGCTCCGGATATTATGAAAATTGCAGGATACCCGAACGTGCTTCCTTCTTCAACCAACCCGACGCGGCCGTTCACCCACAATACAATAGATGAACATTTGGATATGCTGATGGTGTGTCATCATCTGGATCATAACTCCCCGGAGGATGTAGCTTTTGCTGACTCCCGGATCCGGCCGGAAACGATTGCTGCAGAAGATATTCTGCATGATATGGGAGCCATGAGCATTATATCCTCCGATTCCCAGGCAATGGGGCGGGTTGGGGAAGTAGTTATCCGGACATGGCAGACGGCAGATAAAATGAAAAAGCAGTTTGGCTTTATAGCAGAAGACAAAGCGCAGGGAAATGACAATGAGCGTGCAAAGCGCTATGTAGCCAAATACACGATTAACCCGGCCGTAGCCCATGGTATCAGCCATGAAATAGGATCGGTGGAACCGGGCAAGTGGGCGGATCTTGTGTTATGGGACCCGGCTTTTTTCGGAGTCAAACCGGAAATCATCATTAAAGGCGGACATATCGCCCACGCTCAGATGGGAGATCCGAATGCGTCTATTCCTACGCCGCAGCCCGTCTTTCAACGCCCTATGTTTGCAAGCTTTGGCCGTGCCCTGTATTCTTCCTGTCTGACATTTGTATCAAAGGCGGCCTATGATGATGGAATAGGAGAAAAACTCAGCCTCCAGAAGAATATCTCCTATGTAAAAAACTGCCGCACGATCGGCAAACAGGATATGAAAGCCAACGATAAAATGCCGAACATTGAAATCGATCCGGAAACCTATGAAGTAAAGGCCGACGGCGTCTTGCTGACGTGCGAGCCCTTGAAAGAAGTAGCGATGGCCCAGCGGTATTTTTTATTTTAAAAAGAGGAGAGACCTGTTATGAAAATCACAAAAATGGCTGGACGATTTAATGAAAAAGATGCTTCTTCCAAAGAGGTGGACTGGCTGGAAGTAGAGTGGGAAGAGCTGGCTAAACGTATTTTAAGAAAAGATACCGCCGCCGGACGGGATATCTCTATTTCCCTGGAGGCGGGTGAGCATTTGGAAACGGGAGGCCTGCTGTATGAAGACGAGAATCTGCAGATTGCCGTCCGCACCACGCTGGAAGATGTATATGTCATCACGCCGGCTTCAATGACGGAAATGGGAAAGGTTGCTTTTGAACTGGGCAACCGTCATACGCCCTGCCTCGTAGAAGACGATAATATAACCGTAAGGTACGACAGCACACTGGAAACGATTTTTAAAGATACAGGAGTTGCCTATAAGCTGGAGCAGAGACGGATTGACCGTCCGTTCAAATATAAAGGCCACGCGCATGCACATTGATTTTTTGAAGCTGATGCAGCTTCATGACAGTGCGTTTCCGATTGGATCGTATACGCAGTCGTTTGGGATGGAAACCTATATTCAGGCAGACTGGATTACAAACGGCGGTGAGCTTCTTGCGTTCTGTGAATCCTACTTGTTTGAAAATGTCGTCTACGGTGATGCCATTATCGTTCAGGAAATTATGAACGGCACCGGGGAAAGCCTTGCTTATGCCGGAGCCGTTGCACACGCTGTGAAAATCGCAAGAGAAACAAAAGAAGCAAGCCTGCGCATGGGCAGCCAGTTTCTGCAGACGGTGGAATCTATAGAAGGGCAGGCGGCGGCCGATGAACTAAAAAGAACGATGGAATCTCATCAGCTGAGACGTCACTACAGTGTCGTCTACGCCCTCTATATGCTGCAGACAAATATTGGCACAAAGGAAGCCGTAACGGGATTTTTGTATTCAACCACGACATCGCTCGTACACAATGCCGTCCGGGCAGTTCCTCTGGGACAGAAAAGCGGCATGCGGACGATTTCCGCGCTTCTTCCTTCCGTCATAAAAGCAGCTGCAGCAGTAGAAGAGCTGTCGCTTGCAGATGTAAGAAATCAGGCGGTTGGCATAGAACTTGCTTCCATGGAACACGAACATATTAAAGTACGCTTATTCAGCTCATAATAAAGGAGAGGTTCAGAAATGAGTCCAGTACGTATTGGAGTGGCGGGTCCTGTGGGATCCGGCAAAACAGCTTTAATCGAACAACTGACAAGAAGAATGCATGAAGATTACTATATAGCCGTTATTACCAACGATATTTACACAAAAGAAGATGCCCAGTTTTTAGCAAAAAACGGCGTGCTTCCGGAAGAGCGCATCATCGGCGTAGAAACGGGCGGATGCCCGCATACGGCTATCCGTGAAGATGCTTCCATGAACTTCGCAGCCATTGATGAACTGAATGAATCATTTCCCGGTCTGGATATCATTTTTGTTGAAAGCGGCGGTGATAACTTATCAGCGACGTTCAGTCCGGAGCTTGTAGACGGGTTTATTTACGTAACAGATGTAGCGGAAGGCCAGGACATCCCCCGTAAAGGTGGACCGGGTGTAGCACGTTCGGATTTTCTCGTTATCAATAAAAAAGACCTGGCTCCCTACGTCGGGGTGGACCTTGAGATGATGGAACAGGATGCACGCAATGCCAGAGGCAAAAGACCTTTCGTCTTTGCTAACCAAAAAGATGGATCGGGCCTGGATGGGGTTATTTCCTGGATCCGCCATTCACTGCTGCTCGAAGACGTCAAGCTTGATGCTGAAGTGAAAAGTGGGGCCTGAGACAAGCCTGGCTCTTCAGGGAGAGCTGGATCTTCGGTTTTCACGTAAATCAGGACGCACGATTTTAAAAGATGCCTATCAGTCGCCGCCGCTCAAGGTAAGCCGGATGCTTTATCCGGACAGCCCGGAACGGGCGGTGGCCTACTTAGTGGAGACTTCCGGCGGAATGGTGTCGGGTGATACGTACATCTACCGCATTTATTTGGAAGAAGACGCGGAGGTGACGCTGATTCCCCAGTCAGCGGTAAAAGTATACCCGCAGACGAAAGCGCAGGATACGATTCAGGAATTTTCGGTGAATATAGAAAAGGGAGCCGTTCTCATTCTGCAGCCGGACACATTAATTCCGTATAAAGATGCGTCCTTTACAAGCCGGACTATAGTAAAGATGGACGAGAAGGCCTCAATAATCTGGGGGGAGATATTAACCCCGGGACGGCGGGAACGCCGGGAAGCCTGGCAGTATCAGAAGCTGGATACTTCTTTTACTCTATGGATGGACCAGGAACTTAAATGCCTGGACCGCCTGCGTCTGGAGCCGGATGTTTGTCATCCCCATCATATAGGCGTGTTGGATGGGAGCGACTACTATGCATCATTCTGGGCCGCTGGGGCGGTGGCAGAAAAGATAGAGGCAGAAACGTTCCAACGTTATCTGTCGATTCCGGAAGGAACGCGCGCTGCCGTAACAAAGCCGGAATATAATATTATTCATATGCGGATCCTCTCTTCAGATTTAATAGCATTAAAAAAGCTTTGGCAGCACGCAGCTGCTTATTTTATATAGTCATAAAGACCCATTTACATTTATAGTGAATGGGTCTTTAATATGTATACAATTGACACATCTTTCAAATAGAAAGCATGAGACGAAGAGAGAGGCTGCCTTATGGCATCGTATATGCACCGCCATAAAATTAATATGACACCGCCGCAGATATTAGCGTTGAGTTTTCTGGCGGCTATTGCGGCAGGCACGCTGCTTTTGCTGCTTCCAGTATCCGCGGTTGAACCGGTAAGCTTTACGGACGCTCTATTTACAGCTGTCTCCGCTACGACGGTGACTGGTCTGATTGTGGTGGATACGGGAACCGTGTATACCACTTTCGGCCAGGTAGTTATTATGATTTTAATAAAAATAGGCGGGCTCGGGCTGTTAACGGTTGCGATGATGATTGTTATTCTGCTTGGTAGAAAGATTGGACTGAAGGAAAGGCTGCGCATTCAGCAGTCCTTTAATCAAACGTCCATTGGCGGCATCGTTAAGCTCGTGAAAGTGCTGTTTATTTTTTCAGTCAGCATGGAAGCGCTCGCTGCAGCCCTTCTGGCGATTGACTGGGTGCCTGAGTATGGATGGCGGTACGGCTTATTTGCGAGTTTGTTTCATTCTATCTCTGCATTTAACAATGCCGGCTTTTCCCTATGGCCGGACGGCCTTACCAAATACGTTGGGGACCCGCTCGTCAACGTTATTATTACCGGCCTGTTTATTACAGGCGGTATTGGATTTACCGTGCTGTATGACGTAATAGAAAACAAACGGTTCAAGTCGCTGCAGGTTCACTCCAAAATCATGATCATCGGCACGTTGATTGTAAACGCGTCTGCTGCGGTCATCATTTTTCTGCTGGAAACAAATAATCCCGGCACGATGGCTTCTTTATCACTCGGCGATAAAATATGGGCTTCGTATTTCCAGGCGGTTACACCGAGAACGGCTGGATTTAACTCGATCGACATCACGCAGATAGAACCAGGAACGGCTTTATTAATGTCTTTATTGATGTTTATAGGGGGAGGGAGCGCCTCAACCGCTTCCGGCATTAAATTAACCACCTTTGTCGTTATCATCTGGGCGATGATTACTTTTTTTAAAGGGGATGAAGAGCCGGTCCTGTTTAAGCGCTCGATTCCCCAGGCCGTTATTGCCCGCTCGTTTATTATTACGGTGACGAGCCTGATGCTTGTATTTACCGCTCTGTTTTTATTAACGCTCACAGAACAGGCGCCGTTTTTAGTGATCGTATTCGAAGTGTTCTCAGCGTTTGGTACCGTTGGGCTTTCGATGGGGCTGACCTATGAGCTGACGGAGCCGGGCAAATATATTCTGATGCTGCTGATGTTTTTTGGCCGAATCGGCCCGCTTACCATCGTTTTTGCCCTGGCAAGAACGGAAAAATCAAACGTCCGTTATCCAAGAGCGGATATATACACTGGTTAAAAAAATCTCCCGCAGAAACGGGAGATTTTTTTCTATTTCAGCTGGCTGTTTTCCGTGAAAAATACTTTGTACCCCATCCGGGCAAAGATAATAACGGTAAGCGCAACGGCTCCGGTAATGCCGAGCAGAATCGCAATCTGGTATTCAATCGCAGTGACCGGATCGGCGCCTGCTAAAATCTGGCCGGTCATCATGCCGGGAAGAAAAACGATACCCATTCCCACCATGGAATTAATGGTCGGAAGGATGGAGGAATCAAACGACTGATTCACAATTTCCCGGCTGGCCTCTTTTGGATCGGCCCCAAGCATAAGCGCGGCTTCTACCTGCCGGCGCTGGTTTTTCATATTGTCCAGAAGCGTCTGCACCCCTAGTGTCACGCCGGTCATGGAATTGCCGATAATCATTCCGGCAATAGGAATCGTGTAGCGCGGGTCATACCAGGGAGAAAACTGGATGACAATAAAGTTAAAGTAAACCAGGCTGGTCAATGTGCCGACGCTGATAGAGACAGCCACTGCTTTTTTCAGCTCTTTATTCAATGTGCCGCGAACTCTTTTATGAACGTTATGAATAGCAAAAGCCGTCATGAATAATACGACACCAATAGTGAAAAGAGGGTGCGGGTTCTCAAATAAATACATGAGCACATAGCCTACAATAAGGAGCTGAATGGTCATGCGCAGCGTAGCGATAAGAATCTCTTTATCACGCGGTATTTTTCGAATGCGTACGATAACAAGCAGCAGAATAATAAACACATAGGCTGCGAGAAGCTGGTAAATGGTCAGGCTTATCATGCCGTCATCCATTGAGCGCACCTCCCTGCAGCGTATATTGATTAAAGTCGATTAATGTATCAGAAAATGTTTCACCGATAGAACGGGAGTGGGTAACAAAAATAATGGTTTTCTGATGCTGGCGGGCCCAGCTGACAAAACGATCCATCACTTCATGCTCGAGATTGTCATCGAGAGCAGAAGTCGGCTCATCGAGCAGGAGAACCGGGCTGTCCAATACAGCAGCCCTTACGAGCGCGAGCCGCTGCTTTTCTCCTCCGGAAAGAGTTTCCGCTTCGGTTTCCAGGTCTTTAGATAAGTAAAAATCGCTCATAATTAGTTTAATGGCTTCATCTTCAGCGGATGGTTTGCCGGCAAACCGTCGGCCGGCGTTAACATTATCACGTATCGTTTCCCCAAATAACACCGGGTGCTGGGGAAGCATCGCGACTTCCCGCCTGTGCATAACCGGATCAAGCGAAGAAAGGAGGTTTCCATTGTAAGAGATCTCCCCGCGGTCGGCTTCGATCATACGGTTAAGAAGCATTAAAAAAGTAGACTTTCCACTGCCGCTTTCTCCGACAATACAGGTGATGGCACCGCTCTCTATCGTAAGGCTGTCTATTTGCAGGATATCTTTATACTGTACATTTTGGCATGTGAACATAAGCGGCTCCTTTCAGGTATTTATTTTTACATAGAACGAAAAAAGTATAAAGCAGGAACACAAACGTGTCGAACATTCGGCTTTGCGCGCAGAGCTCCTGGGACTAAAAGCCGCCGGAAAGAGAAAAGCGGTAAATGATAAGGCTTTCTCTGCAGCGGCGGGTGAAATTATCTTAGGAATATGCGTTTGGTTTTGGTATAATTAATGGCTGAGACTTATTACTTTGAAGCGTGAATTTGGAGGAGCAGAAATGCTTTTATATACAGAATGGCAGCATGTGTTTAAATTAGATCCCGCTAAAGAAATATCGGACGAAAATTTGGAAAAGCTTTGTGAATCGGGAACGGATGCAGTCATCGTAGGCGGAACCGACGGTGTGACGCTTGATAACACGCTCGATCTTCTGGCCAGAATCCGCAGGTATTCGGTCGCGTGTGCCCTGGAGATATCAGAACTCGAGGCAGTAACGCCGGGATTTGATTATTACCTCATTCCGAGCGTGCTGAATGCAGGTGACCCGAAGTGGATCACCGGAGCCCATCACGAAGCGCTTAAAGCACTCGGTCCTCTGATACAATGGGAAGAGATGATTATGGAAGGGTACTGTATCGCCAATCCGGATTCGAAAGCAGCCAGACGCACCGGCGTAAATAACAGCCTGGACGAGGAAGATATTCTGGCCTATGCACAGCTTGCAGACAAGCTGTTCCGCATTCCCGTCTTTTATCTTGAGTACAGCGGAGTACTGGGCCCTGTAGAAACCGTAAAAAAAACCGCCGCAGCATTGGAGCAGGCCCGCTTTTTCTATGGGGGAGGCATCCGGACGAAAGAGGAAGCCGCAGAAATGGCCGCTTTTGCAGACACAATTGTCGTAGGCAATATTATTTATGAAAACATGAAAGCCGCTCTTTCCACAGTGAAAGCAGTAAAAAAATAAAACGATACCAGGGGCAGGTAAATGAAACGGCACGTTTGTTTCAAATCGTTATCCTGATTAATACGGAGGAATCGGCATGCAAAAAGAAATAATTGAAAAAATGCTCGCGGGCATGAACCCCGAACAAAAAGAAGCCGTTCTATATACGGACGGTCCATTGCTTGTAATGGCCGGCGCAGGAAGTGGAAAAACAAGAGTACTAACCCATCGGATCGCATACTTAATGAGAGAAAAGGGCATCCCGCCTTATGCTATTCTGGCGATTACGTTTACGAATAAAGCGGCACGGGAGATGAAGAACCGGGTCGGGAAACTGGTCGGACCGGTAGCGGAAGATATCTGGATGTCCACGTTTCACTCCATGTGTGTCCGCATCCTGCGCAGAGACATCGACCGGCTCGGATACAACCGCAACTTTTCTATTTTAGATGGTACCGATCAGCTTTCCGTGATCCGCCAGATCCTGAAAGATGAAAATATTGATTCCAAAAAATTCGATGCCCGCAGTATGCTGAGTGTTATTTCATCAAGCAAAAACGTGCTTGAATCTCCGGAAAAGCTGACAGAACGCGCGTATGGCCCGTTTGAAGAAACAGCGGCAAAAGTATACAGCGAATACCAGAAGCGTCTGCGCCGCAACCATGCGCTTGATTTTGACGATCTGATTATGACAACGATCCGTTTGTTCCGTCAGGTGCCGGAAGTGCTGGAATTCTACCAGCGTAAATTTAAGTACATTCATGTAGATGAGTACCAGGATACAAACAAAGCACAGTATACGATCGTGCAGATGCTCGCTGAAAAACACCACAACATCTGTGTCGTAGGGGATTCCGATCAGTCCATTTATAAGTGGCGCGGAGCCGACATTTCAAATATCCTTTCGTTTGAATCCGACTACGAAGAAGCAAAGACGATTCTGCTGGAGCAGAATTACCGCTCCACCAAGAAAATTCTGCAGGCTGCGAATGCGGTGATTACCAATAATGCAGGAAGAAAGCCGAAAAACCTCTGGACCGATAATGATGAAGGCTTAAACATCCGTTATTACCACGCCACGGATGAGCGCGATGAGGCAGCATACATCATCGAAAAAATAAGAGACGAAGTTAACAGCGGGCGCCGCAATTATTCAGATATCGCTATTTTATACCGCACGAACGCCCAGTCGCGGATGATAGAGGAAATGTTTGTGAAATCCAACATTGCCTACAACATGATCGGCGGCACCAAGTTCTATGACAGAAAAGAAATCAAAGATGTGCTCGCATACCTTCGTACGATTGCAAACCCGAATGACGATATCAGCCTTGGACGGATCGTTAACGTGCCTAAACGGGGAATCGGCGCGGCTACCATTGATAAAGTGGCCCATTTTGCTGCAGGAAACGACATCACAATGTTTGATGCGATTCAGGACGCCGACCAGATCGGTCTCGGCGCCAGAGCATCCAAAAAATTAATTGATTTCTCCCGGCAGATGGCCGGCTGGATAGAGATGCAGGAATACCTTTCCGTCACGGAGCTCGTAGAGGAGATCCTGGAAAAAACGGGATACCGTCAGGCGCTGAAAGAAGAACAGACAATTGAAGCGCAGAGCCGGATGGAAAACATCGATGAATTTTTATCGGTAACAAAAGACTTTGAAAAAAATGCAGAAGATAAATCACTTATCGGCTTTCTAACCGATCTGGCACTCGTATCCGACATTAATGCACCGGACGAAGAGGAAAAAGAAAAAGGTGCCGTCGTAATGATGACCCTCCACTCTGCAAAAGGACTGGAATTTCCGACCGTGTTTATTACTGGAATGGAAGAAGGGATTTTCCCACACAGCCGTTCGTTGTTTGAAGCAGAGGAGATGGAAGAAGAGCGCCGTCTGGCTTACGTTGGTATTACAAGAGCCGAGCAGGAGTTGTTTATCACCCATGCCAAGATGAGACAGCTGTACGGTAAAACCCAGGCCAACCCTGTATCCCGGTTCATCGGTGAGCTGCCGAAAGAACTGCTTGAAGGCATGGAAGAGGACAAACCATTGACGCCTTCCTTCCAGCAGAAGCTGTCACCGTATGAACGCCGGCGCCAGGCAGCTGTAGCGGATAGAAAGCATACGGTTCAGGCCGAAACGGGCGGATCGGAGCTTGGGTGGAAAGTAGGAGACAAGGCTTCCCATAAAAAGTGGGGAACCGGCACCGTTGTCAGTGTCAAAGGAGACGCCGAGGATATGGAACTGGATATTGCATTTCCTAAAGACGGCATCAAACGGCTTTTAGCCCGGTTTGCTCCAATTACAAAGGAATAAGCAAGGAAAGGGAGAAAACGATGCAGCAGGCACAAGCAGAAGAAAAAGCAGCGGAGCTACGCAGGCTGCTTGAGAAATACGGCTACCATTATTATGTGCTCGATGATCCGATTGTTCCCGATTCGGAGTACGACGAGAAATTAAAAGAGCTGGTTGATATAGAAGAAGCATTTCCGGAGCTGCAGACAGAGGATTCACCAACGGTCCGCATCGGCGGAGTTCCGCTGGATTCGTTTAAGAAAGTGCAGCATGAGATTCCGATGATGAGCCTGGGTAATGCGTTTAATGAACAGGATCTCCGTGATTTTGACCGGCGCGTTCAGCAGAATTTGGATGAACCGGCCGAATATATCTGCGAGCTGAAGATTGACGGCCTTGCCGTGTCTTTAACGTATGAAAAAGGACGATTTGTACGCGGGGCAACAAGAGGCGATGGCACGACAGGGGAAGATATAACCAATAACCTACGGACCGTCGGTTCGATTCCGCTCCGCCTGGATAACCGTGTGAATATTGAAGTGCGCGGGGAAGTTTTCATGCCGGAAAAGTCATTTGAGCGGTTAAATGAAGAAAAAGAACAAAACGGCGAAGAGCCATTTGCCAATCCAAGAAACGCCGCTGCGGGTTCACTCCGCCAGCTGGATCCCAAAATCGCAGCAAACCGCAACCTGGACATTTTCCTGTATGCTATTGCCGATGACAAAGGCCGCGGCCTGCCTTCTCATCTGGAGTCGCTGGAATACATGAAGGAACTGGGCTTCAAAACAAACCCAGAGAGCCGGCACTGCCAAACGATCGAAGACGTTATTGCCTATGTGGAAGAATGGGCGGATACCCGGACGGGTCTTTCCTACGAAACGGACGGCATCGTGATCAAAGTCAATTCGCTGTCGCAGCAGCAGAAGCTCGGTTTTACAGCGAAAAGCCCGCGCTGGGCGACGGCTTATAAATTTCCGGCGGAAGAAAAAGTAACGACGCTTGAAGATATTATTCTATCAGTCGGCCGTACCGGCGTTGTGACGCCGACCGCTGTGCTTGAACCAGTCCAGGTGGCAGGTACGACCGTGAAACGGGCCTCGCTTCATAATGAGGATCTGATAAGGGAAATAGATGTCAAGCTGGGGGACAAAGTTATTATCAAAAAAGCCGGCGACATTATCCCGAAAGTCGTTAAGGTGCTCACCGAGCTTAGAACCGGTGAAGAAAAAGATTTCGTCATGCCGATCCACTGCCCGGCATGCGAAAGCGAGCTCGTCCGCCTCGAAGGCGAAGTGGCCAGGCGCTGTATTAATCCGCAGTGTCCGGCCCAGCTGAAAGAAGCCATTATTCATTTCGTGTCCAGAGGAGCGATGAATATCGACGGCCTTGGAGAAAAAGTTGTGCTTCAGCTGTTTCGGCATGAACTCATTCACGGTATTGCGGACTTATACAAGCTGGAAAAAGAAAAGCTGCTGGAACTGGAACGAATGGGCGAAAAATCCGTACAGAATTTACTGGAAGCCATTGAAGCTTCAAAAAACAACTCGATGGAAAAGCTTTTGTTCGGTCTGGGCATTTCTCTTGTAGGCGCAAAAGCCGCCAGAACGCTGGCGGCGGAATTTGAGTCCATGGACGGTCTGATGAAGGCGTCTAAAGAAGAACTGCTCGCCGTTTTTGAGATTGGTGAAAAGATGGCGGATTCGATCGTGAATTTTTTCGATAATGAGGAAGCAGTAGAGCTTTTGTCTGAACTAAAGCGCCTCGGCGTTAATATGGAGTACAAAGGACCGAAAAAACAGTCGGCGGTAAAAGAATCACCGCTTCAAGACAAAACCGTCGTGCTTACCGGGAAAATGGAAGACTATTCCCGGAAGCAGGCCCAGGAAATCGTTGAAAAGCTTGGCGGAAATGTGACGGGCAGCGTGAGCCGGAAAACAGATATTCTGATTGCCGGGGAAGATGCAGGTTCCAAGCTGGCGAAAGCGGAAGAACTCTCTGTCGAAGTGTGGAACGAAGCTCGTTTTAAAAAGGAAACGGATGCTGTTTAATAAAGCACGGCCGATTCAAATAGGGAGATGAAAGATATGTGGAGAAAAACAGGCTTGGTCGGAATATCTGCTGTATTGCTGCTCTCCGGATGCCTTCCGGGAATGTCTTCAGATGAAGAAGAAAGCCCGGAGGAAAACCAGGAGGAAGAGGAAACGACAGTAGAAGTCAGCCCTGATATTCCAGGCCTGGATGAATACTACCGCAGCATCCTCGAAGACGGGCAGTATGTGCACGGACAGTCACGCGGATTCAGTACGGAAATGACGTACAATCGTCTGGACTTGGAACGTCTGGAAACGGGCATGCAGGAAATTGCTGTAGATGAATTCAGCCAGGATGATTATTTTTTCCGGGAAGGCCGCTATATTACGAGAGATGAATTAAACAGCTGGCTGAGCCGCCAGGAAGATGCGTCAGATGATGAAGAAGGCAACCCGGACGGCCTAAACCCGGCTCTTGGAGGCGGCGATGATTTTGAAGCCAGGGAAAGTGCTTCGCCAAGAACGCTCTCAAACCTTATCGAGCATAATTACATGGTCGAAGACGGCGGGGATTATGAGCCAGGCGGTGTAATGATCGGCCTTTCCATGAATAGTACGTATTATTTCCGGGAAGAGCTGGACGATGGTTCCTACGGCCCTTGGCTGGAGGAAACGATCGATCGGGAAACGAGCCTGGAGGATGCCGAACGTATAGCCCAGGAGATCACTGAACGCCTTCGCAGTGAAGAGCGCGGGGACGGGGTACTCGAAGATGTACCCATTATGTTTTCGGTTTTCCGGGAAGCTCCAAGGGATGCATCGGTACCGGGTGAATTTATTGCGACCGGGATAGCACAGCCTGGCAACGATGTAGGCAATTGGACTGAGATTGATGAGAACCATTACTTATTCCCTTCCAGTGCAGCCACAGAAGCCCAGCGTTCGGATGCTGAAGCATTCGACTCCTTCCAGGCCGATATTAATAATTTCTTTGAAAACTTTACCGGCGTAGTAGGAGAAGGCTATTACCAGAATGGGGAAATGAGAGAACTAAATATCGAAATTCCTATCCGCTTTTACAGCAAAACAGAAGTTATTGCATTCACCCAGTTTGTAGTAGACCGCATGGAAGCCCGCTTTCCTTCTGAAATGGAAATTGAAATAGAAATTAATTCCACTCAGGGGCAGGAAGCATTAATTGTGAGAGAATCCGGGGAAGATCCTTATACCCATATTTACTAAAAGCCGGCTCCCTGCTTCAGGGGGCCGCCTGCCCCAGCGTTGCTGTGAGACAGCTAATTTGGTATCATCAGTATATTGTGAAAGCATAAGAAGCCGGAGGTGACAATAAAATGGATAAAATTACAAAAGAACAGGTAACGCATGTGGCTCATCTGGCCCGGCTGTCTGTTTCTGAAGAAGAAGCAGAACGATTTACCGAGCAGCTTGATAAAATTATTGAGTTTGCCGAGCAGCTTAACGAAGTGGATACAGATCATATTTCGCCGACATCGCATGTACTCGATATTCATAACGTACTGCGTGAAGATAAAGTAGAACCTTCTTTAAATAGAGAAGACGCATTAAGAAATGCACCGGATCAGGAAAACGGTCAGGTGAAAGTACCATCAGTTTTAGAGTAAAGGGGGGAAGACCATGTCTATATTAGAAGAAAGTTTTTCGAGCGTACATAAGAAGCTTGAAAACAGAGAAGTTAAAGTATCTGAACTAGTAGATGCTTCCTATAAACGAATCAATGAAGTCGACGACAAAGTAAAGGCCTTTCTCACGTTAAACGAAGAACAGGCCCGAGCGCATGCGAAAAAACTGGATGAGGCTATCGGTACAGACGGTGTCAACGGCGTGCTTTTTGGTCTGCCGGGCGGTATTAAGGATAATATTGTCACAAAAAACCTTCGCACGACCTGCGCAAGCCAGCTGCTTGATAACTTTATCCCTGTCTACGATGCAACAGTAGTAGAAGGACTGCAGAAGGCATCTTCTATAAATATCGGCAAGCTGAACATGGACGAATTTGCGATGGGTTCTTCCAATGAGAACTCCAGCTATAAAATCACGCGCAACCCCTGGGACCTTGACCGGGTGCCGGGTGGATCAAGCGGCGGTTCCGCAGCTTCGGTTGCCGCAGGAGAAGTAATGTTTTCTCTTGGCTCCGATACGGGCGGTTCTATCCGTGAGCCGGCTTCCTACTGCGGTGTAGTAGGCATGAAGCCTACGTACGGCCGTGTATCCCGTTTTGGTCTTGTGGCATTTGCTTCTTCTTTAGATCAGGTAGGTCCACTAACCCGTACGGTAGAAGACAACGCCAGAGTTCTTCAGCAAATAGCCGGTCACTGCAAAAGAGATTCGACTTCTGCCGACGTAGAACTTCCGGATTTCAGTGCAGATCTCGAAAAAGGCGTCAAAGGATTGAAAATCGCTGTGCCGAAAGAATATATCGGCGAAGGCGTGCAGCCGGAAATTAAAGAAAAAGTGCTCGAAGCGTTAAAAGTACTCGAAAGCCAGGGCGCGACATGGGAGGAAGTATCTCTTCCCCATTCTAAGTATGCGGTAGCCGCATACTATCTGCTTGCTTCTTCAGAAGCATCGGCTAACCTTTCCCGTTTTGACGGCGTTCGTTTCGGCGTTCGTCACGACGCAAGCAAGAACCTGCTTGAAATGTACAAGGAAACGAGAAGCAAAGGATTTGGGGATGAGGTCAAGCGCCGTATAATGCTTGGAACCTTTGCCTTAAGCTCCGGCTACTACGAGGCCTACTACAAAAAAGCCCAAAAGGTCCGTCATTTAATTAAAAATGATTTTGACGATGTACTTGCTAAATATGACGTGATCATCGGCCCAACAGCGCCGACCGTTGCGTTTAAAGTCGGCGAGCAGATAGATGATCCGCTGACGATGTATGCCAACGATATATTAACCATTCCAGTAAACCTGGCAGGGGTACCGGCTATTTCCGTACCGTGCGGATTTTCTGAAAACATGCCGGTCGGCCTGCAGATTATTGCAAGCCCGTTCGATGAAAAAACGATTTATCAAGTGGCCCATTCCTATGAACAGGCAACGGAACACCATAAAGCGAAAGCGGAATTGTAAGGGGGGAACTATTGTGAAATTTGAAACGGTCATTGGACTTGAAGTCCACTCAGAGCTAAAAACGAATACAAAAATCTTTTGTAATTGTTCAACCGAGTTCGGTGCACCTCCGAATACACAGACCTGTCCGGTCTGCCTCGGTCATCCCGGCGTTCTGCCGGTACTAAATGAACGTGCCGTGGAATATGCCATGAAAGCGGCAATAGCCTTGAACTGCGAAATTGCAGAAGAAACAAAGTTTGACCGCAAAAACTACTTTTATCCGGATAATCCAAAAGCCTACCAGATTTCCCAGTTTGATAAACCAATCGGAGAGCATGGCTGGATCGAAATCGAAGTAGAAGGCTACAAAAAAAGAATCGGCATCACCCGTATTCACCTGGAGGAAGATGCAGGAAAGCTGACACACGATGACTTCGGCGAGCATTCTCTTGTAGACTTCAACCGTGTAGGCACGCCTCTGATTGAAATCGTATCAGAGCCGGACATTCGTACACCGGAAGAGGCCTATGCCTACCTGGAAAAACTGAAGGCTGTCCTGCAGTATACGGAAGTCTCAGACTGCAAAATGGAAGAAGGGTCTCTTCGCTGCGATGCCAACGTATCCCTTCGTCCCGCAGGCCAGGAGGAATTTGGTACAAAAGCCGAGCTGAAAAACCTGAATTCCTTTACGAACGTCCAGAAGGGTCTCGCTTTTGAAGAAATCCGCCAGGAGCAGGAGCTTCTTTCCGGAGGAGAAATTCTTCAGGAAACGAGAAGGTGGGATGACAGTAAAAAAGAAACCGTTCTGATGCGTATTAAAGAAGGATCCGATGATTACCGGTACTTCCCGGAGCCTGACCTGGTGACGTTACTGATTGACCAGGACTGGATTGATAAAATCAAAGCGCAGATTCCTGAGCTTCCGGATGCGAGAAAAGTCCGCTATATTGAAGAATACGATCTGCCGGCTTATGATGCCGGTGTAATCACCCAGTCCAAGGAAATGTCGGACTTTTTCCAGGAAGCAATAGACCAGGGCGTTAATGCCAAACAGACGTCCAACTGGCTCATGGGAGAAGTGAATGCTTACCTGAATGCCAACAACATGGAGCTTCAGGATATCAAGATGACGCCTAAAGCTTTGGGAACATTGATCAAACTGATTGAAGAAGGCACGATTTCCAGCAAGATTGCCAAAACCGTATTTGCTGAACTGATGGAAAACGGCGGCGATCCGGAACAGATCGTTAAAGACAAAGGCCTTGTCCAGATTTCAGATGAAGGCGAGCTTAAGTCGATCGTGGATACGATTTTAGATAACAACCAGCAGTCAATCGAAGACTTTAAAAACGGGAAGGATAAAGCACTTGGCTTCCTCGTCGGCCAAACGATGAAGGAAACCAAAGGAAAAGCGAATCCACAGCTCGTGAACAAATTAATTAAAGAGGGCATGGAAGCCCGTTAAATAGAAAAAAGAAGCAATCGCTGCGGCGGCTGCTTCTTTTTTTGTGAGTCAGGAGAAAATTGCTTGTTTAACCCGGTCGGTCATGAAAGCAAAGTCGGCTTCATCGCTCTGGTCAAATATATCCACAAAACCTTCCAACGCCGGTTCTTGTTCAGCAAGTTCCCGCACGACTTGATGATCTTTAAGCCAGACGTAAGCCATTAATTCAATAAAAGGCATGTCCGGTCCGTATTTCGGCGTTTCATAGAAAACAAACTCAAGCAGGGCCCGAGTTGTTTCTTTATCGCGCGCCGCCTGCTCCTTCATAAAAAATAAAGCCATAAATCCTTCTCTATCCAAAACCATCCAATCACTCTCCTTGCCAGCCGTAATGAAAAAAAGAATCCCCTGCAGCACAGGGGATTAAAAGGGGGGTAAAAAAACTTGGTGGTATGAAAACAAATTAAGAGAGATAAAACTTAATGGATATGCGGTAAAGTTACAAGTGCTGAAAAATCACCACTTGTTGCAAAAAAAGCAGCAATTAAAGCAAGAGTGCTCACTGTTTTTAGTAATTTCATCCATTAATCCTCCCTAAACATAAGTTAAATCTTACTAATAATATCCTCTCATAATTTGTAAATGTGTGCATTTTGGTTTAGAAGCGATCTCATTAGATAATTAACAATATAAATAGCATATCCTAATGTTTTTATGTTTTAATAGAACTATAGTTCTATAAGGAGAGAAAAAAAGATGAGTAATAATATAGGTCCAAAATTAAAAGATTTGAGAGAGTACTATAATATTACTCAAGGAGAATTATCAGAAAATATATGTTCTCAAAGAAACGTATCTAAAATTGAATTAGGGCAAACCATACCGACGGTAGATATATTAAATAAGCTTGCAGTTAGACTAGGAGTAGATATTACGTATTTTTTAAATGAGAATGAAGCCCCGCGGTTTAATTATATCGAGGAAACAAAGAAAAATATTGAAGAATTAGTAAGTTTGACTAAATATAATGAAGCTCTGGAAATTGTAAAACAAGAATTAAAAAATCCGCTATTTAGAAAACCGGCCCATAAGAAATTTTTATTATGGAAGCGTGCGATTTGTCATTTCCATTTAACTGAAGAAAAAGAGGAAGCTCTTGAATTAATTCATTTAGCAATGGAAATTGAAACAAATTCCAAGAAAACAATAACTGTAACAGATATAGAACTCCATATTACATTAGGTATCATGAATTCAGAATTAAAAAATTACAAAGAGTCCAATTTTTATTATGAAAAAGCACATAAAATGTGTGAGAAGTTTCCAAAAATTGATACAAATATTCAACTTATAAAAGTGTATTATAATTCAAGTTTAACTAGTTTTAAAATGCAAAATTATAAACATTCAATTACTATGTCGAACAAAGGAATTGCTGTTTGTTTAAAAATTAATTCATTATTTTTATTAGGAGAACTCTATTATCAGCAAGGGTTATCTTACTATTACAGTAACAAAGTAAAAACTGCTTTAATAGAGATGCGTCAGTCAATGGATGTTTTTAAAATAAAGCAGCAGCAAGGATTTTATGAGTTTGTTGAATATAACTATTTAAATTTTCAAAGAGCCGCAATTAATAAACTGCATCTTACCATGTAGACTGTTTCAAAATACCGCCATCTAGGGTATGGGATAGTAAACCACATAATAAGGAGACTGCAATGAGAAGAGCAAGAGTAATATATAATCCTACATCCGGCAGGGAACAGATGAAAAAAGACCTGCCTTATATATTGGACCGCATGGAACAAAACGGGTATGAGACATCTGCCCATATGACAAAAGCCGAAGGATGCGCTAAGTCGGAAGCGCGGCGGGCTGCGCTGGACGGATTTGACGTGATCATAGCAGCCGGCGGGGACGGGACGATTTTTGAAGTCGTAAACGGCATTGCTGATCTAGAACATCGGCCCAAACTCGGCCTGATTCCTTCCGGTACGACAAACGATATGGCTCGGGCACTTGGTATCAGCGATGTCGGCATAGAAGGCGTATGCGATGTACTCTGCGGCGACTATACCCAGCCTGTCGATATAGGGAAAGTCGGCGACAAGTACTTTATTAATATCGCAGCCGGAGGCAAGCTGACAGAATTAACGTATGATACCCCAAGCCGCCTGAAAACAATGATGGGGCAGTTTGCCTACTATTTAAAAGGGTTCGAAAAGCTCCGCGACCTGCATCCACAGCAAGTAAGAGTGGAGTACGATGATGAAGTGTTTGAAGGAGAAATTATGCTGTTTCTTGTCGCAAATACCAATTCGGTAGGCGGTTTTGAAAAGCTGCTGCCGGAAGCTAAATACAATGACGGGAAATTTGATGTTATTCTAATCAAAAAAACCAATTTGGCCGAGTTAGTAAAAATAGGCACGCAGGCATTGAATGCAGAACACCTGAATCATGAACGCGTCATGTATGTGAAAGCCAGCCGCGTGAAGATTGAAGTAGAGGGTGATATGCAGCTCAATCTGGACGGTGAGCACGGCGGGGAACTGCCATGTGAATTCTTTAACCTTCATCATCATATTGAAATGTTCAGCCCGAAAGTGAAATAAACCAAAAAAGGGACTCTTCCAAGAGTTCCTTTTTTACTGAATCCGTTTCTTCTGCTTCCATTCCTGATGAAGAATACTGTAAATATGAACGTCCCGCCGTTCCCCTTTAACCAAAAGCCGCTGCCGGAGTGTGCCTTCATACGTCATACCTATTTTTTCGAGGACGCGGATCGACTGGGTGTTTTCAGCGAAGCATCTGGCTTCGATGCGTGTAACACCCATTCGTTCGAAAGCAAATTGACTCAAGGCACTGGCTGCTTCATAAATAAGGCCGAGTCCCCAGTATGGTTCAGCTAGGGCAAATCCGATTTCAACCGTTCCGTTTCCGCGTTCCCACCAGGCAAAATCAATGGTGCCGATCATTTTTTTGTCTGCTTTATGCTCAATCGCAAAAGGGGCCATTTCCCCCCGGCGGTACCGTTCAAAAGCATAGTCCAGAAACCGCTGTGATTCCCGCAGTGACTGATGGGCCTCCCACAATACCTGGCGGCTGATGTTCTCGTTGGATGCATATTCAAATACATCCCGGAGATCGGTCTGCTGCAGACGTCTCAGAATAAGCCGTTCGGTCTCTAATATTGGAAAAGGTTTGAAAAGTGTCGGGGTTCGGCGGAGCATAGGGGATACCTCCTAATTCGTTTCTTCCGTTTCTTGAAAAAGAACCGGTTCGTCTTCTGAAGCATCCTCTTCCTGACGGGCCTCATCAAAAGAACTGCCAAAATCGTCCCATTGTTCATCAAAAGAATCCCAGCTGCTGTTTGTTTGCTCTTCCGCAACTGGGGTGTTGACAGCGTCAGCTGATTCAGGTGCTTCCGGCTCTGTGAAGCCGTTGGTGAAAGCAGAAGCGGCTGTGAAAAGAGTCAGCGGTGTCGTCAAAGCCGGAGCCTGGCCGCTGGAGGGGAAAGAAGCCCACGTCTCGTCGAAATCGTGTAAGCGTTCTTCTTCCGTCTGATTTTCCTCGTCTTCCACCTCAAGCTGGGCTTCTGCCCATCTGTCATCAGCTTCTTCTGTTTCCGGTTCGGTTTCATCGGAAGAGAACATCTGGTTCATAAAAGAAGAAAAAAATCCTTCCTGTTCGGGGGATGCCGCACCGGCAGAAGCAGCAGGCAGGCTGAGAAAACAGATAAGTGCAGCACTTGTCATCCATTTCATATGTACATTCCCTTGCTTTCCTATGTTTTAACATTATATTACCATATATTAAGGGGGAAATATGTCATTTCTTGTAATATAGGAGAAAGTTGCAGACGCAGGCAAAATAGGGCAAAATATTAAGCAGTGCCAAAAAACCTGCGGTGTCTACCGGACAACAGAATAAAAAATACCTTTTACATAAAATAGTTCATGACCGGCACTTTTCCTGCATTACAAAGCAGTAAGATAAAAGGAGGACATAATATGACAGAAACATTAACAACAGCGACTTGGTTTTGGCTTTTGGTTCCGATGCCTATTCTTATTATTCTCTCCTGCATTACGTTTGTGACAGATAAAAGAAAGCAGAGGAGAGATGGAAAGTGACGATACCAACGCTAGTTACGTTTTTAATTTACCTTGTCGGCATGTTCGCAATCGGTATTATTTTCTACAAAATGACGAACAATCTTTCCGATTATGTATTAGGAGGAAGAAAGCTTGGCGGGGCAGTCGCTGCGTTGAGCGCCGGTGCCTCGGACATGAGCAGCTGGCTCCTGCTCGGGCTGCCGGGAGCAATGTATTTAGGGGGAATGAGTGAAATCTGGCTCCCGATCGGCCTTGCCGTCGGTGCCTACTTAAACTGGCAGTTTATGGCCCGGCGTCTTAGACGCTATACGGAAGTGGCCAATGATTCTATTACAATTCCGGATTTTCTGGAAAATCGCTTTCGGGATAAAAGCAAGCTCCTGCGGATGGTTTCCGCTGTCTTTATACTTATTTTCTTTGCCTTCTACGCGTCTTCCGGTCTGGTCGGGGGAGCTACGCTGTTTCAGAATTCCTTTGGATGGGATTACACGACCGCTCTTTGGATAGGGGTGGCGGTCATTATTACGTACACGTTCCTGGGCGGGTTTCTTGCCGTCAGCTGGACGGACTTTTTTCAAGGAATCATTATGTTTCTCGCTCTCGTCATTGTGCCATTTGTGGCCGTTTCGGAGCTGGGCGGCTGGAGGGAAACCATCTCAGCGGTTGGAACCGTTGATCCTACGCATTTAGATGCGTTTGCCGGCACCTCTGCGATTGGTATTATTTCCCTGCTCGCCTGGGGGCTTGGTTATTTTGGCCAGCCTCATATTATTACGAGGTTTATGGCAATCCGCTCAGAAGAAGAAATTCCAAAAGCACGGCTAATCGGTATGACGTGGATGGTGCTTTCCTTATTTGGTGCCATTTTCACAGGATTTGTAGGCATTGCCTACTTCTCTGCTGCCGGAGCGGGAGGAGCGCTTGCTGATGGCTCTCACGAGACGGTATTTATTCTGTTTTCGCAGCTGTTATTTAATGAATGGATTTCCGGCTTTCTGCTGGCTGCTATTCTGGCTGCGATTATGAGTACAATTGATTCGCAGCTGCTTGTTTCTTCGAGCGCGCTGGCCGAGGACTTTTACAAAGGCTATCTGCGGCCGAAAGCAAGCGACCTCGAGCTCGTCTGGGTTGGAAGAATAGGAGTAGTAGCGATCGCCCTGATCGCAACAGTGCTGGCCTACAATCCGGACAGCACCGTGCTCGAACTGGTACAGTACGCCTGGGCAGGGTTTGGGGCTGTATTTGGCCCTGTCCTGCTGCTGGCATTGTTCTGGCGCCGCACAACGATGGGAGGCGCATTGGCAGGCATGCTGACAGGAGGAGGTACTGTCATTTTATGGGCCATTCCTTCAGAGGGTATTTTTGCCCTGTATGAGCTTGTACCGGGATTCCTTTTTGCGGGAATTGCCATTATTGTGGTCAGCCTGATGCAAAAGCCGCCGCATAAAGAAATAATAGAGGAATTTGATAAAGTAGACGCCATGTAAAAAACCGACCCCGTGAGGGTCGGTTTTTTAATAGCCGCGGTTAATATTAACAAAAGCGAAAATACCGGTGCCTATGGCAGTAATTGCTGTAATAATAACAAACCAGTGCATAGAGGGGCCTCCTTCAGCTGTATTCTTTTATGTAGAAGAAAGAGCGGGTAGGCTCTTTCAGTCTTCTTACACGATGGATGCTTCTTTTTTCAGCTCTTCGCGTTCGTTTTCTGTAAACACGCGGGAGCGGGTTAAAAACCGTTTGCCTTCCGGGCCTTCCAGGGAAAACATACCGCCCCGGCCGTCCACTACATCGATAATGAGCTGGGTATGCTTCCAGTACTCATACTGGTCCTTTGAAATATAGAAAGGCGCGCCGCCGATTTTTCCAAGTAATACATCACTGTCTCCGACCTTGAATTCATCCGCTGCAAAACACATTGGTGCACTGCCGTCACAGCAGCCTCCGGATTGATGAAACATCAATTCACCGTGCCGTTTTTTGAGTGATTCCATCAGTTCAAGCGTGGCATCTGTTGCGGTTACTTTATCCACAGCCATATTAACCATCCTCTCTTGAAAATAGGGTCTAATCGCGGGACAGAAGAAAAAGGATATAGTCTTATTGTACACGTTTTCATCCAGAAAGAAAATCAGGCCGCCCCCATTTCTGGAAGGCGGCCCGTATAATCTGCTGCGGGTGTTTAAAAGAAACCTAACGCGTCATCACTGTAGCTGACAAGCATGTTTTTTGTCTGCTGGTAGTGATCAAGCATCATCAAATGGTTCTCACGGCCGATACCGGATTTCTTGTATCCACCGAACGCTGCGTGTGCAGGGTAATCGTGATAGCAGTTGGTCCAGACACGGCCGGCCTGAATGCCGCGGCCAAAGCGGTAGGCTGTCGTAATATTACGAGTCCAGATACCGGCGCCTAATCCATAAAGGGTATCGTTGGCGGTTTCCATTGCTTCTTCATCTGTTTTAAAGGTCGTAACAGAAAGAACCGGTCCAAAAATTTCTTCCTGGAAAATTCTCTGTTTATTGTGTCCTTTAAAGACAGTAGGCTCAATATAGAAGCCTTCAGCGAGTTCTTCATCGTCCATTTTTTGCCTGCCGCCGCCTGTAAGAAGCTCGGCATTTTCCTGTTTACCGATATCCAGGTACGATAGAATTTTTTCCATCTGTTCCTGGGAAGCCTGGGCGCCCATCATCGTATCGGTATCAAGCGGGTGGCCGACTTTAATAGCGTTTACGCGCTCGAGGGCACGTTTCATAAACTCATCGTAAATGTCTTCATGAATCAAGGCACGGGACGGGCATGTACATACTTCCCCTTGATTCAGGGCAAACAATACCATACCTTCTACTGCTTTATTCAGGAACTTATCATCCTCGAGCATAATATCCTTAAAGAAAATGTTCGGGGATTTTCCTCCCAGTTCCAGTGTAACCGGAATAATATTCTCTGACGCATACTGCATAATCAGACGTCCGGTCGTTGTTTCACCGGTGAAGGCGACTTTGGAAATCCGGCTGTTGGTGGCAAGCGGCTTGCCGGCTTCAACGCCGAATCCCTGAACAACGTTCAATACGCCAGGAGGAAGCAGGTCCTGAATTAATTCCATAACAAGCATGATCGAAGCGGGTGTCTGCTCGGCCGGCTTGAGTACGATGGTGTTGCCGGCAGCCAGCGCAGGCGCGATTTTCCACGTTCCCATAAGAATAGGGAAGTTCCATGGAATGATCTGACCTACAACACCAAGAGGCTCATGGAAGTGGTAAGCGACAGTATCATCATTAATCTGGCTTAAGCGGCCTTCCTGAGCACGGATAACCCCGGCAAAATAACGGAAGTGATCGACTGCCAGCGGAATATCGGCATTAAGTGTTTCACGGATAGCTTTTCCGTTGTCCCATGTTTCTGCTACGGCAAGCATTTCCAGGTTTTCTTCGATGCGATCTGCGATTTTATTTAGTATTTTCGAGCGCTCTGCCACCGAGGTTTTACCCCAGGCATCTTTTGCCGCCTCTGCTGCATCGACGGCAAGTTCCACGTCTTCTTTGGATGAACGGGCTACCTGGCAGAATACTTTGCCGGTAACAGGGGATACATTATCGAAATACTCCCCGTTGACGGGAGCTTTGAATTCCCCATTTATAAAATTGTCATAACGATCCTTAAATTGAACAAGACTTCCTTTTGTGTTCGGGCTTTCATAGCGCATGCGATTTCCTCTCCTTTTACATAAATGTGATAGTGATACACAAAACTGTAAATCGGTAGAATACGATAATGGAAGCGATTACATGTAGAATTTTATCACATATTTTTCCTTTTTAAAACAATATTCTATCTGCCTATTATCAATAAGTTATAAATGAATATTAACAGTCCCTCAGCCGCTTCACCTGGAAAAACGGTGATATTTGTCGCAGAAGCGTATTTCTTCTATAATAGAAGAGTAAAGAATGGGACACGTAAGGGGCTGAACATAATGAACATTGAAATTGAACGGCTCCATAAGGAGCACTGGCCGGAAGTCAGGGAAATATACGATATGGGGATTCAGACCGGGAAAGCAACGTTTGAAACAAAAACGCCTTCCTGGGAAATCTGGTCAGCGACACATGATCTTGTCTGCCGGCTTACAGCAGTGGAAGAAGAGACGAGAAAAGTGCTCGGCTGGGTGGCACTCGCTCCTACCTCAAACAGGCCGGTTTATGAAGGCGTGGGGGAGACCAGCATTTATATACATGATGAAGGACGCGGCAAGCGCATCGGCACACGCCTGATGAAAGAGCTGATCTATATCAGCGAGCGTGAAGGCTACTGGACGCTTCAGGCCGGCATTATGCCGGAGAATATTGAAAGCATACGTATCCATGAAAATGCCGGATTCCGGGAAGTTGGACGCCGGGAAAAAATAGGAAGGCTTAACGGTGTATGGAGAGATGTGCTATTATATGAGCGCAGAAGTAAAATTGTAGGAATAGAGTAGGTGAATAGTAAGGATGACGTATCACTCTGGTTATAATCTTGTAAAACCCATTATTCTTTTGGCTGCGGTCTGGGCCATCGTGCTGTTAACAGATCCTGCCTTTATTATTCCGGCTGTACTGATTAGTATTGTCGCAGTACTGTCGATGTTTCTTCACCAGCATGTGAAGATTAAAAATAACACGATGACGTGTTATACGTATTTATTGAAGAAACGGATCTTCACCAGGGTAGTGTATCCGAAAAACGTCACCGGCATCTTTTTAAAAAATGCTCCGGGTGGAAAAGTTCTTCCATTGATTAAACGAAAAAATTTATCAACGATCCGCCTGCGCCGGTTTAAAGATACCGGGCTGTACCGTGATGTTGAGAAATTTGCGGTCGACCACGATCTGCCGCTCGAGCAGGACACAAGCTACACGAAATGGAAAGAAAGCGAACAAAATAAATAGCAAAAAGCAGGAAGGTCATCAGCCTTCCTGCTTTTTCGTCTGTTTAATCACGCGTGCCGGATTGCCGCCGACAACGGTATGAGCGGGAACATCCTTTACAACTACCGCACCGGATGCAACGACGGCACCGTCTCCGATGGTAACACCGGGATTAATAATGGAACGGCCGCCGATCCAGACGTTGTCGCCTACAGTGACGGGGGTGCCGTATTCATGAAGAGTGGCCCGCTCTTCTCCATCAAGTGGATGATTTACGGTATAAATGTGCACGCCGGGACCGAGCATAACGCCGCTGCCAAATCGGATAGGCGCTTCATCAAGCATGACGCAGTCAAAGTTAGCGTAAAAAGAGTCCCCGACATGAATGTTGTAGCCATAATCGCATCGGAATTCGGATTCAACCCGGACGGCCTCACCCGTGGACCCGAAAATCTGCTTGATCGTCTCCAGACGCTTCTCCGGATATTCCACGCCGATGTTATTGTACATCCGCAGTGCCAGTTTCGCATTCATACGCTCTTCGGAGAGCTCTTTGTCGTGTGGAAGAAAAAGCTCCCCAGCCAGCATTTTTTCTTTTTCTGTCTTCATATGTAACGTCCTTTCTTCATAAAGATCTCTTTATTTATCCTACCGCAGCTTGTTTCAAAAGAGAAGACCGCTCATAAAGAACACAAACAAATCCAAATGGAATAAGATATGATACAATCTGTAAAGAATATAGGACTAATGAGTGGAGGCATCACATGACAAACGAGCTGCCCGTACAGAAAAACGAGACCATTACGGCAACTATAGAAGATTTAACCCATGAAGGTGCAGGCGTCGTAAAGGTGGATGGTTATACATTATTTGTGCCAAACAGCCTCCCCGGCGAAACTGCTGAAATAAAAGTCATTAAAACGAAAAAAGGCTACGGCTTCGGCCGTCTGCTTAATGTGATCGAAGAAAGCCCGGACCGGGTGGAGCCGCCCTGTCCGATCTATAAACTCTGTGGCGGGTGCCAGCTGCAGCATATGAACTACAGCGGGCAAAAGCAGTACAAGCATAAGCAGGTAGTGGAAGCTTTAAACCGTCTCGGCGGCCTGTCTGACGTAACTGTTCATTCAACACTTGGCATGGAGGAGCCCTGGCATTACCGCAACAAAGCGCAGGTGCCGATTGGAACAAAGCCGGACGGCCATTTAAAAGCCGGCTTCTACCAGCAGCGCTCCCACCGGATTATGGACATGGATGCCTGTATGATTCAGCAGGAAAACAACGACCAGGCCGTGCAGACGGTTAAAAATATTGCCGACGAGCTTGGAATTACGTCTTACAATGAAGACAAACACCGCGGCACACTCCGGCATGTGGTGGCCCGATATGCACAAACGACCGGCCAGCTGATGATTGTACTTGTCACAAAAGATGAAACCTTATCCCATAAGAAAAAGCTGATCGAAAAAATCCAGGCAGACATACCGGAAACGGTATCGATTATTCACAACATCAATCCAAAGCGCACGAATGTAATCTTTGGTGATAAAACGAACGTGCTGTGGGGAGAAGAATATATTTACGATCATATAGGAGACATCTCGTTTGCGATCTCAGCACGCTCATTTTACCAGGTGAATCCGGATCAGACGAAGGTACTATACGATAAGGCGCTTGAATATGCCGATCTGAAAGGCCATGAAACGGTAGTAGACGCGTACTGCGGCATTGGAACGATTTCGCTGTTTCTTGCCCAAAAAGCGAAGCATGTGCACGGCGTAGACATTGTGCCGGAAGCGATTGCGGATGCGAAGCGCAACGCCCGTTTGAATCAATTTGAGAACGTAACATTTGCGATAGGGGAAGCCGAAGAAGTCGTCCCATGGTGGGCCAAAGCAAACGGCCTGCGCCCAGATGTTATAGTCGTCGATCCGCCGCGGAAAGGCTGTGACAACAAGCTGCTTGATATGATGCTTGAAACGAAGCCCGAACGAATTGTCTACGTCTCCTGTAACCCGGCCACTTTGGCCCGGGACTTGAAGTATCTAACGGAAAGCGGAGCGTACGAAGTTAACGAAGTACAGCCTGTGGATATGTTTCCGCAGACCACGCATATAGAGTGTGTAGCATCAGTTTCAAGAGTAGAACAGTAAAAAATAAAGAATTTCCAGACATCGGTGAAGATAAAAGAATGGTCTTATCTTTTTGCTGAGGCATGGCCTGCAGAAAGCTGCCGTCCAAATAAAATTTTAATAGCTTGTTTCATAAAAAAGAAGAGACCTATACGGCCTCTTCTTTTTTTACAATTCGTCTTCCCCAAATGCCTCCGGCAGCATTTTAAAGCCTTCGATTTCGGCGTCTTCTTCGATTTCAATCATAATGCAGCGCTTGCCTTTGTAGTTGACCTGTTTCACAAACTGCAGGTCCTGCGGGCTGATTGAAATATTGGCAACTTTCGTATTGATTTTAATCGATTTGGATTTGTATTTCGGGATCACGCTTGTTGCTTTTAGTTCGTAGGATTCCTCGTTGGTGAAGCGCTCGAATGATGATTTAATCTGCTCGTCTTCGACCTTCTCACCGCTCTGGGCAAGCACGCGGCCGACGTCTTTATAGTCGAGCATAGGAGGCGTATCTTCTTCATTTTCTTCAACGACCCGGTTGATTTCTTCATATACTGCAGCAAGGGTGGATGGGTTGAGCTGGTCGCCGACTACGTCTTTAATCACTTCTTCAAACACAGCCTTGTCTTCCTGGGCAGTCATAATGTCCTGGCCGTTCAGTACTTCTTCAATAAACCGGTAGTCCGGCTCATGCGCTTTGCCTGCTGCATAGAGGACGTGATTTACGTCGGACACTCCGTCGGTAATCGCCGGAAACAGAAAGCCTGCCATGGGGTGCTTTAAATCGATAACGGGATCGGTTTCGATTTTGTATTTGAATTCTTTTTCAATGTAGTCAAAATGAATTTCTTTCTTAGGCTCTTCGGTCTTATTAATGCTGCATATAATGAAAGGATTGGAATAGACTGTGTCCCGGGTGTTTTCCTCATTTTCCCCGCTTTCCCGACGGGTTGGCTTCATGTACTCCGCGCGGATAAACGAGATCACAATATCTTTTTCATACGGATGATCGGTCAGTATCTTGTTTGTGATCGCAAGCATTTCCTGCTTCCAGTCCTCTACACTGCTGCTGAGAAGCGCTTTGTGCAGAATCAGCTGGCTGGAATCCTCAGCTTCCCGGTCAAACTTTACTTCAAACAGCTTTTCATCCATCTGGCCGCCGAGCAGCTTTTTAAAGTGGGCGATAAAAAGCTCCTGCTGGTCGCTGTCGAGCATATGAAATGGCTGGCTCTGCTGATGGTAAATTTCTGTCGTTTCTTTCATCACGTACACATTGAATATATCAGTAATCTTTAATAGGTCATTGTCTACTTTAAGCTGCCTGCGAATCGCGGCAATATCTTTTTTATCCATAGCTGTCCACTCCCGGGTGATGTAGTTTGCGTTCGGAAACTCTGTCAGTATACCATTTTGACACACGGAGAGGGCGTTTGTGAATACGTATGTCGACCCGGGTTTTAAAAACATTCTAAAAAAAAGAACCGGACAGAAGTATCTCCTGCCGGTTCTTTTAATAAAGCTTTTTTTACATTTCTTTCGCTCCGAGGTATCTTGATTTCCAGTAGCTGTTGTCCATATCTGTTACTGTTACCCCCGTAGAGGCGCCGGCATGAACAAACTTGTTATCGCCTGCATAAATACCGACGTGTGAAGGGCCGGTTCTCGTTTCGAAAAAGACCAGATCGCCTTTTTCCGGTTTATCCACACTCGTTCCAGCTTTCCACATTTGGGCGGCGGTGCGGGGAAGATCCTTGCCGTGTTCGGCAAAGACGCTTTGAATGAGGCCGCTGCAGTCAAAGCCTTTTCTTGTCGTGCCTCCCCATAGGTAAGGAACGCCCATATGGCGTTTAGCCGACGAAATCAGGCTGTCCGCATCTCCGGAAGCCGAAGAAGAGGCCGGTTTTGGAGCGGATGCTGCTTCTGACGGCACAGTGGTAGAAGCTCCTGCTACGACAGGGGAGCCGGCAAGTCCTAAAGAACCGAGCGTCTGTGGACCGGCTACTCCATAGAAATTCCCGCGCGGGTTGGAGATGCTTGTCGACATCTGATAGTCCCGGACTGCCTGAAGCGTTTTGGATCCGAAAATGCCATCTATGTTGGAAGAAGGGTTGAATCCCTTTTCCGTCAGTGTTTTCTGAAGCTGCTCGACAAAATCGCCCCGGCTGCCTACTTTCATGGAAGATGCGGTGTTACCGGGCTGCGGAAGCGAAAATCCGCTTGTAGCTACATTAGTTATCATGGAATTCCTGCCTTTCGATATGTATATGTATGGACAACAGATGGACTCTTAAAAAGAATAAAAGTGTGCCATTAAATGTTTCATTTCTTCTTATAGTATCGGCAGGATATAGGAAAGGTTAAGCAGATAAATGAAATTTTCTAGAAAAAAAGCCTCCCTTCGACAAAAGGAGGCTTCTCTTTTTATTTTTTGCGTACATTGTTAATCCAGGCTTCATCCTGATTCATCATTTTAATGGCTGCATAAATCAGCATAAATTGAATGATAATAATCGGCAGCCCCATTAATCCGGACACAATTTCGAGCGGGGCAAGTCCGCCGGCTCTCATTAAAACAAGAGCAAGCGACGTAATAATAACAGCAACAATAATCCGTAGAAATTTAGATGGTTCTTTTTTGCTCATATCTTCTGTGCTTGTATAAGCAGCAATGGTATACGTAGTCGAATCCAGAGTGGTTGTTAAGAAAACCATGGCCACAATCATAAAGACGGTAAGCGAGAGGGCAGGAAGTGGCAGAGAAGAAAGAATAGCAGGAATAGCTGCCATTTCATCTCCGTTCTGCACGATCTCGAGCACGTTTACGTCTCCATTGATATAGCGGTGTACGCCGAGTCCGCCGAGAATACCGGTCGCAATCCAGGACAGCAGGGTAGGTGCCAGCAGATATGTTAAGATCATCTCTTTAATCGTACGTCCTTTTGATATTTTGGCGGCAAATACACTGTGCAGCATAGCCCATGTGGCGCTGTAGGCAAACCAGAATACCGTATTTGTCTGGATATGGCTGGCTCCTCCATCGGCTAATGATTCGGTCATAAAGCTCATGCCAATGTAATTATTTAGAAGAAATCCAAACGTTTCTGTAAAAAAGTTAAGAATAAATACGCCGGGTCCGGCTATTAAAATAAAAATACCAAAAGCTCCTGCTAAGTACATATTAAAGGTACTCAAACGTTTGATTCCTTTTTCAATACCGACATAAGCACTGATGGAAAACATGAAGACCCAGATAATGGTCACAGCCAGCGTGAGGCCGAATGTCACTTCCATATTGAACAGTGCGGCGAAATTGTACGTAACGATGGGAGCACCGAGACCAAGCGTAACGGCCGCACCGGCCAAAATGCTGATCAGGAAAATAATATCCAAAAATTTCCCACGCGGTCCATCCGTAAAGGCATCTCCAAAAATACTCCGGAAAGCTTCCGAAATACGCATCAATGGACGTTTTCTGACATGAATAAGGTATGCCATTGCCGGGGCAATCATGACAAAGATAGCAAATACCTGAAAGCTCCACATAAACATCGCGTAGGAGTTTCCCCATAAAAGGGCTTCAGCAGACTGAGCTTCGACTCCGGCAGGCGGATCATTGGCTACAGATGACCATTCGAGCATGCCGGTCCGCATTAACGTAGAACCAACACCCATCGCTATTAAGATAGAAGCATATTCAAACAGGGAAAACTGAGGTTTTTCAGCAGGATCTCCAAGAACGACCTTTCCGTATTTGGAAAAGGATAAATAAAGGCCGGCTCCTACTAAAATAACCGCATACCAAAGATATCCCCAGCTGAATATGCTGACAATGGAATCAAATACAGGGTTTAATAACTCCAAAGCAGCGCCCTCGTTAGCTGCGAACATAACGCTTATCGCAATAATAACAATGAGGGCGGGAAGAAAAATTTTATAATCGATCAACGCCAGTTTGTTTTTTTTTCGATCGACTTTTGGTTCCATACAATACACTCCCTTTTAATGAATAACTAATTCTGACCCGATATGTTTCCAGTAGATTTGGAACAGGTGCATCCTCACCTCATACCCTGTTAAACGATAAAATATGCATTTGAAATGCTTTTTTTAATAAGATAGAAGAGAGCAAACGGAAATAAAGATTCAGAAGAGCAATCTAAGGGAAGAGTAAAGAAAAAGCAAAGGAGTGGATACGTATGGCGGAAATAACTTTTTCTTCCGTTCAGGGAAGCCATGAAACAAAAAGTGATAAGGGCCACAAAATAAACTACGATGTAACGGTGCTTTATGATGGAAAGGAGCCGACCTACAACATTCAGTACGAAACAAAAGACCGGATGGTGCCGCAGGCTGATACTATCAAGTTTGAAAATGGAAATACGGTATTCGAAGACGGGCAGAACGTGTTCCGGCTTGATAAAGAAGAAGAGTAAAGAGAAGTAAAAACAGATAATCAATATCCTGAAGATGCCGGCAGCTGCTGGGATCTTTTTTATATGCGTGCGACAGGATGCACAATCAGCCAAAACTGCGGTGTGCTGGAAAGACAATTCAGACAAGGCAAAAAGTCCAGCTCAATACGTTGGTAAATGCAGGTATTTTGACAGCAAAGACGAATATAGTTCAGTAAGGATTTAAACGTTGGACCTTATGAAGGAGCGGCCTTTCTAGCGGCCGGACGTTTATTAGAAAAGTAGAGTGAATCCGCCTGAAAGGAGGGCGTGATGGATAAAGAATGGATCACAAGTATAGGGATTGATATTGGAACGAGTACCACCAAATGCATTGTCAGCCGGCTTTATATTCAAGTATCTGACAATGGCTTTACACTTCCGGCCTGCACGATTGAACAACGAGAAGTTGTCTATGAAAGCGGGATGTACACGACCCCCCTGGTTAACAATGAAGAAATTAATATGAAAGCCCTGCAGGATATATTGGAAAAGGAATATAAGCACGGCGGGATTCGTCTTGCCGATGTGAAAGCGGGCGCTGTCATTATAACGGGCGAAACAGCGTTAAAGAAAAACGCAGAACATATCATTCATTATTTAGCCGACCGTGCCGGGGATTTTGTCGTGGCTGCAGCCGGAGCCTCGCTGGAAGGCATTTTAGCAGGCAAAGGATCCGGAGCGCTGGAATACTCCGAAAACTATACGGGTGTAACGGCAAATATTGATGTAGGCGGAGGTACAGCCAATGCAGCGCTGTTTAAAAACGGTCTTCCTTTTTACACAATAACGTTTCATGTCGGCGGACGCCTTCTGCGGCTGGATAAACAGGGGAAAGTGAGCTATATTGCCCCGTCTACGAAACGTCTTCTGAGCGGACACGGTATTCCGGTGGAGGTAAATGAGGCATTATCCATGAAAGAGCTGGAGGGCGTCTGTCAGCTGCTGAGCGGGCTGATGTTCGATGCAGTGACAGGCGGGGAGGCGGCAGAAGGGTTGATAACAGAGCCCGCATTATCAGCAGTTCCAACGATTGACACGCTCATATTTTCCGGCGGTGTCGGAGAAATGATGAGGGAGCCTAAGCCAAAGACAGTCGAAGAAACCGCGGTTTATGGAGACATCGGACCACTTTTGGCAGCGTGCCTGCAGGAAGAAGCGTTAAGCCGAAACCTATTCCTCATTCCTGCCAAAGAAACGTCCCGGGCGACAGTTATTGGAGCCGGTATGCAGAATACGGAAGTGAGCGGATCCACGATGTTTGTTAACCAGACGCTCCTCCCACTTAAAAATCTGCCTATTTTAACGATTCCGGTATATGAACATGGTTCGGCTGCTACTTTTCATACCCGTCTTGAAAAGATGCTCGAAGAAGCGAAATCCATCTATTCAGAACAGCAGGATCCTCCCTTTGTGATCGCGCTGCCTTCTATAGAACACATCACATACGAGCTCCTGCAGGATATAAGCGACAGCTTGGAGGCGGTGTACGCCAGAGAATTTGCTGATAAACGGATTCTTGCCGTGCTGAGTGAGAACGATCTGGCTAAAGTACTCGGACAGGCTCTCCAAAAGCGGTCAGGCAAGGACAAAGAAGTGATCTGCATCGATCAGGTGGATGTCACACACGGCGATTATATCGATCTGGGGCTTCCGGTTTCAGGAGAAGCGATTTCCATTTCTATTAAAACACTGGCATTTTAATGAAAAGGGGGAAAAGAGATGGAGAAAAAAGTAATTCTCTTCGGGGAAACGTATGTTTTTCACGGCTTGAAAGAAATTCTGGCCAAAGCAAATGAAGAGAGGTCAGGCGATGAACTGGCCGGCCTGGCTGCCGATTCCATGAAAGAAAGGATAGCAGCGAAAATGGTGCTGGCCGATCTGACGCTTGGGGAGATATACGACAATCCGCTGCTTCTGCCGGAAGAAGATGAAGTGTCAGAGCTGATTGAGCAGTCTCTCCATAAAGAGAGGCTGCACGTGCTAAAAAGCTGGACCGTCTCTGATCTGCGGGAGTATCTATTGAGCGATGAACAGACAGGCAGTGATTTAGTCGAAACAGGAAAAGGTCTGACGAGCGAAATGATAGCGGCGGCGGCTAAGCTGATGTCCAATCTGGATCTGATTCAGGCAGCATCCAAAATTACCGTTCTGACCACATGCCGGACTCAGATCGGCCAGCCGGGCGTGCTCGCTTCCAGAGTCCAGCCCAATCACCCCTCCGATAATCTTAAAGGCATAAGGGCTTCTTTGTATGAAGGATTAAGTTATGGAATAGGAGATGCCGTCATAGGCATTAATCCGGTTATTGATACGACGAGCAATATTGACAGCCTGCTGCGGGAAACAAAAGCCGTTATTGATGAATGGAACATCCCCACGCAGAACTGTGTGCTCTCGCACATTACGAGCCAGATGAGAGCGGTGGAAAACGGGGCGCCCGCGGATATGCTGTTTCAAAGTCTTGCAGGAACCCAGGCCGGAAACGAATCATTCGGTATTTCAACGGCAATGCTTCGGGAAGCATCAGCGCTGATTCAGGAAAAAGGCACTGCACCGGGACCAAACCGCTGGTATTTTGAAACGGGGCAGGGGTCCGAGCTTTCCGCGGAAGCCCACGCAGGCATTGACCAGGTAACGCTGGAATCGAGATGCTATGGCATGGCGAGAGTATTTAATCCGTTTATCGTCAACACGGTAGTAGGGTTTATCGGTCCGGAATACTTGTTTGACAGCAAGCAGGTCATCCGGGCGGGGCTTGAGGATCACTTTATGGGGAAAATGCACGGTCTGCCAATGGGGGTCGACGCCTGCTACACAAACCATATGAACGTGGACCAGAATGATATGGACACGTTGAGCACCGTGCTCACCAGCGCAGGCGTTACTTTTGTGATTGGCGTGCCGATGGCCGATGACTGCATGCTGAATTACCAATCGCTCAGTTACCATGACATTGCCACGCAGCGCAGTATTTTCAACAAACGGCCGGCTCCTGATTTTGAAAAATGGCTGGAAAGCAGAGACTTGATGAAAAATGGATATCTTACAAAAACATCCGGTGACGCGGGAGTGTTTCTGCACCGGGTATAGGAGGTAGCAGGATGGAAAAACAAAAAGATACGCATGCGGTCGACCTGAGGCAGTTTACACCAGCCCGGATTCAAGTCGGACGAACCGGCACAAGGCCGCTCACAAAAGATGCGCTGTCGTTTCGAGTGGATCATGCCGCAGCCGTTGATTCTGTTTACGGGGAAGTGGAGGAGGCGCTGCTCGCGAAGCTGGGTTTGTTTTCGATAGATACCCGCTTTGAATCCAAGGAGAATTATTTGAAACGGCCGGATCACGGACGCCTGCTTTCTGATGGAGGGCGCCGGCGGATACTCGAGAACTGTGAAATGGCTCCTCAGGTGCAGATTGTTATCTCAGACGGTCTCAGCGCATCGGCGGTAGAGGCCAATATCATGGATGTGTACCGGGCGCTTAAAGATTCGCTCGATTCCTACGGTTTAAAAACAGGCACCCCTTTCTTTTTAAAAGGAGGGCGTGTCGGCTGTATGGATGCGATAGGAGAACTGCTTCAGCCTGAGGCCTTTGTGCTGCTGATCGGCGAGCGGCCGGGCCTCGTCTCGGCGGAATCTTTAAGTGCCTATATGTGCTATCGGCCCCGGGAGGGAACGAAAGAATCAAGCCGCATGGTAGTCTCCAACATTCACCGCAGCGGTACGCCGCCACTGGAAGCTGCCGCTCATATCGGGACATTAATTCATAAAATGCTCGAGCAGAAAACAAGTGGTGTCAAACTGGTTGTATAAACAAAAGGCAGGCCTCGTCCCTGCCTTTTTTTGCTGATTTTTTCCCTATTGCTTAAAGAACCATGTATGATTAAGTGCAGGATAAGACCAAACGAAATTTATAAACAAAAAGGATTGTGTTGGAAATGAAATCATTTACGCAGTATAAATTACAAGAGGACATACTCCGCGCGCTTGATATGCTTGGCTACAAGGAGCCGACCAACGTCCAGCAGAAAGTGATCCCTAAAGCGCTGGAAGGCCGGGACGTGATTGTAAAAGCAAGAACGGGAAGCGGGAAAACAGCGGCATTCGGCATTCCGCTCTGTGAGCTGGTAGAGTGGGAGGAAAACAAGCCGCAGGTGCTTGTACTTACGCCGACGAGGGAACTCGCCGCCCAGGTAAAAGACGATATTATCCATATCGGACGCTTCAAACGGGTTAATGCGGTAGCGCTGTATGGCAAGCAGCCTTTTGCCAAGCAGAAAAACGAGCTGAAGCAAAAAGCCCATATCGTAGTCGGAACCCCGGGCCGTGTACTCGATCACATTGAAAAAGGAACGCTTTCTCTTGAAAAAGTAAAGTACCTTGTTATTGATGAAGCAGACGAAATGCTTCATATGGGCTTTTTGGAACAGGTGGAAGCGATAATCCACCGGGTTCCCAAGCAGCGCAGAACAATGCTGTTTTCTGCTACGCTGCCGGAAAATATCGAAAAGCTCGGTCGGAAATACATGATCGAACCTGATTATCTGGAAGTGGAACCGGAAGCGGCTTCCGCCCAGGCGATTACCCATTATCGTCTGGACAGCATTCCGGAGAAAAAGCTCGAAACGCTTCATAAAGCAGCAGTCGTGGAAAATCCGGAAACGTGCGTGATTTTCTGTAACACCCAGGCAGAGGTTGAACGGGTGTTTGCCTACATTAAACAGAAGGGCTATCCATGTGATAAACTGCACGGCGGCATGATCCAGGAAGATCGTTTTGACGTGATGGATGATTTCAAGAAAGGTTTGTTCCGCTATTTGGTGGCAACAGACGTAGCTGCCAGAGGGATTGACGTAGAGAACGTCACCCACGTTATCAGCTTTGACGTGCCGAGGGAACAGGAGAGCTATGTGCACCGCACCGGACGGACGGGAAGAGCAGGACGGAGCGGAACGGCGATAACGATTGCAGGTCCCCGTGATGAGCGTTATATGAAGTACATTGAAGACTATATCGGATTCTCCATTGAAAGAAGAGCGGTACCGGCTGAACAGAAAGTCACCCGCGCTCTGCCGGCTTTTCAAAAAAGCCTTCAGCAGAAGCCGGAGCGGAAAGCAGACAAAGGAGAACAGATGAATCAAGATATTTTAAAGCTGTATATTAACGGCGGAAAGAAAAAGAAAATCCGGGCTGTAGACTTTGTCGGCACGATTTCTAATATTGAGGGCGTATCGGCAGAAGACATCGGCATTATTTCCATTCAGGAGCAGTCTTCCTACGTAGATATTTTAAATGGAAAAGGCATGATGGTGCTCGAGGCACTGCGCCATACGACGATCAAAGGTAAAAATCTGAAAGTGCATATTGCTAAGAAGTAGGCGCGGCCATGCGTTAGTTCTGCTCCAAAAAAGGGTACTGAATAAGAAACATAATAAAATTTAGTATACTGGAGTGAATTTCAATGGCTGATAATCAACAGACAAAGCGTCCGAAAATTGCATTAACCGGAGCAAGCGGCTACATTGGTAGAAATCTAATGAATAAGCTAACCGAACATGCCGATGTGATCGCGTTATCACGTAACGGTGATAAATACGAAAACACAGAACATGTCGAATGGCGGTCCTGTGACGTGTTTTCCATGGCGGATGCAGAAAAAGCATTAAAGGGAGCCGATTATGCCTTTTATCTCGTTCACTCCATGATGCCTTCCGCAAAGCTCACACAGGGCACATTCGAGGATATGGATATTATTCTGGCGGATAACTTCGCCCAGGCCGCCAAGAAGAACGGGGTCAAGCAGATTGTGTATTTGAGCGGTCTGATGCCGGCAGCAAAGCAGCTCTCCAGACACTTGAAGAGCCGGCTTGAAGTTGAGAAGGTGCTCAGCGCTTACGGCATTCCCGTAACGACAATACGTGCCGGTCTGATCGTAGGACCGCAGGGCTCTTCTTTCCCAATCCTGCAGCGTCTGGTAAAGCGTCTGCCTTATATGATTCTTCCAAAATGGACGAATACAAAAACACAGCCTATCGCCCTGCCGGATGTGTTAAATGCGCTGGATAAAAGCGTCGGCAACGAGTCTGTATTTGGAAGAGCCATTGATGTAGGAGGACCGGAAGTCCTTACTTATAAAATTATGATGAAGCAGACAGCGGAAGTCTTAAATAAAGAACGCAAGTTTTACAATGTGCCTTTTTTCACCGTGAAACTGTCCCGGCTCTGGGTCAGCCTAACGACGCAGACGCCGAAGGAAATGGTGTATCCGCTTATTGAAAGCCTCGTGCATCCCATGGTCGTCAGCAAAGAGCGGGTAGTAGAAGGCATCAGTGACGGTAAAATCACATTTAAAGAAGCGGCCCGAAATTCCATCCGCGAAGAAGAACAGAAAAGAAAAGAGCAGGAAGAAAAAGAAAAACAGCAGGGGTCGGCTTCTCCTAAACCGAAAAAACCGGAAGTAGAGGCCAATGTCCGTTCGGTGCAGCGTGTTCCAATGCCGGACGGGAAAACAGCCCAGTGGGTGGCCCGGCACTATGTGGAATGGCTTCCCGGCTTGTTCAATCCTTTTCTGCGGGCAAAATGTGATGACCCGAGCAGCTGTGAACTTTATCCAAAGTTCGGAAGAAAACCGCTTCTTATTCTATCGCTTTCTGAAGAACGCAGTACGGAAGATAGAGCCCTTTACTATATTACAGGCGGAGCGTTTGCCAAGACGGTAGACGGTAACCGCGGGCGTCTGGAATTCAGGCATATTCCCGGAACAAGCGAGTGCATTGTAGCGATTCATGATTACATGCCTTCGCTGCCGTGGTTTATTTATCAGTATACGCAGGCGAGAATGCATATTTGGGTTATGCACAGCTATAAAAAGCACCTGGAACGCTATATTAAACGACAGAATAAAAAAGAAGAAACAACGGTATCTCCTTCTGAAGCAAGAGCCTAAACGCTCTTGCTTTTCTTTAGGCACATGCTGGAAGCAGAAGGAATGACATCTTGTATTTGTAAAATAGAGTCTTTTAAAGGTAGAATAAGAACACAGTTATCAAATTGGGAGGGTGTCGCTATATGGCTATGGAAGGAAAAGTTATTGTTATTACCGGAGCAAGCAGCGGAATCGGAGAAGCTGCCGCAAGAGAACTTGCATCAAAAGGAGCCTACGTGGTCCTGGGCGCCCGCAGGGAGGAACGTCTGGAACTGCTTCAGCAGACAATCGAACATGATGGCGGAAAAGCCATCTATAAAACAACGGATGTAACGAAGCGCGAAGAGGTGGAAGCTCTCGTAAACGAGGCACTTCAGGCTTATGGACGTGTGGATGTAATGATTAATAACGCAGGCATTTCGCTTGCTTCCAATATGAGTAAGGCGAAAGTGAACGAATGGGATAGTATGATCGATGTGAACTTGAAAGGTGTTTTATACGGTATTGCAGCCGCCCTGCCTGCTATGCTGAATCAGAAAGAAGGCCATATTATTTCCATTTCTTCTGAAGAAGGACATGAAACAGCGACATCCAATGTTGTATACTCCGCCACGAAAAGAGCAGTACGCGTTGTCATGGATGGACTTCGTAAAGAAGTGCAGCCGGAAGATAATATTAAGGCAACGACGATTTCACCGGGAGTGGTTGCAACAGAACTAACCGACCATTTAACAGATGAAGACCTGTTAAATATGATGGACAATTATATTCTTGGCCCCTCCCTTTATCCCGAAGATGTGGCTAATGCGATTACATATGTAATCGAACAGCCCGATCACGTGGCGGTTAACGAAATGCTCGTACGCCCGAAACCGCATCAGTAAAAACACTCCATAGGAGTGTTTTTTTTTATTTACTTAATGCAATATATATATTGCATTATGATTTATATAATATATAATTTTAGAAAAGGAGGCGTTATAATGCGTTGGTTTAAACAAAAAACAACAGATGAATGGATTGAACAGACAAAAAATAAAATCTATAAAGAGCTTTATCTCCTGGTCGTGTTATTTTGCGCTTTTTCGATTTTTTACAAAGAGATGGTAAACCCAGAGCCGTCTTCTCTACCTATAGTAGAATTAATGATTTTAGCTGGAACAGGAATCTATTACATGATAAGAGGGTGGCTGCTCGGTATTTTTAGTGCAGAAAAAGAAATACACGATCGAAACAGCCGTCTGCCGATGACAGCAAAGCATTTTATTTATGCTGCTGCGGGCGGGCTGATCATATCGCTGTATTTTGGTGTTAGAAGCGCCGTGGTATATGGAGAAGGAATGTCACAGAGTGTATATTATTTTTTTATCGTTTCTATGGGAAGCCTAATGATATATATTCCAGCTATGCTTTTGTTGGCATTTATTCCAGTTATTTTTACAAGATCAAAGAAACTGGAATAGTCCGGGAAGAAAGGAGAAAAAATGAAAAACTTAAAAATGAAAGCAGCCCGCGCAGAAAAAGATTTATCCCAGGGAGAGCTGGCAGCAAAAATAGGAGTATCCCGACAGACCATTGGATTAATGGAATCAGGTAAATATAATCCGAGTCTTCAGTTGTGTCTCGCTGTCTGCCATGTGCTTTCGAAAACCCTTGATGAGCTTTTTTGGCAGGATGAATGAAAAAGTTCGTCTTCCTCCTTCATTTCCAGTGCGGCGTTGCCGATAGTAATGGTAGAGACGTCAAATTAAAGGAATGAATAAGGAATGGATAAAACAACCATTATTGGATTAATACTAGCACTTACGGCACTTCTCGGCGGAATGGTAATGAAAGGTGTGCAACTGGGAGCCCTGGTCAATCCGGCAGCCATCATGATTATTATCGTTGGAACCATCGCAACAATCGTTATTGGGTTTCCTACGAGTGAAATCAAAAATATACCTAACCTTTTCAAAATTATTTTCAGCGATAAAGGCGCTTTAAGTGTGGAAGGACTGATTCCGAAATTTTCAGAGTGGGCCCAGACGGCAAGAAGAGAAGGGCTGCTTGCGCTGGAACCGGAAGTAGATGAAATTGAAGATGAGTTTCTGCGTAATGGATTGAGTATGGTAGTCGATGGCCAAAGTTCGGACTTCATCCGGGATTTAATGACCGAAGAAGTGGAGGCGATGGAGGAACGCCATAAAGTGGGGGCAAGCATCTTCTCCCAGGCAGGTACATACGCACCGACTCTTGGTGTGCTTGGGGCAGTGGTTGGACTGATTGCAGCCCTTGCCGACATGAGTGACACAGAGCTGCTCGGCTACGCGATCAGTGCGGCTTTTGTAGCCACGCTGCTTGGTATTTTTACCGGCTATGTATTGTGGCACCCGTTCGCCAATAAGCTGAGACGTAAATCAAAAAAAGAAATAGAAATTAGAGAAGTAATGATCGAAGGTATTCTTTCCGTACTTGAAGGGCAGCCTCCGAAAGTAATTGAGAAAAAGCTGCTGATGTATATTCCGGCAAAGAAGCGACAGAAAGTAATGGAAGATATTCAAAATGCAGAACCCGCAGCAGGAAGAGAGGGATAGCATGTCTAAACGAAGAAAAAAGCAGCATGAAGAGGAACACATGGGGGAGGATTGGCTTCTTCCGTATGCGGATATTCTCACCTTGCTTCTTGCCCTCTTCATTGTCCTGTTTGCTTCGAGTTCTGTAGATGCAAAAAAATTCGAGCAGATTTCGAACTCTTTTAATTCAGCGTTTGACGGAGGAACCGGCATAATGGAGCATCCGGAAATGGTACCGGAAATGGAACAGCTGGCAGGCCAGGATAGTATGGAATTGTCAGAAGTATCCGATGCGTCGGCTACGGAAGAAGAAAAGGAAGCGGCGGCGCTTGCAGATCAGGAAGAACTGCAGGGCATCAAGGAAAAGGTGGATCAGTTTATACAGGACCGGGGCCTTGAGGAAGAATTAAACACCAGCATTTCAGAAGATGGACTGATGCTTTCAATTGAAGATAATATTTTGTTTAATTCCGGTGAAGATGAAGTCCGGGAAGAAGCAGAATCATTATCTGATGAAATTTCAGAGCTCCTCGTATTAAGCCCTCCCCGGAATATAGTTATCAGCGGGCATACCGATAATGTACCTATTTCCAATGCGGACTTTGAAACAAACTGGGACCTCAGCGTACTGAGAGCTGTCCATTTTATGCAGCTGCTGCTTAATAATCCGGATCTGGACCCTGCTATTTTCAGTGCTAAAGGCTATGGGGAACATAGTCCGGCCGCAAGCAATGATACAGCGGAAGGCAGAGCACAGAACCGACGAGTGGAAATATTGGTGCTCCCATTAACAGAAGAACCAGCCCCTTAACAGAAAAAGAGCGGAGCCGGAAAGAGGCAGCGCTCTTTTTTTACTTTGATCGTTTTTTAATATTTTAGAATTTTTAAAATAAGAGTTGCGGGCTGATGATATTTTTGGAATAATGTGTAGTATAACAAAACGCAGAGAATACCCTGCGTGAAAAACAGAAAGTAGAGTGATTACTGTTTTTATCAGACTGGTAAGTCTGAATTTGAAAGCGCGCTCACAAAAGGGGGATGAAAATGGCTGCATTGATTTTATTCTGGGTGGTTATGCTGGGAAGTCTGGTTGTGGCATGGAAAATGAAAAAGCCGGCGCTTCTGCTGATGCCGTTTCTGGCGATCGGAACCTATATGGTAATCGAGATAGCGAAAGTACCGCTGCCGTTTTGGGAAACAGTTCAGTTGATTTTCGGCCTGCAATAACATATTAAAGGAGAGGGCCAGGTATGAGAAACCAAAACGAGCAGAACGAACGGTGCATTCATTGCAGCAGTGAACGAATTGCTGTGATGTCGAAATGGCGCTACGTCTTTTTTATGTCAACGCTTCCTGTCATAATGGCGGTGATTCTGGGATGGTGGATGACATCATTTTTCTTTGTTTTCATTCCCGCTGTCATTGTGTTGAATAGTATATTGGCTGCTAAAAAGCCACCGATCATTATGTGTATGAATTGCAAAAAAGAAACAGGAAGAGTTTCACATAGTGCATAATGATTCATGCATTCATTTTTGAAAGCGATTACAAAAAAGAGGGGAGGATAGAAAAACGAAAGCGCACAAAAACTACTAACTCATAGAGGCGGGTGTTAATAAATGAAAAAAGTAGAGAAAAAAGTAGCGGATGCTTATTTTAAAACAAGGACGACGATGATTTCGATCTTTTTATTCATTGGATTTCTCGTTTCCTTCGGTGTTGTAACCTTCGCGGAATTCTTTTCACAGTTTATGTTTATGGGCGTACAGTTTCATTATTATATGGCCTCCCAGGGAGCCGTGATCGTCTTTATAATTCTTTTATTCCTAAATGCGATTCTAAATGACCGCGTGGACAAAAAATATGGCATTGATAATGATGAAAATGTCCGGATCAGCGGTGGCAAAACGGTAGATCATTAATAAAAAAATCACTGCAGCAGAATAACCATTACAGACAAACTAAACATTCAGGGGGGTCACCAGCTTGGACATGCAAACACTCGTATCTGTAAGTCTGATACTCGCTACATTTGCACTGTATATTGGAATTGCCTATTTCAATAGAGCTAAAAAAACATCTGAATTCTACGTAGCCAGCCGCGGGATTCCAGCATTCTGGAACGGTATGGCAATAGGCGGCGACTGGATGAGTGCCGCTTCATTTATCGGTATGGCCGGAACAGTTATGGCTCTCGGCTATGACGGTCTCGCTTATATTATGGGCTGGACAGGCGGCTATCTTCTGCTTACCTTCCTCCTGGCACCACAGCTTCGTAAATACGGACGGTTTACGGTTCCTGAATTTATCGGGGACCGGTTTGACAGCAATACAGCACGATTAATATCAGCAATTGCCACTATTATTATCAGTTTTACTTACGTTATCGGCCAGCTTTCCGGATCCGGAGTTGTTATTGGCCGTTTGTTCAGTATCCCGGCCGCATACGGCACGATTATCGGGGTTGTTATTATTGCGATTTATGCTTCTCTCGGCGGTATGAAAGGGGTTACTTGGACTCAGGTAGCACAGTACATCATACTTATTGTTGCTTATATTGTACCGATTGTATTTATGTCCCTGCAGGTTACCGGGAATCCGCTTCCCTGGCTGACCTATGGAAATGTCGTTAACGAGATTGGTGCTTTGGACAGGGAACTTGGATTTACTGAATACTTTGCACCGTTTTCAGAGAGTGACCGAAGTCAGTTTATTGCTCTTATGTTTACATTAATGGTGGGAACCGCAGCACTTCCGCACGTTATTGTTCGCTTCTACACCGTAACAACAATGAAAGCGGCACGTTGGAGTGGTGCATGGGCACTGCTGTTCATTGGTTTCCTTTATCTTTCTGCTCCGGCTTACGCTGCATTTTCCCGTTTTATTCTAATGACAGAAGTAGCCGGGCAGCCGATTGATCAGCTTCCCGCCTGGACGGAAAGCTGGGTCAACACGGGTCTGCTTGAAATTGCCGATACCAACGGAGACGGCATACTGGACTGGGATGAGATCGCAGTAGGTAACGATATGGTAGTAATGGCGACGCCGGAAATTGCCAATCTGGGCATGTTCGTTATTGGTCTTGTAGCAGCCGGTGCGATGGCTGCGGCTCTATCGACTGCGGGCGGTCTTTTGATTACGATCTCCTCTTCCTTTGCTCATGATATTTACTACCGCCTGATGAATCCGACAGCATCAGATAAAAAGCGTTTAAATGCAGGACGGATTGCAATTGTTGCCTCTACAGTAGTAGCTGGGATTATTGCACTGGATCCTCCGGGCGTTATCACACAGATTGTAGCCTGGGCCTTTGGACTGGCCGGCGGAACATTCTTCCCGGTTCTCTTCCTTGGCGTATGGTGGAAACGTATGAACAAGCAGGGGGCCATTGCCGGAATGCTCGTAGGTCTCGGTACGACACTTACGTACATCTTCCTGGCGCTTAATGGAATTACACTCCTTGGCATTCAGGACACAGGTGCCGGTATTATTGCCGTACCTATCAACTTCCTTGCATGTATTATCGTGACGTTATTAACCCCGGCTCCTGCTCAGCATCTGCAGGATGATGTAGTGGACCTCCGCTATCCGGAACAAATGACATATAAGAACGGTGAGGTATGGATGAATGATGGAACAGAAGAAGACAAATAAAGAATACTTGGAGCAGGTACATCTCCATCCCTTATTCAGCGGCGCACCAGCCGCTGAATTTGGTGCATTAATGGAGACATGCTCCTTACAGTCGTTTTCCAAAAATCAGCGTATTTTATACTCGGAAAGCCCGAGAGACGGGCTGCTTCTTATCCTGGAAGGTTTAACGGAAGTATATGTGAGCTTTTCCAAAACAAAAGAAAAAAACCAGGAAGTTCTTGAAGTGCTGGAAAAAGGAGAAGTTATCGGGTTATCAAGCCTTGCTGATTTTCTGGGGGAGCCATCGGCCGAACAGAACAATTACACGGTAGAAGTACGTGCCATTGAAGAGTCGGTCTGCCTGTACATTCCCTACCAGGTGATGGAAAAAGTATGGCACCGCGAAGAAGTGCGTGATTTTGTCATGCGTCATGTAGCCGTCAGGCTGAGGGATATTTATGCTTCTCTTGCAGAACAGGTGCATCTTGCCCAGAAGTGGGGGGAGAGCGATCCGTTTATTCAACGGGTACAGGACGTAATGAATGCGCCGCCTTTAATGGTGGAAGAAAAAGAAAGCATCCAGCATACAGCAGAAAAAATGGTCGATCAGCAGGCAAGTTCCATTGTCGTTGTCAACGAAAAGCAGCGGCTGCAGGGCATCATTACTGAGAAGGACCTGGTGCAGCGTGTCATTGCCGCAGACAGGAAAACAGGTACCGCAGCTGATATTATGTCTTCGTCTCCTTACACGATTTCCCGGAGGGCCTATTATTATGAAGCGATGTCGAGTTTTCTTATGAATGGCATCAAGCACCTGCCTGTCGTGAATGAAGACAGCAAAAGCCAGGTGGTCGGTATGATCACGCTGTCCGATCTGCTGAAAAAACAAAACCGCGGCAAATTTGACGTTCTACGGGAAATCGAAGCATCTTCCAGCGAAAGCCTTGCTGACGTGAAATTTGCCATTTATGAAGTGCTCGGCCATCTGATTGATGACGGCATTCCGATTCTTCATATCATGAAAGTAGTCACGAACCTGTATGACCGTCTGATCCGTCACTGTACCGAACTTGCGCTTGAAGAAGTAAAAGAAGAACTCGGAAGCCCACCCTGTGATTTTGCGTTTTTCCTGATGGGAAGCGGGGGCAGGCACGAACAGTTTATGATGACGGACCAGGATCATTTTCTTGTGTATGAAGAACCGGCTAAAGAAGAAGATCGTAAATCCAATGATGCCTATTTTAAAAAGCTTGGAGAACAGATTGTTTACTGGCTGGAAACCGCAGGCTACAAACGCTGTGATGGAAACATGATGGCAAGCGCTCCCGGCTGGCGGGGAACGATTGATCATTGGGAGGATAGAATCCGGACATGGGGTCTTCGAGCCACCAATGAAAACATCCTGCTCGGTCAGAACTTTCTTGCGTTCCGCTGGATATACGGCAGTGAAAAAGTGAGAGATCAGTTTGTAAAAGGCGTGTCCAAACAGCTCGGAAAATCAAAAATATTTCTAAGGCGTGCAGCCGAGCTTGAAAAAAACGTGCCGGTTCCCGTACTGGACCATCCAATACGTGCCCTGTTCCGCGTGAAAAAAGAAGGCATGGATATAAAAAAGCAGGCTTTGTTTCCTTTTCATCATTCGCTGCAGATTCTTTCAGCCGAGCACGGTATTTTAGGAGAAACGCCGGAAGAAATGATAGAGCATCTTAAAGATAAAAGAGTACTGGATGAACCTTTTGCCGATGAGCTGCTTTATGCTTACGAAGTAGTGCTTCACATCAGGGTGACGCAGTCATGGGACCGGTATAAGCGGGAAGAGGAAAATTCCAGCGAAGTGTCGTTCCGGCAGATGAAATCAAGGGACAAAGAAGCGCTGATACAAGCGTTAAAAGCCATACGCACGCTTCAGACAAAAGCAGTGGCGACATTTGGAATGGCTTAAAGAGATCAGGGGATGAAAAGGAGGGGAGTCTTATGATATTTTGGAAAAAAAAGAGTCTTCACTATCAGTTAAACAACGAACTGCCATTAAATACCCCGTTAAAGGAGCTCGGCTTTACCGTATTTGATACAGAAACGACGGGGTTTGCTGTAGGCAGCAGAGACCGGATGATTGAAATTGGAGCCGTGCAGGTGCAGGGCCTGGAAGTTACCGACCATACATTTCAGACTTACGTGAATCCGGAAAGAGAGATTCCTGACTCCATTCAGACCCTGACTGGCATTAAGCAGTCTGACGTGGAAGGGGCACCTCTTGCCCTGGAAGCGATTGAAGCATTTTATCAATTTATTGAACAGTATGACAGCGGCGGCTGGGTGGGCCATTATCTTGATTTTGATATTATGGTGCTGAAAAAAGAACTGGCCCGGCACAAGCTGACTTTTGATGAACCGACGTATATTGACACGCTCGATGTGATCGGTTATTTGAATCCATCCTGGGATATGAGAGATCTCTCCCACTATGCGATTCAGTTCGGTTCAAAACTATTTGATCGGCACAACGCTCTTGGCGATGCCCAGACTACTGCTCATCTGCTCGTTGAACTGCTTTATCATATTGGTGACCGGGGCAAGCTGACGCTCGGTGATTTGATTGAAATTACGAAAAAAGACAACGGTCATTAACACCCTATACGACGACAAAAAAAGCGGAAGGCGCCGGCCTTCCGCTTTTTTAATATGCTCGTTTTTTATCGGAAAACTGAATTTCTTTATCCAGCAGTTCCAGAAAATAAGGAGTGCCTTCAGGGTTTTTCTGCTGAAGCAGGCCGAGGGTCAGCTTCACGTCATCAAGCGCCCTGTGGGACTGCGTCTGGGCAAGGCCATGTGCCTGACAGAGCGAAATGAGCTTTTTGGAAACAAAGCCGTACTGTTTCCAATTGACGCCTTTTACCGAACAGTGCCACGGCTTTTCTTTAACAAAAGGAAAATAGCGGGAAACAAAACCGCGGTCAAACGAAGCGTTATGAGCGACAATCAGGTCGGACTGCTCCAGAAGCAGTTCGATTTTAGGATGATCGAGGCTTTTTCCGCGGACATCTTCATCGGTAATACCATGAACCCTTGTAACACCCGGCGGAATCGAGAAGCTTGGTTCATTTAAGTTATTCAGCTCTGTGAGAACCTTTTCCACTTCGCCGGTTTTATTGTTAACAAGACAAACGACTAAACCGAGTTCGACCACTTCATCTTCTTCCTTGGACATTCCTGTGGTTTCCACATCAACGATAGCTACTTTTACTAATGATGGATCGGTATGGGACTGGTCCATCAGCTGTTCAGGCAGCCACACCCGGGTAACGCCGTTTTCTGTTTTTTTATCCAGAACGCGGGAGTGGGTAAGGTACCATTTGAGGGAAGAGGAAACAGCTCCAGGTACCTTCTGCTCTGCTTCTTCAGCGGCAATACCCGGAGTTTTTATTAATACTTCGGCAAGAGCGTTGCGGGCGGATTCGATGTCATCAATACCGCGGACCGCCTTTTCATGTTGAACGGAAGTATAGGCTCCTGCCTTATACACAGAAGCAACGGCTTCACGTGCAAGTTCAAATTGATCAGTGGTAAGATAACAGCGGAGCAGCACATCCCGGCATAACAGCTGACCGGGAGGTTCTTCTGCTTCCTGCATGTACATTGGGAGCAGGACAATGCCCTGTTCACACAGCTCAATCGTACGCTCCAGGTCCCCCTCCTGGGTGGACGTGGGACGGTTCGCTTCAATATTCTGGTTTAATTTATTAAATATATTAAGAATAGCACTCATGACTGTTCTCCTTTATAAACGATATATGGGCTCAAAAAATCAACTTCTTATATATGATACAGGACGAAAGAAAAAGGGTAAAATAATAAATAGGAAAGGCAGCGATAAACATGCCGGAAGGACCAGAAATCAGACGGGCCGCAGACCAGGTGGAAAAAGCTCTACAGGCAGGCCCCGTTACAGAAATGTATTTTGCATTTCCCCACCTTCAGTCGTATACCGCTTCGTTTGAACAGGCAGCAGTATTAAAAGTGGAGACGAGAGGAAAGGCGATGCTGATCCGTTTTGATAACGGCTACACCATTTATTCCCACAACCAGCTGTACGGGAAGTGGTATGTCCGTTCAGCATACAACTATCCTGCTACAAAGCGCCAGCTGCGGCTGGCGATACACAATGAAAAGAAGTCCGCTCTCTTATACAGCGCGTCGGAAATAGAAGTACTTAGAGACGAAGAAGTGGAAGATTATCCGTTTTTAGCGAAAATCGGCCCGGATATTTTAAATAATGAAACGTCCTCTGCGGAATTATTTGAGCGGATGACGAGCCGGAAGTTTGTTAACCGAAAATGGGCCTCCCTTTTACTGGACCAGTCGTTTGTAGCAGGCATCGGCAATTACCTGCGAAGCGAAATTTTATTTGAAGCGGGGATTCATCCGGGAAAAAGGCCCGCGGATTGTACCGATGAACAGCTTCAAAGCGCAGCCGAAGCGCTGATTACATTAGTAGAGCGCTCCTATCAGACAGGAGGTATCACCACAGACCGGGAAACAGCCGGCCGCCTGAAAGAGAGAGGGCAGAGTTACGCGCAGCGAAGGCACTGGGTGTTTAACAGAGACGGGGACCAGTGCCGTATAGACGGCACGGATATTCAAAAGATTACGGCAGCGTCGAGACGGCTTTATTTTTGTCCTTCCTGCCAGCCGGAATAAAAAGGAGATGTGGAAAATGCTGACGGTTTATTTAGTACGCCATGCCCAGACCGAATGGAATGCGCAGGGAGTTGTGCAGGGGTGGAAAGACTCTCCGCTGACCAGGGACGGTACCGCAAAAGCCGAACTGCTGGGCAGGCGCTTAAAAGAGATCCCTCTGGACGCTGTATACGCGAGTCCGACAATGCGGGCGGTAAAGACAGCCGAGATCATATCCGGACAGCCGGCCGCTTCCATCAAAAAAGAAAAAGGGCTGATGGAGCTTAATTATGGGAGCTGGGACGGCCGATCAGCGGAAGCCATTCAAAAAGAAGAAGAAGCAAAAGTGACGACTTTCTTTACCGAGCCCCATTTATTTGAGGCACCGGGCGGCGATACGTTTCCCGCCCTCCAGCAGCGGGCGGCGTCTGCCTGGGAGAACATAATAAATACACACGAGCAGGGCCAAATTCTGCTTGTGAGCCATTCTGGTACATTGAAATGCCTGCTGGCGTATTTAAAAAAAGAATCGCTGAAACATTTTTGGGAAGCCCCTCCACTGGCGAACTGCAGCCTGACTCATATTGAAATAAAAGACGGGCGTATAGATGTAAGAAAAGAGGGAGATACAAGCCATTTTAATTAAAGAAGGAGGAGCATCCATTGAAAAAAAGAACCGGTAATCACTACCAGCTCCGTTTAATGAATCTGGATGACGCAGAAGATTTGTACTATATTGCAACGGAAGCATCCAACTGGACGTACATGGTGAGGTACCTTTCTTCAGTAGAAGACATGAAAAGCATTATTGAAGAGGCCTGTCTGGAATACGAACAGGGAACCTCTTTTCCTTATACGGTTATTGAGAAAAAAACAGGGCGCGTCAGAGGATCGACCAGGTTATACAACTACTCCCAAAGCCGGCGTACGATAGAGCTTGGATCGACTTATTTCAGTTCTTTCCTGCATGGCACCGGCATAAATGCCGAAACAAAATACCTGCTGCTTCAGCAGGCATTTGAAGAAATTCATGCGATTCGGGTGCAGATTTTAACAGATGAAAAAAATGTGCCGGCCCAGCGGGCATTGGAGCGCCTTGGGGCGGTAAAAGAAGGAATGCTCAGAAACGAGCGTCAGCTTCATGACGGCCGGATCCGAAATGCAGTAATGTATAGTATTATTGCAGAGGAATGGCCTAAGATTAAGGTACAGCTTAAATGGAGAATGGGATAAGAGAAAGAACGACGCAAAAAGCAGGAGAGGTTTCAAATGACGACACTAAAACCAAAGGCTGTATCAGCCAGAATAAATTGGGTAGATGTAAAGGAAGAGGAGTGGGTGATCAAAGGTACCTGCACTTCTATACCAGAAGAAATAACCTACAGAAAAATAAAAAAACATTCGCTGGCAACTGTCATCCATTCAGGAGATAAAGAGCACCAGTTTACGGTGGATTCTATAGAATGGAATGTCGTAAAGCCGAAAAAAGGAAAGGCCGGGCGCGTATCCTTTGTCTGCCGTATACCACTTGAAGCCCTTTATTTACATAAGGTGACGGCGCACATTAACAACTGGGAGGTCTATATCCTTTTGTCGGATGGCAGCAATGAGGCTGCAGCCAGGCTGCGCGCGCCTACTGCAGATAAGCTCTACATGGAAAAGCTGTATTACGGCGATCGGGCTTTTTTAAAGGTGTATAAAACACCAAGAGGCTATGTGAATATTACGAGAAGAGAAGCATGGGATGGGGAAACGCTGAAAGATATGCCGATGAAAGTAGTGGATATTGAACGTTCCGGAGACACGTACCGCATCACGGGCATGGGGAATCGAAACATTCTATCAGATATTCCGGATCTTCATTCGTCCGGCATTCTTTTAAAGAAGAGAGAAAAAATACTTAATAAAACATTAACCATAAAGTGGCTGGATGACTATTTCTGGCAGGCAGACTGGATCTCCTCCGAACCGTCCTTTTCCGGCGGATTATGGGACGCTCACTTTTATATCAAGACAGACAAACGCAGGCTGTACCGCATGAATATAGATTCGGGCGAATTCCTCCCCGGGGCATATCATCGGGCGGAAGTGGATGGCGGCATCCGCCGGATACGTCCGTATCGTACATCAAACGGAGGATTTTCCTTTAAAGTATTCGCAGACTTAGTGAAAGTTTACTCCTGGAATTCCGTCTACCAGGACAACAAAGTGCATATGAGCGGCAGTTTTCAGTGGGGAAAGTATGAAGTGGATGCGTTTCATCTCTGCCTCGCCGACAAGCTGTCCGGTGAAATAATTCGGACGCCTATGGAAACAAAAAAAGGAGATCAGAAGGCAAAAGAATACACATTTACATGCAGCCTGCCGGAAAAGTCTCTTTTCTTCGGAAAAATGATTGATACGTCCCGATATGAAGTGTATTTAAGCGCAGAAGTGGATGCGCGGCTGATGGAATACCGGTTTAGAGCAGAGCAGAGTATTTTTGAAACAGAACCAAGAAAAGAATGGCGGCGCGGCGATTATGTATATAAAGGATTTTTCTACGCTACGGTCAACAACCGTCTAGGTTATATATTGAAAGAAGCGGGCATTGTACGAAATGTTACCGCCTTAAACGTACAGGGTAACAGCTTTTTTATAGAAGGAACGGCCAGCCTTAATGCCATGGAAGCAGCTGATCCGGCAGACCAGTCACTGACTATTGTAGCGAAAAGCCGGGAGACAGAACGGGAGGCATTATTTGTCCCTTATGAAAAAGAAGGGGACGCCTTTAAAGTGGAAGTGCCGCTCGATCAGCTTCAATCGCTTCACGAGAGTAAAGATGTCATTGATTTGTACATTCGTGTAGAACTGGGGACATACATTCGGGAAAGAAAGCTTGGCCAGGAAGAATTCACCTATTATAAAGATGATATTATTGCCTCCCACTCGTTACAAACAGAGGGGGAAGTTCTGGAATACTACGCGACCCACACTCCGCGGGGCAATGTAAAGCTGGAAACCGCGCTGCTTTCTAAAGAGCACGCGGCCTGGCTGAAAGAAAAAAACGAAACGTACGCACGCTCTACCGGGAAATATACGTGGATTATTGGGGAAAGACCGGATACTGCGCAGGATACAGGGTATCATTTCTTTAAATACTGCCGTCTGCATCACCCCGAAATTGATGCGTACTACGTTGTTAACGAAAAAGCGGAAGATTTCAGCAAAGTGGCAGCGTTTGGAAATGTATTGGCTGCCGGCAGTGACGAGCATGTAATAAAGGCGCTGGAAGCGGATGCGTTTTTTGGATCCCATGATATTGAATACCTGCTGCCATTTAAAGGTGCTTTAATGGAGTCATACAAGCGGGCCAAAAAAGTCTTTCTGCAGCACGGTGTACTTGGCCGCAAAAGAGTAGAATACGATAAAAAGTACTACCATTATCCTTTTGATATTTTCTGCGTCAGTTCGGAAATGGAAAAGCAGATGGTTATAACAGAAATGGGATACAGTTCCGCTGAAGTGAAAGTTACCGGCTTATCGAGGTTTGATGAACTGCTGGATAACCCCGGACCTAAGCGGAAAATTCTGTTGATTCCAACGTGGAGGGAATGGCTTCATAATGAGGAAGCGTTTTTAGACTCTACCTATTATAAAAGGTACAAGTCGCTTATTCACAATGAAGAGCTGCATGCCATGCTCGAAGCTCATAACGTGGACCTGGACTTTTACCCTCATTATCGGATGCAGCCGTATATAGACCATTTTACAGTCGAGAGCACAGAACGTATTCGTGTGCTGAAATTAGGGGAAGTGTCCGTACAAGAGCTCTTAAAGGAGAGCAGCCTGATGATCACGGATTATTCCAGTGTTTCTTTCGATTTCAGTTATATGGGAAAACCGGTGATTTTCTATCACTTTGACGTGAAAAGTTTCTTTAAAACAGGCAGGCTCCGTCCACTCGAAGAGACTTTTCTTGGGGATACAGTTAAGTCAGAACACAATCTGCTTAACAGCATCCGCGGACATATCGAACAGTCTTTTCAGGAAAAGAAATCGGTGGCCGGCATGAAATCATCTATTTTCACCCATATTGACCAGAAGAATGCAGAACGTATTTATCAGGAAGCAGTAGATGCCCTGAATCATCCGGAATAAAGAAAAGGAGTGCCTTAAAAGGTACTCCTTTTTTAAATTAAGTAAAAGTGTGTAATTTTTGTTTAGTTTGTTACATATTTTTATAAATCATTGGGCAATATTTCCATGATTACTCGATGATTGCGGCGGTATATGTATGTTATAGTATAAAAGTCAACCAGTAGAAAGTAAATTTTATATTAATTTTGATTAAAAAAATTAACATTATCATCTAAAAATAAATACAAATAAAACATATAAAGCTTAACAAGGAGGGCATTAGTTATGAAGAAAGTTATTACGTACGGCACATTTGACTTGCTGCATTGGGGCCACATTAATCTGCTCAAGCGTGCAAAAGACCTAGGAGACCATCTAATTGTTGCCATCTCCACAGACGAGTTCAACGCACTAAAAAACAAAAAAGCTTATTATCAGTATGAGCAGCGTAAGATGATTCTTGAAGCTGTCCGTTATGTAGATGAAGTGATTCCGGAAAACGAGTGGGAGCAGAAACTCGAAGACGTGGTAGACCGTTCGATTGATACCTTTGTCATGGGAGATGACTGGAAGGGCGAATTCGACTTCCTTAAGCCTTACTGTGATGTTGTGTACCTTCCAAGAACAGCAAACATTTCAACGACCAAAATCAAAAAAGAGCTTCTTCTCGTGAACAACTACTAAAAAAAGCAAGCTGAATATAATGGAACAAAGAGAGGGGGAACGTAGTGCTCTCTCTTTTTTTGCTTAAAAGTCACAAGAATCTCCATCCCTGTATGGAAAGACGGTGCCAATAAACCTGGCTGTGTGTCAGGTTTTTCTTTACGTTTTTTACGAAAAAAATATAAAAAGGAAAACCCTCCTCTGCCGGGTGATCACATATTCCACAGTAATTTAAGCAGTTCAAAATCAAAAGGATTCCTGCTATATTATATAAGGCTCTCTTTTTAGCTGCCGGAGAACGACCTGTTATCATAACAGGCGAAGGCAGCATGCCCCAGATAGAACCCTGATGAGAAATACACCGCCGCTGCTTTCTCAAAAACAGCCGGCATTGCTTTCTAATAGATGGAGCCAGTGGAGGATTTAGTGATATGAAAAACCTATCCGTTAAGAAAATAAAGAAATCATCAAACAAAATTAAAAAGTCTTATCTAAAAAAAGTAAAAAAGATTAAAAAAAATACATCCAAGCGCTATAAAAAGTTCAAGAAAAGCAAAAGCCTGCAGCGTTCGCTGCTTTCGTTAATCGGCCGCCTGCCCGGAAAGAAAGATATTGTAGTATTTGAGAGTTTCTTCGGAAAGCAGTACAGCTGTAACCCCCGGGCTGTGTATGAGTACTTGAAGGAACAGGATCCAAAGCGTACGTATTACTGGAGCGTGGATCATCGGTATAAGGGGAAGTTCGAAGAGCATAATGTAAATATGCTTCCCCGGTTTACCCTCAAGTGGTTTATGGTTATGATGAGAGCGAAGTACTGGGTATTCAACAGCCGGCTTCCGAAATGGATACCAAAACCGGAAAAAACGGTGTACCTGCAGACGTGGCACGGTACACCGCTGAAAAAACTGGCACTGGATATGGAAGAAGTACTTATGCCCGGCACTACAACAGAAACGTACAAAAAGAATTTTGTGAATGAAGCGAGCCGGTGGGACTATCTGATATCTCCTAACCGCTATTCCACGGATATTTTCCGTCGTGCTTTCAGCTACGACAAAAGTCTGCTGGAAACAGGCTATCCGAGAAACGACTATCTTGTGCACCATAAAGAAGAAGACGTCCAGAGGGTCAAACGAAAGCTTGGCCTTCCCGAAGATAAAAAAGTAATCCTATATGCTCCAACGTGGAGGGATAATGAATACCATTTTATCGGACGCTATAAGTTCAGCCTGAAAATGGACCTGGATCAAATGCAAAGAGAGCTGGGAGATGAGTACGTCGTGCTTCTTCGGCTGCACTATCTTGTATCAGACCAGGTGGATGTAACCGAACACGAAGGATTTGCGTATGACGCGTCCAACTATGAAGATATTCGTGATTTATATATTATCAGCGACATTCTGATGACGGATTATTCGTCTGTTCTGTTCGATTACGGCGTGCTAAAGCGCCCGATGATTTTCTTTGTTTATGACATCGAAAGCTATCGTGACCAGCTGAGAGGGTTCTATTTCGATTTTGAAAAAGAGGCCCCGGGCCCGCTGGTGCGGACCACAGACGAAATTATTAAAGAAATCAGGCAGGCCGATACCATTATGGAGCGTTACAAAAAAGAATTCGAGATATTCGAAAACAACTACAATGCTCTTGAAGACGGAAATGCCTCCAAGCGGATAGTAGAGCGGGTATTTCTAAAATAGAAGAAATAATGCCTGTTATACTGGAACGCACCTGGAAGCTGAAAGAGTAACAGCCGGCACCCTGTAGTGATTTCCTAATGTATCGGCAAAAGAGGGAACTATTATGAAATCTGCAGTATTAATTTGCAAAGAACTGTACCAGAGCCTGTATTTAATACGAAGGCTGTCAGTCTATGAAATCAAAAGCAAAAATAAAAACAACTATTTAGGTATTGCCTGGGAGATTATAAACCCGCTGATTTTTATCGCTATTTACTGGTTTGTATTTGGGTACGGCATCCGCGGCAACACCGGCGTGGACGGCGTTCCGTTTTTAAACTGGATGATGGCCGGTATTACCATCTGGTTTTTTGTTCAGCCGGCGATCACCCAGGGCTCTAAATCCATATTTTCAAAGATTAAAATGGTAGCCAGGATGAATTTTCCAACGAGCGCTATTCCAACGTATATTATTGTGTCCAAGCTTTATCCCCATTTAGCGTTAATGGTAATCGTAGGCATTTATATGCAGTTTACAGGGTACCCTGTAAACATGTATTACCTGCAGTTTCCTTACTTTCTATTTGGAACCATTGCGCTCGTTGTATCGTTTGTATTAATTTCGTCTACGCTTACTGTATTAGTGCGCGATGTGCAGATGTTTATTCAATCCTCTATCCGCGTCATGCTATATTTAACGCCGTTTCTATGGACAACCGATTCCCTGCCGCCGGCAATTCAGTCCGCTATGCAGCTTAATCCGCTGTATTATCTTGTAGAGGGATACCGGGCTGCTTATTTTGGAGACGGATGGTATTTCATTGACCAGTGGGAGTATACTTTATATTTCTGGGGAACCGTTGCGGTATTTTTTATTATCGGAGCCGCCCTGCATGTTCGTTTCCGCCGTCACTTTGTTGATTTCCTTTAATGGAAGAAGGGGTCTCTATGGAAAAAGCAGTTATCGCTAATAATTTAACAAAAAAATATAAGATTTATGATTCCCAGTCGGAGCGGCTGAAGGATATGCTTCTGCCTAAAGACTTCGGAGAAGAATTCTATGCTCTCCGCAATGTATCGTTTGAAGCGGAAAAAGGGGACATTATCGGTCTTCTCGGAGTAAATGGTTCAGGTAAATCAACGCTGTCGAGCATCTTGGCAGGAATTGTTCCTCCTTCAGACGGGGAGCTTATCAAAAATGGGGATTCAGCTATCATTGCAGTATCATCCGGTCTTGACCTGAAGCTCTCCGGCCGGGAGAATATCGAGCTGAAATGTTTAATGCTCGGTTTTTCCAAAAAGCAGATTAAAGAAATGGAAAGCAGCATTATTGAATTTGCCGAGCTCGAAGCATTTATCGATCAGCCGGTGAAATCGTATTCAAGCGGGATGAAGGCAAGACTTGGTTTTGCTATCAATGTCAGCATTGACCCTGATATTCTTATTATTGATGAAGCTCTTTCTGTCGGGGACCGGGCTTTTGCAAAGAAAAGCCTTGATAAGATGAGGGAGTTTAAAGAAGAAGGCAAGACGATGTTTTTCGTCAGCCATTCCATCAGCCAGATGAAAGAATTCTGTACAAAAGCCCTGTGGCTGGAATTCGGCGAGAAAAGAGATTACGGTCCGCTCGAGGAAGTGCTAAAGGAGTATGAAGCATTCCTGGAAGAATACAATCAGCTTTCCAAGCAGAAGAAAAAAGAATTCAGGGAAGAAGGATTCAAAAAACAAAGCCGGAAAACAGTAGAGCCGGCCTCTTCCTAAAAACAGTGCAAGGCGGCCGGAAGCGGCCGCTTTTTTATATACCGGCAGTTGACTCTTTTTGTAAATAGTCGTATAAAAAAAGAGAACGAAACCGGGTTTGAAAACTAATTCAGCCGGAAGAAGGAATTGACCATGACCAATGCACCGAGAGTCACAGTAGTTGGCAGCATTAATATGGATTTGATTACTACCTGTTCCCGCATTCCAGAGCAGGGAGAGACGATAATAGGAGAGCGGTTCGAAACGGCCCCGGGAGGGAAAGGCGCCAATCAGGCAATAGCAGCCGCGAGACTGGGAGCGGACGTAAGTTTTATCGGGCATACAGGAGATGATTATATTGGCAGAGAGATACGCGCCTATCTTAAAGAAAGCCGGATTACCAGCCTGTATGTGAAAGCGGCTCCGGCAGTTTCTACCGGAACCGCCTCTATTCTGTTAACAGATAATGACAACCGGATTATTATTGCCTCCGGCGCCAATGCCTATGTAACGCCTGATTATGTAGACGAACATCTCCACGTACTGAAGCAGAGCGACATCATTTTAATGTCATTTGAAATACCTGCTGAAACGATTATGCATACGGCACAGAGATGCAGTGAGCTCAATCTGCCTCTTATGATTAATCCGGCTCCCGCCCTGGATATGCCGGAATTATTATGGAAACTGGCCGATTATATAACGCCTAATGAAAAAGAATACAGCCAGCTGTTTACAGAAGCGGAGGATACCATCCAGCAGAAAATTATTACGACCCTTGGAGATAAAGGGGTGCGGTGGAGAGAAGGTACGATAGTAAAGTCGCATCCGGGTTATAAAAGCCGGGTACAGGACACAACGGGAGCGGGGGATACTTTCAACGGGGCACTTGCCGTTGGAACAGCTGAAGGAAAATCAATGAAAGAAGCTGCAGCTTTTGCGAATGCAGCAGCCTCCATAGCTGTTGAAAAAATTGGAGCACAGACAGGCATGCCTGATTACAAAGAAGTGCAGCAAAGAATGAGTGAAGGGATGCAGGTTTGCATTACTAAAAGTAAGGGGATAGAAGAAGAGTATAAAAAGAAGGATGTGGAACCAGGATGAAAGCAATTGTAATAAATGAATACGGCGGTAAGGAACAGCTTACAGAAGAACAAATAGACCGGCCGGAGCCGGAAGATGATGAAGTCGTTATTGAAATATATTCAACGTCTGTAAATCCGATTGACTGGAAATTGAGAGAAGGCTATTTAAAAGACATGCTGCCTTATGAATTCCCTATTATATTAGGATGGGATGCAGCAGGCGTTGTAAGAGAAACTGGGAAAAACGTTCATTCGTTTAAAAAAGGAGACCGGGTATTCACACGTACTGCCAACAACAACCGTGGTACGTACGCAGAGTATGTAAAAACAACGGAAAACCGGGTTTCTTATATGCCAAAAGATATGAGCTTTGATGACGCCGCAGCTGTTCCGCTTGCCGGACAGACGGCCTGGCAGTGTCTCGTCGAATTTGCAGAAATGAAATCCGGAGATAAAGTACTCATTCACGGAGCCGGCGGCGGAGTCGGTCATTTTGCCGTGCAGATTGCAAAAAGCTTCGGTGCCTATGTTATCGCTACTGCAAGTGCGGAAAAAGCAGATATGTTAAAAGAACTTGGGGCCGATGAAATCATTGACTACCAGACAGAAGACTTTGAAAAAATAGTGACGGATGCAGATATTGTACTCGACACGATCGGCGGCGAGGTGCTCGAAAAAAGCTTTACCGTACTGAAAAAAGGCGGGAAGCTTCCAACCATCGCCGGACAGCCGGAACAGGAACAGGCGGATAAATACGGAGTGAAAGCCGGCTTTGTATGGCTCGAAGAAAGTGGAGAACGTCTGCAGAAGCTGGCGGATCTATGTGTCCAAGGCAAATTAAAAGTAGTTATCGACAGCACGTTTCCTCTTAGTGAAGAAGGTGTTCAGCAGGCCCATGCGGCAAGTGAAGAAGGCCGCACCCGCGGTAAAATTGTGATTAAGGTTAAATCATAGGAGTGTGACTGACATGGAAGAAAAACAGAAAATGATCGTATTCAGCGATTTTCTTTGACCCTTCTGCTTTATCGGGAGTGCCCCGCTCAACCAGTTGGTTGAGGAAGAGAAAGTAGAAATAGAATGGCGGTCATTTGAATTAAAGCCGGAAGGCGTTGAACTGCCGCCCAAGCCGGAAGGCTACATGGAGCAGGCAAGAGCGAACGTGAAGCGGATGTCCGAACAGTACGGGCTGGATATGAAATGGAATGACAAAAGCAGCCATTCCCATCACGCTCATGAAGGAGCCAAGTTTGCGGAACTGCATGGAAAGGCAGATGCCTATCATGACGCCGTGTTTAAAGCACAGTTTCAGGAAGATAGAGATATCAACGATCTTGCCACCCTGACAGCAATTGCTGAAGCTGTTGGACTCGACGAAGAAGCATTCCGCCAATCCGTGGAGAATAGAGAATTTGAACAGGTAATTATGGAAGACAGGCAGACGGCCGAGCAGATCGGCATTACAGGAGTGCCATGTTTTATTGCAAACGAACAGGGCATAATGGGGGCTCAGACGTATGAATCCCTCCTTCATTTATTAAATAAAAAATAACAATTCAGCCTCTCCCTTTTCCCCGGGAGAGGTTTTTAATAAGCAGAGATCTTCTTAAAATTTTATTGAATTTACTCTCCGTTCAATTGAAATTTTGAATCTTGTACAAGCCAAAAGCTGAAAAGGAAAAGAACGACCTTTTTATTTTCACCGATGGCTGGTCTGTTCGAGTCGCCGCCTAATTTTTTTCTGTGCTATTCCCTTTTTAAAAGAAACGGGTATTGTGTATAGATATACAAAATATAATGAATTCTCGATATGTTAAAGAAGCTGCCCCTTGTTTAGGGGCAGCTCTTCTTTTTCTTCCTTATTTTATTATAATACTCTTTTGAATCCTTCTTTTTCCAAATAATCGATGGCTTCGCCGTACGTATTGAATGTGCCATCGAGCTGCAGCCCGGCGTAGACATTCCAGCCGTCTTCTTCCGGCATGAGAACGAGCAGCTGATCCTCTACGTTTTCCCATTCTTCAATTTCAAATTCTTCTTCTATAGAGGCATCAGCCTGAAGAGAAGAAATCGCTTCTTTAATTAAATTTCTAAAGTCATCTGCCGGATATTCCCGAATATTTACCATGCCGCGCTCATCTGTTTTAACGTTCTGGACCAGTTCGGCATAGACAAATCCGTTGCCGTTCGGATGAAGGTGATAGACAACATTTTTCTTATCATATGCACTTTCTTCGTAATGGAAGTTAACGCGCCCCATGGATACTTCTTTTTTCTCAAGTTCTACAAATTCTTCCGCAATTTTTATTTTTTCCTCAAAAGTAAGCATAAATCCTCCGATCTTTTTTTCATCGTTACAGTATATCATATATTTCATAGTTATTATCAAGAATGCGGAGGCTGAATTTATTTCGAAAAGAGAAATATATGATACACTGCTAATGGTATAAAGAAGCATTAAAGGAGGGCGCTGTCTGTGCCGGATTCACATATAGAAAGTGCTGAACCACTCAGCAGATCTGTTAAAAGAAGAATTATTGTTTTGCTATGTGCAGTTCTTATGTTTTCTGTTATGAACTCTACTATGTTTATGATTGCGGTTCCTGATATTGCCCAGGCCTTTTCGTTATCTCCTTCGGAGGTAAGCTGGGTAGTAACAGGATACATTATTATTTATGCAGTAGGTGCGCTTATCTATGGAAAGCTCGCTGACTTGTATCCATTTAAGCGGCTGCTGACGGTTGGACTGATTTTGTTTGCTGTTGGCTCTGTGATCGGATTTTTCTCCACTCACTTCCTGATGGTAGTGGCGGCCAGAATGATCCAGGCTGCCGGAGCTGCAACGGTTCCAGCGCTTGTATTTATCGCGCCTTCCCGTTTTTTTAAAGAGGAACAGGGCAAGGTGCTTGGCATAGTATCTTCAACAATGGCATTTGCATCCGGGATAGGCCCTATTGCCGGCGGGTTGATTGCCGGTGCATTCGCCTGGAATTACTTATTTCTAGTATCGATATTCGTTGTAATAACGATTCCGTTTTTTCACAAATGGCTGCCGGTGGAAGAGCCGAAAACCGGCAAAGTCGACTTTCCGGGTGCCTTTTTTATGGCAGTGGGAGTTGGATTCTTTATTTTATTTATTACAACGGTCGGCTGGGTGTATCTCGGGATCAGTATCATCTTTTTGTCTATTTTCATATGGTGGATTTTCCGTGTGGACAATCCGTTTATCAAGCCCGGTTTATTTCTGAACCATGCGTACCGGACCACCTTAATTACAAGCTTTTTCGGGATTATGACAATGTTCAGCATGATGTTTATGATGCCTCTTCTCTTGGATGACGTGAACAATCTCAGTACAACAGCGATTGGGCTCGTATTGTTTCCTGGTGCGATAACTGCGGCATTTATGGGAAGAATTGCCGGCTTATGGACGGATCGGTTTGGCAGCTGGCCGATGGTGTTTCTTGCCCTCGGCTTAACGATGGTTGGCTTCATCTCGCTGTCTATTACTGCTGGTGCTTCTCCATGGCTCATAAGCATGGCCCTGGTTGCAAGCTATGTAGCTTTTCCGTTTCTGCAGACAGCCACAGCTAACTTAATTTCTTCTGTTCTTCCGGAGGAGGAGACAGGTGTAGGAATGGGCGTGTACAATTTATTTAATTTCATGGCCGGTGCATTCGGAGGAGCGGTCATAGGTGCCCTGCTGAATCAATATACCGGAGCACAGGCGTATAATCCGCTTCATTTTTCTCCGGGAAATGCCGGTATTTACAGCAATATCTTTATGGGAATGGCTATAATGGCTGTTATTAACGGAGCCGTATTTTATTTTTCTTCCCGTTCCTTTCGTGAGGCGGCTACTTCTTCTTCGAAACAAAGAGAGCAGTACGGAAAATCATGATATACTAACAAAAGTTGATTAAAATGAGTAGTGGAGGGGCCGTCATGATGTGGCAGAAAGGCTTATTTATCACAGCAGCCGTCATCACAGGCGGCCTTTTTTCTGCTGCTGGTGTGCCTGCCGGCTGGCTGTTTGGAGCCCTGCTGGCCGGGATTTTTACAGGGATTTTCATTAAGCGTTTTACCTTTGAAGGCTGGCCGTTTCAGGCAGCTCTGGCGCTCGTGGGAGCCAACATTGGCTTTTTGATGGACACAGAGCTTTTCGCGGTCATTCCAGCCTATATTCTGCCCCTGATTGTCACGTTATCGATTACACTGCTGATGGGGCTTGTATTTGGAATGTTGATGTACAAATGGACAAGCCTGGACGTAAAGACAGCTTTTTTCTGCTGCGTGCCGGGCGGAGCGTCGGAAGTAATCAGCGTCAGCCGGGAATATGGGGCGGATGACCGCATTGTCGCAGCCTTTCATACAGCGCGGATTACTTTTTTTGTCTTTCTTATTCCTCTTTCCGCTGTGCTGTTTTATCCAGCCGCTCCCTCCGGCGGTGTGACGGCTGACCCGGGCGTCTGGAATCCATTCATCGGTTTTCCGATTTTATTCTTTATTGTCACACTTGTTATTGTATTAAATAAATATGTTAAAATTCCCGGTGGAGCTCTTCTTTATGCGCTGGCCATTGGATTTGCCGTCGGGGAATGGATCGTGCCGGGTCTTGCTTCACCTGGGTATGCAGCAGGCATTGGACAGGCGCTGATTGGTGCCATGGTAGGCATCCGCTTTGACAGGGAGACGCTGCTTCGTGTGAAAAGCATCGGGCTGCCAAGCCTGGGGATTCTGCAGTGTTTTTTACTGCTCAGCCTTACATTAGCGGGACTATTCACGTTAATGACCCCGCTCCCATACATAACAAGTCTGCTCAGCACGGTGCCTGCCGGCGCAGCAGAAATGTCTTCCACCGCATTTGCCCTGCAGCTGGAGCCGACGCTCGTATCAACGCTTCACATTATTCGTGTGATTGTCTTGTTTTTACTGCTCCCGTTTCTTATTAAATGGATGGACCGAATGATATTAAAAAATGAAGGATGAGATATATGACTGAAATAATGAAGATTTCTGCTTCAAAGCAAGCCGTTGAAACGTTTCAGAAAGGGTACCCTTTAATCCATGAAGACATGGTAAATAAACGGGAAAAACTTTCGGAAGAAGGAACCGTTTTTGATTTAATGACCCCGCAGGGCCAGTTTATCGCAAAAGCATACTACGGCCTGCAGAATAAAGGTATCGGCTGGATTCTTACGCAGAAAAAAGAAGAAGCCATTGACCAGCAGTTCTTTACTGGAAAACTGAGTGCGGCTCTGCAGAGAAGAAAAGCTTTTTTTGAAGATGAATCCACGACTGCTTTTCGAGTGTTTAACGGTGAGGGAGACGGCATCGGCGGATTAACAATTGATTATTTTAACGGCTATTATCTGCTGCAGTGGTACAGTGCAGGCATCTATGCATTTCGTTCTCTTATTATCCGCGCGCTTGAAGCCGTGACTGCTTATGAAGGCTTGTACGAAAAAAGGCGTTTTCAGCAGCAGGGCCAGTATATAGAAGGCGACGATTTTGTAAAAGGAAAAGAAGCTCCTGCTCCGCTTCATATTAAAGAAAATGGGATGACCTTTGCCGTGTACTTAAATGATGGAGCAATGGTCGGCATCTTTCTCGACCAGCGTGACGCAAGAAAGCGGCTGCGCGATGAATATTCAGCCGGAAAGACGGTTCTGAACACTTTTTCCTACACCGGTGCTTTTTCTGTTGCCGCTCATTCCGGGGGTGCTGCCAAAACAGTGGATGTTGATGTAGCAAACAGAAGCAAGACACGCGTTCGTGAGAATTTTGAGCTGAATGAAATTATAAGTGAGGATCAGGAAATACGGGTGATGGATGTATTTGCCTACTTTGATTATGCTAAAAAGAAAAATATTACGTATGACGTCATTGTGCTCGATCCCCCAAGCTTTGCAAGAACGAAGAAACGCACGTTTTCTGCAGCTAAGGATTATACTTCCCTTCTCGTTGATGCGATATCTATCATTAAAGATGGGGGTACGATCATCGCTTCAACGAATTTTGGAGGTTTTGGAATGAAAGCTTTCCAAAAGCAAATTGATAAAGCGTGTACGAAAGCAGAAGTAAAACAAAACGTCACAGAGCGCGTCCGTCTTCCCGATGATCATCCTTATACAGCTTCTTACAAAGAGGGCGATTATTTAAAGGTTGTATTTATAGAAATAACAAAATAACGCATCAGGTTGACGGTAAAAGTACCTTCGGCAGCTGAACGTTCTTCTTCGGGAGAACGTTTTTGCGTTTTCCTCACTTTGAAATGGGGTATAGATCAAAATGTAATAAGAAAATAGAGGTTTTCGAAACAGATCGTTTTACCTGACAGCTTGTTGGTGATAAGATATTAAAATCAACCTTCAGATAAAGGCAAGTTCATTGAAAAGTGATTACGCAAAGTTACAGGTCTAAGGCGCTATATGCTAAGATGGCTGAACTGCCTGGGGAGAGATCCTATAAAGGCTTGGGAGGTTGGAAATATTGGAAACAAAAGAACTGGATTACGACTGGATGGTATTAATACGCGAAGCTAAAACAGCAGGTATGACAAAAAAAGAGATCCTGGAATTTTTTCAAGCAGTAAAGCATTAATAAATACCAGACAAAAAAGTAGTATGTAATGATAGAAAAGAGTGTTGCTATCTTTTAACCGTTTACTACACGTAAAGAGCATGTTAAAACAAGGTTATTGTTTTAACATGCTCTTTGTATGTCCTGGAGAAACTAGTTGGCATTCTTATCTTTTTCGAATGACGTCCATTTCTCATAGCGGATAAACTTTTGAAAATCACGAAACTGCTTTTTGCTGATACCCGCTTGTATCGCTTCATGGATCAAGGCCTGCCATTCTTCGTCAATTACCCCGTCTTTCGAAGCGGGAGCAGGGGAATCTGTAATTATGCTGGAAATATTAATTTCAAGTGCTTCTGTAATCTTTTCAAGCACATCAATAGAGGGATTGTGTTTAATTCCTCTTTCAATGTAACTCAAATACGATTTGGAGATACCGGTTGACGAGGCTAAATCAGATAATGTCATTCTTTTTTGTTTTCGGTACCTTCGTATGTTTTCACCAATCATGTACGGTTTACCCTCCCTATAAGAAAATGAATGCATAAATAAATAAATGAATAAATAGATATACGTTATATAGAACATTATAGTTCTTTATATTGTTCTAATCATGAGTCGAAGTAACTATTTTCGGTTATTTTATCCCTAATATAGAGGAGGAAATCTATTGAAACGCCTTGATAAAGAATTTTTCCATCTGCCGACCCTGGAATTATCCAGAGCTTTGCTTGGACAGACGCTTGTAAAAGAAACACCGGAGGGCAGAACGACAGGCAGAATTGTGGAAACGGAAGCCTATATAGGCCCGGAAGACCGGGCTGCCCACAGTTACAAAGCCAGACGTACAAAACGAACAGAAATTATGTTTGCTTCCCCGGGGCATGTATACACGTACACGATGCATACCCATTGTTTGTTTAACATTGTATCCGCGCCGGAAAACAGCCCGGAGGCCGTTTTGATTAGAGCGGTCGAGCCCTTATCCGGACAGGACCTGATGGAAAGCCGCAGAAGCGGTCGCAGGGAATTGGAATGGACCAATGGTCCCGGAAAACTAACCAAAGCGCTAGGAATCTCGATGGAGGATTATGGCAGGCACTGCTGTGATGACACCTCTGTCTATCTGCTGGAAGGCAGAATACCGGGAAATATTGAAGCGGGACCGCGGGTTGGCATTGACAACAGCGGAGAAGCAGTAGACTATCCGTGGAGGTTTTGGGATTCAAGTAGTCCATATGTCTCAAAAAGCAGAAAAAAGCCAGACACTCCATGAGGAGTGTCTGGCTTTTTTATTCTATGAAGGGGAGTTTCCTTTTTCGGACGCCGGCTGGAAGGCCTCGCTTGGTTTCTTATTTCCTTTAATAAAAAAGGATAAGACAAGTCCCAATAGAGAAATCACGGCGGTAACGAGAAAGGCCGTATTGACGCCTTCGATCAGTGCAGTCGATGGAGCAGAAGCAGAGCCTGCCGCAACACTGCTCATAATAGTAATCAGGACAGCCGTGCCGATGGAGCCTGCCACCTGACGCATCGTATTCGTCATGGCGGTGCCGTGGGGAATTAAATCCTCCGACAGCTGATTAAGGCCTGCGGTAGTCATCGGCATCATGACCATGGCCATGCCAAGCATGCGGAATGCATGCAGCGTAGCTATAGCGGTTAACGAAGTCATGTTGTCAAAATAGATAAATGGAATCGTACCTCCGACAAGTGATGCCATGCCGATAAGGCCCAGCCATCTTGCCCCGACCTTGTCAAAAATACGGCCGGTAATAGGAGAACAGATTCCCATCACTATAGCGCCCGGCATGAGAATAAGCCCGGATTGCAGGGCGGTGAACCCTCTGGCGTCCTGAATGTACAAAGGAAGTATAGTAGCCGCCCCGATCATAGCTGTAAAAACAATCATCGTAATAACGGTAGTTAAAGTGAATATTGGGTTTTTAAATACCCTGAATTCAAGAATAGGGGTAGGCAGTTTAAGCTGCCGCGTAATAAAGGCTACGAGGGAGACAACCCCTATGGCTAAGGTGATGGTGACAACCGGTGCCCCCCAGCCGCTTGAACCCGCTGTACTAAATCCGTAAAGCAGGCCTCCGAAGCCGAAGGTGGATAAAATAATGGAAAGGCTGTCCATTTTCGGGTGCTTTAATGTCGTAACGTCTGTCATCTTAAAATAGGCCACAATTAAATTGATCATGGCAATAGGAAAAATAATATAAAAAAGCAGGCGCCATGAATAGTTATCAACAATTAAGCCTGATAAAGTAGGGCCGATGGCGGGTGCAAATGATATAACCATACCGACAAGCCCCATAGCGGCTCCGCGTTTGTCTATAGGGAAAATAAGCAGAAACACGGTCTGCATAAGCGGCATCATAATTCCTGCCCCCATGGCCTGCACGATACGTCCGACGATGAGGATGCTGAATGCAGGCGACACAGCGGCAATAAGGGTACCAATAGCAAACAGCCCCATAGCAGCCATAAAAAGGCGCCGGGTCGTGAACGTTTCAATTAAAAAAGCTGTAATGGGGATCATAATACCGTTAACAAGCAGGAATACAGTAGTAAGCCACTGGGCCTGGGATGCATTAATATTTAAATCTCCCATAATGGTTGGAATGGCGGTGGCCAGAAGTGTCTGGTTCAGCACCGCGATGAAAGCGCCTGTAATTAAAATAGATACAATAATTCTTGTGTTAATTTCTTTTCCGGTTGTAGTATCTGTCATTTCCCTTTCCTCCTAGTGCTCTGAGCGGTAAATACGCTCAGCATGGATGGTCTCTTTTTCAATTTCGCTCTGCTGACGTAAGTGAGTGAAAAGCGCATCCACAATAATCGTATTTACATTCGTTCGAACCATTTCTTCTTTCAGCTGCCGGACAGCCTGCTGAAAGTATTCGTGCTTTTCCTCCGGCAGTTTTGTTTTAATGGCAGCCTGAAGTTCAAGCAGGCTGTTGTTCCATCTTTTTTCAAAAGGCTGGTGCTGTTCTTTTTCTGCTTCTTCTATAAAGGGAGCCATATACGCAGAAGTAAACAACGGCTCTTTCGATTTCCGGGAAGCAATGACTGCTTCAATGCTGGAGGCAACGAACTCTGCTATTGCTTCGTAGTCGACATGCTCTTCTTTTTTCTTATCTAAAAGAAGCGTGATCTCCCGGGTAAAGCCTTTAAATAAAATAGTCAGATCCCAGATATTCGCCTGAACATCACTTCCGAATCCTTCCAGAAGCATGTTTTTGTGCCAGTTCAGCAGAATGCCGTAGCTTTGATTCATCAGCTCATTAACTCTGCGTGACTGCTGGGGTTTTGCCTGCTGGAGCATATAAATGAATTCCCGCTTGCCGATAAACCCGCGGATTTCCTCCATTACTTTTGCTTTAAACGCTTCTCTGGGTGTAAGCGAAGTATCCATCTGGATTGCTTCCGACCTGGCAATCATTTGATCACGGTTGTGTGTAGCAATATTTAAGAGAATATCCTCTTTGTTTTCAAAATACTTATAAATAGAGGCTTTGGACATACGGCACGCTTCAGCTATATCCTGAACCGATGTTTTATAAAAGCCTCTTTCTGAAAATAAATGCATGCTTTTAGTGAGTATGAACTGCTTTTTCTCTTCGATCATAAATTCATTCTTCTCCTTAAAACTGATTGGTTTCTATAAAACGTTCAAGTTTTTTGCCATGATTTATCTTATCGAACCCAATAGACAAAGTCAAGAATAATGTTTCAGTTTCCGAAATAAATATACATGTGTATTTTGATCCATTTTTTGGATAAATAATGAAGAAATTGGCTGGTTTGTGTTTTAAAAGAAGAGGAGGGGGAAGAGGAGGAGTATTGCCAGCAAGTCATTTAAATAAAATCAAGCAGGAGGATATATATGGACATCTCGAAAAGACAGACAGAAGGACAGCCGAATCAGACACAGCCGGAACAGCCGGGTGTAGAATCGAAAATGGATCCCCATCCGGTCCAGCCGGATCAGTATAAAGGAGCAGAAAAGCTTAAAGACAGAGTTGCTCTTATTACAGGAGGAGACAGCGGCATTGGTCGTGCTGTGGCAATGGCTTATGCCAAAGAGGGTGCGCATATAGCAATCAGCTATTACAATGAGCACGATGATGCGGAAGAAACAAAACGCCTGGTAGAGCAGGAGGGTGTAAAAGCAGTACTGCTTCCAGGAGATGTATCGGAAGAGAGTGTCTGCAAAGATATTGTGGAGAAAACAGTCAGTGAACTGGGGAAGCTGGACATCGTAGTAAATAATGCAGCTATTCAATATCCGCAGAACGACATTCAGGATATTTCGTTTGAACAGCTCGACAAAGTATTCCGGACAAACTTCTATTCTGTTTTCCATGTAACTAAATTTGCTGTTCCGCATTTAAAAAATGGAAGCTCGATTATCAACACGACATCCATTAATCCATACAGAGGAAATCCTGTTCTGATTGATTACACCGCAACAAAAGGAGCGATTGTTGGTTTTACAAGAAGTATGGCAGGAAGCCTGGTCGATAAAGGGATACGAGTTAACATGGTAGCCCCGGGCCCGATCTGGACGCCGTTAATTCCTTCTACATTTGACGGAGAGTCGGTGGAAAAGTTTGGAACAGACACCCCGATGGGACGTCCCGGACAGCCTTCTGAGCACGTAGGAGCGTACGTACTGCTTGCGTCTGATGAATCTTCCTACATGACCGGCCAGTGTATTCATATTAACGGCGGCGACTTTATGTCCTCGTAACAGCAAAACTCCCGGCCGTGGCCGGGAGTTTTTTTATTTTAATGTCGTTATTTTATTCAGCACGGAAGTTCTTGGCTTAGCAGCAGGTATATGATCCGGATAACCTATCTGCATAAGCCCGACAATCGTTTCTTCAGTATCAATGTGCATCGCTTCCTTGAATACATCACTGTCAACATAGCCGCCGGTTTTCCAGATCATGCCGATTCCCTGTTCCCAGGCACAAAGCTGAAAGTTTTGGATAAGTGCACTGGAAGCGCCGAAATTTTCCTCCCATTTTTTGCGGTTTTTTTCGGCAGCATTGATGACAAGCAGATGAGCGGAAGGTCCCATTATTTTTGCGCGTATTTTATCAGGATTTTTTTGCTTTTTGCACTGGCTGTTGTAAGCAAGCATTGCCTCCAGCAGATTTTCCTTTCCATTTTCGAGACAGAGAATAAAGCGCCACGGTTCCCGTACGCCGTGGTCCGGTGCCCACTTTGCTGTTTCCAGCAGGTCGATAATCATTTCTTCGGATACTGGCTCATCCGAAAAAGAGTTGATGGATCGTCTTTCTGTAATAATACCGGCAAGGTCTTTACGCTGCGTTTGAATCATGGGAAAGTCATCCTTTCTTAACTGAGAACCATTTTCATTAATCGTAGCATAAACGGACTGGAAGAACAAAAGATAACATGTTACAATTAGAAATGACTGATAGTCATTCATTTTTCAGGAGGGATACATTATAGACACCACAAAAAGAGAACGGATCCTGCAAAGTGCCATCAACGTATTCTCCGAGCAGGGACTCGAAAAAACAAAAGTAGCCGATATTGTTAAGCAGGCCGGAATAGCCCAGGGGACCTTTTATTTATATTTCCCTTCAAAATATGCATTAATTCCTGCGATAGCAGAAAAGCTGCTTGATGATATTTTAACAATTATGGAAGAAAAAATTACTGCAGGTCAGACGTTTGAAGAGAAAATAGCAGCTATTGTAGATGCTACATTTGAAATTACTGCGGAATATAAAGATGTACTCGCCTTATGCTACTCGGGTCTTTCTTTATCAGGGGCCCTGCAGGAATGGGAAAAAATTTATGAACCTTATTACCGCTGGATGGACGAGCTTCTTGAAGGTGCCATCCGGAAAAAAGAAATTCGTCCGGGTATCCGGGTAAGGATTACTTCCAAGATGCTGATCGGCGTCATGGAAGAGTCAGCGGAACAGGTGTATTTATTTGATGAACACTATGATGGCAGTACGGAATATCGGGAAGAGCTTAAATTATTTATTACCCAGGGGTTGAAATAAATTCCTGGCAGTCAAAATGACTGACATTCATTCATTAAAGGAGAAGAGTTAATCGTGAAATTACAAGAATCAACGCTGCTTCGTTTATCTGTGACGGGGGCTTTATTATTTTCTGTTATGGGTATCATTTGGGGCATCTCTGCTGCCTCCCAGATGATACTGTTTGACGGACTGTATTCCCTCATCAGCCTCGGACTTTCCTTTATGTCGATCAGCGCCTATTATTTTATGAAAAAAGAAAACCTTAAGCAGTTTCAATACGGAAAAGAATCGATCGAGCCGCTCATTGTTTCATTTAAAGCTTTAGTAATTACCCTCTTATGTATAGGTGCTATCGCTTCTTCTATTTACGCGTTATGGAACGGTGGAAGAGAAATTGCGCTCGGCAGCGCTCTTGTGTATGCCGTAATAAGTACGATTCTATGCGGCGGGGTATATGGTGTGATCCGGGGCAGGGAGGCAGGGGAGAGTTCCTCTTTTCTCCAGGCAGAATCAGCCCAGTGGCTGATGGATACCCTGCTGAGTGCGGGAGTGCTGGCAGGATTTCTGCTGGCTTTTATCCTGCAGGCCGCCGGTTTTCAAACTGTGATACCTTACGTGGATCCATTGATGGTACTTGTGATCGGCTTGTATTTTTTAAAAATGCCGTACCGGCTTCTTCGCAGTAATGGAAGAGAATTAATTCGAATGGTCCCGGCACCGGACATAGCAGCTCTTATTCATGCGAAAGCAGAAGAGTTATTAGTGAAGTACAACATGCAGGATATGATTGTAAGAACAACCAAAGTAGGGCAGACGTTGTATATTGATATTGATTATATTATTGACGATACGTCCGACATTCAGAACGTAAAGGAAATGGATATTCTCCGCAGGGATTTCGAGGCGGGCATAAAGCAGGTGGACATGGGAAAGTGGGTAACCATCACTTTTACGGCAGATAAGTACTGGGCTATTTAAAGGTAGGAATGGATTGAACGGATCGTTTCTGAAATTGTATGACCGGTAAACAGATGGTCCGCCAAATGGTCCAGTTCTGTTTCGCTTTCATTGATTATAACCAGGGAGGCACCGTTTTGTTTTGCATCTTCAGGAAAATAAGAAGCCGGCGCTACGGTGAGGCTTGTTCCCAGTACGATAAAAAGATCTGATTGCAGAGCGGCTTTCTCTGCTTGTTCCAATGCCTTGGAAGGAAGCATTTCCCCAAATAGAACAATATCAGGGCGGAGCAGTCCGCCGCAGGAAGGGCAGGCTGTTTCTGCCTTTACATAAAGAGACGTATCTTCACGGGTTCCGCAGTCATTACAGCGGAGCGATGCCAGAGACCCATGGAGTTCAGATACAGAACGGCTTCCTGCTTTTTGATGGAGGTTGTCTACGTTTTGCGTGATAATCTGCTGGACAAAGCCGGTACGCTCCCATTCCGACAGGAGAATATGCCCGTCATTTGGAGATACGCTCTGCAGAGCTTCGATTCGTTTCTGATAAAAGGAAACAAACGAAGAGCGGTTGTTGTGCATAGCCTCAGTGCTGGCCATTTTCACGGGGTCATACTTCTGCCAGAGTCCCTGCTGGGACCGGAAATCCGGGAGCCCGCTTTCTGTGGACATACCGGCTCCTGTCATTACAGTAGTATAAGAAGAGGCTTTTAGTAAATCCGCTATGTTCTTCATATTTCCAACAGCTCCTTTTATTTAATAGTCCGTCAGTTCAATAAGGCGATCATCGTTATCGGATGGGTTGCCCCGTCCATCACCGTTATTCGTTACGATATACAGGCGGTCTTCTTCTGCCCACACATCACGAAGCCTGCCTTCTCCGCTGTAAATGACAGTCATTTCTTCTGATTCTATATTAAATCGCATCAGCTGTGTGCCGCGGAGGCCGGTTACAAATAAATCCCCGTTGTCGTCCGCATCCATACCGGAAGGTGCCCATGTATCGCTGCCGGAGTGAAAGAGAGGACTCTGCATCGTATCGTCCTGTTCGTCACCGGTGATTTCCGGCCAGCCGTAGTTTTCTCCTGCCTGAATCTGGTTGATTTCATCTTCGGCAGAAGAACCGTGCTCCGAGCTGTACATGATGCCTTCCTCGTTCCAGGCCAGCCCCTGCGGGTTACGGTGCCCGTAGGAGTATACGTACGAACTCTCCATAGGGTTATCTTCAGGAATCATCCCATCCGTATCCATTCGCAGAATGCTCCCTGCCAGATTGTCGGGATCCTGAGAGCTGTCTTCAACGTCTGCGTCACCGGTGGTGGCGTAAAGCATGCCATCCGGACCAATTTCCAGCCGACCGCCATTATGAATGGAAGCTCCGGGTATTCCGTCGAGGAGCACTTCGTTCTCGGTCCACTCATCGCCTGAGCGTTCCAGAGAGACGATACGGTTGGCCAGGCCATTATCGGATTCATACGTATAGTAGGCATAGGCCGTCTGGTTAGTATCGTCAAACTCAGGGTCAAGTACAAAGCCGAGAAGCCCGCCTTCGCCTTCTGCAGCGACGTCATCCGATAAGTCCGGTTCGGTTCTTGTGACGCTGCCGTTTTCATCAATCCATGCAATGGTTCCCGGTCGTTCGCTGACGAAAAATCCGTCCGCATGCGGCTGGATTGCCCAGGGGACATCAAGGTTTTCAGCGATCGTAATTGCTGAGGCCGAGCTGTCGGCACTATTTTCTGAACTGTTATCGGTTTCCTCGTTGCCGCAGGCTGTGAGCAGCAGGGAGACGCTGCCCAGAAAAAATAATGGTTTCTTATACATAAAAAAACCTCCTTAGTTGGCACTAATGATTTCTTTTTCGCTCCATTTCCACAAATCTTCCGCAAGATCACGATCGAGAGCCGTGTTGGAAGGAACGATCGGCTGCATGTTTTCAAAATATTTGCCAGAAACCGAAGCTGCTTCAGGAGAAGAAGCGAGGTGAACGGCAGTTGCAGCTCCTTCTTCCGACGTCTGAAAGAAAGGGCGGAGAAGAGCATGAATGCCTCTGCCAAATCCAGTTTCCCGGTTTACGCCAAGACTGGTGCTGACGGCGCCGGGGTGAAGGCTGTTGATGGTGACCGGTGTATTGGAAAGACGCTGATCGAGAGAAAGGGCGAATAAAATATTTGCGAGTTTCGATTGGCCGTATGCTTTCCAGATGCTGTATTCTTTTGTGAAATGAGGGTCTTCAAAATCCATGCGGCCCCATTTATGGGCACCGGAAGAGACCATAATGATCCGCCCCTGCGGCGCGGCTTTTACTACGTCAAGAAGCAGATTCGTTAATAAAAAAGGACCTAAGTGGTTAACGCCGATCGTTTTTTCAAAACCATCGGCCGTTTCTTTTCTTTTTGTCTCGATCACGCCGGCGTTATTGATTAAAACATCGAGCGAGTGCCACCGGGAGGTGAAAGCCTGACAAAAAGAACGGATGCTTTCCAAAGAAGCCAGGTCACAGATCATCATTTCCGCAGAAGAGCAGCCGCTGTAGTTGTTAATTTCGCGAATAGCATTTATACCCCGTTCATTATTTCTTGATGTAATAATAACGTGAGCCCCTTTTTTAGCAAGCGCCTTGGCAGAAGCAAGACCCATACCGGTGTTTCCACCGGTAATTAATACCCGTTTCCCATTCATATGTACTGCCTCCTTTGTATACCTTGCTTATTCCCAATATGAGCCGGGCGGAAACAAAAGGGAAGGAGGCAAAGAATGCAAAAAAGAGCTCCCCCGAAGGGAAGCTCTTTTCATTATGGTTTTTCATTGGTGTCGGCTAATTATGCTTTAGTTACGTTAGCTGCTTGTGGTCCACGGTCGCCTTCAACGATCTCGAAGTTAACTTGCTGGCCTTCTTCAAGTGTTTTGAAGCCTTCTTCCTGAATTGCGGAGAAGTGTACGAATACGTCGTCTGCACCTTCGCGCTCGATGAAGCCAAAACCTTTTTCTGCGTTAAACCATTTAACTGTACCTTGTTCCATGTGATGTTCCTCCTGCGTGCGTAATAATCTGTTGCGCACTAATAGTATTACTTATCTTGCAAACCGATACCCTATTTGTTAATAGTTGTACCGGACAAAATAGCTACTTTAGAATACCATCGATTTTTAGATTTTGCAACCACCTGATGGATAAATTAATCATATTTTCTGCATGATCAGCTTTTTATACGAATAAATAAAGAAATATAAAAGTTGTAAATGCTTTCAGAATAGTAGTTTCGCCGGTTTTTAGGAAAATGATGAAAAAGCGAAAAAAATTTAATTATTTTTTTGTTTATAGTTTACAGCGTCTTTTACCGTTTTAAATGCTGTAAAAGAATTAAGGCTGGCATGAACTTCTTTTGAACGAACGGCAGTTTTTTCCAAGAATATCTTCATAGCTGTATCCGGTCATCTGCATAAACCCCTGGTTTGTATAAATGATCGGGTTGTCTTTAAGTGCCGGATCGGAAACAATAACACCTGCCCGGGTGTGGTCTATCGCTTCAAGAAGGATGGAAGCTGCGGGCAGATCAATAGGGAAATGACTACCCATGTTGTGAAGGGCTCCTTTATTATGTAGTAGCTTTTTTTCTGTTCATAATAGTATCATTTTTTTATGAATGCATAGAAAAAAACTCCTTTCCGGCAGCAGAGCCGGTAAAGGAGTCTAAGGTGTTATTTATCTGTTACCGGAAACCATCCCGGCGTATTGATAATAGCCTGCCAGAGGGCATCAGGAATGACAAGTTTTCTTTGGTCGTTAACGGAAAGCGTTGTTTGAATCGCATCCTCTTGTCCGTCCGCTGCTTTTTCAATCCAGTCCGGCTCCATAATGAATTCCCGGCCAAGAGCAATAAGCGGAACGCCGGAAGCCATTGCTTTTTCCGCCTCTTCTGGTGTGTGAAGAGAACCTACTCCAATAACAGGAATACGCGAGCCGATCTTTTCCTGAATGAGCGACACCCGGGAAGCAGTATCGTGTTCATTTCTCATAGAACCCGACCAGAAATTCTGCACAGAAACATGAATGTAATCGAGCGTCTGTGAAGCCAGTATTTCAGAAAGAGTCAACGTATCTTCCATTGTGATACCTGGATTCTCTGCTTCTTCAGGAGAAAGGCGGTAGCCGACAATAAATGAATCATCTGCATGGGTTTTAGCTGCTTCCAGTACCGCCTCAGTGACAGCCAGAGGAAATCTGGTACGGTTTTCAAAACTGCCTCCCCATTCGTCTTCTCTTCTATTAGAATGTGGGGAAAAGAACTGCTGAATCAAATACGTGTTGGCTCCGTGGATTTCTACCCCGTCAAATCCGGCCTCAGCGGCTCTTCTTGTTGCTTCGCCAAAGCTGTGAATAATATGAATGATTTCGTCTTTTTCCAACGCTCTCGGCGTCACTGCGTTTTCACGGACAGGTGCTACCGCGCTTGCGCTCACCGGCATATTGTCAGGGACAAGCTCGGGCGGGCACATTCTTCCTCCGTGAAAAATCTGCAGAACCGCTTTGGAACCCTTTGCTTTGATGGCATCAGCAAGTCTTGTAAGTCCTGGAATTAAATCGTCGTGGTGGACGCCTATTTCATCTTTAAAGCCTTTGCCGTCTTCTGTGACATTTGCGCAGGCTGTTACAACAACAGAAGCACCGCCGGATCGTCTTTCGTAATAAGCTATTTCTTCATCACTGACCTCGCCGTTTGGCATAGATGCAAAATTGGTCATCGGAGCCAGGAAGACCCGGTTTTTAAGTTCCAGTTCGCCGGGGAGAGTGAATGTTTGTAAAAATGAATAGTTATGTGATGCAGTCATATCATGTCCTCCTCTATTTAAGTTACAAAGTATATTCTAGATAATGATTAATAACTAAAGCAACTAAATTAGCTTATGGATGTTTGATGATTCAACAGGCGGGGTAAATTAAGTAATGGCTAGAATTTCACAGCAGTAGAAATGCTGCTACTAACTAAGGAGGAATTTATAATGGAAACAATATTTACTTCTTATGCAACAGCACAAGGCGGTCGTGAAGGCCACGTTAAATCGGACGATGGACTTATAGATGTGAATTTGGTACAGCCGGGATCCGGTTCGGAAAAAGGCTCAAATCCTGAGCAGCTTTTTGCAGCAGGTTATTCCGCATGCTACGACGGGGCATTGAACCTGATGGCCAAAAATGAAAAAAAGAATATTACTTCAGAAACAACAGCAGCTGTTAGTTTAAATAAAGACGAAGCAGACAATGGCTTTAAAATCAGCGTAGAGCTGACGGTTAATATCTCCGGTGTTTCCCAGCAGGAAGCGGAAGAATTAACGGAAAAAGCTCATCAGTTCTGCCCATATTCCAAAGCAACAAGAGGAAATATTGACGTAACAATTACTACAAAAGCGGAATAATAGAGTAAAAAGAACGGCTGCATCAGCGGCCGTTCTTTTTTTTATCTCTAAATCTATATTATTTTATGCTAAACTAGATATTACTGAATAGATAAGCGTAAAAGGAGATATTACATGAACAACGAAAGTCCGGCATTGGATGCGTTCCCTTCTTATATACAAGATAACTGGGAGAAAAGCAGTTATACAGAATGGACCCCTATCCAGGAAAAAGTAATTCCGCCATTGTTAAACGGCGAAAACGCATTGTTTCATTCCCCGACCGGTACAGGAAAGACAGTAGCGTATCTGCTGCCGTCTCTTCATAAAATAGATGAATCTGTTAAACAAACGCAGGTTCTGATTGTCGTACCAACGAGAGAACTGGCGATGCAGGTAGCAGAGCAGGTGAAAATATGGACGCAGGGATCCGGAATTAAATCCGCAGCATTTATCGGCGGAGCCAATATCCAGCGTCAGCTCGACAAGCTCAAGAAAACCGTTCATGTGGTCGTAGGCACACCCGGAAGGCTGGATGAGCTGAAAAGCAGAAAGAAATTGAAGCTGCACGCGCTGCAGACGTTTATTGCGGATGAAACGGATCAACTGCTGCAAAAAGAAAATACGAAATATATGCAGTCACTGCTTAAAGATGTGAAGCGGGAAACCCAGCTGGTTTACACATCGGCTACCGTAACAAAAGAAGTCCGGGCATTCGCCGAACGGACAATGGAGCCTTATCAATTATTCAGTGTTGAATTTACGCAGGAAGAAAAAGATAGAATTACCCACTTGTACATTGTGTCTGATGAGCGGGATAAAATCGATCAGATGAGAAAAATTGTAAACGCCGTTGGAAAGCAGGCAATCGTTTTCGTTAACAACGCGGATAAACTGGAAGAAGCTTCCGGGAAAATGAACTACAGAAACTGGTCTTCGAGGACGCTTCATGCGCAGAGCTCCAAGGAAGAACGGGAAAAGTCATTAAAAGCGTTCAGAAATGAAGAGATCAGGCTGCTTCTTGCATCAGACGTTGCAGCACGGGGGCTGGATATTGAGGAACTGCCCTGCGTTATTTCACTTGATCTTCCCTTTACAAAAGAACAGTATACCCACCGTGCCGGAAGAACAGGACGGATGGGAAGAGAAGGTCTTGTGATTACCCTATGTACTCCCCGGGAAGAATCCATCTTTAAGCGCATTGCAAAAGAGGCGGATGTTCACGCGGTAAAAGCTGCGATCCGAGGCGGGGAATTAGTGGAAGCATAAAAAACCGCCCCCGAAGGAACGGCTTTTAAACAGTATCAAACAATTCTTTTTCAAAAGTGTTCAAGTGGGTAGCCAGCGTAATGATACATTCTTTATGGTAGTAATGTTTCACGGCTTCAGCCATCTCGTGCTGTGAAGCGAAGTAATGGATATTCCGGCGGTTATTGGCAATTATTTCAATATCGGCTGATGTTCCGGCGGTTACCTGCTGAATTTTTTCATCAAAGATGTAAGCATAAGGCTTATTCATTCCAGGGCCCCCTTAAAAAATAGTTTTAGGAACTGCCCTTATTTTATACCTAATAATGGAGTAAATCAATCTGCCATATATAAAGATAATGTTACTGTATTTTAATGATTGTAAAAAAATATTAATGAAAATGATGTTTTAAGATCAATAAATATGGTATAATATTAAGGTTATGGAATGAACTAGTTAAGCGAACTTTCAAAGTAAAAGTATCTGCCACACTATTTTGTTGCGGAAATAATAAGAAATATGAAATATAAAGGAGATTATTTTATTGACTTTGTTTAAAGAACTAAATATCAACCCGGAAATCTTAAAAGCCGTTGAGGCTATGGGATTTGAAGAAGCAACACCTATCCAATCAGAGGTTATTCCTAAGCTGAAAGCAGGCAAGGATATCATCGGCCAGGCACAAACAGGAACAGGTAAAACAGCAGCATTTGGTATTCCGCTTATTGAAAACATGAATAAAGAAGAAAAAGCACCACAGGGCTTAATTCTTGCTCCTACAAGAGAATTAGCTATTCAGGTATCTGAAGAGATCAACCGCCTGGGCAAGTACGCAGGCATCTGGTCCCTTGCGATTTACGGCGGACAGGATATTTCACGCCAGATTAAAGCGTTGAAAAGATCCCCGCAGATTATCGTAGGAACTCCAGGTCGTTTCATGGACCATATGAGAAGAAAAACAATCCGTCCCAACACGATGAGAATGGTTGTATTGGATGAAGCGGACGAAATGCTCAGCATGGGATTTGTTGAAGACATTGAAACAATTCTCAGTGAAACACCGGAAGACCGTCAAACATTGTTGTTCTCAGCAACTATGCCTACAAGATTGAGAACAGTAACGAGCAAGTTTATGAAAGATCCAGAATCCATTAAAGTAAAAAGCAAAGGCTTGACGGTTTCCAACATCGAGCAGCGTTATATCGAAGTACCGGAAAAGCAGAAGTTTGACACGCTTTGCCATCAGCTTGATATTACTCCTCCTGATCTGGCTATCGTTTTCGGCCGGACAAAAAGAAGAGTAGACGAGCTTGCTGAAGCTCTTTCCCAGCGCGGCTATGCTGCAGAAGGTATCCACGGAGACCTGAAGCAGGAAAAGCGCGATAAAGTAATCCGCAAATTTAAAAAATCTACTATTGATATACTTGTCGCAACAGACGTTGCAGCAAGAGGGCTTGATGTAACGGGCGTAACGCACGTTTACAACTTTGACCTGCCGCAGGATCCGGAAAGCTACGTTCACCGTATCGGCCGTACCGGCCGTGCCGGTAAGAATGGTTTGGCTTACAGCTTTGTAACGCCAAAAGAAAAAAGCCATTTGAAGTATATTGAAGATACAACAAAAGCGAAAATGATCAGAGAAGAGCTTCCTACCTTTGAAGACGCAATGGAAGGACGCGTTCATCAGGCTGTAGAAGATCTTGAAAAAGCAGCAAAAGGAGAAAGACTGGACGCTCTTAGAGGCCCGGCTGAAAATCTTCTTAGTGAATACGATGCGGTAACGCTCGTAGCAGCGGCCCTTAAGGTCAATACAAAAGAAGCTGAAAAAGCAACAGTCAAGCTGACGGAAGAAGCACCACTCCGCTCTAAAAAACAAGGCGGCGGCGGTAACTACCGTAAGAGAAACGATGGCCCCCGCGGCGCAGGCGGCGGTAAGAAACCTTACGGCAAGTCAACGCAGCGTAAAGAGAGTTATGCAAGAACAAGAAGAAATCCAAAACGTCCTGCAAACTCATAAAACAAAAACAAACCGCCTTCGGGCGGTTTTTTTGTATGGATAGAGCCGGCTGACACGCTGCAGCAGGTGAGAAAATACGCGGGCGTATGATATAATAGCACGGCAGAAAGAGAAAGGCAGGAATGCGTGATGAGTATTATTCGAGTGGAAGACCTGTATAAATCATATGGTGAAAAAACAATATTTGACCGGATTTCCTTTTCTATTGAGCCCCAGGATAGAATCGGATTAATTGGAGTAAACGGAACAGGCAAATCAACGCTGTTGAAAGTCCTGTCCGGTATAGAAAGTCCAGAAGAGGGCATAGTGTATCATGCTAATTCCTTTGAGCAGGCGTTCCTTCCCCAGGAACCTGTATTGGACGGAGAGGCCACGGTACTCGATGAAATATACTTTGGTGCCTCTAAAAAAATGAAAACGATGCGGGAATATGAAAAAGTACAAGCCGAGCTTGAAAAAGCTCCCGGCGACGCGAAGATCCAGGAGCGTATGATAGCTGTACAGCAGCGGATCGAAGAAGAAGATGCCTGGGAGGCGAGCACACTTGCTAAACAAGTACTGACAAAGCTTGGCATTACTGAATTTTTAAAAAAGACAAAAGATCTTTCCGGCGGCCAGAAAAAGCGTGTCGCAATGGCAAAAGCTTTAATTCAGCCGGGGGACCTGCTGATTCTGGATGAGCCGACGAACCATTTGGATCATCAGTCAATCGAATGGCTGGAAAAATACCTGGCCACTTTTCCGGGTGCGCTTATTGTCGTTACGCATGATCGGTACTTTCTGAATCGCGTAACCAACCGTGTATTTGAACTCGATAAAGGAAACCTTTACGAATACAGCGGCAACTACGAAATGTACCTGGAAAAAAAGGCGGAACGCGAAGCAAACGAAGAAAACAGAAATACAAAGCTTCAGAATACGATGAGACGTGAACTCGAATGGCTGCGAAGAGGACCTAAAGCACGCGGCACGAAACAAAAAGCAAGAGTGCAGCGGATTCATCATACAAAAGAAACGATGCAGCACACCTCAAAAGAAGAGCTTTCTTTTGCTGTAGGATCACAGCGGTTAGGAAAAAAGGTGATGGAACTCGAGAATATCTCGAAGGCGTTTCCCGGCCGGCAGCTGCTGGACTCCTTTAATCTGCTCGTGCAGCCGGGCAGCAGAATAGGCATTATCGGAGAAAACGGAAGCGGGAAATCAACGCTCCTTAATATAATGGCAGGACGGGAACAGCCGGATAGTGGAGTAGTGGATACAGGTACAACAGTCAAAATAGGATACTATACGCAAAACCATGAGGAACTGGATGAATCCAAGCGGGTTATCGAATATATTAGAAGCATTGCGGAAGTAGTGCAGACAGAAGACGGCCAGAGTGTTACCGCTGAACAAATGCTGGAGCGGTTTTTATTCAACCGAACCGTGCAGTGGAACTATATCAGCCGTTTATCCGGAGGAGAAAAACGGAGGCTTTATTTACTGAGTATTTTAATGACGGAACCAAACGTATTAATGCTGGATGAGCCGACCAACGACCTTGATACCCAGACGCTTGGGATTTTGGAAGAATACCTGGCTGCTTTTTCCGGCTGCGTCATTACTGTATCCCACGACCGTTATTTTTTGGACCGGGTTGTGGATTACCTGCTTATTTTCGACAGTACGTCGACAGTCAAACGGTTTCAGGGAAGTTATTCCGACTTTTTAACGGAGCAGGCAGAAAAATCGGTAGCGGTCTCTGCAGCAAAAAAACTTCCGGAAAAAAAGAAAGCAGTCAAATTATCCTATAACGAAAAGAAAGAATGGGAATCTATTGAAGAGGATATTCTGGAAGCAGAAGAACAGAGCGGAGAAATCCAGAAAAAGATAGATGCAGCCGGCAGTGATTTCGAAAATATTCAGAAGTGGATGGAAGAAAAGCAGAAGCTGGAGGAACAGACAGAGTATCTGTTTGAGCGCTGGGAAGAACTCTCCACGAAAATGAACCCGGAATAAATAAGATTGACAATACCGGCAGTGAGGAGTACATTATAAGAAATAACTTGATATCCTTTGGAAAAAGGGGAGTAGCTTTTTCAATAAAATCGTCAGGACGGGAGCAATCCCCGGTTTTATTGGCAGCTTTTATGCTGTTTGCGAGACCTTTACCTATGAGACGGGTAAAGGCTTTTTCATGCCTTCACCGCCTCCGTGGTGAAGGTTTTTTGTGCTTTTGCACAGAATAACTATCGCTGCAGGGTACCGGGTTTATCTTGGAAAAGGAGAAGATAAACATGGAACTTAGTCTGCTGATGGAATACGGATGGGTGCTGCTCGTTCTCATACTGCTTGAAGGGGTCCTTGCTGCAGATAATGCGCTTGTCCTGGCCGTTATGGTTAAAAGGCTTCCGCCGGAAAAAAGAAAAAAAGCATTGTTCTATGGACTGGCCGGGGCGTTTATTTTTCGTTTTGCCTCTTTGTTTATTATTTCGTTATTAATTGATGTGTGGCAGGTGCAGGCAATTGGTGCCCTATATTTGTTATTTATCGCAATCAACCATATTGTCCGAAAATTATGGTTTCATAAGGAAAGCACGGTGGAGAAAAAGACAGAACATGATGCAGAAAATCCTGCAGGATTCTGGCGCACCGTAGCAAAAGTGGAAATCGCAGATATCGCGTTTGCGGTGGATTCAATTCTGGCCGCAGTTGCTCTGGCTGTTACTCTTCCCCGTACCAGCCTTCCGATGATAGGCGGGATGGATGGAGGGCAGTTCCTTGTGATTCTAACAGGCGGGCTGATAGGGGTCGTAATTATGAGGTTTGCAGCCGGCTGGTTTGTGACGCTGCTCGAAAAAAGGCCGGGGCTGGAAATTGCTGCGTTTGCTATCGTTGGCTGGGTCGGAGTGAAGCTGGTGGTCCATACTCTTTCTCATCCGGCTTTATCTATCCTGCCGGAACATTTCGCCGAATCCACTCTTTGGAAAGCTTCGTTTTATATCGTGCTGGTCGGTATCGGAGCCGCCGGCTGGATACTGTCCAAGGATAAAGGAGTACCTCAGGAAAAACCGGTGCGAAAAGAACGGTCTGTATAAATATAAAAATGGAATTTATTTTTCAAACTCTAACTGAATCTAATGGATTCAGTCTTTTTTTTTAATAAGAAATTGGATAAGCTAGAGAAGAACAGGAGAAGAGAGGGGGCGCGGCATGCAGGAGATTCTAATTATAGAGGACGAAGAAAAGCTTGCACGGGTAACAAGCCTGGAATTGGAGTATGAGGGATACCAGACAGAAATCATACACGACGGGCTGGAAGGGCTGGAGCGGGCAAAAGAAAAGAAGTGGGACTTAATTCTGCTGGATGTGATGCTTCCCAGTTTAAACGGGATGGAAATTCTACGCCGTTTTCGAAAGGAAAATAACGTAACGCCGATTATTCTACTTACCGCAAGAGATCAGACGCCCGATAAAGTGAGCGGACTCGACCTTGGAGCTAACGATTATATGACCAAGCCTTTTCAGATTGAAGAACTGCTCGCAAGAATCCGGGCACAGCTGCGTTACGCAGAAAACAGGACTCAGGGAAAAAAACATAATGTAGTAGAAGTAGAAGATATAAAGGTCAACTTGGATAACCGGGAAGTGCTGCGGGCAGGAGTCAGTATAGAGCTGACGCCCAGAGAGTTTGATCTGCTCACATATATGATGAAAAACAACAATATCGTTCTGACGAGAGACCAGCTGCTTGAGCAGGTATGGGGGTTTGATTATTTTGGCGACACAAACGTAGTGGATGTGTATATCCGCTATCTGCGGCAGAAAGTGGATAAACCATTTCCAATCCAGCTGATTCATACGATCCGCGGAGTCGGTTACTCTATCAAAGGAAGCAGTCATGAAGCTTAAAACAAAAATCCAGCTGTTTGCAACGATCTGGATGCTTCTTATCGTCATTATTGTCAATATATCTATTTATTTATTATTTGACCGGTTATCGGTTAATGCAGAAGTGGAGAGGCTGCAGAATCAATCCGAGTCCATTACAGAATCCCTGCTTTCCACTGAAGGAAATACAGCGGAATCGGAGGCGCTTCTGCAGGCGTTTTTACCGGCGAACGGCATGATTCGGATTATCGGGCAGGAGGAAGTGCTCTCTATTCAAACAACGGAAGACCGTTTCCGTCAGCTCCCGGCGGAGTATTCGGCCGGCGAATCCCAGCGAACCTTTCAGTCCGGGAACGGCGAAAGGTTTGCAGCTGTGGAGAAACCGATTATCTGGCAGGATGGGAGTATTGTGACGCTTGAAGTGACAGAGCATATGCAGGCACTTGAAGAAAACATGAGGTTTCTTCAGATTGCGTTATTAATCGCCACCTTGCTTATTATTATACCGACAGTTATTGGCGGACGGCTGCTCGGCAATTTGCTGCTGCGTCCTATTCTTGAACTAATTCGTACGATGAAAGATATCCAGCAGCGGGGGGAATTGAAAAAGCTTACGCTGAAGGGGAATTCCAAAGATGAATTGTATGAAATGGGAGAGACGTTTAATCATATGATGGAACGGCTCGAGAGCAATTTTGAAAAACAGAATCAATTTGTATCCGACGCCTCCCACGAATTAAAAACCCCGCTTTCCATTATTGCCAGTTATGCGGGGCTTCTGAAAAGATGGGGAAAAGAAAAGCCTGAAGTACGCGAGGAAGCACTTGATGCTATTCTGTCAGAGTCTGAGAGAATGAAAAGCATTACAGAACAGATGCTGACGCTTGCCAGGGATGAATCCATGCGGGAAATAAAAAAACAGACAGTAGACCTGTCTGATCTGGCAGAAGAAGCATCCCATGCTTTCAGTAAAACGTACGAGCGGGATATTGTCGTGAAAAAGACAGAAGATACAGAAGTAGTAACCGATAAAGAAAAATTAAAGCAGCTTTTATATATTCTGCTGGATAATGCATTAAAATACAGTGAAGAAAACGTCGTTATAGAAGTGGAGGGCGGCGATACAGCCTGTATTAAAGTGATCGATTTTGGAGAAGGGCTGAGTAAAGAGGAACAGGCCAAGATCTTTGACCGATTTTACCGGGTGGATAAAGCCCGAAGCAGAAAAACCGGTGGAACCGGACTGGGTCTCTCCATCGCTTTTCGTTTGTCCGAAGTTCTTGGAGGCGAAATAAAGGTAGAAAGTGAACCGGGTGAAGGTGCTGCTTTTATTTTCCATTTTCCGAACTGGTGAAAACGGTGTTCCCCGCTTCAGCTAAGGTTTACAAGTTCCTTAAAAAGGATATTAATACTATATATTAATGTGGTGAATAATTCCTGCTGAAGAAGACTATGATGAGACTGGGGAGAAAATTAATGAATGAGACAACACCTGAAGACATAAAAGAAACGCTGGAGGTTGTCTGTGGAAAGTGGAAAGCTGTTATTTTAATGGAATTGATGGGGACAACACTTCGGTTCAATGAAATTAAAAAACGGCTTCCGCGTATCAACCATCAGACATTGATTAAGCAATTGAAGGAATTGGAAAGAGATGAACTGGTGAAGCGGACGTCTTATCCTGTCGTACCTCCGCGGGTGGAGTATACTTTAACGGAGTATGGCGAATCCATCAAAGACCTGCTGCACCATATGGAAGACTGGGGAAGAAAGCACCGACAGCGTAAACAGGAAGAAGTGAAGTAATGAATGGTTGAGGGCAAAGCAGTTATCACAATCCAAGAAGTGACAGAAGCAGGAGCCGGGACAAGAGTCTGTATTGATATGGCAGACTGCTTGTCTCCAACAGAAGGACTTCTCATCGGCAGCACGGGAAGCGGCTACTTTCATGTGCTTTCGGAAAACAATGAAACGGATACCTATCCACCTAGAGTATTCCGGGTCAATGCCGGGGGGATTCACCACTATATTCGGAAGACCGACAATACGGTTTACGCCTCGGAAATACAAGGCGGTCATACTGTTGATGTATTTGACGGCAGCGAATGGTCCCGGAAAATTGTCGGACGGGCTAAATGGGAACATCGTCCCCTTTTGCACGTATCCGGATTTATTGAGAATAAAAAAATAACGGCTGTACTTCAGCAGGCAGACAGCGTCTGTTTAATGAGAGAATCAGGGGAAAGAGTACCTGTCATCGATTTAAAGCCAGGAGATAAAGTACAGGGCTTTGCAGACGAGCCGGGCCGGCACTTAGGTGAACAGATCGAAGAATATATAGAAGAAAAATAAAAAGGAGAAACCCAGCGGGTTTCTCCTTTTTCAGGCTTTTGAAAAAGACAAAATATAGGTATTTTTATACAAAACCTTTACAGGGGTGCTTTCCGCAGGCCATGCCTCAGCTAAAGAGGGGAAAACGCCTCTTTATCTTCTCCTGTGGCTGTTCTGCAGGAGTCCCCCCTGTTTATTTTTCTCCTTTTCATGTAGCATTTTAAAGTTTTACAATTTGTTTTCCAAGGTTCTCTCCTTTAAATAAACCAATAAAGGCGTCAGGGGTCTGCTGGATGCCTTCTACAATGTTTTCACGGTAGGTTATAGAGCCCTGCTCAAGCCATTCGGCTAACTTCTCAGAGCCTTCCTGAAAACGACTGGAAAAATCGGCTACGATGAATCCCTGCATCAGGGCGCTCGCTTTCACAAGGTACTGCTGCACTCTTGGCCCAACATCTTCTCCGATGGAGTTATAGGTTGAAATAGCGCCGCACTGGGCAATACGGGCGTATTTGTTTAATAGGGGATAAAGCGCTTCGGAAATGGCGCCGCCTACGTTGTCAAAATACGCATCGACACCGTCGGGGCAGGCTTTCTCCAGGGCGGCTGTCATATCTTCTGTTGTATTGTATTGAATCACTTCATCAAAATGAAGCTCCTCTTTCAGGTAGCGGACTTTTTCATCCGTACCGGCAATTCCTACAATGCGTGCCCCATAAATTTTAGCAATTTGACCAGCAGCAGAGCCAACGGCACCGGCTGCTCCGGATACTACGACTGTTTCTCCCTGCTTTGGCCGGCAGATGTCATTAATTCCAAAATAAGCAGTGAGTCCGGGCATGCCGAGAATACCTAAGTGGGTGGAAACCGGAGCCAGGGAAGGATCAATTTTACGGACAGCATCCGCAGCAACAACAGAATATTCTTCCCAGGTCAGGTTTCCGATCACAATATCCCCTTCTTTTAAAGAGGAAGAGCGGCTTTCTATAACTTCTCCAATGCCGCCTCCGGCAATAGGCTCATGAAGTTCAAAAGGCGGGATATAGGATTTGCCTTCATTCATTCGTCCGCGCATGTAGGGATCAACGGACAAATAAAGTGTTTTTAATAATACTTCTCCTGCTTCCGGGGAAGCTGTAGAGACTCTGTCAAAATGAAAGGTATCTCTCGTAGGGATGCCTTCTGGACGTTCTGCAAGCAGTATTTGATAATGTGCTGATGATGCCATAGTAGAGTATGTCTCCTTTATTTCCAATAGTTTTGCAGAGGGCCGCTTTCGCCGTAAAAAGGATCAAGCGAAGGAAGCGCTGCATGGTGAATATTTCTACATACTACCTCATGATTGTTTTCATCTCCAGTATAAAGGTCTATCTCCCGGCTGTCCGGATAAGCACCCATCACTTGAAAGATATCATCAGAGTCAAGCAGTCGATGGCCGACGCCTGCAGGAATCAGCAGAATGTCCCCGCTCGTAACATGCACCGCTTCTCCCTGCGGCCCCCCTAAATGAAGAGATGCGTTTCCTCTAATGACAGCCAGCACTTCATGACTGTTACTGTGAAAATGATGATACGTAAATACACTTCCGTACCAGGCGTTGATCCATCCATTCTGTCGAAAAGTCTGTTCTAATTCGGAAAGGTAGTGTTCTTTAACAGAGTAAAGAAGTACGGGAAGGGACGGGTTATTAGGTATTTTTCCATTATCATCGAAAAATAGCCTTTGAACGCTGTCAGGCTGCTTATTAATCATTTTATACCTCCATATCTATTTGTATTGAGTGAATGCTTTTATATGCATCTATTCCCGATTTTCTAAATATTAAAAACATTTGACAATGAGAATGATTTTCAATACACTTACATTATATTAAATGAGAATGATTTTCAATGAGAACGGGAGGGCTTCAGATGAATTCGTTATTAATAGTAGGAGCAGACAAGCTGGGTGCCATCCCGGATCGATTGAATGAGCTGGGATTTTCGGACATTATGCATATAAGCGGAAGAAAAGTAAAAATGGTGCACCGCGAAATACCTGAAAACATAGATCTCGTACTGGTACTGACAGATTTTATAAATCATAATGTGAGCAGTAAGCTGAAAGAACGGGCGAAGGAAAAAGAAATTCCTGTCTGCTATGCAAAACGTTCCTGGTGTTCTATCTATAAAGCATTGTCGGCCTGTAATGAAGTGTGCGAACAATGTCCATTACTGGAAAAAGCCAGATAACAGGAGGCAGAAACGGTGAAAAATCAGCAGGGATATGTATTAAAAAAGTCTTCCTCCGTATTTGATTTTACAATTTATATGCTGAGGAGTATTGCATATAGGCAGTTCAGTGATGATGCAGAACTTTCTTTAACAATAAAACGACGCTGGAAATATATTAACCCGAATCAATTTAAAAATGTGAAAGAGTTTATTCACAGACTGAAACTTCTGCAGAAGCGTCTTGGAGAAATCAAATCCCTTGCCGAAAGGCTGGAAGAGAAATGGGAGGCACAAGCAGACGGATTGTTTATTATAAGTGGAATAGATTTAGAGGCGGATGGGAATATAGCTGCCTACGCGGTAACATCAGAATATACGGCACTGCAGATGAAAAGAGCGTCTTCTTTTTTACAAAAGCAGTATCCCAATAAAGACTGGAGATTGTATATGCTTGATAGTAAACAGATGCAGTATTCTATGAGTGAATACCGTCATGCGCCTTCTTTATATAAAAAGAAATAGCCAGCCCCTGCCGAATCTCAGGCAGGGGTTTTAAAAAAGCGTGTGATACGAGAAAATAGGGTATAGAATATGGGTAAGAACGCTACAGAATGAAGGAATGGTAAATATGTATAATAAGATGTGGTTATTGATAAACGGTGCGTCCGGCAATAATGAAATCCAGAAGAACCTGGATGCGACCGTCAGCACGCTGGCTCTGCAGACAAAAGAGCTTACTATTACCTTCACGCAGGAAAAGGGGCATACAGAACAGCTCTGCCGTGAACAGGGAAACGAGTTTGATATCATTATGATCATGGGAGGGGATGGGACTGTACATGAAGCTATTAACGGCCTGGCCACGCTGGAAACCCCTCCCGTTACCGGTATCCTGCCCACAGGCACCTGCAATGACTTTTCTAGATCTTTAATGATTCCGCAGAATTTAAAAAAAGCTGCTGCAGTAGTAGAACAGAACCATATAGAGTATATCGATATCGGAAGAATGAACGATCGCTATTTTTCTAATTTTTATGGCATCGGCCTGATCGCAGAAACGTCTGAAAATATCGATGATCAGCTGAAAGGAATGCTTGGTAAAGTAAGCTATTTTATCAGTGCACTCCAAACGTTTAATAATGCTTCGCCGTTTACATTTACGCTAAAAGCAGATGGAAAAGAATACAAGGACGATGCTGTAATGATCTTATTTGCAAATGGTTATTTTATTGGTACAAACCGCCTTCCGGGTGATCAGATTTCCCTGAATGATGGACTTATAGATGTATACATTATAAAAGAAAGCGGAGCACCGCTTTTGAAAGAGTTTTTTAATTCCAAAAATCCTTTTATGTACAATTTAGAACAAAGTTCTATTGAGTATATTCAGGCTTCCGAGGTGGAACTGGAAACGGAAAAAGCAATGAAAGCAGACACGGATGGAGAAGTGTATGAAGAAACGCCGGTTCATATAAAGATTCTGCCAAAAAAGATACCGTTTTTGTTTGGAGAAATACAGGTGGATAATAATTAAAGAAGATTCTGATAATTATTCTTTTAGGAATTTTTTAACATTTTTTTGGAAAATGTAGTAAGATAAAAACACTAACAAGCAACCTTCAGAAAAAGGCAACGCTGCTGAAAAGCAGTCTCGCAAAGTTACAGGTCTAAGGCTTATTATAGCTAAGACGGCTGAACTGCCTGGGGAAATTTCCTAAAGGCGGGTGAGGGTTGATGGAATTATTAATTCCAAAAGTACAAAAGCTTGATCAAGATTGGCTGCATTTAATGGTTGAGGCTAAAGAAGCTGGTTTAACCCCTAGTGAGGTTAAAGAATTCTTAAGACAAACCAAATAATCAGGAAAAAATAAGCCATTTCGTATGGCTTATTTTTTTAATTTATGTAAATATAAGTATAGGCATAAGTGTGCAATTTAAAAAAATGTCGTTCACTATAACATACTGCAATTCGTTATATGTTATAATTACAGCAAAGCACAAACTACAGTATACAAAGGGGTTCAAGCGATGATTGGTGAAAGGGTGAAACTGCTTCGAAAAGAGCGAGGCTTATCGTTGACAGAACTGGCGAATCAGGCCGGAGTCGCGAAGTCGTATCTTAGTGCACTGGAAAGAGATATTCAAACAAATCCATCGATCCAGTTTTTAGAGAAGATTGCTAAGGTATTAAACATATCGGTTGATCTTTTAATTAAAGAGCAATCAGAAATTAATGAAGAAGAGCTCGATAATGAGTGGCTGGAAATAGTCGAAGAAGCAATGAATTCGGGAGTTTCCAAAGATCAGTTCAAGGAATTTCTTGAGTTCAACAAATGGAGAATTAAAAATTAAAAAAAGGATCGTGTCATACGATCCTTTTTTTATTTTGACTAATTTCTATATAAAGAACAAAAAATGTTCGTTAAAATGTATTTTTCTTTCAAATAAGTGTTTTCAAATCCGTTTTTTCGTTATATAATGTATTTAATTCTTTAAAAAGAACAATATAGAACGGAGGATGACGATTTGGTAAGACTTAGGGGCGGTGTGTATTATACTAATATCATGAACAGACATATTAAGCTTGTTTACTTAACTAACAATAAATGCTCCCTTTATGTGAACGGTCATTTTTTGGGATACTGCGCGTTTGATGTGGCAAAGCAAAAAATAAAAGAGATGGAAGATCGTCTGAATAATGTCACGCTCATGTACACAGGAGACAATATTTTTCAAAGCGGTAAAGACGCAACAATGGTCTATGTAAGAATATAAAAAAGCGAGGGGCTGGAGAGTATCCAGCGGCCCCGCTTTTTTTAATAAGGGATCGATCTTGATCTGAAGAAGTGACCAATCACAAGTCCAGCCAGAGCCGGCAGTATCCAGCCCAGGTTCAGTTCAAAAAATGGAAGGTAGGAATACAGGCCAATGCCCTCCAAAGGCACTAAGCCTGCTTCCTTTAACCCGTCATAGGCACTTACAATAATAGTACCGGCAACAGCTCCAATATAGTGGGACTGATGAAGCGTTATTTTCTCATTTATCAAAGCGAGCAGGATTAACACAATCGCAAGCGGATAAATGGCGACGAGAAGCGGAACCGATAAAGAAATAATGGTATTCAGCCCCAGGTTGCCTACGAGAAGGCTGAGTATAGTTAATAGTAAAGCCAGCACCGAATACGGCAGGAAAGGCAGATAGCGGTGAAAATACTGGCTGCACGCTGTTACTAATCCAATGCAGGTGGTAAGGCAGGCTAATGTAACAATTAAGCCGAGGAGAATAGTACCGGTAAAACCAAAAGATTCACCTGCAGAATAAGTAAGGATTTCGCTGCCGTTTTCCATCAGCATACGGGGCCCGCTGTGCACTCCAAGCCATCCAATAGCAATATATACAGCGGCAAGACCAATACCTGCAATGATGCCTGCCGAAGCCGCTGACCGTCTTACTTCGCGTCGGTCCAATGCACCTTTTTCTTTCAATGTATTCACAACAATCAGGCCAAAGGCTAAAGCTGCGATGGTATCCATCGTTAAGTACCCTTCAACAAAACCTCTTCCAATTGCCTGAGAAGTATATTCATCCGATGGCGGGCCTCCTCCTCCCATAAAACCGGTGGCATAAGCTCCAGCGACCAGCAGTACAATAGAAAGAAGCAGAGCGGGTGTAATAACATACCCTATCGTTGTGACAAGCTTAGTAGGGTTGAGGCTCAGCAGAAATACAAGGCCAAAAAACAATATGGAAAACAAAAATAATGCTGTGTTTGAACCGCCATCCGTCAGAACAGGAACGATGCCCATTTCATAAGAAACGTTCGCTGCTCTTGGAATACCAAAAAAAGGACCGATAGCTGCGTATAAAATAATCATAAAAAGGAATGCAAACGGTTTGTTTACTCTTTCCGCAATCCCCTGAAAGCTCTGGCCGGAGAGGGAAACCGCGATTATTCCCAAAACAGGAAGCCCTACGCCGGTAATCACAAAGCCGATAATAGCGGGAAGGTAGGACGTTCCGGCTTCTTGACCTAAAAATGGAGGAAATATTAAGTTGCCTGCTCCAAAAAATAAGGCAAACAGCATTAAACCTATAAAAAAGTTATCTTTCCATGTTAGTCTGTTCATGATTGTCTCCCTTGAAATAAAATAAACCTCCATTATCCTAACGCTGCATAAGTAAATTGTAAAGGTATTTATATTACCTGTTAAAATAGAGAAAAAGAGATTAATGCAGAGGAGGAGAAGTATGCTTGTGACAATGGAAGACGAATTAATTTACATTTACCTGCAGCATAAAGCCACCAGGACGTCACCGCTCGGGGCGTACCCTGATGTGAGTGGATACATGCTGTATGATAAGAGAGGAAACTGGCTTGGCTACAGGGTGATGCGTACTATTTACAATAACAAAAACTACGTGATTTCCATTCCGAAAGTAAAAAAAATCGAATACCCGTTGTTTACCGCAAGCATCGAAGACGCAGAAGAGTATATTGAAATTAAATTTCATGCTGACATGGAAGCTTCAGAAATGCTGGAACAGGAATGCCTGCTCGATATAAATGAAGATGGGCTGTTTGGAGTGGAATTAGTCAGGCATCCTGATATTCCAGCCGGGGAAACGGAATATGTGAAATATTTTGTAGAAAAATAGAATCGATTTCTTTAATTCCATAAAAAATATCTCAAAGCGTTCATCGCTTTGAGATATTTTTTATGAAGCCGACAACGGAAATCCTATTTTTTTCTTGTCTCTGCAATCTGTTCTTCAAGTTCAGTAAGCTGGTTAAGCGCAGCCTCCGGGCTTCTGCCTACAGATTCAAGCTTTTCCAGGTCTCCCTGCACTCTCACATATTCGCTTTTCAGCCATGCCAGTTGTTCTTCTTTTGTTTTTTCATCCATCTAATGGCAGCTCCTTTTTCTCTGGTTAATTACAATGTAGCATACTCAATGGAGGAGAGGAAAACATAAAATACAGAAAAGTCTTTTTGTTCGTGTTGATATTTTCAAAAAAAAGATTTATACTTTAAATGAAAATGATTATCAATGTTAGTGATGAAAAGATTATATAAATGTACGAAAAGCATGAAAGGGGTTTCCAGTGTGTCAAACTTAACCACACAGCAGATAGCAGTTTCATATCAGGAAAATAACATTATAAAGGAAATGACAGTAGAGATACCAGAAGGTCAGGTTACCTCTATTATCGGTCCCAATGGCTGCGGAAAATCCACCTTACTAAAAGCTATGTCCAGAACATTGAAACCCAACAGCGGAGCTGTTTATTTAAATGGCCGCAATATACATGATATGAAAACAAAAGAAGTAGCAAAAGAAATGGCTATTCTTACACAGTCACCCGAGACACCGCAGACTCTTACGGTGCAGCAGCTTGTAGCTTTCGGCCGCTATCCTCATCGTAAAAGAGTAGGCGGACTGACTCCGGTGGATAAAGAAGCGATTGAAAAAGCAATTTTTGATACAGGAATGACAGAATTTCAGGACCGCACGCTCGATGCTCTTTCCGGAGGGCAGCGTCAGCGGGCCTGGATCGCGATGGCACTTGCCCAGGAGACCGACCTGCTTCTTCTTGATGAGCCGACAACCTATCTTGATATGGCGCATCAGCTCGAAGTACTCGAGCTTCTTCAAAAGCTGAACAGGGAAGAAAACCGTACGATCGTTATGGTGCTTCACGACCTGAATCAGGCTGCTAGATTTTCCGATCATTTAATTGCTATTAAAAATGGAGAAATCCAGCATTACGGTTCGTCGCATGAAGTAGTCTGCCAGAAGGTCCTGCGCAGAGTATTTGGAATTGACGCTTATGTTGTAACAGATCCCCGAACAGGAAAGCCTCTGTGCATGACATACGATCTTGTAACAAATGATACAATTGACGCTCCTATGAGCGAAGCCGAACTTAGATTAGCTCAGGTGTAGGTTTATGCAGGCTGTTATCCGTCATAACGCTACCCAAATACGAAGTGTTTTTTCTGTTATTCATGAAGAGCCGAAGCAGTGGGAGTGCCGGCATTCTTTAAAAGAATGGGCAGCAGAAGAAACAGAGTCCTGCAGACAATTTTTAGAGCAGTATGGAACATATATTGAGGCGCCGAGCTTCGATATGAGTGCCGCCTTCTGGGCGAACCGCTTCAGCCGCTTTATCGCATTCGGCCATTGGGCGATTGTCCACGGTCTGGATATGAACACCATTTCCAGCAGATGTACAGTTTATTTAGTGCCGGGTGAATACGATGAGCCGGTGTACCAATTCCTGATTGACCGGGAAGTACTGGAAAACAGCCCTGCCGACGCATCGGACACAAAGCAGGCGCTTGCCGAGTATTATGCAGAGCATGTCACTCCTCTGTTTCTGAAGTTTTCAGAAACGGCGGGAGTACGTATAAAAGAACTTTGGGGACAGGTCTATCATGCCGTACCTTACTTTCTTCACCTTGCGAAAGTGACGGAAAGTCCAGAAACCGAACAGGCATTGAGGAAAAGCTGGCAGGATGTACTGGACTTTGAAGATGGAAACATTTTTGGGCGTGCCAAGCCGCCATTTGCATTCCGTTGTATGGAAATACCAAACCCGGCGGGGGAAGAGAAAATTTATACAAAGCCGACGTGCTGTCTGGCTTTTAAAGGCAGCAGTTCATACTGTTACCGGTGCCCAAGAATGAAAAAAGAAGAACGAAATGCCAAATACAATAAGTTAACAAAAAGACAGGAAGCGTAAATACGCTATCCTGTCTTTTTTCTGGAATATTATTTTTTGGTCCGGCTCATTAGCCATAAGAAAAAAGGAGCGCCAATAATAGCGGCTACGAGCCCGGATGGAATTTCTTTTGGAGCAATGATTATTCTTCCTGCCGCATCGGCTCCGACGAGGAGGGCAGCCCCAAGCAGTAACGCGACAGGAAAGATCCTCCGGTAATCCTCTCCTACAAGCAGCCTGGCCAGATGAGGAGCGACAAGGCCGATAAATCCGATGGTGCCTACCGCAGCTACTGCCATAGCAGCAGAAAAGGTAGCTAAAATGATCGAAAACCAACGCACGGCTGTCAATGGAACACCCAGGCCGATTGCATTGTTATCTCCCAACGCAAGAATATTCAGTGAGCCCAAAAGAAAGAAACACGCTGGAATAAGAATAACAAGCGGCCAGACAAGAAACATCTGCAGTTCATTAAATCCGCTTGCATACGTGCTGCCGGAAAGCCAGGTGAGCGCGGAAGCGGCATTTAAATTAGAACGAACAATTAAAATCTGGGTGACCGCTCCTCCGGCAGCTGATATGGCGATACCCATTAAGGCAAGCACGGCCGGATGGAACTGGGTTTTCCATGAAAAGAATAAAACAACAGCTACGGTTAGAAAAGCACCGGCAATCGCACCGGCCGGGAGCCAGGCGGCTGAGAGCGATGAAAAAAAGAACAATACGCTTAAAGCACCAACACCCGCTCCTGCCGTTACACCGATAACTGAAGGGTCTGCCAGAGGATTACGGAGTATTCCCTGGAATAAAAGACCGCTTGCTGCCAGGAGCATGCCGGCTGCACAGGCCGCAAGCATTCTTCCAAGCCGCAGATCAAAGATAATGAACCGTTGTCCGGATGCTTCATCTGTAAACAGGGCCCGCCAGGTTTCCATCCATTCAAAACCGGTACTGCCTCCAGCCATCCCTATAAAAAATACGAGTACTAAGAGAAATCCTGAACCGATTAATACAACCGGATAGGGAAGCATAAAAGAAAGACGGCTCCCCGATATGCTTTCTCTACTGCCCGCTCCGAAAAAGCTGCCGCGGTGTTTCAACACAAGCCAGATCAGCCACGGCGCACCAATTAATGCGGTAACAGAGCCTACGGGCATCTCGGTAAGAGATGGATCCAGAAAGCGTCCGAGTATATCTGCCCCAATTAAAATATTAGCACCCCACAGCATAGAAGCGGGAATAAGCAGGCTGTGAAGCTGGAAGCCGGCCAGCCGCATTAAATGGGGGGCGATAAGGCCGATAAAAGCTATAGGACCCGCTACACTTACAGTAAGAGCGGAGAGGCCGACAGCGAGAAAGAACATAACAACCTGAACTCTTTTTGTTTTTTCACCCAGAACTTTTGCCTGGTCGCTGCCAAGCAGCATAATATCCATCTGTCGGCTGATCATAAAGATGACGATAGTAATAGCTGCGGTCCAGGGGAGGGCAAATAGTACGCCGCTCCAGTCCTGTTGTACGAGAGAACCATTTCCCCATAGGAATAAACCGGCTGTTTCATATTCAAAAAAGATCTGCAGAGCAGCAGTGAAAGAAGAAAACATTAAGCTGAGTACAAGCCCTGCAAGCGCCATGCGGACCGGGGTGGCATTGATGCCTCCGGACAGCGCAAATACAAGCACAGCAGCCAGAGAGCCTCCCAGAAAGGCAAACAAAAACCCATTGCCAAAGAGCCAGGCGGGGCCGCTTGACCCAAGAGCTGCCCCGGCTACTACAAAGAAATAAGCCCCGGCATGAACGCCAAGCGTACTAGGCGCGGCCAGAGGATTCTTTGTCAGCGTTTGAAAAATAACCCCGGCAGCTGCAAGCGCGGCGCCGGCAAGGAGGCCGAGTGCAATTCTGGGAAGGTAAACAGACCTGACGATACTATGCTGAACGGTTTCGCCTTCGTTTTGCAGTGCCTGGAGCACAACGGTCCAGCCCATGGCCTGACTGCTTTGATATAAATGTAAAAATGACAAAAAAAACAAGAGGGCTGTCCCCCCTCCGAAGATAAGGACAGCCTTTGTTTTTCTATGCAAATGCTTCATATTTATTCTCCTGTCAGTGAGTCTGAAACCTGCTCGGCGAATACTTCAGCAGAGAGAGGCCCTCCAAACGTCCAGGTATCTCCCGGAAGTGCGTAAGTACGGTCTTCTTCCACAAAGCTCAAGCCTTCCCATACTTCGTTTCCTGCGAGCTGGTTTTCAAAGACATTGTCTTCTTCCTGTACGATATACATGAAATCGCTATCCTGATATGGTTCAAGAGCATCAACATTTGTTTCTGTATAGCCATAAAGTTCAAATTCCGCGCCGTCGTATGCATTTTCGAGGCCGATTTCCTGCATAATCTTTACGGCCATGGAGTTATCTGTAAAAAGACGGATAGCAGCAGTGTCATTCGCGCTGAAAGCCTGTGATAAAAGAACTTCGTTTCCTTCATATCCACCGTCGCTTATTTCAGCTGCCACGTCTTCATAGGAACTGTTCAGGTCTTCCATCACCTGGTCGGCTTCTTCTTCTTTATCAACAGCAGAAGCGATCTCACGGAACGTGGTTTCCATTTCCTCATACTGATCGCCTTCGCCTTCTTCCGGGTACGGTTCAAACATAACGGTTGGAGCAATATCATTTAGTTGATCACTAATAGCTTCATGACGAGAGGAGGCAGTAATAATCAGATCCGGTTCAAGCTGGGCGATAGCCTCCAGGTTTGGTTCCTGTCTTGTGCCTACATCAGTAATATCTTCAGGAAGTTCAGGCTCTACGTTCACCCATTGATTATATCCTTCCAGATCAGCAATACCGACAGGATCTACGCCAAGTGCTAATAAGTCCTCCGCATAAACCCACTCTAAGACTACAATATTCTGGGGCGTTTCTTCAAGCTCTACTTCTTCTGCAGCTCCTTGAACAGTAGTTGTTTCCCCGCCGCCGTTTTCTTCTTCACTGCCACTTTCTTCTGTATCTGAAGCATTGCAGGCACCCAGTGCAAGCAGCCCTGCAAGCGCAGGAATCCATATGTATTTCTTTGTCATCAGTCCATCTCCTTATTGATAAAGATTATCATTTGCAATTAAAATATTACTATGAATGATGCTATAAATCAATATATTTTTTGATTGGTATATGTAAAAGCAGAAAGGAATGCTGTAGAAAAACATAAAAAAGATGGGTGCCAAAACCCATCGTTCCTATTCTATGTTGCTGTCTGCTTATTATATTCCTCACGAAATTGCTTTGTTATGGAGGTCATTCTTTTTTTATTTTTCCCAAGGTCTGAATAGCCGACCCGGGAAGCAGAGCGGAAATGAACAAATCCCTGCTGACCGAAATAGAATTCCACATCATCTTTAAAAGGCAGGAGCTTTACTTTGTAAACAGCTTTCATATAATCGACGTCCTCGTGCTCGATTTCAGCGAGTGGATCTTTTTTCAAAATAGACCGGACGATGCGTTTTGCTTCTTCCGGCTCGCCGCTGAAAGCAATTGGGTCCATGTAGTGTTGTTTGTCTTCAGAGCTTCCCATAGTCGAAACACAGTTAGGGGAATTGGGACAAGGTGGAAGTTTCATGAACGGAACCCCTTTCAAATGGTATGATGTAATTGTCATGTTAGACAGTTCCCTATTAAGGTAACCATTAATCATTCATTCCTTAGAAAAGGAGAGACAAATATGAAATTCAAACAGATTTCCCCTCATATATACAAAGGCGAAACATGGATGGGAATTAAAATGAGCGCCTGGGTTGTAAAAGAGGGCGACTATACGATTATTATTGATACGGGTCTTCCGTTTATGGGTTCTTCGCTGTTATCATTTGCTGAAGAAAAAGCACCATTGCAGATGGTTCTGCTTACCCACGGACACTCCGATCATGTAGGAGGGCTGTCTTCCATTCTACGCAAAAGAAAAGTACCGGTATATGCACATTCGAATGAAATCCAATATATAGAAGGAAAAGTACCATACCCGAAGCGGAAAAAACCGGAACGAGGCATCACGCCCGGTATCGTTAAACCGCTGCCGGAAGATGAAAACAATAATCTTCATACGATGATGAACTTAGTTCCTTATCTGACGCCCGGCCATTCACCTGGGCACACCGTTTTTTATCATAAAGAAGATAACGTATTGATCAGCGGCGATCTGTTTACTTCCAAAAGAGGAAAACTCACTCCTCCGATAAAGGCTTTTACAGCTGATATAAACGAAGCTGTAGAGTCGAGCCGTCTGCTGGAAGAACTTAATCCGAAACGGGTCAGCATCTGCCACGGGGAAGACATTGAACAGCCAAAGGATCAGCTGCAGGCCTATCTGCAGAAATATACAAAACAATGAGGTGAGAGATATGGGATATAAGCAGGAGTTTATGAAAGAAGCTCTGCTGTTGGCAGCAGAAACAGTACAAGAAAGCAGAGGAGAGCCTTTCGGGTGTGTTATCGTAAGAGATGAAAAAATAATAGCCCGGGCTTCCAATCAGCTGCACCGGACAAATGATCCGACGACCCATGCAGAGCTGGAAGCAATCAGGCAGGCAACAAGAGAGCAGGGGTCTCCTGATCTAAGTGATTGCGAGCTGTATACGAGCGGTGAACCATGCCCGATGTGCGAGGCTGCCATTAACTGGAGTAAGATACCTGTAGTTTATATGGGAAAGACGTTAGAGGACGCAAGAGAGGCAGGGCTTGCACCTTCTCCGGGAGATGAGGCGCCGGCTTATACTTCCTATCACAAGCCGGTTGATATGGGAGAACAAGACCCCTACGCTATATGGAAAAAAATAAGCTCGGATAATTAACCGAGCAGAAAACGAAAATAAATAATGATAAATAGGAAAAATAGAAAGAGCAGGACAGCAAATAAAAGAATACCCCACATATAGGGCAGATGAACATATTTTGACTGCTTTTTAATGGTGATAGCTGACAAAGTAAACGATACACCCAGTGCCAGCAGGATAATAACAGCTACCCAAAGTGCAACCTGAGGCCAGGGCAGAAAATATACAATAGGCATAAGGAGAAGCAGTACACAAACGGTGAAAAAAGCATAAAGAGAGGCACGATAAAAACGGTTGTCTGTTTTTGACTCTTTTTCCTGGCGTCTTTTTTCCATACGGCTTAAAGATTCCTGGACAGACCCGGCTCTGCTGCCGTCTCCCCGTCCAATCCAGCGGTTTATTGTATAGACGGGATTCCATTCTCTAATTGCGGTGATCCATTTCATATTTTCATCTCCTGATTGTCACGGAAATTAACTGTGTGATTCATCTTGGCTATCATATCTAATTATAGTTGATTGTGCAATGAGATAAGAAAACAAAGGAGAGGTTACACATGAAAGTTATAGTGCAAGGAGCCGGCGCAGTAGGAGCCTATATAGGGGCACGTCTTATCGAAGCCGGACATGAAGTGACATTTTTCGTCAGGTCCGGCCGCCGTGATCAGCTAAAAGAATATGGATTGACCCTGCATAGTACAGCAGGCGACTTCCACATACCACAGGTAAACACTATCACGTCAACCGAAGAAGCTGAAGGCGCAGATTTAATCATATGGGCGGTAAAAGGGTACCATATAGATGAAGCGCTTCCGCAGCTGGCTGAACTGGCTGAAAAAACAGAAGCGCCGGTTTTACCTTTACTTAACGGAACTTCTCATATTGATAAAATGAAACAAATGATCCCGGAGAGCCGGATTATCGGCGGACTGGCATTTATCATTGCAGCATTAGATGAAAAAGGGCATGTGCACCATACAAGCAGCCAGCATGGAATCATTTATGGAGCACTTCTGCCGGAGCAGGAACCGGCAGTGGATAGAATAGAAGAATTATTTGAGGCCGTCAATGCAGAAACGAAAAGAAGCGAAAACGTATGGCATGACATGTGGAAAAAATATATGTTTATTACTGCTTTTTCAGGCATTACAACGGCTGCAGACTTAACGATAGGTCCTGTCGTCCGTTCAGAAGAAGCGTGTATGACAATACGTTCGATGCTGATGGAAATGAAAGACATTGCCAATACAGAAAATGGCGGAATAACTGCAGAACACGCTGAGACAGCGTTAAAGCAGATGCAGTCATTGAATACAGAGGCGACATCCTCTATGCATAATGACCTTCTCCGTGGGGGAGAAATAGAAGTAGAGCACCTGCAGGGCGAAGCGTTAAAGCTTGCAGAAAAGCACAATATAGCGTCACCTGTTTTATTTACCATGTACAGCATAATAAAGCCAAAGGCTTTTAATAGATAAAACAGAGAAGGGAAGAGGATTCATAGAATGTTATCGAAAAACAAACAGTATATTGACGTAAGGTCCCCTAAAGAATTCGAAGAATATTCACTTCCTGGAGCCATTAATATTCCTATTTTTGACGATGAGGAACGGGCCATGGTAGGTACAGCGTATAAACAACAAGGAAAAGAAAAAGCAATGGATCTTGGTCTGGAAATACTATCACCAAAACTTCCTTCCATGTACCGGCTGATGCGTGATATTAGTGAAGGGGAGCAGGAAGTGGAAGTATACTGCTGGCGGGGCGGCATGCGGAGCGGTTCTTTTGTTTCTTTTATGAATATGATGGGGATCTCCTGTTCCAGGCTTCCAGGTGGGATACGGTCTTTTCGAAAAGAAATGGAAAGAACATTCCAAAAGGAAAAAGAAAGACGAAGAGAATACATTGTGCTGTCCGGAGGAACCGGTACTGGAAAAACAGAAATACTGGATCAATTGGAAGAAGAAGGCTATCCGGTTATTTCATTGGAGCATCTTGCAAATCACAGGGGATCGGCTTTTGGATCTATAGGGCTTCAGAAAAGAAGTCAGAAGCAGTTTGAACTCCTTCTTTGGATGAGAGTAAAAGAACTCGAAGATGCTCCTTTCTTTATCATTGAAGGAGAGAGCCGGCGGATAGGAAATATTCATCTTCCGGATTTTATTCAAAAGGGGAAATGGTATGGACACCGTATTGATGTGCAGCTTCCAATGAAAGAAAGGGAACAAGTACTGCTTCGAACGTACGATCCAAAACTGTACCACCAGGAAATTAAATCTGCTATTGAAAAAATCGAAAGTAAACTCACAGAGGAATCGAAAGAAAGCATTCATACCGCTATGCAGGAAGAACGCTATGATAGAGTCGCCTCTCTTTTACTGGAGCATTATTATGATCCACGCTATGATCATGCATACGCCCAGTATGAGAAAGAACCAATGCTTGTCACTGCTGCTGATATTGATGAAGCAAAAAAGGAAGTAGCACGCTGTATAGAAAGCATTCAAAAAGAAAAAGTATAAAAACAAGCTCTCAGCCATTTGGCCGAGAGCTTGTTCAGGTTGTTGAAAAAGATGCAAAAGTAAAAAACCCTTGAGACCATTAAACGGCTCAAGGGTTTTAAATATATTAGTTGATTACAGTTACTTCAAGGTTTTGACGACCGAATGATACAGCGTCACTGCGATCTTCCATGAAGATATCAATTCTATTGCCATTGATTGCTCCACCAGTATCAGCAGCAGTAAATGTACCCATGCCTTCAACTTCAACAGTTGAGCCAAGTGGGATAACATTAGGGTCTACAGCGATAACATTCTGGTTAGGGTTGGCACGAAGGTCTACGCCTGTTGCAGTAGTACCTGAGCATCCTGTACAGAAAGCAGTGTAAGCTGTAGCTTCAGCTGTAAATGAATCACCGGATGCTTCAGAATCAGCACTGGCTTCTGAAGAGGATGATTCAACTACTTCCTGGGAAGCTTCTTCTTCAGCTTGTGCAGCTTCAGCAGCTTCCTGTTCAGCAGCCTCTTCTTCAGCGGCAGCGGCTTGTGCAGCTTCCTGTTCAGCAGCCTCTTCTTCAGCGGCAGCAGCTTGTGCAGCTTCCTGTTCAGCAGCTTCTTCTTCAGCGGCAGCGGCTTGTGCAGCTTCCTGTTCAGCAGCCTCTTCTTCAGCGGCAGCGGCTTGTGCAGCTTCCTGCTCGGCAGCGTTTTCCGCTTCAGCAGATTCAGCCTCTACAGCTTCCTGTTCAGCAGCAGCCTGGCGTTCAGCAGCTTCCTGCTCGGCAGCCTCTTGAGCGGCAGCTTCTTCTTGTGCGGCTTGACGTTCAGCAGCGGCTTCTTCAGCCTGGGCTGCTTCCTGTGCACTAGTGTCTTCAGAAGAAGTGTCCTCAGAAGCAGTGTCTTCAGAAGATGATTTCTCTTCTACAGGTGCTTTTTCTTTAGAATCAGCTGTTGAAGCTGATGCTTTTGGTGCTGCAGCAACTTCAGTTGATGAAGGTGCTTTAGTATTTACTGTATGGAGAGCACCAAACGTTTCAGGACCTGCAAGGCCGTCAACGCTTATTCCGCTTTTGCTTTGGAATTCTTTAACAGCTTTTTCTGTTTTATCTCCATAAATGCCGTCTACTTCAATAGTATATAGTCCAAGATCGCTTAGATCTTCCTGCAGGTTTTCAACAGGCTGACCTGTAGATCCATGCTTTAAGACTTCAAGTGCACCAATTGTCTGCGGTCCGGCAATACCGTCCACTGCAAGACTGTGCTTTTCCTGGTAAGCAGTAACAGCAGCTTTGGTTTCTTTACCAAAAGTACCGGATACTGCGCTTTCGTTTAATGTTCCTTTATCACTTAGAAGCTCCTGGAGGCTTTCTACCTGTGAGTTTTCCTGTCCTTTTTGTATAAGATCGTTTCCGAGTTCATTTGCTTCTGAATTGACTGGACCTGCAAAGAAAATAAATCCTGCTGCTACGGCTGGTACGCCAAGCTTAGTCCATGATTTTAGTGTTGGTTGAAATTTCAAAATGTAAAACCTCCATTTAATAATAGTAATTCTGTTTCTTCTCTGTTCACTGTTCACTCTCGACCTCTCACATCTTATCAGCCGGGTTTCTTTCTACGCAACCTCAAATCGCCCATTTAAACGAATTGAAATCTCCGTGTAATCTGTGCAATTGAACCACAATATTTTAAAAACTATAATATTAGTCAGGAAAAACTCTGTAGTAACTGGTAAAATGGGGATAAAATATAGAAAGTACGCAAACTCCGGGGAGAAGAAAAGGAAAGTGGTAATATGACAACAATAAAGGATATTGCAAGATTGGCTAATGTTTCAAGGACTACAGTATCCAGGGTACTCAATGAATCTACTGCTGTAAGTAAAGAAGCCAGAGAACGGGTTCACAGGATAATAGAAGAAACCGGGTATATTCCGAGTGAAAACGCGAAATCACTGCGGACGAAAAAAACGAAAGTTATCGGGGTCATCCTGCCGAGACTCAGCACGGAAACGACTACGCGTGTAGTATCGGGTATAGATAAAGAGTTAGGGAAACAAGGCTTTCAAATCCTTCTTGCCAGCTCGGACCTTAATATAGATAAAGAAGTCGAGCATATCAAGCTGCTGGAAAGCAGAAGAGTAGATGGCATTATTCTTCTGGCAACGAACACTCTCAATCCGATAAAAACAGCTGTGTCGGAAGCAAAAGTACCGGTCATTGTAGTGGGACAGGAGTTCCCCGATGCAATCTGCCTCATGTACGACGACTTTCGGGCAGCGTATGACTTAACAAACTTGTTCATAAAAAAAGGCTACAGGAAAATTGGGTTAATCAGCGTAGATGAAACAGATGAAGCCGTCGGTTTTTGGAGAAAAAAAGGATACATAAAAGCCTTGGAAGAAGCAGGCCTTCCGGTAGAAAAAGACTGGCAGGCAGAAGGCGCATTTACTATTGAGTCCGGCTATAGTGCAATGAAAACCATTTGGGAACGTTCGGAGTTAAAGCCTGATGGTGTAGTATGTGCAACAGACAGGATGGCGATCGGGGCAGCGGATTATCTTGCTCGTATCGGGGCAGCCATGCCGGGTGATGTAGGCATTGCAGGATTTGGAGCATCAGAGTTGTCTCAATATGCGAAGCCGGCACTCACTACAGTGGATTATTACAACGAACAGGCCGGGATAGAAGCGGCCAGAACCTTACTGGAAGAAATGGAAAATCCAGCTGTTAAAAAGAATAAAAAAAATATTTTAAAGTATGGACTTATAGAAAGAAATAGCTTATGATAAGAATGTAATCGATTCCAAAGAGGGGTCGACTATCATTTTACTTCTTTTTGGAATCGATTCCAAAGAAGCTCAAACGGAAACAGGAGGGTGAAAAATGGCAGCTGATAATAAGGCTATTGTAAAAGAACTGATTGAAGCGGTAGGGGGAAAAGAGAATATTGCTTCCGTCGCTCATTGTGCAACAAGGCTTCGGATAATGGTTCATGATAAAGAGAAAATTGACCAGGATAGTGTAGAAAATATTGATAAAGTAAAAGGCGCTTTTTATAACTCGGGCCAGTATCAGGTGATTTTTGGCACCGGAACGGTAAATAAAATGTATGAAGAAGCTTCTAAGCTTGGGGTAACGGAAAGCACGAGTTCTGAACAGAAGCAGGAAGCAAAAAAACAGGGAAACATGTTTCAGCGTGCAATTCGGACGTTTGGGGATGTATTTGTTCCTATCATCCCGGTACTTGTAGCAACAGGACTTTTTATGGGACTCAGAGGGCTTCTGCTGCAGGAAGTTGTGCTTGGATGGTTTGGGCTGACGCCTGACGACGTACCGGCTAATTTGATAACGTTTACACAAGTGTTGACTGATACAGCATTTGCCTTTCTTCCGGCTTTGATAGCATGGTCTGCCTTCAGGGTGTTTGGAGGAAGCCCAATCATCGGTATTGTATTGGGACTCATGCTCGTCAACCCTTCTCTTCCTAACGCTTATGAAGTAGGAGAGGGCGTGGCAGATCCGCTTACCTTTTTCGGTTTCATCCCGGTAATCGGTTATCAGGGCTCTGTTCTGCCGGCCTTTATTGCCGGGTGGCTTGGAGCACTGTTTGAAAAGCAGCTTAGAAAAAGAGTTCCGGAAGCTTTGGATTTAATTGTCACACCATTCTTAACACTACTCGTCATGATTTTCCTATCACTTTTCCTTATTGGACCGGTAATGCACGGCCTGGAAAATCTTGTTCTTTCAGGAACAGTAGCGTTGTTAGAGGCGCCGTTTGGCATCAGTGGCCTGATTATTGGCTTCTTCCACCAGGTTCTCGTTATTACAGGAGTGCACCATGTATTTAACTTTTTAGAGATTCAGCTCCTCGAGCAGTTCGGTTCCAACCCGTTTAATGCCATTATTACGTGTGGTATTGCGGCTCAGGGCGGTGCCGCTCTGGCAGTGGGTTTAAAAACCAAATCGAAAAAGCTGAAAGCACTGGCTCTGCCATCTTCCTTTTCCGCTTTTCTCGGAATCACGGAGCCTGCCATCTTTGGTGTTAACCTCCGTTATGTAAAGCCCTTCCTTATGGGATTAATTGGGGGCGGTGTCGGTGGTTTTACAGCGTCTCTTTTCCAGATGGAAGCCACAGGTATGGCAATTACAGTAGTTCCGGGTACCCTGCTCTACTTGAATGAACAAATTCTTCTCTATATCGTCGTTAACCTTCTTTCAGCAGCAGTGGCCTTTACGTTAACATGGTTATTCGGCTACTCAGATAAAATGAAAGAAGAATTAGATAAGGCAGCATAATACAGCGCAGACACCAGCCGGAAACGGCTGGTGTTTTTTATTGTCTAAATATCCTTCCTGTGGCAGACTAAAGGAGCGCTGCGACGGAGAGAGGACGTTATGAATGAAAGCTTTAGTTAATGAAAATCGATATATTATTTATACCCTGATGCTTGGGATTTATCTCGTAAACATATTTCTTGATCATAACATCCTGCTTTATACAGCAGGCATTATAGCGATACCGGTATTTATTATATCGTTTGCGGCTGCTTCGAGGCTGTTTAAAATTCTGGGAACTTTTTTTATCAGCGCAGGTATAATTTTATTTGTCGTTAGTGGAGAAAGTGCTGCCCAAATTCCTATTTTTTTAACATCGAACATGCAGCTGCTGGCTTTCCTGGCTGTGCTGCCGTGGATGAACAGTGTCGTCCATGCAGGAAGATTCGACAGAAAGATCAGCCAGCTTTTAAGAGCAGATGTAGATGACCTGGGAAAGCTGTACGCAAGAAGCTCGCTTACCTCTTACCTGCTTGTCTGTTTTATTAACTTGTCAGCGCTCCCTTTTTCCCAGCAGGTTCTGCAGGATAATTTGTCAGCTGTGTCGAAAAAGCTAAGAGAGTCTTTCGTCAGCAGAACGACACTGCGGGCATTCGCAATAGCTCTTGCCTGGAGTCCGATGGAAATTATGGTTGCGATTACAATTGATGCAACAGGTGTAGGGTACGTAGCCTACCTTCCCTGGCTTTTGCTTTGCTCCCTTCTGGTTCTGGGAATTGAAATGCTGTGGGGGCGGATGGAATTCAGGAAACATCCTTACACGCCGGCCAATCAGAAAGTAATGAATGAATCAATTAACTGGAAAACGCTGATTTTTAAAATTATTGAATTGTTTGCTGCGCTGTCTGTGTTTCTGCTGGCTGTTCTATTAATCGGCAATTGGACAGGGTTTAACTTCATATTAACTGTAACTCTTGTACTGATTCCATTTTCTGTCTGCTGGGCCTTTGTGATTCGGAGATGGCGCACATTCCGTATCGTCGGCTGGTCGATGTGGAAACAGAGAACAACGAACATGCAGAATTTTGTTGTGTTGTTTCTTGCTTTGGGACTGTTTTCAAGCAGCTTAAATGAAACGCCTGTACTGACGTTGATGCAGACTCCTTTTGAAGCCGCCTCGGGCTTTCCACTTGCGATCCTGCTGCTGATCCAGTTTACGTACTTAGGGTTATCAATGGTCGGTGTCCATCCAATCGCCACGATAGGCATTCTTATGGAGATCCTGCCGCCTCTTTATGAAACGATGAACCCATTAAGTATTGGGATCGTATTAATTACCGGCGGGTTGGCGACAGCTACTGTGGGTACGTTTGGAATAACAGTAACGATGACTGCGCAGAACACGATGCAGAACCCTTATAAAATCACCTATCGAAATATGCCATTTGCTCTGTTATATGGAGGAATGGGAACGCTTATAGCATATTTACTGCTGTAATATAGTGTAGAAAGGACAGCTGTATATGACCCGCACATATCAAATTGGCATCGACCTGGGAGGTACGAGTCTTCGTACCGCCCTTATCGAAGATAAGAAAATAATAAAGCAGATGGAATCCAGTACTACTCCGGGTACAGCCGAAGAAGGTATAAAGAAAATAAAGGAAATGATAGATTCTTTTGGAGACCATCAGGCTCAAACGATTGGATGCGGGGCTCCCGGGCCGCTTGATCCTTGGAGTGGAACGATTCTGGATCCGCCGAATCTTCCGGGATGGCATGGTTTTTCGTTTAAAAAAGAATTGGAAAACGCAACAGGTCTGTCTGTTACGCTCGATAATGATGCAAATGCTGCAGCGCTTGCTGAACATGAACTTGGCGCAGGGAGACAGGCAGACAGTATGATATACGTTACCATCAGCACCGGCATTGGTGCTGGTATTATTATCGGCAATTCACTTCTTTCCGGGGCGCTCGGTGCTGCCGGAGAAGTAGGCTTTATGAGAATGGGGCGTACAGAGCATCCTTCCCCGAAGGATAGAACCTGGGAGCAGGCGGCTTCGGGCACAGCTCTGAAGGAAAAAGCTATAGAACTCTATGGGGAGAAGAGCCATGCCGGAGAACTATTTGAGGCGTACTGGAAAAACGATAAAGAAGCAGTACAGGCACTGAATCCCATTATTGAATACCAGGCGGTCGGGATAGCCAATATTTATTTAACGATAAATCCGGAGCTTATCGTGCTTGGAGGAGGAGTCATCCAGTACAATCCATTTCTTGTAGAGGTTCTGGAACAAAGAATAAATGAGTATTTGTATAAAAGTTTAAAAGGCAGGTGTCTGGTGGTACAGGCAGAATTAGAAGGAAACGCAGGCGTGATTGGAGCCGGTCTTCTTTCCTCTGCTGAACGTTTAGGGTGAATCCGGGCACCTTGTGCAGACAAGGTGTTTCATTTTTGCCTGATTCGTACCGGAAGGAGGAGCAGCGGTGAAAAAAAACCGGTGGTACGCTTTACTTATTATTTCTGTGTCTGTTTTCTTTTCCTTAAGTCTATGGTTTAGTGCTTCAGTGATTGCAGAAGATTTAAGAGAGCGGTGGGGGCTGACCCCGTTAATGGAGGGCTGGCTTTCTGCAGCCGTCCCGGTTGGGTTTGTAGCCGGAGCTTTTGTCAGCGCTCTGCTTGGCCTGGCCGACCGTTTTAATACAAGAAAACTATTTGCCCTGTCTGCGCTGGCAGGAGGTATATTGAATATACTGCTTTTATTTACGGATACGATTTTTATCGGCCTGCTTTTACGAATGCTTACCGGCGCGGCTCTTGCCGGCGTATATCCGCCGGCGGTGAAACTGATTTCTTTATGGTTTCCAAAGCAGCGCGGCTTAGCTATTGGTATTTTGATTGCGGCTTTGACCCTCGGTACCTCTCTTCCGCATGCCCTATTTTTATTTACAGCCGGTGCTGATGCCGGGATGGTACTGATTCTAAGTTCGACACTGGCGTTTACGGCTGCCGTATTGATGTATGCAGCGTTAGGGGAAGCACCGGTGAAACCGAATCCTTCTGTTTTTTCAATCAGGCTTTTATCCAACGTAATAAAAAACCGGCCGGTTATGCTGGCCAACTACGGCTATTTTGGTCATATGTGGGAACTGTACGGCATGTGGACATGGCTGCCTGCCTTTCTGGCTGCAAGCTTTGCCCAGTCTGCTGTTCCGGATGAATGGAGCATCGCCGCTGCTTTTACAGCTATTGGAGCGGCCGGGGCGGTGGGATGCATAGCAGGGGGCTTACTTGCAGATAAAATAGGAAGATCCTTACTTACTATTGCAGCGATGGGGATAAGCGCTGCCTGCGCGATAAGCATTGGCTGGACATTTGGTTCTGCTGTCTGGCTCACTATTATACTGGCAGTCATCTGGGGCGCTTCGGTCATAGCTGATTCCGCCCAGTTCTCCGCCGCTGTTTCCGATTTTGCTGAGCCGGAATATACGGGGACTGCATTAACCTTTCAAATGTGCATCGGATTTTTAATATCGGTTATTTCCATTAATCTGATTCCGATTTTTCAGACGTGGATGGGGTGGGAGTGGGTGTTTGCTATTCTTAGCATAGGACCGATTCTAGGGATGGCTGCTATGTGGAAAGTAAGAGCATATGAAAAAAATGCTGTTTCTTCTTAAGATCCAAAATCGTCCATTTAGTTATTGACAGAAAGTAGATTTTTGCCTATTATTATCTAACAATCTATGTTTGTCATACCAAAGGGGAGTAGCTTACAGTTATGTCGTCATTACGTGGCGCTGAGGTGCCGCCGGCCTGACTGGCAGCATTATGTTGTTTGCGAGACCTTTGCCTGTTAATCCAGGTAAAGCCCTTTTTCTATGAAAGATAAGAGCCTTTACCTGATAGCCGGGGTAAAGGCTCTTTTTTTAATAGTGAACGCATAGATTGAAGCGGAGGAAAGGAAGAGGGAGGCTCATGGCAAAGCAGGATTACCGTGAGGGAAAAGAAGCGCTTTATATGATTATAGGAAGTGTTCTTTTCATTATTATTGTGTTTGCTGTTCTTCATTTTGTGTTTGGTATTCCCATTTTCCCATCTTAAAAAAAGAGCTTATTCTTTATGGCAGAGCACTTCATGCCGGTTTTATTGATAATATACAAAAAAGTATAAAACCCCTGATAGTAAGCGATTACAGCTGCAGTGACATGTTTATAATCCGTGGATAGTGGTATGAATAAAGAGCATACGCAATCCACAGAAAAGAGGGTATACATTATGAAACGACTGGAAAATTATACAGCAGTTATTACCGGAGCGGCTACGGGTATTGGTCGTGCTACGGCGGTATTATTCGCAGAAGAAGGAGCAGAAGTGCTGTGTGCCGATAAGAACGAAGATCAGGTCAAAGAACTGACTGAAGAAATACAGCAGGCTGGAGGCAGAGCCCGGGCATATGCGCTGGATGTGTCTAAAGATAAAGAGGTAATCGAATTCGCGGAAAAAGTAAAAAAGCAGTATATAACAGTTGACGTGCTGTTTAATAACGCCGGCATCGACCGGGAAGGTGGAAAGCTGCACGAGTATCCAGTGGAGCTGTTTGATGAGATTATCAACGTGGACCTGCGCGGTACCTTTTTGATGAGTAAATATATTATTCCGCTTATGCTGGAAAAGGGAGGATCTATTATAAATAACTCGTCCATGTCCGGTTCAGCCGCTGATCTGGATCGTTCCGGCTATAATGCAGCTAAAGGCGGCGTTACTAATCTAACAAAAGCCATTGCCATTGATTACGGGCGTCAAGGAATCAGAGCAAATGCAATTGCTCCCGGTACGATAGAAACGCCATTAGTATCGGAACTGGCAGGTACAGAAAATGAGGAAGGCGGAAAAGCTTTCCGGGAAGCTCAGAAATGGGTGACACCTATGGGCCGGCTTGGTGATCCAAGAGAAATGGCGACTATCGCTTTATTTTTAGCTTCAAAAGACAGCTCGTTTGTAACCGGAGAAACAATTACAGGCGACGGAGGATTAACAGCCTATACATGGCCCGGCAAAATGCTGTTTGAAAAAGGTTGGAAAGAAACGACAGAAGAAAAAAGAAGGCCCGTGCTTTTTAAAAAGCGCGGGCCTGTTTTTATACAATATCCAGTGGTTCTTTACGGGATGGGGCAGGGAAGGCGCTGTCCAGCGCCACTATGTCTTCCTCTGTCAGGTTAATGCCGGCTGCCCGGGCGTTCTGCAGAACATGTTCTTGTCTGCCGGCTTTAGGAATACTAAGCACATGCCCGGAGCGGATGCTCCATGCAAGTAAAATCTGCAGCTCTGTAACCTGGTGAGAGGCAGCGACTTTCTTTACAGAAGGATTGGTTAACAGCTGACGGCGGAGGTTTCCGCCCTGTGCAAGCGGGCAGTAAGCCATAGCAGGAATCGCACGCTCTTTCATCCAGGGCAGCAGGCTGTATTCGATGCCGCGGGAGCCGAGGTGATACAACACCTGGTTCACCGCACATGCCTGCCCGCCGGTGACTTGATTGAGCTCCTGCATATCTGCAGTATCAAAATTTGATACGCCCCAGCGTTTAATCAAACCTTGAGCTTTCATTTTTTCCATCTCCTCTACAGTTGCCTGCAAAGGAACCCTCCCCCGCCAATGAAGCAGGTAAAGATCCAGGTGATCGGTCTGCAGCCTGGAGAGGCTTTTTTCCAAAGAGGCCTGCAGGTGCTTTCTGCCGGCATTGAAAGGAAGAACTTTAGAAACAAGAAAAGCATCTTCCCGGGAATGTTTCAGCGCTTTTGCCGTCACTTTTTCAGCACGGCCATCTCCATACATTTCCGCCGTATCAATCACGCGGAGGCCAAGCTGTAATCCGAGCTGAAGCGCTTGTATCTCGTCCGCCTCACGTTCAGGGTCATCGCCCATATGCCATGTACCCTGACCGAGACTTGGAAGGACCGTTCCGTCCGGAAGAGTAATGGTATGATTCTGTACCTGGTTTTGAATGGCTGTAATTTCATTATTTGTTAACTCCATAGAATAAATCAGTCCTTTGTTATTTGAATTACATTAAAGATTGTGCGCCGTCCAGATAGATTTCAGATCCGGAGATGTGGGAAGAATTTTCCGAAGCTAAAAATAATACTAAATCAGCGGCTTTTTCTGCTTTCGCAGGCTGGTTTAACAATGTATCCGCAGATTCATCCATTTCTGTTTTTACAGGAAGTTCAATTTTTTCGATGCCTTCTGTATACGTACGGTCAAATATGTTGGTTTCCACATAGCCCGGACACATGATATTAACACGTATTTTATAACCGGCAAGCTCGAGCGCGGCCATCTTGCCGAATGCCATTTGTCCTGCTTTGGAAGAAGAATACGCAGTCATGCCCATATTGGAAAAAGTGCGGTTTCCGTTCACAGAACTGGTAATAATAATACTGCCGCCATGTTCTTTCATATGGGGAATCGCGTATTTCACGGATAAGAATGTACTGCGCAGGTTGGTTTCAATGGTTTTGTCCCATTTGTGCGGCTCCATGTCCTCAATCGGGGCTACAGTACCATTCATTCCTGCATTGGCAAGGACTACATCAATGCGGCCCCATTCTTTTGCAGCTGCCGAAAAACTTTCCTCCATCTGCCCGGGGTCGGAAACATCTGTTTCAAAACAGAGGGCTTCTGAGCCGGCCTCTTCTATTAAACGCTTTGTTTCCTGGGTATCCTGCAGATCAATAAGCGCTACTTTTGCTCCTTCTTGTGCGAATTTAATGGCAGTAGCCTGCCCGATACCTGAAGCTGCCCCTGTTACAACAGCAATTTTATTTGACAATAGTCCCATTTGTATTCTCTCCGCTTCTACTTATAGTCGTTTTCTTCCAATACCCTTCTCTGTGCCCCTAAAAACAATTCTCTTATACAAATCCTTCCCTGATAAAACGATTCAGCGCTTTAAAGACGCCAATATCAATACAGATTACGATAATCACGAGAATAACAGGGCCGATAATAAACCCTAAAGCACCGAACAGCTGAAGTCCTGCAAATAAAGACACGAGAACAGCGATAGGGTTGAGATTCATGCTGGAGGAGAGAACTTTCGGCTCAACAGCCTGGCGGACCACAAGAATGATCACGTATAAAATGATTAAGCTGATGCCAAGACCAAAATTACCGGTAATAATCAAGTACACACCCCACGGGATGAGAATAGTACCGGTACCCAGATAGGGAAGAAATTCAGCCAGCCCGATAATAAGGGCAAGCAGAACGGCATTATCCACCTGTAGTACAAGAAGGCCGATAAATACGATAATTCCTGTGATGCACATTAAAATAAGCTGGGCTTTTATATAGCCAAAGACCCGAACCCACATCGCTTTATAAAATTCTTTCATTTTCAGAACAATTTGGTCAGGAAGAGCTTTTCGAATCCCGTCTGACATTCGTCCCCAGTCTTTCCCAATAAAATATATAGCAATAAGTACAAACAGAAATGCCACCAGGAAAGTAGGGATGCTTAAAGCAAGCTGTGTAGCAGTATCACCGGCGCTTTGAGCAAGGCGGCTGAGACCGGCGCCGAGTTCCGCTCCAATTTCAGGCAGGCCGCCGCCTGCTCCACCGATCCCATCTGCAATTCCGCTGATACGCTGCCAAAATGGCAGAATAGTGGTGTCCAGAAAATCCTGGATTTGATAAAAAGCATCTTCCATAATAGCAGGTGCGCGCTCGGCGAAACGCTGAATAGGATCAATAACAAGAAATGTAATGCCGGTAATAACGCCGCCTATGAAAGCGATGCCGAACAATAGAGTGGTTACTGCAGCGATACCGGCGGGAAAGCGCAGCTTTGTCTGCAGAAATGTAGATAATGGCTTAAGAATCCAGGCAAAAAAAGCAGCAATCCAAAATGGATAAGTAAGAGAAAAAATAAAGGCCGTCGCCCACAGAACCGTAGCAACTGTTCCCATTACTAGCAGCAGACGGATAATCATCCAAGCTGTTTGTTTTTTCATAGCCTGTTCACCTGCCTTATCCTGACTTTTATGTGTAGATATTCTTATTTTAGCTCAATTGCCGCTAAATAACACGTTCCCTTCTTTTACGTTTTTAAAAATTATTCTTTTATTTAAAAGGTATTTTCATATAAACAGCCAATATTAAAGGAGAAGATGCATATAGTATGGATACTACATAGAGAGCAGGGATACAAATGGATATTAAAGATCATGTGTTTGTCGTAACAGGGGGAGCTACCGGCCTCGGCAGGGGTGCTTCAACAGTGTTGGTGGAGCACGGTGCAAAAGTGGCCATTATTGATACAAATAGTAAAAAAGGAAAACAGCTGGCTGAAGAGCTGGGGGAGAACGCCTTGTTCCTAAAAACGGATGTAACATCGGAAAAGGATTCATTGGAAAGCCTGGAAAAAACCGCAGATTACTTTGGCGGCTTTCATGGCCTTGTAAATGCAGCTGGAATTGGAGTAGCAGAAAAAATACTAAACAAGAAAAGCGTTCATTCGCTTGATCATTTTAAAAAAGTCGTCGAAGTTAATTTAGTAGGCACATTCAATATGATGAGGCTCGCAGCAGACAAGCTGCGCCATAATGAGCCTAATGAAGATAAAGAGCGGGGCGTTATTATAAATACAGCCTCTATCGCAGGACTGGAAGGCCGTATTGGACAAGTTGCCTACAGCGCTTCGAAAAGCGGAGTCGCCGGCATGACGCTTCCGGCCGCCCGGGAAATGGCAAGGTACGGAGTAAGAGTGATGACTATCGCCCCCGGCGTATTCGAAACGATTCTTTATGATCCGCTTCCGAAAGAAGCATTGGAACGCCTGGGAGAAAAAGTTCCTTTTCCGAACCGGATTGGAAAGTCTACAGAATACGGAAGCCTGGTCCAGCATATCATCAGCAACCCTATGCTGAATGGGGAAATTATCCGTATTGACGGGGCTATGAGGTTATAAAAAGGAGGCGGCTATGTCTAAAGCACTGCTGGTTGTTGATTATACGAACGATTTTGTAGCAGAAAACGGAGCGTTAACGTGCGGCGCTCCCGGACGTGAAATTGAAGGGGCGGTCGTTGAACGGATACAGGAGGCAGTGAAACGAGGAGAGGAAATCTTCTTTGCTGTAGACCTTCATGAAAAAGAAGAACCGGATCATCCGGAAGCCGAGCTGTTCCCCCCTCACAATATAAGAGGGGGGCAGGGCCGGGAATTGTTCGGGGAAGTGAAAAGGTTGTATGAATCGATTAAAGACAGACCGGACGTGCACTGGCTGGACAAAACCAGATACAGTGCGTTCGCCGGAACCCCGCTCGGTCTGCTGCTCCGCCAAAAAGACATTCATACGGTTGCGCTGGCAGGCGTATGTACCGATATCTGCATTCTCCATACTGGAGTGGACGCCTATAACGAAGGGTTTCGTATTCAAGTGGACCAGGCGCATGTCGCAAGCTTTAATAAAACCGGCCATGAATGGGCTTTGAGCCACTTTAAAAACACGCTCGGAGCTGACGTACAGCGTTAACGCTGTACCGATCGATCCAGTATTTGAAGCATCTCGCCAATACCGCGGGCATCGGATAAGGGAAATCCCCACTCGTGTGGTGTGTCAACGACCCGATTCAGGACACGCTGATGTTTTTTGCCGGTCAGCACGACGATAGTATCTGCTCTGGAAAAACCTTTCATGTGCCACTGCGAGACGAGAGCAGCATCACTAATGACGCCGGTATGATGCTGAAATCCGGTATCATAATTACCCGGCACTATATCTTCAGGCTGCAGAAAGCCGTATTTAGCTGAAAGAATAACAGGATACAGATGATGAAAGCGGGCGTATCGCGCGCATTTTTTATGGAGGGCTCCCTGGTAGGCTTCTTTTGCGTAAACAGGACCTGCCTTTGGATCGATATCCCATATTTTCTTTTTGCCGCACGGAATCACAGCAATTTTTTTCATAGTATGACCTCCATGCTGAAACCAGAGCCCGAAAGCCTGGTTTCGGCTTTTCTTTTCTTCCGAATTTTTTTACAATGAATAAGTACATAATACAGCAGCAGACAAAAGGAGGCACCTATGTATAATGAACCGATTTTTCTGGAACCGGTTTTTCAGGAACGTATTTGGGGAGGGGAACAGCTTCACACCAAATTCGGGTATAATATCCCATCAAATAAAACAGGGGAGTGCTGGGGGATTTCCGCCCACCCTAACGGAGAAAGTTATGTTAAAAACGGCCCGCTTCAAGGAAGCAGACTTTCCGGCCTCTGGTCGGAGAACCCGGAATTATTCGGGCATCCTAAAGAAGAAACATTTCCTTTACTAGTAAAAATACTGGATGCGGCGGAAGATCTTTCCGTTCAGGTTCATCCCGATGACACCGAGGCGCAGGAGCTTGAACGGGGAGAAGCTTACGGGAAAACAGAATGCTGGTATGTCCTTGAAGCAGAGGAAGGGGCAGAACTCGTTCTCGGCCACCATGCCGAAACAAAGAAAGAATTAAGTGAATATATGAAGATGAGTGCATGGGAGCGTCTATTGCATAAAGTCCCTATTCAAAAAGGTGATTTTTTCTATGTGCCGAGTGGGACCATTCACGCCATCGGCAGAGGAACGCTTATTCTGGAAACCCAGCAGAGTTCGGACACGACGTACCGGGTGTATGATTATGACCGGCAGAATCCGGATGGCAGCAAAAGAGAGCTTCATACAGAAAAATCAATCTATGTAACAAAAACGCCTCACGAAAACACGCAGCCGGAACGAAAGAAAGTCGTGCAGACAGATAAGGCTGAAGTGGAACAGCTCGTGTCGTCTCCATTCTTCTCTGTGCTTCACCTCCGGGTAAATGGAGCATACGAGCCTGATTTTGCCTCAAGTTATCAGCTGGTAAGCGTGACTGAAGGACATGTGGATATAAAAACAGCGGAAAAGACAGTTAAAGCAGAAAAAGGAGATCATTTTATTCTGCCTGCGACCCTCAAAAATGTGGTACTTCAAGGCAGGGGAGAGATGATTGTCAGCAGCCCTGAACCGCTGCTGTAAGAAAAACAGCCGGACGAAAATCCGGCTGTTTATTTGATCCTATTTAAAAAGAACTTTTCCGGGAAAGCAGAGTTCATGGAAATTGCAGCGCGTACAGGCCCGCTGATACTCTGTTGTCTGCGGAAACTGCTCAACAGGGAGCGGTTTGTTTAAGGAAGGGTCTTCCAGGTAACTTTTCATTTGGATGACGCTTGTTTTCATTAACTGCTGGACTTCTTCGAGCACTTCATTCGTTAATACATGCTCTTCGTGCGTGCCTTCCAGCAGATATTCATTGCGGATAACAATATGGTCAATGTCCGGGACCGGGTAATTTTCCAGAATGTACAGCACATATAATGCGAGCTGGTGAGGATCCTCTGCTGACTTTTTCCCGGTTTTCCAGTCCACGATTGTCCATACATCCGTTTCTTTATGATGATAAAGAAAGTCAAGAACGACGTAGACTTTTTCCCCGTTCAGCTGAATGGTCCTGAACTGTTCCGCCTCCATGAAATGAACCGACTCTTTGTGTTCATTTATTTCCCGATACGTTTTGCTTGTAAAAAAATGAGCAAATGCCAGTTCCAGGCGCTGTTTTATTTTTTCGATTTTTTCTTTAGGAAGCACCGGTGCTTCCCCGTAGTATATTTCATGAAACATCGTCCCTCTCTTAGGACGGTTCCACCATATTTCTTTTTCGTTAACCGCTTCGAGAAACCCGTTGTTGAGCTCACTGCGTATTTCTTTTTTTAACGTTTCTTCATCTGCAGGAGGATTTCCTTTATAGAACTCATTGATTATATGTTCAACTTTATCATGCACGAGCGAGCCGAAAAACATTTCCAGGTTCGTAATATTTTTCAGCCGGTACGCATGCTTCTGCGACTCTTCCGCCTGACGGAGCCAGCCGTTGTGAGCCGAGTAGTATTGGTGGGCATACTGCCTTGCACAGTTCAGCAGTGTCTTGTGTCTGGAAAGAGACCAGGAAAATTCAGGATAAGGCTTAATTTCAAACATATGTTCACCTGCTTTCCTTCCTATCGTATCACAGGATAGGCGTATATTTCACCTTTTGAAAGGGCGCAGCACGTCTGAACAAAAAACAGGACCCATTTAACAGGGTCCTGAACTATTATCTGTTCCGTCTTGCGAAATCAACAAAACGAAATTTGTCGGTACGATGCCTTGATTCGGTATATTGAAAAAGCAGGGCATTATCGAGATAAACATAGTTTCTAACGACGACAATCGTGGAAAAGCCATCCAGGTCCAGCAGATCCCGATCTTCTTTTGTAGGCTCTTCGACAGTGATTTCTTTTTTAGCGAAACTGATCGTAAGCGCCAGCGTATCTTCCAAATATTCATAAATAGAAGAGGCACAGATTTTTTTTGTGAGTGCAGGAGCCGTCCGTTTAAGAATGACATCTTTGTCCAGGATAATTCGTTCCCCGTCAATTTCCCTTACTCTGGAAATGTTCCAGAGCGGTTCCTCTGAATCAATATCCAGCGTTTTTTCAAGAAAAGGAGTAGGAAGAATCGTTTCAAACTTCATGACAGAGGTAGAGGCTCTCTGCCCCAGCTTATCGGCAAGCTCCTTAAAGCTTACAAGACCGGAAATAGGAAAGTTTACTTTGTCTATTTCCAGCACCACAGATCCTTTGCCCTGAATCCGCTGAATATAGCCGTGTTCTGATAATAACTTTAACGCTTTGCGGATGGTTTCTCTTGAAACGCTGTATTTTTCGGTCAGTTCGGATTCAGAAGGGAGAAGTTCCTGAGCCTGATATACTCCGCTGCTGATTTCTTTAGCCAGCTCATCGTAAATAAGAATGTATTTATTTTTCATGCTATCACCAGCTCGTCTTATTCATTTATTATCCTGTATATCGCTGTTTCATAAGGACGAAGCGATATGTTATCAGGTACGGCTGCACTATCTTTGTAGTTGGATAAAAGCAGTTCTGCACTGCCTTTCAAGTGTTCTTTCTCCTCTGTACTCCATAGCGCCTTCGTTTCGGTACCGTAAAAATTGTTAACAACAACGAGTTTTTCATTTTCCGTCGATCGCACATAAGCAAAAATGGACGGGTCTTCTTTCAAAAGCAGCGTAAAGTCGCCTTCTGTAATAATGTCATACTTTTTTCGAAGCTTAATGAGCGCCTGGTAAAAATAGAAAATGGAGTTCTCATCAGCGACCGCCTGCTCCGCATTAATTTCTTTATAGTTGGAAGCAGGGAAGAGCCATGGTGTACCGTTTGTAAAGCCTGCGTGTTCTGAAGCATTCCACTGCACAGGCGTACGGGAATTATCACGGGAGCGTTCTTTAATGATCGTTAATGCTTCATCTTTTGTCAGGCCGGAAGTAAGAAGCTCTTCGTACACATTAAGTGTTTCCACATCGCGGTAATCTTCAATGCGGTTGAAACCAGGGTTGGTCATGCCGAATTCTTCTCCCTGGTACACATAAGGAGTGCCTTGAAGCATGTGGATAGTGGCTGCAAGCATTTTGGCGGATTCGATTCGGTAGGTGCCGTCATCTCCGTATCTGCTGACAATCCGCGGCTGATCGTGGTTACACCAGAATAAAGCATTCCAGCCGCTGCCTTCATTCATGCGTTTCTGCCAGGTGGACAAAATCCGTTTCAGCTCCAAAAAGTCAAACGGTGCAAGCTTCCACTTTTCCCCGTTGGGATAGTCTACTTTTAAATGGTGAAAGTTAAATGTCATATCAAGCTCACGACGTTCCGGATTCGTATATTTGATGCAGTGGTCAATCGTTGTGGAAGACATTTCGCCTACCGTGACGCTGTTGTATTTAGAAAATACGTGTTCATTCATTTCTCTCATATATTCATGCACGCGCGGTCCGTCCGTATAAAATTTCCTCCCGTCGCCGGGTGGTACAGAACCATCGTCGCTCGGGAAAGACTGATCCTTTGAAATTAAATTAATCACGTCAAGACGGAAGCCGTCGACTCCTTTTTGGAACCAGTAATTCATCATCCGGTAAATATCTTCACGCAGATTTTCATTTTCCCAGTTTAAATCAGCCTGAGTTTTATCAAAAAGGTGAAGGTAATACTGTCCGGAGGCTTCATCATATTCCCAGGCGGAGCCGCCGAACTTTGATTTCCAGTTGTTTGGGGCTTCTCCATTAACGGGATCTTTCCAGATGAAGTAATCGCGGTATTTATTATCTTTCGATGACTGGGCTTCCTGAAACCATTTAGAGTCAGTGGAGATATGATTAACCACAATGTCCATAATGATTTTTAAATCCCTGCGCCGTGCTTCGTGGAGAAGGCGGTCAAAATCAGCCATCGTTCCATACTCTGAATAAATGGAATAATAATCGCTGATGTCGTAGCCGTTATCTTTTTGGGGTGATTCATAAATAGGGGTGAGCCATAGAATATCTACACCCAGATCTCTTAGATAATCCAGTTTTTCGATAATACCTTGTATATCTCCAAGTCCATTACCCTGCGTATCATTGAAGCTTTTTGGATATATTTGGTAAACCGTTGATTTTTTCCACCAATCTGCCATCTTGAAACCCACCTTTGCTGTAATAATAAGCATTTCCCCTATTTACTTTAGTATAAATAAGGGAAATGCTCCAGTTTTGTTTTTTTATGAGTCTGTTCGGCAGACGATTATACTTCTACTTTTTTCACTTTAGCGTACGTAATAGTAAGAACGAACGGAACGACAATTGCTATGACCATGCCGATAATAAAAGGAATCCAGTCTTCCGGGAAAATCGAGAAGACGCCGGGAATACCTCCAACCCCGATTGAAGTGGCAAGGACTCCGTTTACTGTAATAAACATCGATGCCATGGCAGAGCCTATAATGGCACAGACAAACGGAAAGCGAAAGCGCAGGTTAACCCCGAATAACGCAGGCTCTGTTACGCCGAGAAATGCAGAGATGCCGGACGAACTTGCAAGTCCGCGGAGATTCTTATCTTTTGTAGCAAGAATCATGGCAAACGCTGCAGCACCCTGGGCGATATTGGATAATGCCAGGATCGGCCACAGGAAGGTACCTCCGGTAGATCCAATCAGCTGAAGGTCAACAGCTAAAAACGTATGATGAAGACCGGTTACAACCATCGGCGCATACAGGAGGCCGTATAATAGACCGCCGAGCAGCGCGAATGAATCGAACGTTGCCACAAAGAAATCTGTAATGGCGTTACCAATGGCGAATGTCACAGGGCCAATGATAATAAAAGCCAGCAGACCGGTAATGAGAAGAGCACCCGGTGCTACGACGAGCATGGAAATAACATCCGGTACCCGTTTTCTTAAGTAAATCTCTATTTTAGCAAGAACGTAGGATGCTAATAACACAGGAAGAACCTGGCCCTGGTAACCAATACTTTCTACATCAAGTCCAAATAAATTCCAAACCGGCACTTCACCGGCTGCGCTTGCGTCTGCATAAGCATAAGCGCTAAGCAGGTCTGGGTGTACGAGAATCAATCCGAGCACAATACCCAGCAGCGGGCTGCCTCCGAACTTCGTTACCGCAGACCAGCCGATTAATGCCGGCAGAAACACGAAAGCTGCACTGGCGATGACGCTGATCATTGCGGCTATGCCTGACCACTGAGGATACACATCGATGATGGATTGTTCATCAAAGAAGATTCCCGGTCCTGTGAGAATATTGTTAATCCCCAGCAGAAGACCCGCGGTTACGATGGCTGGAAGAATAGGGATGAATATGTCTGCGAGCATGCGGATAAAACGCTGAAAAGCATTTTGTTTTTTCCCTGCCTGTTCTTTTACTTCCTCCTTGGAAGTACCTTCTTTGCCGGTGATTTCCTGTAGAAATGCGTAGGCTTTTTCTACCGCCCCCTGGCCGATAATGACCTGATACTGGCCGCTTGATGAAAATGAGCCTCTTACAATATCAATGTTTTCGAGCGTCTCCTGATCGACTTTCGCTTCATCATGAAGAATAAATCGAAGCCTCGTCACACAATGGGTAACAGATTGAATATTGTCTGCGCCGCCTACCGCTGAAACAATTTCTTCTACGGATTTTTTTGTTACTTTAGCCATAAGATCCCTCCTGGTAAACGTTCTCATTTTTTATGAAAAATAAAAATTGCAATAGCTTGTATATACAAGTAATGCGCTTACAATTATATTAGCTTGTATATACAAATTAGTCAATCAGTAATTAAAAATAAATAGTATGAACTAATCAGAGATTATTTACGTATGCTTTTTACAGCAGAGAATTAAAAGCTGTAATGATTTTAAAGCTTGTTACTTTTCGTTATAATAAAAGCAGAGATCTGATACGGGGGGATAAAAGTGAACAAAAAAAGATGGCTTGTTAGCATAACGGCAGTAATTTTACTGGCAGGCGCCTGGTTTGTGTATCAATCATTTACAGATTCTGAATATGAAGAAGTACTTGCCACCGAACAGACGGAAGTGCAGGGAGATTTAGAAGGGCTGGAGCAGGCTACATTTGCGGGGGGCTGTTTCTGGTGCATGGAGCCGCCTTTTGAGTCACAGCCTGGTGTTGTCAGCGTCATTTCCGGATACACTGGAGGCGTAGAAGAAAACCCAACTTATGAAGAAGTAGCGGGTAAGCAGACAAGCCATCAGGAAGCGGTGCAGATAACATATGATCCGGAGCAGATCAGCTATGAAGACCTTCTGCAGATTTTCTGGCGCCAGATTGACCCGACCGATGACGAAGGACAGTTTGTAGATAAAGGTGAGCCTTATTTATCGGCAGTATTTTACCATGATGAAGCGCAAAGGCAGGCTGCGGAATCGTCTTTAATGGAAATGGATGAATCCGGCAGGTTTGACGGAGAGATTGTTACTTCGATTGAAGAATACGATACATTTTATGAAGCAGAGGAATACCATCAGGATTATTATAAGAAAAACGAAGGAAGGTATGAATTTTACCGGGCCAACTCCGGCCGCGATGCCTATTTGAATGAAGTATGGGGGGATGACAAAGAGTATGAGGTAAGTTCGGGCTCTCTATATAAGTTGGAAGATAAAGAGTCGGTGGTGGCATCATTAGACAGCATGCAGTATGAAGTAACGCAGGAAGATGGCACGGAACCAGCTTACGATAACATCTACCATGACAATACAGAAGAAGGAATATACGTGGATATTGTGTCGGGAGAGCCTTTATTCAGCTCGCAGGACCAGTATGATTCCGGCACAGGCTGGCCGAGTTTTACGAGGCCGCTTGAACTGACAAACATTACGTATGAAGAAGACAGCGGTATTTTCGGTACAAGCGTGGAAGTGCGCAGTAAACATGCCGATTCGCATTTAGGGCACGTCTTTCAGGATGGCCCTGAACCAACCGGTCTCAGATACTGCATGAATTCAGCTGCGATGGAATTTATTCCGGTGGACGAACTGGAAGGAACCGAATACGAAGCCTATGTGGCTGACTTTAACTAAAACAAGAGGCTGTCTCAAAACGTACTCCGTAGATTTTAGTCTTCGTTTTACTAATGATAAGAGAAGACAAACGAAAACCCTCGTATTCCTTTTGAAAGGAATACGAGGGTTTTTAAATACAGCGATGGTTATCTTTTTTGAAAACAAAACCATAAAAAAGGACCAGGCGGTGGCTCAGGGAGGGTGGCCATCGCTGAAGATAAAGAGAGTGTTCTAGCTGAAGCACGGCCTGCCGAAAGCCTCCGCCTGGATAAACCTCTGCCTATTTTTTTCAGAGTCTAAGGGGGTTCATTTTTCAAATGTACTTTTGAGACAGCCCCTTTGTTGTTATATGCTTGCTTTTTGCAGGCGGTCAATAATTTTAAGTGATTTGCCGGTGCCGATAACCACTGCTTCCAGCGGGGAATCTGCAAGGTGGACCGGAACGATAATTTCTTCATTCAGCCATTCTTCCATCCCGTGCAGCAGAGAGCCGCCTCCGGTAAGGACAATACCTTGGTCTACGATGTCTCCGCTTAATTCAGCCGGACAGTTTTCAAGGGTACTGCGGATCGTTTCCAGAATCTGCTGAAGTGTTTCATTAATCGCCTGATGAATTTCCTCAGTAGTAACCGTAATAGGTTTAGGCAGGCCCGTAACGAGGTCACGTCCTCTAATTTCGAGGGTTTCTTCGCGGAGAGTTGCTTTGGCGCTGCCGACGTTTATTTTTATCTGCTCGGCTGTGCGTTCCCCAATAAGCAGGTTATGTTTTTTGCGGACGTGCTGGATAATATCTTCATCAAAATGATCGCCTCCGCGCCGGATAGACTGGGAGGACACAACGCCACCATAGGATATAATACCGACTTCTGTCGTACCGCCGCCGATATCAACGATTACATTAGCAACTGGTTCTTCGACGGGCAGGTTTGCTCCAATGGCAGCTGCGACCGGTTCTTCAATAAGATGAACGGTTTTTGCACCGAATGCAAGCACGGCATCGCGGATAGCGCGGCGTTCAACGGAAGTGGATCCGCACGGAGTGCAGATGATTACTTTAGGCTTTCTCATTGAGATGCCGGATGTTCTGCTGATTTTTTTCATTACGTGTTTAAGCATAGTAGCCGTAATATCAAAATCAGCAATAACACCTTCTTTTAATGGACGGATAGCAATGATTTTTCCTGGTGTCTTTCCAACCATATCCTTTGCTTCCTGGCCGACTGCAAGCACTTCATTGGTTTCTGTATTTAACGCAACGACAGATGGCTCGTTTAAGACAATTCCTTTTTCTTTCGTATAGACTAAAATGTTAGCTGTTCCTAAATCTATACCAATTTCAGTTGAAGTAAACATTTTTTTCACCTTCTTATTATTATTTCGTTATGTAAATATTGCTACAATTTATAATACCATGTTCACCCAGAAGGAACAATTTCTAATAAAGCCTAAAAGAGAAGGACCAGAGCCCGGCTCTTCCAGGTGATTTTAGATGAGATCATATTTTAAAGCAGCAGTTTAATAAATTCACCATGGTCCACTTTCCCGACATATTTTGTTAAGTCATAGCCGGATAAGGCTTCTTCCAATGCTTCTCTAGTGTACTTTGTCCCGGCAAGCACTTTTTCTACTTCCTGGATATCTTCGGTTCCGAAAAAATCCCCGAAAATCCTGCATTCCTGAATCACGCCTTTTTTTACATTGAAGCGGACATCAATAAGGCCGGAAGAAAATTTATATGATTTTTCTACATCAAAGGAAGGGGATCTGCCGTAATTCCAATCCCAGTTTCCATAACGTTCTTCAGATATAGCATGGATTTTTTTCCAGTCGTCACTTGTCAGCTTATAGGAAGGAATGTTTTCCAGGCCGGAAAAAATATGCTGCAGAATAACCTCCTTAAATTCTTCTACCGTGAGCTTTTTATCAAGATAGTCATTAATATTGCCGACACGGCTGCGTATCGATTTGATCCCTTTGGATTTGATTTTTTCATCTCTTACTTTTAAGGCGGAAACGACGTTTTCTATTTCTGAATCTAGCATCAGCGTGCCGTGGCTGAACATCCGTCCTTTAGTGGCAAATTGGGCATTTCCTGATATTTTCTTTCCATCTATTTGAATATCATTTCTGCCTGACATTTCTGCTGGTACTCCAAGCTCATGAAGGGCATTAATAACCGGCTGCGCAAATTTTTTGAAATTATGGAAGCTGTCCCCATCATCTTTTGTGAGAAAGCTGAAGTTTAGATTGCCCTGATCATGATAAACGGCTCCGCCGCCGGAAAGCCTGCGGACAACATGAATATTGTTTTCTTCTACATACGTTGTATTAATTTCTTCTATTGTATTCTGGTTTTTACCGATAATAATAGAAGGTTCGTTTACGTAAAAAAGCAGGTAGATATTATCTTCATCCAGATTCATTGTTTTTAAGGCATATTCTTCAATAGCCAGATTAATACGTGGATTGGTGATTCCTTCATTATCAATAAATTTCATAGTATGCCTCCTGCCTTATTAATAAATATTCTATTATTTTACTACATTCTCCTGCGTATATCGGATAAAAAATATGCATGGATGAATCTTAACCTTATATAGCGAGTATATATACATTAGAAAGGCATTAAGCGGGCTTATCGTCATTTCCCGCTTCATACCCATGCTCAATGCAGGCACAGCGTGTTGGTCTGCCGGAGATAACATCATATAATAGAGAAATAAATAATCGAGAATAGGGGATGGCCATGAAAAGACTGCTTCTTATTCCCTGCGCTATATTTTTAGGTTTTATTATGCAGCTTCAGGATGACCAGAGCTTGACAAACACCAATGAATCGGAAGAAATCACGGTTGAAGAATCACAGTAAATCTATAGTGTACATATGTAGAAAGCAGAGCCGGACGAGGGTTCTGCTTCTTTCGTATAGGTATTTCCAGAAGGTCTGGGAAATGATTCTGAGAATATAAAAAGAATAATAGTAACAGGAAGATTGACATTTTTGCAAATACTCACTAAAATGACGTTAACGAGTAAACATATAATATCGATAAACTTACTGAGGATTAAACGTGTTTTAATAGATATCATTAAAAAAGGAGACGGTGGAGCATGATAACATTCCCTACGCTCGATCAGGATCAGCTTGATCAGGTGAATAAAGAAACGCTGGCTGGAAAAGATGCTTTAGACGTTATCAAGTGGGCCTATGCCGAGTACGGCGATGAGCTGGTTTACGCATGCAGCTTCGGGGCTGAGGGTATGGTGCTTATCGATTTAATTACACGTGTGAAACCCGATGCGAAAATTATTTTCCTGGATACTAATTTTCATTTCAAAGAAACATATGATTTAATTGAAGAAGTGAAAGAGCGTTACCCGAAGCTTAGAGTGGACATGCTGCAGCCGATGACACCGGCTGAGCAGGAGGAACAGGAAGGTCCGGAGCTGTGGAAGACCAATCCGGACAAGTGCTGTTCGATCCGGAAGCTTGTTCCGCTGGAAGGAGCTTTGAATCAGCATACAGCATGGTTATCCGGGTTAAGGCGCTCCCAGTCTTTAACAAGAAAAGATACGCAGTTTGTTAATAAAGACAAACGCTTTTCTTCTGTAAAGATCTGTCCGCTCATTCATTGGTCGTGGGACGACGTCTGGATGTACATTAAAGGTTTCAACCTTCCGTACAACCCGCTTCATGACCAGGAATATCCAAGCATCGGCTGTGTGCAGTGCACAGCTAAAGTAAAGGATGGAGAAGATCTTCGCAGCGGACGCTGGTCCCAGACTGGAAAAACAGAATGCGGCCTGCACAAATAATGCAAAATCAAAGGAGTTAACAACATGTCAAAGAGTATCCCGCACGGCGGAACATTAATTAACAAAAAAGAACTTGGAATGGATACAAGCTCGATTACCCACAGCATTCCATTGGACGAAACAGCGTTGTCTGATCTGGAGCTTATTGCCAACGGCGCGTTCAGCCCGTTAACTGGATTTTTAAATGAAGCAGACTATCAGTCCGTTGTGGAAAACACGCGGCTTGCTGATGGTACAGTGTGGAGTATTCCTATCACACTTCCAGTGGAAAATGAGATTGCAGCAAGCCTGCAGCCCGGCGAAAAAGCGCTGCTTACTTTTGATGGAAAAACGTACGGCGTTATTAATGTAGAAGAAGTGTATTCGCCTGATAAAGAAAAAGAAGCAGAGCATGTATACAGAACGACGGACAGCGAACATCCCGGTGTCAAAAAAGTATACGACCGCCCGGCAGTTTATGTAGCCGGTGAAATCATTCAAGTGGAAGAAATTGTTCATCCCCAGTTCGATACGTATTATCTGGATCCAGCTGAAACAAGAGCGGAATTCGATGAAAGGCAATGGGAAACGGTCGTTGGATTTCAGACGAGAAATCCGGTTCACCGTGCACATGAGTACATTCAAAAAACAGCCCTTGAAACAGTGGACGGCCTTTTCCTGAATCCGCTTGTCGGCGCAACGAAATCTGATGATATCCCTGCAGACGTCCGGATGAAAAGCTATGAAGTTCTGTTAAAAGATTATTATCCGGAAGACCGTACATATCTTGCCGTATTTCCGGCAGCGATGAGATACGCAGGACCAAGAGAAGCTATTTTCCATGCGATGGTTCGCAAAAATTATGGCTGTACCCACTTCATTGTCGGACGTGACCACGCAGGTGTCGGCGATTATTACGGTACGTATGATGCCCAGCATATCTTTAAGCACTTTACAGAGGAAGAACTTGGCATTAAACCGCTGTTTTTTGAACACAGCTTCTATTGCAAGAAATGTGAAAACATGGCTTCAGCAAAAACATGTCCACATGATAAAGAAGATCACGTCATTTTATCCGGCACAAAAGTACGCGCGATGCTTAAAAATGGAGACATGCCTCCAGCAGAGTTCAGCCGTCCGGAAGTAGTAGCGGTTCTGATCGAAGGCATGCAGGAACCGGCATCTAAATAAACAAAAAGCGCGGAAGGAGAATGATGGAAAATGAGTGAAAATCAAAATATCGTATGGCATCAGGCATCTGTTTCCAAACAGGAGCGGGAAAAAGCAACAGGAAATAAAAGCCTGGTTCTCTGGTTTACCGGCTTATCCGGTTCCGGCAAGTCCACGGTGGCAAACGTTGTGTCCCGTAAATTGTTTGAAGCAGGGAAAAATACGTATGTTCTGGATGGAGATAACGTCCGTCACGGCCTGAATAAAGACCTCGGGTTTTCGGATGAAGACAGAACAGAAAATATAAGACGAATCGGCGAAGTAGCAAAGCTGTTTGTAGACGCCGGCCATATCGTAAGCACTGCTTTTATTTCTCCTTTTCAGGCAGACAGGGACCAGGTCCGGGGATTGCTTGAAGACGGCGAGTTTATGGAAGTCTTTGTAAAGGCAAGTCTTGCAGTTTGTGAAGAAAGAGATCCAAAAGGATTGTATAAAAAAGCAAGAAGCGGAGAAATTCCGGAATTTACCGGCATCACTTCTCCTTACGAAGAACCAGCTGATCCGGAACTTGTAGTAGATACGGAGAATAACAGCATTGAGGAAGCTGCTGATCTTGTGATTGCAGAGCTTGAGAAAAGAAACCTCATCCGCTCTTAAAAAGATACACCAATACACGACATGGAAAGGTGCTCCTCTTGCAGGAGCACCTTCCCTGCATATATAGGCTTTTTTCTATACAATGAACACTAACGTAAAAAAAGCAGGAAAGCGTAAATGGAGGAAAACCATGGAATCAGGTACTGTATATTTAGTAGGGGCAGGTCCCGGAGATGTCGGCCTTATGACTATCAGGGGAAGGGAATGCCTGGAAAAAGCAGATGTCATTTTATATGACCGGCTCGTTAACCCGCTTGTACTATCATATGCAAAAGCAGGCGCTGAAACGATTTACTGCGGTAAACTACCGGACCGGCATCATCTGCGGCAGGAAGCTATTCAGGAGTTAATGGTGCAGAAAGCAAAAGAGAATAAGACTGTTGTTCGATTGAAAGGGGGCGACCCCGGCATGTTTGGCCGTTCGGGTGAGGAAGCCGCCGCTCTCGTAGAAAACGGCGTTACGTATGAAGTGATTCCTGGAATTACCTCCGGTATTGCGGCGCCTCTCTATGCCGGTGTACCGGTTACCCACCGTGATTTTTCCGGCAGTTTTGCTGCGGTCACGGCGCATTCTAAATCAACGACCGGAGAGCCGGAAGTGGACTGGGCTGCCTTTGCTAAAATCGATACGATTTCGTTTTATATGGGGGTGAAAAATCTGCCTCACATCGTAAAAAAACTTATCGAGCACGGAAAGCCGGAAACAACATCAGTGCTGATTGTAGAATGGGGAACGACAGCAAGACAGAAAACAGTGTCCGGAACGCTTGCTGACATTGTAGAACAGGCTGAAAAATATGAGGTGCATAATCCGGCCATTACCCTGATCGGTAATGTTTCTTCTTTGTACGAAAAGCTGAACTGGTTTGAAAAGAAGCCCCTGCAAGGAAGGTATGCCTGGATTGTGAAAACAGCACCGGGGGCCGGCAGATTTACAACGGAATTAAGGGAAAACGGAGCAGAAGTATTGGAATATCCCAGATATACGATAGAATGGGAAAATAAAGACTTCCCGGCAATCCCGGAGACAGTAGAGCAGATTCTTTTCCACTCCCCGGACAGTGTGCGGATATTTTTTCAGGCGCTTAAACAGGCAGGAAAAGATATCCGCTCGATAAAATGTTCTCTCGGAAGCGAAAGCGAACGAACAAACGAGCAACTTAAAAACTATGGAATTATCCCAAAACGACTTACTGGACTGGAAGATCGTTATATTCTTCATGCCGGTCCTGATAAAAAAACAGAAAAGATCCCGGATGAAGCAGCGGGAACGTGGATCTCGCATTCGATCAAACGAGCCGCTTCGGCAGAAGAGGTCGCAGGTCACATCTTTGACGAAGACTACATTAATACGGTCATTTTACCTTCTGCCCAATCGGTTTCCGTGCTGGGCGAAGAATTGGAGCGGACTGGAGTGAAAATGGAAGCATGGCTGAAAAAAAGAGACGTTATCTGCTTTGGGCCTGCCACAGAAAAAGCTCTTAAAGAAAAAGGCTGGCATAGTGACAAAACACTGGATCAACCCGGACTTGCCCACCTGGTGCAGGCACTGCATTACGTTTAACAGCTTAAAAGGAGGTCGTTTTTTATGGAAGCCATACTATATGTAGGCCACGGCAGCCGTGTTAAAGCCGGAAATGAACAAATGAAGGATTTTGTGGAAAAAGCCAAGCTGGCTGTAGACTGTGATATTCAGGAAATCTGCTTTTTAGAATTAGCGGCGCCTGATATCACAGAAGGAATGAAGCGCTGTGTGGAAAGAGGTGCTGCCTCTATTCTCGCTGTACCCGTGCTGTTATTTTCAGCAGGCCATATGAAAGTGGACATTCCCGAAGAACTGGTTAAAGCAATGGAACATTTTCCGGATGTTCCTGTTAAATTTGGAAAGCCGTTTGGTGTACATGAAGAAATACTGCATGTACTTGAAAAAAGGCTGACCGAAGCCGGGTGGAAACAGGGAGACGATGCAGACTTTTTGATGGTTGGAAGAGGCAGCAGTGATATCGGCGCCCTTCGTGATTTCAGCGCAATGTGTACGCACCTGCAGAATAGAACCAAAGCGAAGCGGGTGGAAAAAGCCTACCTGGCGGCCGCACTGCCTACATTTGATGAAGGACTGGAGTCTATTTCTTCTTCAGAAGCGCAGGCTGTTTATGTTCTGCCTTATCTGTTATTTACAGGCATGCTTATGAAAGAGCTAAACGAAAAAATTGCTGCAAAGTCCCGTGAAATGAATATTCCCATTATTTTATGCGACCCGCTGGGATTTGATAAAGACTTAGTAAAAATACTCTGCGAAAGAGTCGAAGATACAAAGGCCCGGCCGGTTTTTACAGGAGACGTTATTCCATATGTATGATTTCCCGGTCTTTCTCTCTCTTACAGGGATGCCTGTGGTCGTCATAGGCGGAGGAAAGATTGCCTTTCGTAAGGCGGTGAAAATAGAAGAATCCGGTGCGGACATGACGGTAGTGGCACCGGAATTCCATGCCGGTTTTGAACAGTGGATGCAGGAAAAAAATATTAAAAAGATAAAAGATAAAGCCCGGCCGGAACATATAAAAGGTGCTTTTCTCATTATTTCTGCTTCTGGAAGCCTTGAGGCAAAAGAAATGATAAAGGCCCATCACAGTTCCAATCAGCTCATTAATGGGGCAGATGATAAAACATTCGGAAACACGGCTTTTCCGGCTGCGATTAAAGAAAAGGAATTTCATATAGCAGTTTCCACCGGCGGCCGGTCTCCCCGCCTGGCAAAAGCGATAAAAAACCACCTTATTTCTATAAAAAACCAGCTTCGGCATCTTTGAGCATTCAAGCTTAAGGATGCTTTTCTGTTTTTGTAAAAACGAGATCATGCGATACAATAAAGAAAATGAATGGGGGAAGGATTAAATGCTGCAGTCGGACTATGAAACAGGCCTTTCTCCGGAAGAGCTGTACAACCAGCTCAATGGAAAATCACTTGCAGAGCAGTTGGAGCTGGTCACGAAAAGGTTAATGGGTATTACAAGCGTGACGGATACAGAAGGAGAAAACGAAATTTCTTCTTATTTATATCGATTTCTCCTACAGTTTCCCTGCTTTAAAGGAAATCCGGAGAATTTATGGAAACAGGCGATCCCGGGAGATGATCTGCACCGGAAAAATATTTTCGCGCTTATTTCCAGTGCAGAACCGTCGTCGGATACGGTTATTTTTCATGCGCATTATGACACGGTGGGAATAACGGATTATGGCAACGTGCAGCATATTGCCGGGGAACCGGACAAACTGAAAGAATATTTTTCCGAACAGCAGCCCCGTACAAAGGCTGCGGCTGACGCCAAAGGAGAGGACTGGCTTTTCGGACGAGGCTCGGTAGATATGAAAAGCGGTATGGCGGTCCACCTTCTGAATGTTCTTTACTACAGTACGCATGAAAACGAGTGGACGGGGAACATAGTGCTATTGCTCAATGCGGGGGAAGAGAACGATCATATCGGTATGAAAGCGGCAGCAGAAGAGTGGCTGCGGCTGCAGGAGGAAAGAGGTCTGCGCTACAGACTGGCTGTAAACAATGATTATACGACGTCTCTGCAGGAGGGAGATTTGAATCATTACGCATATACAGGCTCCGCCGGGAAAATGCTTGCCTGTTTTTCTATTTTCGGCCGGCCGGTGCATGCCGGGGAAGTAATGGCAGGGCTCGATCCTACGTTTATCTCTTCTGCACTCAATCAGGCAGTCAGCTACAATGCAGAATTTATGGAAGTGCTTCCCGGGGAATTTACTCTTCCGCCAGTCTGTCTTCAGCAAAAAGATACCAAGCAGGGCTATAACGTGCAGACGCCTGAAAGCGCCCGTCTGTATTTTAATTATTTTTTGTACGAAGAAACTATTGAAGAAGCTGTACAGAAGCTTTCTAAAGAAGCACAGAAAGTAAGCAGAGATATTGCTTTGGATATGAAAAAAAGATATGATTCGTTTCTGCAGAAAACGGGGGCACGTCCTGATACTGTTCCTTCATGGGAAATACGGGTCGAAACATGGGACGGATATTGTGAAAAGCTGGAAAATGACGGAGTGCAGGTGAAAGCTCTTGTGGAAAAAGCGGAAAAGGAGTCCAGACTGCTGGATAAAAGAGAAAAAAGCTTTTACATAGCAGAAGCGCTGAGAAAGGAAGATTTGGATAAATCTCCTCTGATTCTTTTATTTCTGACCGCACCCCTTATTCCTCCCGTGACGATCAGAAACCCGGATGTTCAGGAAAAAATTCAAAGAGCGCTGGAAGATACAGAGAAAACATATCATGTTCCGATTGCTTCCAAACAGTACTTTCCTTTTTTATCAGACAGCAGTTTTTTATCGTTGGAGAGCCGGTTTCTTTCCTCCAGTGAAGAGGCTTCTGTTCCTCATATGCCGGGGGGATTTAAAACACACCAGCTGCCACTGCAGGCTATGAAAACGCTTGGAATTCCAGGGATTAACCTTGGTGTTTATGGACGGGACGCTCATCAGTATACAGAGAGGCTTTATAAGCCCTACAGCTTTGAGATCCTTCCTTATTTTATCAGAAGGGTTGTACAGGAATTTTTATAAGAGCACAGAGAGTGTGTGCATGAAACAGAGGGAAAGTTATGTATGAAACAAAGACAACCAGGGAAAAATTTCGTTTATTTATTTTTATTATGATGCCGATTCTGATCACACAGTTCGGTTTATTCGGCATGAACTTAGTTGATACGATGATGTCAGGGCGTGCCGGGGCTTCGGAACTGGCCGGCGTGGCAATAGGATCGAGCATTTGGCTGCCTGTTTCGACAGGTATCATGGGCATCATGATGGCGCTGCCGCCTATCTTATCGCAGCATATCGGCGCAAAAGAAGAAAGCGTCGTTTCCATGAAGGTAATACAGGGAGCATACCTGGCTGTTGCTTTATCTCTTCTCATTCTTGCGGTGGGAGCCTTTACGCTCAATCCTATTATCGGATTAATGGAATTGGAGCCACAGGTGGCCCACGTTGCCAAACATTATTTAATCGGCCTTTCATTTGGTATTCTGCCTTTATTCATCCAACAGGCATTAAGGGGCTTTATTGACTCACTGGGCCATACAAGAGTTACGATGGTAATTACGCTGCTTGCCCTGCCGGTGAATGTGGTATTGAACTATGTATTGATATTCGGTCATTTCGGCTTTCCGGAGCTTGGCGGAATTGGAGCCGGCTATGCGTCGGCTGTTACCTACTGGTTCATTTTGTTTGTTACTATTTATTTTGTTGCAAAAGTGACGCCTTTCCGCGAATATCGGATTTTCCGCACGAGTTACCGTGTGCTTCCCGCCATTTGGAAAGAAATTTTATTTATTGGCCTGCCTATCGGCTGTACTATTTTCTTTGAAACAAGTATTTTTGCAGCCGTGACGCTTTTAATGAGTGAGTTCAGTACCGCCGTTATTGCCGCCCATCAGGCTGCATTGAATTTTGCCTCTCTTCTTTATATGCTGCCGCTTAGTATTGCGTTTGCTTTAACAATCGTAGTAGGACATGAAGTGGGGGCCGGGCGCTACAGCCATGCCCGAACGTATGCGAGATTGGGCATGCTTACAGCACTCGCCATGGGAGTAGCGGCTTCCATCATTATTTATGCAACAAGAGGTCCCGTTATCTTTTTGTATACGACGGACAGTACAGTAGCGGAATGGATGAACGTGTTTTTGATTTATGCTATTTTCTTCCAGCTTTCTGATGCTATTGCTACTCCAATTCAAGGTATCCTCCGCGGGCATAAAGACGTTAATATTCCGTTTTTGTACGCTTTTATCGCTTTTTGGATCATCGGCCTGCCTTTAGGAATTGTATTGGCCAGATTCACTGCACTTGGCCCATTCGGCTATTGGGTGGGACTGATAGCGGCTCTTGCTGTAATTGCCTCCACGCTTGCTGTGCGGTTAAGAAACATCCAGAACAAAAAAGAAAAACTCCATCCGGAACGTGTATAACGTTCGTATAACGGGTATTACATCCATATAGAAATGGGGGAGTTTATTTGAATAAATTAGAACCAAACACGCTTAGAATAGCAAACGCTGTAGCTTTTGTGGTCGTTATTATTATGAACGGACTTGCTAATGCGCTTCCTTTGAACAATAACAGCACAGGCGACATCTCCGACAGGCTGAATGTATTATTTACACCGGCCGGGTATGTGTTTTCGATTTGGGGAGTCATTTATCTAGCGCTTTTGGGATGGATTATTGCATCCTTTCTCGTAAAAAGAAAACAGCAGTATATTTTTACGGGCATTGGCCCATGGTTTTTAATCAGCAGTTTTTTTAATATATTCTGGCTGTTTATGTTTCATTACGAACAATTCCTGCTTACATTTGTTGCAATGACAGGACTGTTGGTAAGTCTTTTAGTCATTTACCGGCGTCTCAGCGCCCAAAAGGCATCTTTTCTGGAGAAACTGCCTTTTTCCCTTTATACGGGCTGGGTGACGGTTGCTTTCATCGTAAATGTCGGGATTGTCTTTGTGACGTTGGGAATTGATGGATTTATCTTTCCCGGCTCTTTCTGGACAGGACTGGTCGTTATCCTTGGTGCAGCGGTACCTATCTATGTCATGAAAAGACAAAAGGATATTATTTACCTTCTTGTTTTTGTATGGGCATATTTTGGGATTTTCGCAGAGAGAAACGAAGCACATCCATTTTTGGCCGCAGTGGCGTTTATTGCCGCACTTGGTATTCTGGCATTTGGTGTGTGGGAACTTTGGAAAAGTAAAAGAAAGGCAGTGAGATAGTGTGGCCGTAACAAGAGAAGAACTTCATCAAATGGTGGATCACTTAACAGATGAAGAAGCAGAAGCAGTATACACGTATATTAAAGAATTAAAGGAACTTGAAGAAGAGGAACTCTCAGAAGGCCAGGTAAACGGTCTTTATGACCAGGAGGCGTATTTGGAAGAAGGAGAAATAAACCCAACAGATGATCCGGCAGGGCTGGAAAAACCGCCGAAAGGAAGAAACCTCTAAATCAACGTTGAATAAACGGTAGATCCCCTTTATACTTTACTTTGGCAGAGTGCTAATATAATAAAGGGGATTCTATATGTTAATTGTTATTTCGTCTGTACTCATTATGATTATTCTAAGCCTGCTCCGTGTAAATGTGGTGCTGGCTATACTTATTGCGGGCATTGCAGGAGGCATGCTTGCAGGGATGGATATTACATCTTCCCTTGAACTGCTGGTGGCAGGAATGGGCGGCCAGGCAAATACGGCTCTCAGCTATATTATGCTCGGCGTATTTGCAATTATGATCGGCTACTCCGGTATCACCAATGTGCTCGTGCAGTATTTAATTAAAACCCTCAAAGGAAAACGGGGAGTGCTTCTGCTTACAATTGCAGGGGTTGCCTGTCTTTCCCAGAATGTGGTGCCGGTGCATATTGCGTTTATACCTATTTTGATTCCGCCGCTTTTATCTTTGTTTGACCGGATGAGAGTAGACCGGCGTGCTGTAGCTGCAGCGTTGACTTTTGGTCTGAAAGCACCCTACGTGATGCTTCCGCTTGGTTATGGATATATTTTTCATAATACGATAGCGGTTGAAATGACGGCAGGCGGTATGGATATTGCCAATACTGAAATATGGAAAGCGATGCTGCTCCCGGGCATCGGCATGATTATCGGTTTATTGATTGCGCTGTTCATTACTTACAGAAAACCGAGGGATACTGTACCTGAAAATGAATCGGTTGATGCACCTGTAATGGAAAAAGTTACGTTTACGAAGCAGCATCTGCTGACGATTATTGCGATCGTGGCAGCTCTTGGTTCACAGATATATTTTGATTCATTAATTCTTGGTGCACTGACAGGAATTGTATTAATGTTTTTATTCGTTGTAGTGCCTTTCAAGAATGGTGACAGTGTTGTAAATGAAGGAATTAAATTAATGGGCATGATTGCGTTTGTTATGCTGATTGCTTCCGGTTTTGCAAACGTTCTTCAGGAAACAGGAGCCGTGGAGCAGATGGTCGATCAGACTATTCAATATTCTACCGGTGCAACGGTACTGACAGCAGCGATTATGCTGCTTACAGGGCTTATTATTACCATGGGTATTGGTACTTCTTTTGGAACGATACCTATTTTAGCTGCGCTGTTTGTACCTTTTTGCTTGAGTGTCGGATTTTCTCCTCTCGCAACAGCTGCCATCGTCGGCACAGCAGGTGCAATGGGAGATGCCGGTTCACCTGCTTCTGATTCGACGCTCGGTCCAACTTCCGGTTTGAATGCGGACGGCCGTCATAATCATATTTGGGATACATGTGTACCGACGTTTCTTCATTACAATATTCCATTGTTTATATTTGGACTGATCGCAGCCATGGTTCTTTAAATAAGGCAACTTTTAGAAAGAAAAGAGTGTGCAGATGAATACAGAGAAAATTTATGATGTTATCGGCATTGGCATTGGTCCTTTTAATCTGGGACTGGCCGCATTGCTGGATCAGGTAGAAGAAGTGGATGAATTGTTTTTTGAGCAGAAGAGTCAGTTTGAGTGGCATCCGGGGATGCTGCTTGAAGGGACCGTGCTTAATTCCTCTTTTCTGGCTGATCTGGTAACATTTGCTGATCCTACAAGCCCGTACAGCATGCTTAATTATTTTCATAAGCACAACCGGCTGTTTCAATTTTATTTTAATGAAAAAATGCAGGTGCCCCGCCGCGAGTACGATGCTTATGGAAAGTGGGTATCTGAACAGCTTTCTTCCTGCCGGTTTGGATACGAAGTAAGCAACGTAGAAGAAGTAAAAGAAAAAGGCTGTTATGAAATAAAGGTAAAGCAGGCAGGAACGCAGAAAACAGATATTTACTATGCAAAGCATGTAGTACTGGGAGTCGGAAACACCCCGATCGTTCCACCGGGGTTGGAAGGCACCAATCAGGAAGATATTTATCACACGGAAAATTACAGCTTCAATAAAGAAACACTGCGTGATGCCAAAGCTGTAACAATTATCGGCTCCGGCCAGAGCGCGGCAGAAGTATTTTATGATCTGCTTCAGGATCAGAAATACTTCGACTACCGGTTGTCCTGGTTTACGAGGTCACCGCAGTTTTTTCAGGCCGAGAATGCTAAAGTAGCACGCGAAATTTTCTCTCCGGATTATGTGAACTATTTCCGCTCGCTTGATTTTGACACAAGAATGAAAGGTCTTCCTAATCTCGATCAGGCGAGAAAAGGAATAGAGCAGGATATTCTTTATAAAATCTATGATCTGCTTTACCATCGTTCGATTGAGCGTGACGATCCAAAAGTCACGCTGCAGGCAATGACGGAAATGAAAGGCATTACCGAAGCCGAAGAGTATTCATATGTAGTGGAATGTTTCCAGTGGCAAAAAGAAAAAACCTTTTACCATCCCACTGATAAACTGGTACTCGGCACCGGATACAAGCCGAGCCTTCCGGAATGGCTCGATAAAATGAGAGAGGAACTCTCCTGGGAAGATGATAACCACTTCGAAGTGGATGATCATTACCGGCTTAAGTTTAAAGACAATAGAGAGCATTCTTTGTTTACACTCGTTAATATTGACCATTCACACGGAACGGCGGCGACCAACTTAACGTTATCCGTTCTTCGAAATCAATCTATTATTAATGCCATCTGCGGCTATGATCGTTTTCCAGTTCAGAAAGATACTGTATTTCAACAGTTTTTTCCGGAGTAATTATGTGAAAATATGTAAAAAAAACACAAGTCGTTTTAAGTAAACCCTTTCAGGAAATGGACGAATAGGACAATTTTTGAAGGGGGTATGACGATGAGCAGAAAAATGCTTTATGCAGCTCTTTCCGGCGCGCTGACTGTCAGTATGCTGGCAGCCTGTGGAGGAACGGACACGGAAGAAGATCCCGCTATGGACGAAGAACCTGAAATGGAAGAAGAACCAGCTGAAGATGAAGAGATGTAATATAGAAAACTCTCCTTTCCGGGAGAGTTTTTTTATTTTGTAATGCAGTTATCTTTGAAGCAGGAAGCCGCCATGATAAAATGATGCTACTATACTAACCGTCCGGGAAGCCCAGCTTATAGGAAAAGAGGAGAGGTTATGCTTTGGCTGACTCTTGCTTTTTTAATCCTGCTGCCTGTTGTTATCGCATCTATCACGATAGTAGTCAGTTTAATCATGAAGTGGCTGCTGGAAAAAGAGGTTAATAATCGGCAGGCGTATTCGGTTTTTCATTTTGTGAATATCGCCTTCACGATAATGATGTGGGGAACAACAAGTATTGTTTTTTATGGACTTGTGCTGGAAAAGATCACGGAAACAGGCTGGCTGACAATGACACTGTATGCTTATGTTTATCCCCTTCCTGTCATTCTGCTTCTTTATATAGCGGCTTCCAGGCTGTTTCGTTCCTGGATCTACCCGGTCAGCAGCCGGACGGACAACATTGTATATTTAAAAAGAAGAAGCGGTTTGTTTCGATAAGAAAGTGGGAGCAGCATGGCAAAAACAAAATTTTATGTTGTATGGAAAGGCAGAAAGCCGGGCATTTATAGCACCTGGCCGGAATGCCAGAAGCAGGTAAAGGGCTATCCCGGCGCCCGCTTTAAATCATTTCCTGGAAAGGCAGAAGCAGAACAGGCTTTTGCCGGGGAATCTGAAGCAGCGCCAGCTCCGGGAAGCAGCAGTTACATTGAAGAAAGCGTATCGGTGGATGTTGGTTCCAGAGGAAACCCGGGGCCGGTTGAATATAAAGGTGTGTATACAAAAACGGGAGGGGTGCTGTTTGAACATCCCGGCTTTCCTAAAGGGACCAATAATATGGGAGAGTTTTTAGCGATTGTCCACGCCCTGCAGTATTTAAAAGAAAAAAACAGCTCGATTCCGGTTTATTCTGATTCCATGACTGCCTTAAAGTGGGTAAAAGACAAAAAGATAAAGTCCACTCTCGGACGTGACAGGGAGTCAGAATCAATATGGAATGCTGTCGACCATGCAGAGACATGGCTTAAAGAGAATAGCTGGAATAACCCTTTAATCAAATGGGAAACTAAACAATGGGGCGAAATCAAAGCGGATTACGGAAGAAAATAATCACTGCGGAAAGGCCGGTCTTACAATGATGAAACTAGGCGTGCTTGATCAATCTCCGGTAATAGAAGGGAAAACCCATGCAGAAGCACTGCAGGATACGGTAGAACTGGCAGAGGAAGCCGATCGGCTGGGTCTCTCCAGGTTTTGGGTGTCAGAACACCATGCAGCAGCCAATCTAGCAGGGGCAAGTCCGGAAGTATTGATTCCACACATAGCAAGCCGGACAAAAAACATAAAAGTAGGATCCGGCGGAATTATGCTTTCTCATTATAGTGCGTTCAAAACAGCCGAAAATTTCAGTGTGCTGGAAAATCTTTATCCGGGTCGGATCGATCTGGGCGTCGGTCGGGCTCCGGGCGGCATGCCGATCGCAACGATGGCCCTGCACGACAGAAGAAAGCGGGAGACCCACCGTTATCCGGAACAGGTAAAAGATTTAATAGGCTACCTTCATGATTCGCTGCCCGAAGATCATTTTTTTAAGGATCTTCACGTAACACCCCGAATAGAGGCGCCTCCGGAGATCTGGATGCTCGGATCAAGCGCTGGCAGCGCAGCTCTTGCGGCAGAATACGGCCTGCCTTACTGCTATGCGCATTTTATCAATGCAGAAGATGGGGAAGAAGCGACGAGGCTGTATCGGGAACAGTTCCAGCCGTCTGTCATTTTAAAGAAGCCGAAAGTGATTACGGCTGTTTTTGCAGCGGCTGCTTCCACCGCCGGAGAAGCCGAAGAAATAGGCCGTGTGATGGATCATGTGCTTTTATCCGGGGAACAGGGGAAACCATTGAACGGTATTCCTTCTTTAGAATCTATCGCCTCTGTAACATATGAATCATATGAAAAGAAACGGATCGATTATAACCGGGCGCGGATGGCAGTGGGAACGCCGGAAAAAGCAGCTGCTGCGCTGAAGGATATCGGAAACAGGTATTGTGCAGAAGAAATTATGATCGTTTCTCTCGCTCCTTCCTCTGCGCAGAAGATCCATTCCCTTCAGCTGATTGCTGATGCTTTTTCATAAATTTTTCATAGGATGTTTAAATGTATCCAATGAGAGGGTAAACCAAACAATGTAGACGAAATCTGTTTGAAGGAGTGAATCGAATTGGCTAAAAAAATTGCCGTAGTAATGACAGACATGTTTGAAGATGTTGAATATACAGATCCAAAGCAGGCTTTCGAAAAAGAGGGCCACGAACTAACCGTAATAGAATCAGAAAAAGGTAAAACGATTGAAGGCAAGCAGGGGGAAACAAAAGTAAAGGTGGATGCATCTATCGATGATGTGAAGCCTTCTGATTTTGACGCATTGTTTATACCGGGCGGATTTTCTCCTGACCTTCTTCGCGGAGACGATAAATTTGTTTCATTTGCAAAGTCTTTTATGGATGAAAACAAACCCGTATTTGCTATCTGTCACGGACCACAGCTTCTCATTACCGCTAAAGCACTGGAAGGAAGAGATGTAACCGGCTTTACTTCCATTCATGTGGATATGGAATATGCAAAAGCGAAAGTACACGATGAAGAAGTTGTTGTCTGCAGCAACCTGGTAACAAGCAGAACGCCGGACGATCTGCCTGCATTTAACAGAGAATCACTAAAGCAGCTGAAATAAGCAGTAAAGGCAGATCCAGTCGGGTCTGCCTTTTTTTGAGCAAATAAGAAGAAGGCAGTATGCCGCAGTGATATAATGGAAAACGAGGAGTTGATTTGGAATGAATGAAAAGACAGAACTGGCTACGTTTGCCGGAGGCTGTTTTTGGTGTATGGTAGGGCCTTTTGAACAAGAAGAAGGGGTTCATACGATCGTTTCCGGCTATACCGGCGGACATACGGAAAACCCTACCTATCAGGAAGTATGCACCGATACAACCGGGCATGTAGAAGCGGTACAGATAGAATTTGACCCGAATAAAGTAACGTATGACAAACTGCTTGAAATTTTCTGGCGCCAAATTGACCCAACGGATGCAGGCGGCCAGTTTAATGACCGCGGAGAATCCTATGGAACAGCCATCTTTTATCACGGCGAAAACCAAAAGCATCAGGCAGAAGCATCTAAAGAAAAACTGCAGAAAGAAGGACCGTTTCAAGGGAAAATAGTTACCCCTATACGTCCTGCAAAAACTTTTTACAGAGCAGAAGAAGGGCATCAGGAGTACCATAAAAAAAACAGCTATCACTATAATATGTACAAGCGCGGATCCGGAAGAGCCGGGTTTATAGAAACACATTGGGGGAATAATTAATGGCAGATAAAGAAGAACTAAAAAAGAAGCTGACTCCTATTCAATTTGAAGTAACACAAAACAACGGAACAGAACGCCCGTTTGAAAATGAATATTGGAATCTAATGGAAGATGGACTGTACGTGGATGTTATTTCAGGCAGACCCTTGTTTTCATCAAAGGAAAAATTTGAATCAAGCTGTGGATGGCCGAGTTTTACAGCACCTTTAGAAGAAAAGGAAGTAGCAGAGCATTTTGATACGACATTTGGAATGCGCCGCACAGAAGTACGTGCCAAAAATTCCGACTCCCATCTGGGCCACGTATTCAATGACGGTCCGAAGCCAACCGGCCTTCGCTATTGCATTAACTCTGCTTCTCTTCGCTTTATTCCGAAAGACAAGCTCGAAGAAGAAGGCTACAGTGAATACGCAGAGTTGTTCAAATAAAAGGTTTAAGCAAAAAAGAAAAGGGAATAGTTTGTAGTGTACTAACTATGTGCCTATAGAGCAGATAAAAGATCTGCGGGAACCTATTATACTATTAAATGCTATCCAAGGAGGACATTACCGATGGACCAAAAAACACAAGAACTAGTAGAAGGACTAAACACAGACCTGGCTAATGAATATGCAGCGATGATTATGTACAGCAATAACGCTGCTGTTGTATCCGGACTATACCGTCAGGTGCTGAAGCCGTTTTTTGAAGGAGAAGTAGCTGATGAGCAGTCCCACGCCATTTATCTGGCAGAAAAAATCAGTATACTTGGAGGTACTCCAACCACAGTTCCTGCTAAAGTAGAACAGACGAGCGATGTAAAACAGATGCTCGAGAACGCAAAGCAGTCTGAGAAAGACACCATCGAGCGTTATAAAGTAAGAGCAAAGCAGGCGGAAGAGCTTGGTTTAATCGAACTGCAGCTTAAACTCGAAGACTTAATTTCCGATGAAACGGGCCATATGGAAGAAATCGAAAGATTACTAACAGACCCACGCATGCATTAAAGAAAAGAAGACCAGAGCCCTGGAGGCTCTGGTCTTTTCTTTTATATAGCAGAGGTGGAGGGCTGTGCGCTCTGGGATGTTTTGTCATCGATCCGGTCTTCGATTGCCTTCATTGCTTCAGGGTCATTCAACAGGGCTTCGCGGTTTTTATTTATCAGTTCCTCTAAAGTTAATCTGTTTGGTTTTCTCATACTATCTCTCTCCTTTTCTATTCTCTAATTCCAGTATAGTAGTGTTTTACTAAGAATAGCGGCCTTAAATGTTACTATTTTTTGAAAACTTTGTATTATCTAAAAATATAGTTTATTTCCTTTACAATCTGATTTTTTCCTGTTACGATGTGTATCAATTCATTTTATAGAGAAAGTGAGCAAACGCTCACTAAGTATTTTCAGAATATTATATTAAAGGAGTGCGGGAGATGACGGGAGAGAGAAAAGAAGCAGAATTCCAATTTTCAGTAGAAGAAGAAGGATTTGAAATGCTCGAAACGGATTTCTTTATGACAGAAGTATATAATGGCTGATAAATAAGCAGGAAGCTGATACATTCAGCTTCTTTTTTTATATTTTAATGAAAAACAATAGGAAAGCCGAATCAGCAGATACGGAGCAAATTTTCTTTACAAAGAGGAGTAAAGAACAGGGAAAAGTGGTATGTTAATGTTATATCAAATAAAATTGCCTGAAAGGTGGATGTATCAATGACACAACAGAATAAAAGCAAAAAAGGACTGGGAATAGGGATTGGGATTGGAATTGCAGCACTCTTAGCAGTAGTGCTTGGCAATAAGACGTCCAGAGAGAAAGTAACGAGCGGCACAAAAACGACCGCTTCTAAAGTTAATGGGGCTACTCAATATATTTCACAGAACAGAGAAGAAATTATCGATACATTAAAGAAAGCCTCCAATCAAATTTCAGAGCTCCTGCAGGCAGCGAATGAAGACGTACAAAAGATTTCCGAAACAGCCGGCAACCTGAAAGAAACGACAATGAATATTAAAGATACAACGAAGAAAACAGCACAGGAAATGAAAGAAATTAAAGAAGAAACGGTTTCCAAACTGTCTGAAGAAGTACCATCTGCACCAGCTGCCTCTGATTCAAACGAAGAAGCTTCAGCTGATGAAAGCAATGTACACCCACTTCCAAGAGGAAAAGAGTCCATCTAAAATAAAAATGATAAATTTTATGTTTACTACTACCCAATTTAGGAAAAACAGGTTCTAAGAGACTTTTCCAAGGGGGATTCAACGTGAGTGAAGTAGAAAATATAAAAAAATTATCCAATATGAAAGATGATAACGGCATACTCTCTATTTACCTTAACACTGATTTTACAGAAGGAAATCAGCAGGGCGGCGAATGGAAAATCCGCTTAAAGAACGGCTTAAAAAAATTAAAAGAATATGCTGAAGCGGGCGGATCAAAAGATGAGCTGAAAACATACAAAAGTATAGCCGATCAAGCAGATCGACATATACATGATCTTCAGGCAGACATGCAGAAAGGACTCATCCTCATTATTAACTCGGAAGGCAGCGTGCTGCTCGAGAAAATACTGCAGGTGCCGATTGAAACGGATTTCCAATGGGAAAAGCAGCCTGTTGTAGACCAATTGGACTTTCTGCAGAAAGACTATCCTGCTGCGGCCATTATGCTCGTGCAGCAAAGAGATGTTATTCTGCTCGATACCGCTTTAGGAGAAATACGCGATCAGCGTAAATTCAGCTGGGAACTTGAATCCGAAGACTGGAAGCAGTACCAGGGAACGGCCGCACGAGCTAAAACTGCTTCAGGTTCAACGCACATTGATGAACTGCAGCAGCGGTTTGAGGAAAACCAGCAAAGATGGTACAAGAAGCTGGCGCCTACTCTGGATAAAGAAGTGAAAAAGCGCGGCCTGGAAGGTGTATACCTTGTCGGAAGCAAAGAGTACGTCAAAGACCTGGAACAGCATTTAGGAGCAAAGATCCTGGATACGATTCCTAAAAACTTAATATCCAAGCCTGCTCATGAAATTGTAAACGAAGTATACGGGGAAATCGTCCGTTAAAAAAACTCTGCTGATACTCTTATCAGCAGAGTTTTTTGTGCTGTCAACGGGCAGCCGCTGGGCATAAAAAAAGCTTGGAGAGTGGACGAAGCAGCGCCACTAGATTAAAATGCAGAAGAGACGATTGATAGAAAGGGTGCGTGCAGATGGATTTTTCAATGACTGAACATGGATTTACGACTGAAACAAATTATGGAACGCTTCATATTTCGAGTGATGAAGAATACGGATTCCGTCCTTATCAGCTGATGACCGCATCTTTAGCTGTGTGCAGCGGCGGCGTACTGAAAAAAATAATGCAAAAACAGCGCATGGATGTGCAGGATATAGCGATCCGGACTAACGTGGAACGAAGTGGTACAGAAGCAGATGAAATAACGAAAGTATCCATTCATTTTATTGTAGACTCTGTTCATAAAAACGATAAAAAAATGCAGAAAAACATGGAATTAACGAGAAAATACTGCTCCATGGTGCAATCTGTTAAAGACAGCATACAAGTAGAAGAAACGTACGAATGGAAATAAAATAGGCTCGAGAGCAAAAAGAGGAGAAACAAATGGCAGCAAGCACCCGCATGGATTTTACAGAAGGCAGCATTATGAGGAAGATGATTCTCTTTTCCTGGCCTATTTTTTTGGGCAATGTGCTGCAGAGTTCTTATCAGATTGTAGACAGCCTCTGGGTGGGTAACCTTCTTGGAGCACAGGCTCTCGGGGCGGTTACGCTCTCAAGCACTGTCATTTTTACTATTCTATCTTTTATTATAGGAATTAACAGCGCGACGCTGACTATTTTATCGCAGCGGATAGGAGCAGGCGACAATGAAGGATTAAAGCGCTCGCTGAACGCATTTGTAACGGTGCTGGGCATATTAGCTGTAGGGCTTGGAGTAGTTGGCTTTTTTATGTCCCCATATATTTTGCAGCTCATGGGAACGCCGGAATCGATTATGCCGATGGCTTCTACGTATCTGCGAATTAACTTTATTGGTATTTTGTTTTTGTTTGGATATAATTTCATCGGCACTGTGCTTCGGTCTGTAGGGGACAGCAAAACGCCTCTACGCTTTATTATGCTGGCTGTAGCATTGAACATCGTTCTTGATCCTTTATTTATTCATGTATTGGACCTTGGAATCAGCGGTGCTGCCTATGCGACTGTTATTTCCCAGGGAATCGCATTTTTATTCGGAATTATTTATTCTATCGTAAAAAAAGGAGTTCCTTTTTCCATTCCGTATATTCCTGCGATGGAAGAATGCAGGCGTATTATTAAAATAGGGCTGCCTTCCGGCTTTTCTATGGTAGCCATCTCCGGTGGTGTTCTTGCCGTAATGACGGTAGTTACCTCGTTCGGGGAAACAGCCGTTTCCGGGTTCGGCGCAGCCCAGCGGCTCGACAGTGTGATTATGCTCCCATCTCTTACGCTTGGGTCCGCTATTACGAGCATCGCCGGTCAGAATATCGGTGCTGAAAAGTGGGATAGAGTAAAAGAAATCGCCAAAAGCGGACTTATTCTTATTTTTTCTGTGTCTCTTGTTATCAGCACAATCGTATTTATTTTAGCTGAATTTCTAATGGGACTGTTTGTAAGTGATCCCGGAACGATCGAATTCGGCGCCCAGTATCTACGGATTGTTGCGTTTTGTTACCCATTTTTAGGTATTAATTTTGTATTAAATGGTATCGTCCGCGCGTCCGGTGCGGTGATGCAGGTGCTCGTGCTTAATATTATATCGTTCTGGCTGCTCCGCTTCCCGCTGGCCTGGATTTTCTCGGAATGGTACGGGGAAATTGGCATTGGAATTGGAATTGGACTAAGCTTTTTAATAAGCAGCGTGTTTGCTGCCGCCTACTACAAATATGGAAAATGGAACAAAATTGATATTTTTAAAGAAGAAAAAGAAGCTCCCGCTAAATGATAAAGCAGAAAGGAACAAGTTAAACATGAGTACCCCTATCCACACGAAAGAACAGCATCTCAATTATTTACAAAATCGATTTGGATTAATGCAGCAGATGATTACAGGGATGCCCTCAGATGAGGCAGGTATAGAAGACCTGGAGCGCCTTGAACAAATGCTTGATAATATTATGGTCAAAATTCAGCAGTTTAAACCGGACTGGAAAGAGCAGGAGGAATAGACATGGAAGTGTATCTCGTCCGTCACGGGGAATCGGAAGGAAATCGATCAAAAACACTGCAGGGCTGTATGAATTTCGACCTGACGGATAAAGGCAAAAGCCAGGCAGCAAAGCTCGGAGACTTCTGGGCCGGCCGCCATGCGCTGGATGTACTATTCAGCAGTGATTTAGTGAGGGCACATGAAACAGCAAAAGCAATCGGGGCAGAGCAGGATCTCCCGGTACAGACAAAAGAGCTGTTCAGGGAAATAAATCTGGGACCGATGGAAGGCAAAACGAGAGAAAAAATTTACGAAGAATTTCCTGAGGTGAAAGAAAAAGATCTGCTTTGCAGTGGCCTTGATGGAGCAGAAACGGTAGAAGATATTACAAAAAGATGTAAAGATCTTAAAACCATGCTTCTGGCAGCCGATTTTAATAAGGCAGCTATCGTTTCCCATGGTGGATTTCTTACAATTTTCCTTATGTATCTTATTCTTGGAGAAGAGTGGCACCGGGTGGAACGGCCGTTTCGTATGGACAATACCGGCATTACAAAAATTGTGCGCACCGATAATGCGCTGCATGTCGACTATTTAAATAACCGTCCTCATTTACTATAGAAAAAAGAGCAGCCGCGGTAGAACCGGGCTGCTCTTTTAATCGTACTGCGTGTATAAATAAAGAAGTTATCCATCATAATTGATCGGCGAGCCGGGTCCTAAGTCCAGGCCGAGCAGCATCCAGACAATGAGAAGGACGGACCAGGTGAGCAAGAAAACAAGGGAGTACGGAAGCATAACGGATATAAGCGAACCGATTCCCATTTTCTTATCATACTTCTGGGCAAAAGCGATTATAATCGCAAAATATGTCATAAGCGGAGTAATAATGTTTGTTGATGAATCAGCAACACGGTAGGCCATCTGCGTAAGTTCAGGAGAATAGCCCAGCTGCATCATAATTGGGACAAATACAGGCGCCATAATGGCCCATTTAGCTGAGGCACTACCGATAAATAAGTTGATAAAACCGGTAATCAATATAAATACGAGGAGAAGTGGTATACCCTGCAGGTTAATGGTCTGCAGAAACTCTGCGCCATACACGCTTAATACTAATCCCATGTTGGTTTCATTAAAGTAGGCCACAAACTGTCCGGCGGTAAAGGCAAGAACGATAAACATTCCCATGGAAGCCATCGTATCAGAAAGCTGGTTGGCTACGTCTTTATCGTTACGAATCGTTTTCGTGACAATCCCGTAAACCACTCCGGGAATAAAGAACAAAATTAAAATAGCTACAACAAGAGAGCTCATAAATGGTGAAGTTGCGACAAAGTTTCCAGGCTCCCCGTGAAGCGGCGAGTTCTGCGGTACAACCAGAAAAGCGAGTAGAGCAGCGGTGACGATAAATGAAATGCCGGCCCACAGCATGCCCTTTTTCTCTTCAGAAGTTGCCCTGCCGATCGTTTCACGGTAGTCTCCTTTATACTCACCAAGGCGGGGTTCCACAATTTTTTCACTAACAATTGTACCAACAATTGTGAGGAAAAAAGTAGAAACGATAATGAAATAATAGTTCATGGCGTTGTTCATCGTATCTGCATACGCAGGGTCAATGGTTGCTGCTGCCTGCATAGTTAACTCTCCAAGCATCGGGTCGGTGGCGGAGAGAAGCAGGTTGGCACTGAAACCTGCGGACACACCGGCAAATGCTGCAGCGAGACCGGCCAATGGATGACGTCCTAAAGCTGCAAACAGCATCGCTCCAAGCGGCGGAAGCACGACATAACCGGCGTCCGATGCGACACTCGACATGATACCGGCGAATACCAACGCTGCAGTGAGCAGTCTTGTTGGAACAGAGAAAACAAATGAGCGGAGCAGAACACTGATTAATCCAGTACGCTCAGCAATACCGATACCAATCATGGTAGCAAGTACTACACCCAAAGGAGCAAAGTTTATGAAATTGTCGACCATGCTTTCAAATAAATAGACAATTCCCGAGCTGGACAACAGACTCGTAATCGTGATCATTTCTCCCGGTGCTGCTGGATCTTCTACAGAAATACCAGTTGCAGAAAGAATGGCCGAAAGAAAGATAACAATCACTGCCAGGATTGCAAACAGAGTAATTGGATGCGGAAGCCTGTTTCCTGATTTTTCAACAATATCCAGGAAACGCTGGAGCATGCCGCGTTTCTTAGCAAGATCTGCCATATGTAATATCCCCCTAAATAAGTAGTTGTTGAATATATAGAAATATTCAGAATTTGTGCATGTTTAGTAACACACAACGTACATTATAGCGGCAATTTATTATAATTGAAACATTTATTCATAATAATTATGACTGATTTTCTTCCATAGGAAATAAACGTACAAAATAAGATCTACTGTTATCAGTATAGTAAGCGTTATATTTTAAAATAAAACAAGAAGTCTAATAAAACAGAATTATCAAATTATTTTATTGATATAAAGTATTAAAGATATTATATAACACAAGCATGGTTTCAAAGCCTTAATAAAGCAGGATAAATGTTATAATATAGGACAATGGATTGTTGGAGGAATGGCAATGAGCAGATGGGTATATGAGACAGCAATTGAACCTGTATATAATTACAAACGAATGCTGCAGAGAGTAGGAGCTGATCCTGTTCATTCTGTTGATCTGTATAACAATCGAATACTGTTTCCTTATAAAGAGCAGGGCAGCAAAGAAGTGCTCGATATTTCTTTTAAAACAATGAATAAAGAAAACCGGATAACGATCAGAGGCACATGTAAAGAGAAAGATCGTGCCGTGAATGCTGTATATAGTGCCTTTGCGCTCGATGCGGAATTAGAAAATATTTCACTGCATTTTTAAGATACAGAAATCGCTCCCTTATTTCAGACGTATAAAGGGGTTCCATTAGTAAGAGAACCGGAGCTTTATGGATGCCTGATAAAAACAATTATTCATCAGCAGCTGAATATGGCCTTTGCCTATACGTTGTCCACAAGATTTGTAGAGCGCTACGGAGAAACACTGGGAGGGGCATGGTTTTATCCGTCTCCTGAAAAGACAGCAGAGCTTTCCACCGCCGAGCTGATGGACCTGCAGTTCAGCAGACGCAAAGCGGAATATGTGATTGATACTTCCAGGCAGATTGCAGAAGGATCCTTATCCCTGGAGCGGATGGAAACAGAAGCGTCCAAGGATGTTATAAAAAAGTTGACAGCAGTCCGCGGGATTGGTCCCTGGACCGCAGAATGTTTTCTGTTATTCGGACTGGGAAGGCTGGATTTAATGCCTGCCAAAGACATTGGAATACAAAATGGATTAAAGAAGCTGTTGGAACTGGATAGTAAGCCTTCAGAAGAAGAGATCAGAAAACGAGCATTGAAATGGGCTCCTTACGAAAGCTATGCTGCTTTATATTTATGGCTGAGCACCGAATCAGTGTCTTAATGGAGTGAGAAGAATGAAACAAAATGAGCGGACGTCCAAAGAAGTACTTTTGAAACAACATGATGAAATTCCGTTGACTATTAAAAAATTAGGCATAAATGGAGAAGGGATCGGCTTTTTTAAACGAAAAGCGGTTTTCGTTGCCGGTGCACTCCCAGGGGAGGAAATTGTTGCAGCGATAAGCCTCGTAAAGTCGAATTATACTGAAGCCGTCATAAAAACAATCAGAAAAGCATCGCCGGAACGGGTCTCCCCGCCGTGTCCGGTTTACGATAAATGCGGCGGCTGCCAGATTCAGCATATTTCCTATAAAGGACAGCTGAAAAACAAACAGGATATAGTCGCTCAGGCGTTTGAGCGCTACGCCGGAAAATATAAGGTTACGGTTAAGGAAGTTAAGGGAATGAAACACCCATGGCAGTATAGAAACAAAAGCCAATGGCAGCTTCAAAAAAGAGAAGGCAGAACAGCGGCCGGTCTTTATTCATTGGACAGTCACCGCCTCGTCGATCTAACCGGTCCGGGGTGTATGGTGGAACATCCGCTTGTAGAAATGATTAATCAAAAAACAGCCGCGATCATTAAAGAGCTTGATCTGCCTATTTATGACGCCAAACGAAAGAAAAACGGGCTGCGCACGATAGCAGTCCGGATTTCTACCGCGGAAAACACAGCCCAGCTTACTTTTATTTCCTCAAGCGATGACCTGCCGAGCAAGAAGAAAGTCATTGCCCGCTTGAGAGAGGAGATACCTGAAGTAGTGTCTGTCTTTCTAAACGTCCAGCCTTCCCGGGCATCTACTGTATTCGGTCAGAAAACAGAACATCTCTGGGGAGAAAAAACGATTACGGAAACGCTGGAAAGCTATTCCTATTCCCTCTCCCCCCAGGCTTTCTTTCAGCTTAATCCGGAACAAACGGTCGTTCTCTACAACGAAGCAAAAAAGGCAGCCGGACTGACGGGGACAGAACGGATTGTAGATGCTTACTGCGGCAGCGGAACCATCGGAATATGGATGGCAGATCAAGCAAAAGAGGGCCGTGGAATGGACATTGAACAGGCAAGTATTAACAATGCTTCTAAAAATGCAGACGCATACGGATACAGTCATTTTAAATACTATCAGGGAGCAGCGGAAAAGCTCCTTCCTCAATGGCAGCAGGAAGGCTGGCAGCCGGATGTTGTCTTCGTAGATCCTCCGCGTACAGGCTGTGATGCTGTTTTTTTGGAAACGATTATTCAAATAAAGCCTAAAAAGCTTGTCTATATTTCCTGTAATCCGTCTACGTTGGCAAAAGATGCCGAAACTCTTCTAAAAAAAGGTTTCTCTATAGGAGAAGTCCAGCCTGTGGATATGTTTCCACAAACGGCACAGGTAGAAGCAGTAACCACATTTTATTCCTCTTCAAAAGAACAATAGAAAGAGTATAATAGAGATATACAAGGAGGGCTTATCATGAGAAATTTTCAATATGCAGATACCCCGGCAGGCCAAAAGATAGCAATCAGTTCAGACTTTGCCGCCGGAATTGGGGAAAAAGAAGGCGACAAAGTTAAATGCTCCTATGACCTGCTAGCTTCCATGACAACAAGAGTGGTTTTTATGGAAATGTTGAGCGGGGGAGGCTCTCCTTTTGCCGTTACGATAGCGAACGGGTGTTATGAAGATACCTGGAAGACAATCGAAAAAGAAATAACAAAAACATCTACAGCGCTTGGCTACCCGGATATTGTTTTGACGGGGAGCACAGAGTCCAATATAGAACTGCAGGAGTCTTCTCTGGGTATTACAGTAATAGGGGAAGGCAACAGCCGCATGGCGGGGCGTGAAAGGCCGTCCATTGAGAACCTCGGTTTTGCTGTTATTGGAGAGCCGCTCTCAGGAGACGATGTCATAGAACTGAGCGATCATATGGTTCCTCTTCACATGTTTAAAGTACTCGTTGAAAACGACCACGTATGGGACGTCGTGCCAGGAGGATCGAAGGGGATAGCTTACGATTGGCAGAGGCTCATTGAAAGAGAAGGGACAGTCCCGGAAGACATTCCGTTTTCCACCGTTAATTTATATGTATCCTGCGGGCCTTCATCAGCGATTCTCATCAGCTATGATAAGCATAAAGAAGATGAAATATACCAGCTCTGCGGTTCTCACTTTCATCCAATCCAGACATAAAGGAGGCAGAGGATGGAAGACCACGCTTCCTTATTTCAAAAAAAGTTCCAGTCGCTTGAAGAGTTTGCCGATTATATCAGTACACTCCTGGGCGGCCCTGTAACGATTGAAGATGCGGGGCACCGGCTTTTAGCCTACAGCACGCACAGTGATTATTCAGATGAAGCAAGGGTCTCTACTATTATGAGCAGGCGTGTGCCGGAAAACGTTATAAACAAGCTCTGGAAAGACGGTGTTATTCCTTCGCTTCATAAAGAACAGGATCCGGTCGTCATTTCAAGTATACAAGATATTGGTCTTGGAAATAGAATGGCTATAGCGATCAGGCGGAAACAGGAAATCATGGGCTATATCTGGGTTATCGAAGGCAATAATGCCTTTTCACCGGTACAGGAAAGACTGCTTAAAATGGCTGCGGAGAAAGCTGCGAATGAACTGCAGCAGCGGCATATGCAGAACAAGCAGCAGGAGAAAAGCAGGGAAGAGTTTTTCTGGAGGCTGTTAACAGAAGATATTAAAGATGCGCCGTCTATTACAAAACAATTCGAACGCTGGTATGGTAAAGCTCCGGCCCGTCCATTGATCGTGGTGCTGGAATCAGAAGACGCTATCGATGACATTATGTTTCGGTCAGTTATGTATTTAGTCCGCGGCTCTCAGAAAGTGAAGCTGTGGCTGCAGACCCGAACGAATGACCAGGTTATTCTGCTGATTGAACCTGCTGCTGATTCTTTCTTAAATACAGAACAGTACTTTATGGATGAACTTTTGCAGCTGCTTAAAGACCGCTTTACTGCCCGTCAATTTATAGGAAGCGGCCGTGAGGTATCATTGACTCAAATAAAAAAGAGTTACGAAGAGGCCCAGGTCGTTATTAGAATGCAGCGGCGTCTTTCCTGGACAGAGCAGAATTTGTATACGTTTGAACAGCTGGGCTATTTAAAATACCTGGAAGCAGCAGTGGAAGAACATGCAGCAGACCAGGGCCGGTCTCATCCGGTAATCAACAAACTGGTCGTGTATGATACTAAAAATAATACAGACCTTTTAAATACCCTCTACATTTTTCTGCAGTCCTGCAGCGTAAATAAAGCTGCAGAATTTATGCATATTCATGCTAATACAATGGCCTACCGCATCAAGCGAATCGAAGAAATTACGGGCATGAATACAAAAAAACCTCATGAACAACTCTCTTTATTGATGGAATTTACATTGCGGGAGTACATAAGCAGCTGAGTTTGTGTTTTTTCACAAACGAGCGGCTTTTTCTTTTCAACTGTACACGAAGATTTTTCATGAATTGATAGATATACTAGATGTACAAAATATATCTTAGGGGGGTCCTTTTATGATTATCAGTGTACCTAAAGAAATCAAAAATAATGAAAACAGAGTGGCGATTACCCCAGCCGGAGTTATGAGCCTGATAAAAAGCGGCCACAGCGTCTTAATCGAAACAACAGCAGGAGAAGGCAGTGGATTCACAGACAGCGATTACCAGGAAGCGGGAGCGGAAATCGTGCGTTCTGCAGCAGATACATGGAACCAGGCAGACATGGTGATGAAAGTAAAAGAACCACTTCAGGAGGAATACCAGTATTTTCGAAAAGGTCTGCTCCTGTTCACGTATCTTCATCTTGCCGCAGAACCTGAGCTTGCAGAAGCGCTTGTAAAACATGAAGTGACAGCAGTAGCCTATGAGACGGTCGAAATCAATCATACGCTTCCGCTTCTAACACCGATGAGTGAAGTAGCGGGGAGAATGGCTACTCAAATCGGAGCACAGTTTCTAGAAAAAACAAAAGGCGGAAAAGGAATTCTTCTTTCCGGCGTTCCGGGCGTGCACCGGGCGAAAGTGACCGTGATAGGCGGAGGAATTGTTGGGTTGAATGCTGCAAGAGTTGCGGTCGGGCTCGGCGCGGACGTTACAATTATCGATTTGAGTCCGGTAAGGCTCCGCGAAATTGATGACTTGTATGGCAGAGACATTCAGACGTTAATGTCCAATCCGTTGAACATTATGGAAGCTGTTAAAAGCTCCGACCTGGTTATTGGAGCAGTGCTTATTCCCGGTGCAAAAGCACCCAAGCTGGTAACAGAAGCGATGATCCAATCGATGAGTGAAGGGTCTGTGGTTGTTGACGTGGCAGTTGATCAGGGCGGTATTATTGAAACAGCCGATAAAATCACGACCCATGACGATCCAACGTATATTAAGCACGGGGTAGTACATTACGCTGTAGCCAACATGCCGGGAGCCGTACCAAGAACATCCACCCAGGCTCTTACAAACGTGACCATGCCATACGCGCTTCAAATTGCATCCAAAGGTATCGCACAGGCGGTTAAAGAAAATGATGCATTGAAAAAAGGCGTCAATACAGCCAACGGCTTTGTGACGTATGAAGCGGTGGCAAAAGACCTCGGCTATACCTATGCGGACCCTTATGAAGCATTAAACCTTCAAACCCATTCATAAAACAGCAAAAAAAATATAAACAAAAAGAGACTTCCCGCAAAGGAAGTCTCTTTTTGTTATTAGTATTAGCTGTTGTCTACAGGGTACACACCGTTCTCATCGTGTACTTCACGTCCGGTAAGCGGCGGATTAAAGACGCATACCATTCTCATGTCTGATGATGCACGGAGCAGGTGTTCATCATTTTTATCAAGTACATACAATGTATCGGCTGTAATAGGGTGGACCTTGCCGTCAGCGATTGTTTCTACTTCACCTTCGCCTTCGATGCAGTATACTGATTCAAGATGATTCTGGTACCAGATGTGTGTTTCGGTGCCGGCACGAATAATAGTATCGTTAATAGAGTAGCCCATGTTGTCATTTTTAAAAATAAGTCTGCGGCTGACCCAGTTGCCGTCATCTACTTCTTGATCTGTTCCAAGTACGTCTTCTAATTTTACTACTTTCATATTTAGTGCCTCCATTAATGTTGGTATTATTTATTACTTTATTAACACGTAAAGAATTAAGAAGTAACAGCATCTTTATCTGAGGATACTGTATCTTTAATTGACTGCTCAAGCAGTTTCAATCCTCTTTCAAGCCCTTCATCGTCAATAGTGATAGGCGGGAAGAGTTTAAACACTTCGTCATTCGGCCCGGCTGTTTCCATAATCAGGCCGTACTCAAAGCACTTATCGGTAATTTTATCAGCAATGCCTTCTACATCGCAGAAAACGCCCTGCATGAAGCCGCGTCCTCTATGAGAACCTTTCAGCTCAGGATATTCACCTATCATTTTTTCAAGAAACGCGTGAATACGTTCAGCTTTTGTCTGGACATTTTTTTCAAGGGCGTCGTCTTTCCAATACTGGAAAGACTGAGTTGCTGCTACAAATGCCAGGTTATTTCCACGGAATGTTCCGTTGTGCTCGCCTGGAGCAAACTTATCATATTCCGGCTTAATAAGAGTAAGGGCAAGTGGAGAGCCGTTCCCTCCAATGGATTTAGAAAGGCAGATAATGTCCGGGGTAATGCCTGCCGGTTCAAAGCTGAAGAACGTACCGGTTCTGCCAACTCCTGCCTGTACATCGTCAATAATAAGAAGGATATCATGCGTCTTGCAAATACGGTCTACTTCTTTTAGCCACTCCATGCGTGCAGCATTAAGTCCGCCTTCACCCTGGACTGTTTCCAGAATGACTGCAGCCGGCTTATCCAAACCACTTCCGCTGTCTTCGAGGAAACGCTCAAAGTATTCAAGACCAAGATCGTTTGCACCGAGGTACTTGTCATAAGGCATAGATACCGTATGGTTCAACGGAATTCCGGCACCTTTACGCTTAAATGCATTTCCAGTTACAGAAAGGGCACCAATAGTCATACCGTGAAATCCATTAGTAAAGCTGACTACGTTGGTTCTGCCGGTAACTTTGCGTGCAAGCTTTAAAGCAGCTTCCACTGTATTGGTTCCAGTTGGCCCGGGGAACATTATTTTATAATCCAGGCTGCGTGGTTTAAGGATGATGTCGTGAAAGGCTTCAAGAAATTCAGCTTTTGCTTTTGAAGCCATATCAAGTGAATGAATCACGCCGTCTTCCTGAATATATTCAAGCACTTTCTGTTTCATTTTTTCATCATTATGGCCATAGTTCAAAGCCCCTGCGCCGGAAAAGAAGTCTACATACTCTTTACCGTCCATATCCCAGAGCTTATAGCCCTTTGCTTTGTGAAAAACAGTAGGAAATCCTCTAACATAGCTTCTTACTTCAGATTCGTAATTATTAAAAGTACTCAAGTCATTTGTATTCATGCTTTTTATTACTCCTCCTTAAAGGGTATCGTTCAGATTAGTATTAACTTATTATTCTGAAACCTCAATATATGTTACCTTCTCCATTTTAGAAATGGCAGAAGGGAAAAACTGTTATTTAAGCGGTCCTACTTTAAATGTAAGCTCTGCTTCATGTTCATCGTCCGGAAATAGATCTTCAGCGAACGTTTCAAAGACTTCATATTTTGTTTCATGTGTTCTTGCAACTTTTTTAAATAACCCTTTTGAAGCTTCGTTGGAAGGAGTGACTGTAGCTTCCATGTATTTAACGTCTTTACATGCTTCTCTGTCAAGCACCGCATCAAGAAGTTTAACAGCGAGGCCTTTTCCTCTTTGGGAAGGATCCACGCCAACCTGCCATACAAATACCGTATCCTGCTTTTCAGGCGGGATAAAAGCTGTTACAAACCCAACTAATTCATCATTTTCTTTTGCGACCACGCAGGTCTCGGCGAAAAATTCGCACATCATAATATATTTATAAGAAGAGTTTAGATCAAGTGTAGAGTTTTTAACTAATTCCCACATGTCCGCTCCATCTTCGACCATTGGTTTATCAAAAGTTAATGAATCAATCACATTAGCCGACTCCGTCATTTTAGCTTCCATTTCGTATACCACCCTTATTTAAAGTTAGTAGTTGCCTTATATTCCTATACCTTGATTATTTCAAACGTAAACCTCGTGTTTTTGTGCCATTTTTAGAGGTTTTCAGCAGGAAATCTCACAAAATATGACTTGGCGGGGCCAAGCCACAATGCGATATTTACCGTTTCTATTAGTATAATTTTATCATACGGATGTTTCCGGGAAAGATCAAACGGCAATGGCTGCGATTAAACGGTATTAATCCTGCTTATGAGGGATAGAAGAGTATAGAGTGGGCTGCGCTTATAGATTCCTTCAGTATAGTATGCATTACAAGAGTATTATGAAGAAATGGACAAAAAAAGCCTCTCTTAATAGAGAAGCTTTTCATCTTATTTATTTAAGAGATCCTTAAGTGCAGGTTCTAATTTAGAGTAGGAAAAGGTATATCCGGCCTCCATGGCTTTTTCCGGCAGAGCTTTCTGTCCGTTGACAATCAGGACGCTCATTTCACCAAGCGCTTTTTGAAGAGCGATGCCCGGCACCGGAAGCCAGTGCGGTCTTCCCATAACGGCGCCGAGAGTCCGGCCGAATTCATCCATGCGCAAAGGCTCCGGAGCGGTCACATTCATAGGCCCTGTTACTTTTTTTGTTTCAAGAGCAAATTCAATCATTTCCACAACATCCCGCAGGTGTACCCACGAATACCACTGCCGGCCATTTCCAATCGGACCGCCTGTAAATAGTTTATAAGGAAGCATCATCATTGGAAGTGCTCCTTCTTCACCGTCGAGAATAAGACCAAAGCGGGCGAGGACGAGACGTACACCGTGTTTTTCAACCGTGCGTGCCTTTTCTTCCCACTGTTCGGTAACTTCCTGCAGGAAATTCCGTTCGGCCGGCTTGCTGGATTCTGTAAATACAGTTTCCTCGGATATGCCGTAGTATCCTACAGCAGAAGCGTTTATGAGAACTTCAGGCTTGGAAGATAAAGCACCGATTATGCGCTCTATTTCCTGTGTGGCGGAAAGCCTGCTTTGAAGGATAGCCTTTTTGTGGTCATCGGTCCAGCGCTTTTGAATGGAGGCGCCGGCCAGATTAATGATGGCATCGAGCCCGGGAAGCTCTTTTTCCGGCGTACTGGAAGAACCAAGCCATTCTACAAACGTAATACGTTCTTTATTTTGTTTGTTTTCTGTATTTCTTGTTAAGATATATACATGGTGTCCCTGGGCAGTAAGATAACCGGTCAATGCCGATCCGATTAATCCGGTTCCGCCGCTTATTGCAATATTCATGTGGAACCCTCATTTCTTCATCATTTATAGTAAACGAAAAGGATATTACACAACAGTTACCCTTTAATGAAATAGGTTAATCACTATACAGCCAGTGGAGGTGGGAAATGAAAGTTGCAAAAATCACAACCCAGCAGAAAAACAGCCAGCGTTATAACATATTTTCAGAAGAGCACGGGAAAGAAAAATATGCCTTCAGTGTGGATGAATCTGCTATTGTCGAGTTTGGCCTGAAAAAGGGAGTGGAACTCAGTGATACAGAGCTTGAAGCGATTGAAGCATTTGACCAAAAGAGAAGAGCATGGAATGCAGTTCTTCACTATCTATCGTTTTCCATGCGGACAAAATGGCAGGTGGAGCAGTATTTATTTGAGAAAGAATATGCACCGGCTGCAGTAGAAGAAGCGGTAAACCGGGCTCTGGATTATAAGTTTCTGGATGATGAAGCATTCGCGGAAGCTTTTGTGCGCACCAAAATAAACACAACGGATAAAGGACCGAAAATTATTACCGGTGACCTGAGACAAAAAGGAATTGGTTCCGAGCTCGCTGAAAAAGCCCTGGTACAATTCACAAAAGAAAAGCAGATTGATAAAGGCGTGAAGATCATTCAAAAAAAAGCAGCGCGGCAGAAAGATGCGCACACTATTTTTAAAAAGAAAATGATGGATGCGCTCCGCCAAAAAGGTTACGACAGTGAAATATTTACTATCGCCTGGGAAGAGGCGGATATTGTACCAGACGAAGAGGAAGAGTGGGAAAGACTCGAAGTTCACGGCGATAAGATTCTCCGTAAATGGGAAAAGAAAGCAACAGGACGCACCCTTCAGCAGAAAGTAAAGGAACAGCTTTATAGAAAAGGCTTTAACATGCAGCTGATACAGCGATTTCTGGATCAGAAAGTATCCGGAGAATAGGGGAGTAAACAGTGGAAAAACGATACAGTCAGATGACAGAGCACGAAATAAGATCGGCGATCGCCGATCTGAACGAAAAAGCAAAAAAAGCCGAACAGATGGGGATGGTCAGTGAACTTGCCGTGTATGAAAGAAAGAAAACATTGGCGGAAGCCTATATGATAAATCCTGAAGACTTCTCTAAAGGAAGTGCCTACGAAGTAAAAAACGAAGACACCACGTTTTATATTGAGTATTTTAATGGGGTGTTTGCCTGGGGATTCAGGAAAGGCAGCGAAGAATTAGAAGCACTTCCTTTATCACTGCTTGGAAGAGAGGTGGAACACAATGGATGATCATATTAGCAGGCTGACAAATGTACTGCTGAGTAAAAATGAGAAGCTGTCGACAGCAAAAGCCCAGATGTGGGTCGAGTACTTGTGGGAAGATTTTGAAGCAACAAGAGCCAAATCAGGAAGAGATTACAAGGGAAAAGAAATGACGGAAAAAATTGTGCTTCAGTGGATCAGCCAATACGGCCCTCACCTGCACAACTATAATCCAACAAACCAGAAATTTTCCGGAATGTTAAATGAGCCTGACGGTACAAAGCATTAAAAAAGAGCGACGCTTTACAGCAGCCGCTCTCCTTGTTTTAATTTTTTTTCGAGTGTTTCTGTAGAAAAAATCCAGCCGGTGTAAGACGTATAAGGAATCAGCTCTTTGTTCATCCGTACGACAGCTACAAACGGATAAAAGCCTTTGCTCCGGTACCGCAGATCGATAAACTTCACTTCCCAGCCGTTATCGAGTTCTTTGACCAGCCATCTGTAGGTTGGCGAAAAAGATAAAAAGGAAGAAAGGTTGCGGTCATCCAGTGCTGCATTAATAACCGGATCAGATGGAATCGGTTCGAACGGGTAGCTCTCCAAATAACGGAGTACCTTGTCTTTTGATTCTGTTACGTGAAGCTTTTCTTTCGTCCGTACGACCAAATGGAAATTTTTCCAATTGTACGTAGGGGATATGAAGAAATGAGTAGCATCCGGATGGAAATGGGCGGCTTTTATAAGCACATTGTTTCTTACTCTATACCGCCATATATAATAAATAATTAAAACAGCATAAATGGCAAGAAAGGTCCATCCGGGATCGAGGCCATAGCTCCATGCAATAAAGCCAAAAATATGAGCAAAGAAAATAAACGGATCAAAGATGTTAATCACGCCCAGGCCTATCCACTTTTTGTTAAACGGAGACAAAGCCTGAGTGCCATATGCATTGAAAATATCCACAAACACATGCAGAAATACTGCCAAAAATGTCCACAGCCACAAATGCAGAAACGAAATTTCCGGGTTAAACATATAAAAGAAGCCGGATATAAGAAGCGGCCATGTTAAAACAGCCGGAATGGAATGAGTAGGTCCGCGGTGATACCTTATATAGACCGCGTTATTTTTCAGCTTAAGTATGGTGTCGAAATCAGGAGCCTGTGACCCTATAATTACGGCTGCCATTACGGTTTGAAGAGCAGCAGGATTTTCGGCGATCACGGGATCCATAGTAGCCAGACCGCCGATTCCTACACCCATAACAACGTGCGTTGCAGTATCCAAGGGTACCTCCTTCAGGAACAGTTCCTCAAAGAACGTTCATATAATGTGAAAAGTCTATTTAAAAATTATAACATGATCTTTTATAGATGACATGCCTTAGCATGCAGAAAGGACAGGGGTTTATGCAGAAACCTATTGTAATTTTCATGGAGTATAAAATAAAGGAAGAAAGCAGGGAAACCTACCTGGCTGAAATGGAAAAAGTAGTAAAGGAAATGGACGCTCTGGAATCGGGAACTGTGGAATGGTACGAAGCCGCAGATCAACAGGGGCTGTATGTAGAAATGATAGAAGTTTCTTCCATGAAGGAGTATGAATACATAAAAGAAAGGCGCAGGGATCCAGCGGATACAACATTCGGGGGGCTTCTGCCTTTACTTGAAAAAGGGGCGGCAGGGATGAACTGCTGGGCATTTTCCCGGCTGAATAAAAAGTAATGGCAACAGCAGGAGGATATAATGACAGAAAAATGGAATAGTATAGATATAGGAAATTTTCAGGAGCAGCTGCTGGAGTGGTACGGGCACAATCAAAGAGTTCTGCCTTGGCGGGAAAACCAGGATCCCTATAGAATATGGGTATCTGAAGTCATGCTTCAGCAGACAAAAGTAGACACGGTTATTCCTTATTTTAATAATTTTATGGAGAAATTTCCTTCTATTAAAGATTTAGCGGAAGCAGAAGAGGAAAAGGTGCTTAAAGCGTGGGAAGGCCTCGGCTATTATTCCAGGGTTCGTAATCTTCATCATGCTGTAAAAGAAGTACATGAGAAATACGAGGGCAGGGTGCCGGCAGACCCGAAGTTGTTTTCTTCATTAAAAGGAGTGGGTCCCTACACTGCAGGTGCCGTTATGAGCATCGCCTATGAATTGCCGGAACCGGCGGTGGATGGCAATGTAATGAGGGTGTTTTCCAGGCTGTTATGTATTGAAGAAGATATCGGCAAAGCGAAAACGAGAAAAATATTTGAATCCGCTCTTCCCCCTTTTTTAGAAAATGTGCCGCCCTCCCAGTTTAACCAGGCGGTTATGGAACTTGGGGCGATGGTTTGTACACCCCGTTCTCCCGGCTGTCTGCTCTGTCCTGTTCAGGAATTCTGTGAAGCCCGGATGCAGGGGAAAGAACAAATCCTCCCAATTAAAGAAAAGAAGAAAGCGGCGAAAGCCCGGGAAATGGCTGCGGTTGTGCTGAAATCACCAGACGGACGTTTTCTTTTTCACCAAAGAGAAGAAAAAGGGCTGCTCGCCAAAATGTGGGAGTTTCCAAATGCAGGAACAAAACAAGAAGAACCGCAGGCAGAACAGGTTCAGGTATTTATTAATGATCATATAGGTGCGCAAGCCATTAATATAGAACCTATTCAGTATGTGGAGCACGCTTTTTCCCATTTGATCTGGAATATTACGGTTTATGAAGCAGAAACGGTGGAAAGTGAAGTGACAACACCGGCGGAAGGACGCTGGAAGTGGATGACGCTGGAAGAAGCGGAGGCCTATGCTTTTCCTGTTTCCCACCAAAAAATACTGCATCAGCAAAAAGGAGAGGGGAAGTAACATGGATCTGGAGCTCAAAGGAAAAAAAGTACTCGTCACAGGTGCCTCAAAAGGAATCGGCCGCGGTATTGCAGAGGCATTTGCTGCAGAAGGAGCCATTGTTGGGGCAGTGGCCCGGTCAACGGACATCTTAAATGAAATGGCGGCAAAGCAGGCAGCAATTATTCCTTTAACCGGGGATTTAACAGAAGAAAAGCAGAGAGAAGATGTGTTTCAGGCTTTTCTGGATGAAGCGGGAGACATTGATATTCTTGTGAATAATCTGGGAGGCAGTAACGGCACTTCTGTTCTGGAGACCGATATGGAGGACTTCTACCATGCGATGGAATGGAATTATTTCTCCGCTGTCCATTTAAGCAAGCTTGCTTATAAGCAGATGATAAAAAAGCAGGAAGGGGTGATCCTGCAGATTACTTCTATTTTCGGAAGGGAGTCAGGAGGAAAGCCTACATACAATAACGCAAAGGCCGCATTAATAAGCTTTACGAAATCTCTGGCGGATGAAGCTGTAAAAAAAGGAATTCGTGTCAATTCGATTGCTCCCGGCTCTATCCTTCATCCAAGCGGAAACTGGCAGAAGCGAATAGATGCGGATCCGGAGAAAATGAAGGCTTTTGTTAAACAGGAAATACCGGCCGGACGCTTCGGGACGGTAGAAGAAATTGCCAATACGGCTTTGTTTCTTGCTTCGCCAAAAAGCTCCTGGATCATCGGGGCAAGCATTAATGTAGACGGCGGCCAGTCAAATATGAATATGTAAAAGGGGACTAATATGCTTACATTTGATTCGAACTATAATCCATATGCGTCTAAACGTTCTACGGTCTATGCCAAAAATGGTGTAGTAGCTACCTCCCAGCCGCTTGCTTCGCAGGCCGGCCTGGACATATTAAAAAAAGGCGGAAACGCAGTTGATGCTGCTATTGCGACAGCGGCATGTCTCACTGTGGTAGAGCCGACTTCAAATGGGATCGGCGGGGACGCCTTTGCCCTGGTGTGGATAAAAGACAAACTACACGGCTTAAATGCAAGCGGGCCGGCGCCAGTTTCTTTATCCATCGCTGCATTGAAAAAAAGAGGATTGTCAGCAATCCCTGTACACGGATTGATTCCTGTTACCGTTCCGGGCGCACCTTCTGCCTGGGGAGAGCTTTCCCGGCGTTTTGGCAGGCTGCCATTTTCCGATCTGCTGCAGCCGGCGATCGAGTACGCCGAAAATGGATATCCGTTGTCACCGGTTCTGGCCGAGTTTTGGGGGAAAGGAGCGGCTTCTTTTGAACAAAAGCTGAAAGGCAAAGAGTTCGATGAGTGGTTCCGTGTATTTATGCCGGGAGGAAAAGTGCCTCAGGCCGGGGAAATGTGGAAGTCACCGGGTCACGCGAGGACGCTGAAGCGCCTGGCTGAAGATGGAGACCGTTCGTTTTATGAAGGCAGTATAGCAGAAGAAATAGCAGATTTCTCCGCTGCCCATGACGGCTTTCTTTCAAAAGATGACCTGGCCTCTTTCCGGGCGGAGTGGGTGGATCCGATTCATGTTTCCTATAAAGGATATGAGGTGTGGGAAATCCCGCCAAACGGGCAGGGCCTTGTCGCACTGCAGGCTTTGAAAATGATCGAAAGCCATTCTTTAAAAGAAAGAGATAACGAAGAGACGCTGCATAAACAGATAGAAGCGTTAAAGCTGGCATTTTCTGACGGTCTGGAATATATTACAGATGATTCCAAAATGAAAAAAAGCACTGCCGCTCTTCTATCTGAAGCCTATATAAAAGAAAGAACCGGTCTGATTGGAGAAAAAGCAGTGGATCCTCAGGCAGGCATCCCTCCAAAAGGAGGAACCGTTTACTTGGCCGCCGCTGACAATGAGGGCAATATGGTATCGTTCATTCAAAGTAACTACATGGGATTCGGATCCGGCACGGTTGTGCCGGATACAGGAATTGCTCTGCAGAACAGAGGGCATAATTTCTCCATGGATCCCGGTCATGATAACGCGCTGGAAGGCGGGAAGAAAACATACCATACGATTATTCCCGGTTTTCTCACAAAAGGGAAAAAAGCGGTCGGTCCTTTTGGAGTAATGGGAGGATTTATGCAGCCGCAGGGCCATATGCAGGTGGTAATGAATACGATAGATTTTGGCATGAATCCGCAGGCTGCGCTTGATGCTCCGAGATGGCAGTGGCTGAGCGGGAAAAAGGTAAGCATTGAGCATGCGTTTCCAGCCTCTACGATCCAACAGCTTGCAGCCAGAGGGCATCAAATGGAGACAGCGCACCATTCGGGCAGTTTCGGCCGCGGCCAGATTATCTGGAGGGATAAAGACTCCGGGGTTTATGCAGCTGGAACAGAATCAAGAACCGACGGCAGTATTTCGGCCTGGTAGCAAGAAAGATAGATGTTAACAGCTGAAAAACGGCCCCCACTAATAGTGGGGGCCGTTTTTATAGGTTTTTTTCAGCTGGCAGAGAAATTTGGTTTTCCATGTTACACGAGGTCGCTTCGGATTTCACGAATGAAATCCTTTGTTTCCGGTGTTCCTAATTCAAATATCATAATATACAGGTTATCCATTTTTCCCTGCATCTTATCTTTGGCAGCGTCTGCGTTTCTTTCATTCACGGCTCTAGCTACAATGTCTCCGCTGGAGGCATTTTCATGCTTTATTTCATCAATCTGCTTTTCGAGTTTTTCTTTTTCTTCCGGTGTAACATCGACAGCATATTGTATCGTATTTTCGCCGGTTTGTACTTCAGAAAGCCCCATACCTGACTGTTCCATTTCCACATAATAACGTTTCTTCTGCATTTGTCTCTCTCCTTTTAAGTAAAGCGCTTTATTCCTTCTTTACCCATCGAAGCTGAAATATACACTACAAAATAATAGAAGTAAGGCGTTCAGCCGCTTCTTTAAGCCGGGTTTCTTCCTGAACCAATGCGATCCGCACATATCCTTCCCCTGCCTTGCCAAAAGCGTGGCCCGGCGTTACGACGACGCCGGCCTCCAAAGCCTTCAGCGCAAATGCCATTGATGTAATGGGAGAAGGAAGCTTTGCCCAGACAAACATCCCGCCATCCGGAACAGTCACGTTCCATCCTTGTTCATGAAGTGCGCTGCAGAATACATCGCGGCGGTGTCTGAATGTTTGTTTCTGCGTATAGAGAAACGGCTGCTCGTAAAGCAGCGCATGAATAGCGGCTTTTTGAATAGGGTAAAACACGCCGTAATCAATATTGGATTTAATATCTGCCAGCGGCTCAAGGAACTCTTCTTTTCCGGTAACAAACCCGATACGGGCCCCGGCCATATTGAAGCTTTTTGAAAGGGAGTGAAACTCAAGCGCTGTTTCTTTTGCCTGGTCTATATGAAAGATGCTGAGCGGTTTATTTTCAGTGAAATCGAGCTCTGCGTAAGCAAAGTCATGAACAACGAGGATAGAGTGCTTCAGTGCCAGCTGAATGACTTTCTCAAAATAGTCTTTTGTTGCCCGGGCAGAAGCGGGATTGCCGGGATAATTCATAATAAGAATCTTGGTCCGTTCCAGAATATGGTCAGGCACGGCAGTTATATCAGGCATAAACTGATTTTCTTCATTAAGTGCCACAGAGTATGTATAGGCTCCGGCAAGATCTGCGCAGGCAGAATAAATCGGATAACCGGGATCGGGAATGATAATATAATCCCCGGGATTTAAATAGGCCAGTGCCAGGTGCGACAGGCCGTCATGGGAGCCGAGCAGCTGCAGCACTTCATGGGAGTGAACAGATATATCAAAACGGTCTCTGCAATAGCTTGAGGCTGCTTCGTTAAATGCATTCAGCCCCTGCAGCGCGTACCCGTAATTGTGTTCCTGCTCCGCTTCTTCAGATAAAACAGAACGGACACCGGCCGGGGGCGGCAGATCCGGGCTTCCGACACTTAGATCAATCATATCGATGCCTTTAGAGACTGCTTTTTCCTTATGACGGGCCATTTCAGTAAATACGCTGGCTCCGAGTGATTTTGTTCGTTCAGCTGGTTGTATCATAATAAAGCTCCTCCTTTTACATACTGCATTCAGTATAAAAGAAAATGATAAAAATAAGGAAGCGAAAAGACGGTGTTTTTGCTTGAAGAGGAAATACGTTATACTGTGTAAGGATAAAGTGTTATTGTAAAATGGAGGAGAAAAGATGAACAGTCATAAGGTAGCGCTCGTAACAGGAAGCAGCAGGGGAATAGGAAAGCATATTGCCCATAAGCTGGCAGATCAGGGATATAATATCGTCATTAACTATGCCCGCAGCAAAAAAGCAGCAGAGGAAACGGCAGAAGAGCTTCGTGCAAAAGGTGCAGAAGTACTTGTCGTTAAAGCAAACGTCGGGAAAGTAGAAAAAATAAAAGAGTTATTTGCAGAGATTGATGAGCATTTCGGAAGGCTGGACGTATTTGTAAATAATGCGGCGTCCGGTGTATTAAAGCCGCTCATGGAGCTGGAAGAAAACCACTGGGACTGGACGATGGGTATTAACAGCAAGGCTCTTTTATTCTGCGGCCAGGAGGCAGCAAAGCTGATGGAAAAAAACGACGGCGGCTCTATCGTCAGCCTCAGTTCACTTGGAGCCCAGAGAGTGCTTGATAACTATACAGCGGTCGGCGTATCCAAAGCGGCGGTTGAATCGCTCACCCGCTATCTGGCGGTTGAACTTGCTTCAAAAAACATCGTAGTCAATGCTGTATCCGGCGGCGTAGTCGATACAGATGCCTTAAATCATTTCCCGAATCAAGAGGAAATGCTTGAAGATGCTAAGAAAAGAACACCTGCCGGACGGATGGTAGATAAAGAAGACCTTGCAAACGGAGTTATGTTCCTGCTTTCCCCGCAGGCCTCAATGATCCGCGGGCAGACTATTATTGTTGATGGAGGTATATCGCTTCTCACATAAAGTCCTTCGGCCAACAATAAACAAAGGACAAATATAATTATGGAGGCTATAGGAAGGAGAAATGCATGGAATTCCCCGCAACCGGAAAGACGATCGAAATACAGAGCTATAAGCACAATGGAACACTGCACCGCGTTTGGGAAGAGACCCTTATTTTAAAAGGAACCTCTAAAGAAATTATCGGCGGCAATGATAGAATTCTTGTGCATGAGTCAGACGGCAGAGTATGGCGGACGAGAGAACCGGCCATCTGCTACTTCCACTGGGAAAAATGGTTTAACGTCATTGGAATGATCCGCTCGGACGGTATCCATTATTACTGCAATGTCGGCACGCCTTTCGTCTGGGATGAAGAGGCATTAAAATATATTGATTACGATCTTGATATTAAAGTACTGCCGGATATGACGTACAATTTGCTGGATGAAGAAGAGTACAAAGAGCACAGCAAAACAATGAACTATCCCCCTATGGTAGATGAAAAAGTCTGGAATGGGGTAAGAGAGCTGCAGTCCTGGATTTACCAGGGAAAGGGCCCGTTTGCCCCGCAGTTTGTGGAGCAGTGGTATGAAAGGTATTTATTCTTTCGATGAAATACGGAACAGACAAACCGAAAAAGCAGAAAGTCAAAGGGAGTATCCGACGTTACTTAACCTTTGTTAAACCATATAAATGGATTATCGTATTTACTATTTTAATTGGAGTGCTTAAATTTGGAATTCCTCTTTTAACTCCTCTTATTATGGCCTATGTTATTGACGATTTGATTTTGGCAGATGGCATAAGCAATGCAGAAAAAACAAGTACGCTTTTATGGCTGCTTGGCGGTGCGATCGTTGTATTTTTGATCATTCGCCCTCCGGTAGAGTATTACCGCCAGTACTTTGCCCAATGGACCGGCAGTAAAGTTCTCTATGATATAAGAGATCAGCTGTTTGCACACATTCAAAAACTCAGTCTCCGTTTTTATTCGAACCGAAAAGCCGGCGAAGTGATTTCCAGAGTTATTAATGATGTAGAACAGACAAAGAACTTTGTTATTACCGGGTTAATGAACGTATGGCTGGACCTGGTGACGATCATCATTGTCATCATTATTATGCTGACGATGAACGGCTGGCTGACGCTGGTCGCTGTGTCACTGTTTCCGCTATATGCACTTTCCATTAAATACTTTTATTCCCGGCTCCGTCACTTAACAAGAGTCCGGTCCCAGGCTCTCGCAGATGTGCAGGGGCATCTTCACGAACGGGTGCAGGGGATGAATGTGATCCGCAGCTTTGGACTGGAAGATTACGAGCAGGGCCAGTTTGACAGGCGGAACACGAACTTTCTGGATAAAGCGATAGATCATTCCAAATGGAATGCAAAAACGTTTGCTGTCGTGAATACGATTACAGATATTGCACCGTTGATTGTTATTCTGGCAGCCGGCTACCTTGTTATAAATGGAGGGCTGCAGATAGGCGAAATGGTAGCGTTTATCGCGTATATTGAAAGGCTGTATGGCCCATTGCGCCGTCTCGTGAATTCGTCAACGACCATTACACAGTCAATCGCCTCTATGGATAGAGTCTTTGAATTTGTAGATGAAAAATACGATATAAAAGATAAAAAAGACGCTGAAATTCTCCACAGAACAGATGGGAAAATTCAGTTTGACCATGTAACATTCGCTTATGAAGAAGGTGGAGAAGAAGTATTAAAAGATATTAACCTTCAAGTGAAAATGGGAGAAACCGTCGCCCTTGTCGGTATGAGCGGCGGCGGGAAAAGTACGCTTGTAAGTCTTCTGCCGAGGTTTTATGATGTGAGCAGCGGCTCGATCAAGCTGGACGGAACCGATATCCGCGACTACACGATACATTCTCTCCGAGATAAAATAGGAATTGTACTGCAGGATAATATTTTATTCAGCGATTCGGTTAAATTAAATATTCTTATGGGGAATCCCGATGCAGGGGATGAGGAAGTAATAGCTGCGGCAAAAGCGGCAAATGCCCACGAGTTTATTATGAACCTTCCGCAGGGGTATGATACTCCGGTAGGAGAACGCGGCGTAAAGCTCTCCGGCGGTCAAAAGCAGAGAGTAGCCATTGCGCGGGTTTTTCTTAAGGATCCTCCTATGCTGATATTTGATGAAGCCACATCGGCACTTGATTTGGAAAGCGAACACCTAATCCAGGAGGCAATGGGCCTTTTATCCAAAGACAGAACAACATTTATTGTGGCACACCGTCTTTCGACTATTACCCATGCTGACCGGATTGTCGTCATTGAAAATGGAAAAGTGAGCGAAAGCGGCTCGCATGTAGAGCTGATGAATGCGCAGGGTGCGTATCACAAACTTTATAATGTGCAGCATACGTAAAAAAGCACGCCTCTAAGGGGGCGTGCTTTTTGCTATTCTTCCGGATTTTTAATTGTGACGGTATTTTCTTTCTGGTGATAGTTAAAGAAACTTTCTACTAACGTCGCCAGATGATCGAGCTGTTCGTTGTATTCTACAATGTGGGAGACGACGGGGAGAAGATGAAGCCATTCGTCCCGCGTTACATACTGCTGGTCATACAAGTCCATGAATGAATCGGTCAGGCGGCTTTCGCCTGATTCTACTTCTTCTTCCATGCGATCGGTCAGCTGCACATTCACTTTGCCTACGTACCGCATGAGAATACGGTCATGATACTCCGTTAAATGATCCAGCTGCCTTTGAATAAACGTCTGCATGTCTTCAGGCATGCCCTGAAGCTGGTGCTCGTGTTTATCCAGCGTTTTTAGGATGGAGAGCGCTTTGCGGTGGGCGGAAATCATTTCTTTGAATAAAACAATTTTACGCGCCTTGCTCCACTTGCTTTTTAAAAAGTACGTACGCTCTTCTTTATAAAGTGCAAATAAATTATCTATTTTTAAAGATGTTTCGTTCATGACCGGCAGATCCTTTTTCAAGGAATAATGATTCGTTTCAAATCTTGTTTTTAAACGAATCCAGCGGATAACATCCACGGTATGGTCTGATATTTTGTGATAGAGCTTGGTTTCATACTTGGGCGGCAGAAAAATTAAATTTACAATAAAAGCCGACAGTACCCCAAGTAAAATAAGGAGGAACCGTTCACCGGCAAAAATAAGAAAGTTAGTCTGCGAAGCCGGGTTTCCCATAATGATGATAACTGTAACTAAAGCTATGGGAATAGAAGAAGCATCAAGCCTTATTTTTAAAATAATGGCGATCGTTACCATTACCGTAACTCCGATAATCACCGGTTCAAATCCGAACGTCAGCGCAAAAATGATAGCTAAGCCGGCCCCAATAATATTAGCCTGAATCTGTTCAAGAATAGTCTGGTAGGATCGGAAAACAGAAGGCTGAATAGCAAAGGTGGCCGAGATGGCAGCAAAAAAAGCAGGTTCCAGACCAGCCCAGGTGGAAATGTAAATAGCAATAACGATGGCGAGCCCGGTTTTAAATATACGTGCCCCTAATTTCATGGGAATGCATAATTCCTTTCTTTATAGAACTGTATTTGATGGCATATTTTTCAGCCATTCGATACTATACACAATAATACCGGCTTCATCAAGTGGCGAGAGAGGCAAGAACTTCTCTGGCTGCCTCTACCGTATCATCAATGTCAGCCTCTGTGTGGGCTGTCGTCAAAAACCATGCTTCGTATTTAGATGGAGCCAGGTGAATCCCTTTATCAAGCATGCCTTTAAAGAAGGCGGAAAATAATACGTCACTGCCCTGCTTGGCATCCTGGTAATTTCTCACTTTATCAGGTGTGAAATAAAGCGTAAGGGCTCCTTTGATTCGATTAATGGAAGCGGGAATACTGTATTCATCCACAGCCTCCTGAAGTCCTTTTTCGAGTTTTTCCCCGAGGCGGTCAAGGTTTTCATAAAGACCAGGCTGTTGAAGAAGCTCCAGGCAGGCAATGCCGGAACTCATGGAGGCAGGGTTGCCGGACATCGTCCCTGCCTGATAAGCAGGTCCCATCGGTGCTACTTCTTCCATAATATCCTGTCTGCCGCCGTAGGCGCCAATGGGCAGACCGCCGCCGATAATTTTACCAAGTGCTGTCATGTCCGGCGTAACACCGAGCAGGTTTTGGGCACCGCCATACATAAAGCGGAAAGCGGTAATGACTTCGTCATAAATAACGAGAGCATCCGCCTGATGGGTTAATGCATTTACGCCTTCGAGGAAACCAGGTTCAGGCATAACCATACCGAAATTTCCAACGATTGGTTCTACCATAACGGCAGCAATATCATCTCCCCATTGCTCCAATGCGGCTTTCAGGCCGTCCAGGTCATTGAAAGGTACGGTAATCACTTCTTCTGCTATATTTCTAGTAACTCCGGCAGAATCAGGAGACCCCAGAGTAGAAGGGCCCGAGCCGGCTGCGACTAGGACCAGGTCGGAATGTCCATGATAGCAGCCTTCAAACTTTATGATTTTATTTTTGCCTGTATAGGCACGTGCCACGCGGATAGTAGTCATGACAGCTTCGGTGCCGGAATTAACAAATCGGACTCTCTCAAGGGAGGGGATGGCATCACGAAGAAGGTGTCCGAACTGGTTTTCGAGCTTCGTCGGGGCCCCAATGAGCGTGCCGTTTTCGGCAGCCTTTGTAACAGCCTTTGTGATAGCGGGATGGCCGTGTCCGGTAATGATAGGACCGTAAGCCGCTAAATAATCGATGTATTTGTTTCCATCCTCATCATACAAATAAGCGCCTTTCCCATTTTTCATAAACACAGGTGTTCCGCCGCCGACTCCTTTAAAAGATCGGGAAGGGCTGTTCACGCCGCCGAGAATAATATTTTTTGCTTCATTGTATAATGCTTCAGATTCTATGCGTTTGTTCATTTTACTCATCCTTTTGATAAATGGCTTTAGTGTGCAGTCATACGGTTCAGCTTTCTATTTTATCTTACTTTTCCTTTTTTTATCTATATAATAAAAGAAAAAGCATATATAAATGAAGATTTTTCCATATCCACCCTTCCGATGTTGCGAAAAGCAGAAGTTGCTGTAATAATTTATGTACAACCACTAATAAGGAGGAAAACCATTGACTATACATATTGGAGAAAAAGTACCGTCTGTTACTCTGCCGGCAAGCAGTGGAAAAGACATATCCCTGGAAGATTATAAAGGAAAAAACATTGTACTCTATTTCTACCCGAAAGACATGACTCCCGGCTGCACCACCGAAGCCTGCGATTTCAGAGACTTATCAGAGGAATGGGAGAAAGCTAATGCCGTCGTACTAGGTGTTAGTCCGGATCCGTTAAAAAAACATGAAGCGTTTATTGAAAAGCATGGACTGCCGTTCCCTTTACTGTCTGATGAAGAAAAGACGGCAGCGGAAGCGTTCGGGGTCTGGCAGCTAAAGAAAACATTCGGTAAAGAATATATGGGTATTGTCCGCTCTACTTTTCTAATTAACGAAGAAGGCATTCTAATAAAAGAGTGGAGAAATGTTCGTGTGAAAAATCACGCAGAACAGGTTCTGCATTCGTTAAAGGAGTCTTCTGGGTATGGAAAATAAACCAGTTATCGTATCGACAACCAAAATGAAATCGGTTATTAAAGAACATTTAAACGAATCTTTTCCAGAGGCGGTGTTTGTCTGGTCAAAGTCTATAGAAGAGGCGAGAGACTATCTGCATAAAGCGGATATTATTCTTACCTATGGAGAAGACCTGACGGCCGAAGACATAACTGCTGCTTCCCGCCTGCAGTGGATTATGGTTATTTCAGCAGGAATGGACAAAATGCCGTTTGAAGCGATAGAACAAAAGGGAATAAAAGTAACTAACGTCAAAGGAATCCATGGTAAGCCTATGGCAGAGTATACAATTTTTGCAATACTGCAGCATGCCAGGCAGGGGAAACAGTACTATAAGCAGGAACAGGAGAAAATATGGAGCCGCCGTGCTGTACCGGTTGAGGTGGAAGGCAGAAACGTAACGATTCTCGGAGCGGGCTCGATTGGGACAGAAGCAGCCAAAGCCGTTAAGCGGTTTGACATGCATACTACAGGAGTAAATACAAAAGGCGGAGCGGCTTCTTACTTTGACAAAATGTACAGTACTTCTCAGCTCAAAGAAGCGGTTTCTTCGGCTGATTATGTAGTGAACGTCCTGCCGCTTACAGAGGAAACGGAAAATATAATGGACCAGCATGTATTTGAAGCGATGAAAGAAGAAGCGGTATTCATTAACATCGGAAGAGGTGCGACTGTGCTGGAAGAGGATCTTATAGATGCGCTGCAGAAGGGATCCATCCATCACGCAGTTCTGGATGTATTTAATCAGGAGCCGCTGGGAGAGAGTCATCCGTTTTGGGAAATGGAAAACGTAACGGTCACTCCGCATATTTCAGGTATTTCTTCAGGGTATATACCTAGAGCTATGGATATCTTCGAACAAAACCTGAAATCATTTCTTCGTCACCCGGAATCTATGATTAATGTAGTAGACGTTAAAAAAGGATATTAGGGGGCAGTCATTATGAAATTAATGATATGTGTGGTAGATGATTATTATGTAGATGAGATTGAAAGCCGCACAAAAAGACTGGGGTATCGGATGACAAAGCTTTCGAGCAGTGGAAGCTTTCTACGGAAGGGAAGCACGACGTTTTTATTTGGAATACAGGAAAAAGAAGTAGATGTGCTGACTGAATCCCTGAAAAGTATATGTCTGGACTATGAGAAGAAAAAAGGAAAAAAGCAGGAACGGACGCACAGGTTTATTAGTTTTTTAATAGACGCGAAAAATGCTTCAGGGCTGCCGGTCTCATAAAACCTCAAAGGGACAATGATTGACAACCGATAGATCATTCGGATAATATTTAATTATAAGAATTATAATTAAAGAATTGTTGTATAAAAGAAAGTGAGGTGCATGACGATGGCGAACGAACGCCTTCAGGAAGTGGTGCATTCATTGAAAAGTACGAAGATCCGCATGACACCGCAGCGTCATGCTATTTTGGAATTTTTATATGATTCGATGAGCCACCCGACCGCAGATGACATATATAAGGCCCTCGAAGGGAAATTCCCGAATATGAGCGTTGCTACGGTTTATAATAATCTTCGTGTTTTCAAAGAAGTAGGGATCGTAAGAGAATTATCGTACGGCGATTCCTCAAGCCGTTTCGACTGTGTAACATCTGATCATTATCATGTTGTTTGTTCAGATTGCGGAAAGATCGTTGATTTTCATTATCCGGGTCTGGATGAAGTGGAATCACTTGCAGAACATGTCACAGGATTTCAGATCAACACACACCGTATGGAGATTTACGGCAAATGTCCTGACTGTGCACCAATTTCGAGACATTAATTCATCCATACAAAAAGCTGGCCCGGTGACGGGTCAGCTTTTTGTATGCTTTCTATTGTAGGCGGAATCAAATTCTTTTCCTTCCAGGGTTTTATCAAGAGTCAGCGGTTCATCACAGTACATGCATGCGTCCACTCTGCCGAGAATTTTCGTTGTTTTATTGCAGTTGGGACAGGTTACCTGCACTGTACTTGTAGAAATCATGCCAATCCAAAAATAAACTACGCTGCTTGAAATAACAAAAATAAAGCCTAATATCATAGCGATTGTCATTATAATAGGAGAAGTCCTGAAAAAGATGCCAATATACATAATGAAAATACCTACAAATACAAGGGATAAAGCAAATGTTCGAATACGATTAATTTTATTTGAAGCTTTCAGCGCCATTTTATTACCTCCCGGATATAATGATTATATCACATGAAAGTGCTTGCAAAAACTGTCTTCTCACATGATAATAGAAGATGCGCCATATAAATAAACAGTAAATATAATAGAAGCAGATTCTTCAGAATCATTTTTCTATAATAATTTTATCAATAACTATTGACTATCTATTTTATATAATGGTATATTACACATTGTCGCCAAACGGCTTCCTGCTCTAAAGAAACACAGCAGATTAATTTTATAAATGTCATTGACATTAACTATTGAAAATGGTATCTTATAAAAGTCGCCAAAACACGACAGTATCAAAAATAGTGTCCTTTGAAAATGGAATGAAAACAACGCGCGAAATATCAAGTCGCGGCAGGCAAGGCCTGCTGCGCAATGTAAGACCAGCATGACCTAAGCATCAACTTTCATGGAGAGTTTGATCTTGGC
>NZ_JCAKFM010000003.1:0-412625 GCF_059510535.1 Sinobaca sp. TMA16-18 | reverse complement strand
TACTACTTGTTTTTCCCCTCCTTTTTGATCTCCAAATACTTTTTTAAGATGTCGTTTTCTATCTTCAAATGCTCGATTTGTCGGTTTTTTCGATCGTCTTCCGATTGGTCCGGCGGACCAAGCCCATAGGTATACTGCTTACCAATCGGTTGGTCAAACCGATAAATATCGCCTTGTTTATACCATTTCATCCAGGTCTTAATTTGCGACTTATTCTTAATCCCGTACTTCTCCATAATTTCTGCCGTGGTTAGTTCACCTGCCATTTTTGCTTGAACCACAGCCCATTTCACTTCACTGGAATATCTATTTTTGCCCACACAAAAACACCTCCGATTGTACGTACTTTTTTACATCGTACCATGTCGAAGGTGTTTTATATTGTCTCAAATTATTAGGTTAGTCTACACTCCTTATAACAGGATACGAGGGTCTTTATTTGCTGTATCAGCGGTAAAACAGAAGCAGCTTTCCTTTCCGGGTTAAGCGGTGGGTCGTTTGAAAATAATTTTCCTCCTCGAGACGTTTTCGCCCATGGGAAATGGCTTCTGCGTCTTCTTCATAATCAAATGATTCATTTAAAAGTACAGTGCTGTCTTTGTCGTAGACGGTTAAGTAGTAAGTCATTGTATCCCTCCTGTGGTCATTGAATGAATAGTCATTCACATTATACTTTTATATTACGCTGAAACATTACGATGCGCAAGCCGTATAGACATGAAATAATCATAATTACTATAGCTATAAAGCCGTGTTCTTGTATATGATAGTAGAGGAGGTGTTTGACCACCAGTGAAAAAGAAAAAGCGTACTATATACTCTTTATTTATTACCATTAGTGTTGTACTTTCAGCTATTGTTATTATCTTTTTTATTTCGCTCGGAAATGAGCAGCAGGAGCCGCAGTTGAACCAGCATGGCAGCAGCTTTGCGGTAAACGAAATTCCGGAAGACTTTATTCCTGTTTATCAAGACGCTGCAGAGGAGTATAATATGTCCTGGGAGCTGCTGGCCGCGATTCACCGGGTGGAAACCGTTTTTTCCACAATGAATGAACTGGAGAGCCCGGTAGGGGCTTTGGGCCACATGCAGTTTATGCCCTGCACCTTTGTAGGATGGAACTACCCGGGATGTGAAGGCAACGGCAGTCTCGACATTCCGGAAGAGGAACTGACAAGCACGGAGGTCATTGATCGATACGGCGGTTACGGAACGGATGGTAATGGAAACGGCCGGGCCGATCCATATGACCTGGAAGATGCCGTATATTCCACAGCTAACTATCTCTCGTCCAATGGGGCGGGAAATGGCCGCGAAGAAGCAGCTATTTTTAATTATAATCAGGCGGACTGGTACGTGGATGAAGTACTCGAATACAGAGAAGCCTATGCCGAGGAATACGTAGTGGTCGAACTGTCGGAAGAAGAAAAGAAACACATTAACTAAAATATAGAAGGGAAAGAGGGGGTTGTATGGCAGAGCTGTTGATGGATATCACGTGGATTGAAGTCCTGTTTTTTATGACGACCCTGTTCTATGCAGGTTTCTTTTCTGTATCTTATCAAGGCGGCTCCTTTTTTCAGCCGGGATGGTTTGATAAAAAACAGCAGCAGCCCTCTCTGATCCAGACCGGTATCAGGCCGGCTGTAAGAAGAATGTTCACGTTTATTAAAAGAAAAGTGCCTGTTTCAAAGGACCAGTCCAAAGATGAAGAACCACCCGTGTTTAATTCTGCTGCAGTATAAGGAGATTGAATACGGGAGGAAATAGAAATGAAAAGAAAAATACTATTTATGCTTGTTATTGTGATCGGGATTACTGTTCTGTCCGGGTGCGGTATAGAGAGAGAATTTATCACACCGGAGAGCCAGGGAGTATGGAATCACTACTTTGTGTATCCTTTTTCGTGGGTGCTTACTGAGCTCGCGCTGTTTTTCCAAGGGAACTACGGCCTGGCAATTGTAGCAGCCACAATTGCCGTCCGGCTTCTGCTTGTGCCTTTATTTGCTAAACAACAGCGCAGTTCTCATGAAATGAAAAAAATTCAGCCGCAGATGAAAGAAATTCAATCAAAATACAATATGAAAGACCAGACCGAAGCGCAGAAGTATCAGCAGGAAGTGATGAAACTTTATCAAACGAGCGGAGTTAATCCTATTGCAGGATGCCTGCCGATTCTGATTCAAATGCCGATCCTGATGGCTTTTTATTTTGCGATTGTACGGACTGAGGCTATCGCCGGCCACTCCTTTTTATGGATGAACCTGGGAGACCCGGATCCTTATTTTATTATGCCTCTTCTGGCAGGAGCCGCTGTGTTTCTGCAGACAAAAGTTACGTCAGGCGGGCAGGAAATGCCGGATATGATGAAGCCTATGCTGTACTTAATGCCGGTCATGATAATCATCGCAGGTATCGCTCTTCCATCTGCGCTGTCGCTGTACTGGGTAACAGGAGGCCTTTTTATGATTATACAGGCGTGGATTTTTAAAAAGAAACGGGAAAAATGGGAACAGGAACCCGTAAAATAAAAGCAGGGCTGATGATATAATAGTATCATCAGCTTTTTTTATACAAGGATGAAAAAATCCAGTAAAATACACAGCATATCTCTTGTCAGAAAAGGGAATTGGGATACAGGGAGACAGAGCAGAAGAAAGGATGAAGAAAAATGAGAGCGATTCGTTTTATTCATGCTGCAGACTTACATATAGGCGCTCCTTTTTCTGCATTAAAAGCAGCGGAAGCAGACGTTCAGCAGGAAGTATTAACAAGCACGGAAACAGCTGTGGAAAGAATGGTAAAAGCCGCCGTACGGGATTCTGTCGATTTTCTGCTGTTATCCGGCGATTTATTTGACCAGAAAAGCCGGAGCATCCGCGGCCAGGTCTTTTTGAAACGACAATTTGAACAGCTCGAAAAAGAAAAAATAATGGTATACATCATTTATGGAAATCACGATCCGGTGGAAGGCAACTACGCGCCGGTAAAATGGCCGGATAATGTATATGTATTTTCGAATAAAGAAGAATGTGCGGTGCATCGGGTGGATGAAAACGAGGCCGTCCATCTTTATGGGTACAGCTATGAGAAGCGGGCGGTCACAGAAAACATTGTGCCTTTTTATAAAAAACAGGACGGAGCCGCGCTGCATATTGCCCTTCTTCACGGACAGCCGCTCGAATCAAGCGCCCCTCACCAGCCCTATGCCCCATTCCGTCTGCAGGAATTAAAGGACAAGCAGATGGATTACTGGGCGCTGGGCCATATTCATAAACGTATGGAACTGGCACCGGGTGTACACTATCCCGGCTGTATTCAAGGACACCATATGAAAGAAGACGGAGAAAAAGGGTATTTGCTTGTAGAAATGTCTTCGGAACAGACAAATGTCCAATTCAGGCCGGTATCCCCGTTCACGTATGAGAAAATCACGGTGTCGATTAACCATATGACATCGGTCGATGAACTGGGAATGGCTTTGGAAGAGGCGCTGGAATCGAGGCTCTCCAATAGTATGGTTAAGGGGGCTGCTGTCCGTCTAACCATCGAAGGAAGCGGCTCTCTTCATGACTCCCTCCGTCAGGAAGCAAAGCGGGAAGAAATAATGGAGTGGCTGCAGGAAGCGGGAAAGAAATTTGTCCCGTTTTATATAATAGAATCCATAGAAGATAAAACGATTAAAGAAACGCATATAGATGCGTTTGACCAGCTGTTATTTACCGGGGATTTAAAAAAAGCAGCAGCCCAAGTAAACAGCGGGGATACAGAGCTGCAGAGTAAATGGGCAGGGCTGGAAAATCCGGCCGCACGGTACGGGATAGAAGAGCCCGCAGTAGAGGATTTAGTGGATGAAGCGCTTCATCTTATTCAGGAAAAATGGTTAAGGAGAGAAGCGGATGATCATTAAAGAACTTCAGATATATGGATTTGGAAAATGGATTGATACGACTATCTCGTTATCGGACGGCCTGGTACTGATCCAGGGAGATAACGAAGCCGGTAAATCCACCCTGAGGGCATTTATTTTATCGATGCTGTTTGGGTTTCCTTCAAAAATAGAAAAACGAAAAAATTACCGTCCTAAGCAGGGCAGTCGTTATGGAGGGAAAATGACGTTTGTCTCCAATGAGGGAAAACAATTTATCCTGGAAAGAACAGAAGGGAAAAAAGTCGCAGGTGACGTGAAGATCTGGGATGAAGCAGGGACCCTGCAGGACGACAAATGGCTTGAACTGTACCTGCACAGGCTGGACAAAACAACGTACCAGGATATCTTTTGTTTCGGGGCCGAAGACTGGAGTGAACTGCAGCAATTAAAGGCAGATTCTCTTAATCAGTATTTATATGAAGCCGGAATGACGGGCACAAAGCATATGATGGAAATTGAAAAAGAAATGATCCAGGAAGCAGGAGGGTGGTTCAAGCCCCAGGGCCGAAAACCGGTTATTAATCAGCTCCTGACGGCTATAAAGGAAAAGAAAGCAGATATTAGTCGTTTTGAACAAGACCTTGAAGAATACGAAAAACTTCAGGAAAAAGAAAAATCACTGCAGCTTCAAATTGCGGGCACAGAAAAAGACATCCAGCAGCTATACCATAGAAAAGAATGGATCCGCCGTAAAAAGATGCTTCTGCAGACGCTGAATGAAAAAGAAGAACTAGAAGCGCAGGCAGAAGCTTTCCGATTATTTGAAAAGCTGCCTGCTAATCTGAAGCAGCAGTGGGAGAAAATTCAGGACAGAAATAGAAATGCAGGGCAGATGCTGGAAGAAGCCGAGGCAGAGTACTACGAATCGATAAAAACCGTTGCGGGGGAAAGCTGCTCGATCCTGTTGCATAAGGAAAAATACGTGATTCATAACTTAAAAGAAAATCTGCCGCTCCGGGAAAGCAATCAGCAGGAGGCGGAGCAGGCAGCGCAAAAGCTGGAGCGGATCAATTCTGCAAAAAGGGAGCTTTTTTATAAACTGGAGATAGAAGATGAATCTTCAGTGCCTGCTGTATTTCCGAGCATAGCCGGGGAAAATGATTTTAAGATGATTATGGACAGAAAGCGGGCTGTGCAGGAGAACATTCACTTATCTTCAAGAGAAGCAGAACAGCTTGAACAGCAGAAAACCTTTCATGAACAGGAAAAAGAACGGGAAGCTTCCGCGCTTTCTAAAGACAGCCAAGCATCGAAGCAGCCTCATGAAGAAATTGCCGCTGATTCGAGCGGAGAGTGGAGCAAGCTGCTTTTATTTCTAAAAGCTGCCGCTTTTGTTTTTACCGTACTTGGATTATGGGAATTAATTACCGGTTCCTGGTTTGAAGGCATGACTATGCTTGTGGCAGGGATCGCTGCACTCGTATTGTTCCTGCTTCAAAAGCAGACAGACACCCAAAAAGAAAAGCAGCAGTCCGAAGCAGAAAAAGAAAAGTACTGGAAAACACAGCATAGAGAACAGTCTCTCGCAGCAATTAATCAGAATATTGAATTGGAAACAAAGCGAATAGACACTGTACTGGTCCGCCTTGATAAGGAAATAGAAGCACAGGAAGAGGTAAAGCGGGAGTTATCGGAATGGTGCAGCAAATGGGGGCTGCCTGCGTTCCCGCTCGCTATGGCAGAAGACTATTTTCAGGCATGGAACCGTTTAAAAAACGAAATGGAAAAAGAAAAGGAAGCAGCAGCAGAACTTGCTGCCAGGCAAAAGCGTGTGGCCGATATAGACCACCAAACGAACCAGCTTTACGAGCGCCTGCGCCTGGAAAAAAAGCTTCCAACAGCCCAGTCGATTCACTATGCAGCCGATATGTTAAAGCAGGAAGAAGAGCACCTGCAGCAGCTTAACAGCAGAGCGGAAACCGCAGAAAAAAGCAGGCTCTTTTTTAAAAAGTGGCTGCATGTAAAAGAACAGATAAACGAGGAGCAGTCCGAGTTTCTGCACTCGTACGGGTGGGCCTCAGAAGAAGAGCTGCTCCAGGCAGCGGATGGAAAAGAAACGTATCAAAGCCTGCAGCAGCGTATGCAGCTTATCAAAGCCCAGTGGCGTTCCCAAATGACAGCAGGAGAAATAGAAGAAGAGCTGATTGCAGCGCTGAAGCTTCCCGGTGATACTGAAGAAGAACTCGAAGAAACCGACAGGCAGATTCACGAGAAACAGGAAAGCATTCACGATTTAAATGAAGAGCTGGCTGCTATCTCCCAGCGTGTTTATGCATGGGAGGAAGGCGGTGGCTATGAACAGCTTCTTCAGGACTACGAGAACCTGAGAGAGTCACTGGCTGAGCACATGCACCGCTGGAAAGTATGGAATACAGCCGTGTATTTAATGGAGGAGGCAAAATCGGTTCATGAAAAGGAAAGGCAGCCGGAAGTGCTTCAAAAAGCGTCGGACTATTTTCAACGTATAACCGGAGGGGAGCATGTCCGCTTATTTTCACCGATGGGAGAAGAAACTATTATGGTGGAGAGTGCCGGCGGTATCATTTTCACACCGGAAGAACTAAGCTACGGTACGTCCGAACAGTTGTATCTTTCCCTGCGCCTGTCTCTGGCCGAAGTGTATGAAAAGCAGCGTAATGACAGTATTCCCATGACCATAGATGATGCGTTTGCCCATTTTGATCACAGCCGCCGCAGCGAAGCGTTTAGTCTGCTTTCCTATATCAGCAAAGGCCGCCAGATTATTTATTTCACGTGCCATGATTATGCGGAAGTTCCTCTGCTGAAAGATAAAATCCTCTTTCTCGGAAGAGATGGCCCCGATGAAAGGTAGCGCCTTTTAGAAAACATTGATAACATGAACATTATAATGAACGCCGCAGTGAAAGGACTAAATATATGAGTAAGTATAAAGTGTATTTGGCAGAAGATGAAAAAAATCTTTCTGACATATTAAAAGCGTACATGGTAAAAGAAGGCTGGGAGGTCATTGTATTCGAAAACGGCGACGATGCGATTGCAGAAGCCGAGAATGCGCCTCATTTATGGGTGCTTGATATTATGCTGCCAGGTACGGACGGCTATCACGTGTTAAAAGAGATCAGAGCGATTAACGAAAACACACCGGTTATTTTCATTAGTGCCAGGGATCAGGACCTGGACCGCGTTCTTGGTCTGGAAATGGGAAGTGATGATTATTTATCCAAGCCGTTTCTCCCGCAGGAGCTGATCATCCGTGTGAAGAAGCTATTAAAAAGAGTATACGGAGAAATAGCCCAGGAGAATAAAAAAGTAGAGCTTAACGATTATATTGTAGATGCAGAAGCCAGAGTCGTCATTGATACCCTTAATGACAATCGTTCGATTGAACTGACGACTAAAGAAATGGATCTGATTTTACTGCTGACAGAAGATGTAGGGAAGGCTCTGTCCAGAGAAGACATTATCGAACAGGTCTGGGGAGAAGACTATTTTGGATCGGAACGGGCAGTGGATGATGTCGTAAGAAGAGTCAGAAAAAAAATGTCCCGCATCCATCTTGAAACATTATATGGATTTGGGTATCGCATTTTATCATCATGATGAAGCTGAATTTAACTAAACGGGTGTACTTGTCTTTTATTTCCCTGATTGTTCTCGTCGGGTTAACGATGATTATTGTATACCCTATTTCGATCCGGGGGACGCTGACGGAAGAAACGTATCGAATTATCGAGGAAGAGCAGGCGAGAAGTGCCAATCCTTTTAGTGAATATTTCACCCCTCCCGAAGAAGATTTTGATTTTATTGAGAGGCAGGAAGCAGAAAGGTCTGTCGGGCACTTGTTTCTGCTGAATGAAACGGGGACCCTGCAGGGCGGACAGGTTCCTGACAGCGTGCTGCAGGAAATGATATCCAACGCAGTAGATCAGGAAAATGACCAGGAACGATTTGAAATGATGTATAACGATGCAACCTTGTTTTATGTAATTAACCGAATTGAATCAGACGGAGAAGAAGCCTACCAGATTTCCTACATGTGGGATACATACAGAGATTTAATGGTATCGAGGCTCTGGGAACGGCTCGCCTATCTGCTGCTGATTACGAGTGCTCTCAGCTTTCTCCCTGCGATATGGCTTAAACGGTATTTGAGCCAGCCGCTCCGTGTGCTCGGCAATCAATTTGAGCAGATCGCTAAACGAAACTGGAAAGAACCATTTCATCTCGAGGGGGATGATGATTTTATTCGGCTCTCCAATCAGTTTGAAGGAATGCGTCAGAACCTCATCCGGTATGACAGGTCTCAGAAAACGTTCATCCAGCACGCCTCGCACGAATTGAAAACACCTATCATGGTGATAAAAACTTATGCGCAGTCTGTCAAAGACGGCATTCTTCCTAAAGAGGATATTGAAAACACGATGGATGTTATTCTTGAAGAGGCAAACCGAATGGACAAACGGGTCAAAGACATGCTGTATTTTACCAAATTGGACGCGATGAAGCGCAATACGATTAATTTGGAAGAAATGATGTTTGGCAGTGTGGCGTTTCGGATTGAAGAACGATTCCGAATGAAGCGCGGCCACGTTAAATTTATCATTGAAGGTGCCGATGTAGAAATGACGGCAGATAAAGAGCAGATTCAGATACTGCTGGAAAACCTGATTGAGAACGCGATGCGTTATGCGAAGGACACGATTTGGATAAAAGCAGAAGAAACCGCGGATACAATCATTATCTCTGTCCGAAATAACGGGTCGCTGATTCCTGATGAGGAATTGGAACAGATATTTACGCCTTTCCAAAAAGGAAATAAAGGACAGTTTGGACTTGGACTTGCGATCGTGCAGCGTATCGCCGAGCTCCATGAAGGAACCCATGAGGCCATTAACGAAAAGGACGGCGTTTGTTTTAAAATCACGATTCCGAAATCTTTGAAGCGCACAATAGAGGAGCAGTAGCAAAAAGGATGGGCGGAGGCCCATCCTTATTTGTTTCTATATACTGTTTTTTTTCGGCGGCTGCTTTCCGCAGGCCATGCCTCAGTTGAAGAGTGAAAAAGCGTCCTCTTCCTCTTCGTCGATGGCTGTTCTGCAGGAGTCCACCGCTGCAGGAGTGAAGCTGCCTTTTTAAAGAAAGAGTTGATCCCACATAGAAAAGGATGGGCGGAGGCCCATCCTTTTAATGTGTTATCGAATGTTTGTAGAGAGATTAGAATGACGGTGCCTGACTATTCTTCTTCCTCAGGCATGTTGATCCAGTCTTCGTAAGAAGGCTCTTCCACATTAATGTCAGCATCTTCCATTAAGTTCTGCATGACTTCTGTTTCATCAAGACGCTGTTCCTGCCTTAGGGCTTCTTCAATATCCCCCTCAAGCTCTTCATACGTATCACGTACTTCTATGAGTTCAATGATGTGAAAGCCGAACTCGCTTTCAATAGGTTCGCTGACTTCGCCTTCTTCCATGCTGAATACGGCTTCATCGAATTCAGGTACCATCTGACCTCTATTGAAAAAGCCGAGATCTCCTCCTTGTTCAGCAGAACCAGGATCGGTCGACATATCAGTAGCCACATCCTCAAAGCTTTCCCCGTCGTCAAGGCGGGCGACAGCCTCGTCAGCTGTTTCTTCATCTTCCACTAGAATATGACGAGCGTTGGCTGACTCAAGATCTTCCTGGTTCTCTTCGAAATAGGCTTCTTTGTCTTCCTCGCTTACTTCTACATCTGCTTCCGCCAGATCATAAACAACAACCTGGGGTTTGAGGTAATCTTCCTTGAACTCATCTACAGACTCTATTTGAACGCCCAGCTGGGATTCCATAAGAGAAAGGAGCTCTTCGTCTTCCTGAACGCCGACCTGTTCTTTAAAGTCCGCCAGCTCTTCATCAAGACGTTCTTCGGTAATCTCCATTTCTTCTGCCTGCTCATCAATTAAAGCACCCTGGACCATATCATTTAGCACTTGGGAGCCATATGTGTTTTTTAGCTCATCGGTAAATTCTTCTTCCGTAATTTCCGTGTCATTTACCTGCACGACTGTCTGGGTGTTATCTGATGACTGTTCTTCATTATCATTACAGCCTGCGAGAAACAGCAGCCCGCTCGTGCCGATAACGGCAATTAGTTCTTTCTTCATGTTTAATCCAGCCCCTTATTATGTATATACTGTGCCAGTTTCTACTATATCATAAATTGAAACGCAATTTTATCTATTTATTTTCCGCTTTTTTCTTTTTCCAGACGTGTTAACTTGTGTAAAATAGAAAGAGTACGTATCGTCGGAAGGGAATTAAAACAAAGAAAGAGAAAAGAGTGAATAAAAGTGGAGAAAAGAAGAATGATTTGGAAATGGCTTTTTATTGGGCTGCTGGCCGTTAATGCCGTTATTATTGCTTTTTTGTTTATCCTGCTCGTGCAGCCTTTTTCAGACAACGAAGAAGAAGCAGGGGAGAGGCAGCTTGAAAGAGAACCTTCGGAAGGATTTCAGCATTACTTTACGTTGAGCCTGACGACAGATCAATTAAAAGAAGTGATTGAAGAAGAATGGCAGGAAGAACAGCTTGAACTGGATGTAGTCGAAAACCGACTGCTGCAGGTGAATCTGCCGCTTGATATTCTTGGAAATGAAGTGAATGCTACGTTCGATTTCGAACCGGAAGCACTCGATAATGGAAATATGGCTTTTCATCAGCAGAGCTTTTCAATCGGAGGGATTCCGCTTCCTTCATCACCCGTTCTGACACTGCTGCAAAGCCAGCTCGACGTGCCTGAATTTGTTGAGATGCAGCCGTCTGAAGAGCAGATAGTCGTGCATACAGAGGATATCGAAGTTGGGGAAGGGTTCTATACCCAGGCAGAATCTTTTAATTTAGAAGAAGACGATATTTCCGTTTATGTAGGCAGAATAGAAAATTAAACAAATAATAAAACAGCCGGCATGGTTATGCGGGCTGTTTTATTAGTATATGCATGCCGTGTTGTTTCTTTTCAATAAAGCAGTGCTTTGGTGCTGTAAGGAGCTGTTTTACATAGATGTAATCGTAAAAGGCAAATCCGGCATTTACAGCAAACAAAATTAAAAAATAAGGAAGCAGGGAAGGCATAAGAAAAGCACCTGCAGCAGCAAATAGACCGGTAATAAGAGATGGAAACACCATCGAAAAGATATAAATGTTTTTACTGATCGGTTTCTTGGAACGAAAAACCACATATGGGAGATTTCGTTTTTTGGTTCGTTCAATGCTGAAAGAAGTATGCGGGCCGACCGAGAAAAGCGGCAGGTAATGGAGCAGAATATGGCCCGGAAATAATATTCCGATAAACAACAGCGCGCCAATAAAGCTTATATCGGCATAGACCGGAGAAATATGCCAAAAGCTGAAAAATAAATAAGTCAGTATAAATGTAATCATCATCAGCCCAAACGCTCCAAAACGAAGCTTCTTAGGATTATATTCTCTTTTAACGTTTATTGATTTCCAGCAGTTCATAGGAAACCCCCTTTTCTTTCCAACTATCTATCTGATAAATCTAATCCCTATTGAAAGAAAAAGCAAGGGGGTGTGAAAATGTTTAAAAAATCTAACAATTTAAAAGAAGGCATGGTAAAAAACTATGCCTGGCGTACCGGCATAGCTGAATGCAGCTTATTCTTCTTCAGCATGATATTTAGAAACAAGATGTCCATCCTTTTCAAGAAATTCATCATCAAAATTCGACAGGGATGCATCAAAAATCTCCATGAAATCTTCTCCATATAAATGACGGACAATCGTAATCAGCTCTGAAAAATCCGGAAATTTGCCGTAAAGCTGCTTGATCGGCATAGCACCTTCATAAATGCCGAACGTATCTTTTTCGTATTCTTCAAACGTCTGAAGCAGAAGTTCGCTTCCTTTTTCCGTTAGTTCAATGTACGTATTTCGTTTATCCGTTGTTTTTTTGGAAAATCGGAGAAGGCCGCGTTCTTCCAGCTTCTTTGAAAAGTTAAATGCAGTAGAGACATGCATGACACCGAATTTAGCAATATCTGATATAGAGGCACCCTCCAGCTGATAGGAAATCAATAATATTTGATGCTCGTTAATATTCAGGTCGAATGGCTTTACCCACATCTGCCAATCTTTCTCTACAGACTTCCATAAAGCTTTTGTGAGCTGGGCCATTTTATAACTGAACATGAGAGACTGTTTTGATCCAGCGGGCATTGATTCCAAGGTAGGTCCTCCTTCCAAAAAAAGTATTGTAAAAAAAAGTGGGAATACATTCATTTTTCAGAAAAGGAATAAAAAAAGAATGCTTATTTAAGTTCTTTACGAATCTTTTTATTTAATTGGGACACTGCTTCGGAGATTTCTTTAATCTGTGATTGGATCGTTTCTACTTCCGGTTCTACTTCTTCTTTATAGCGGGTATATGTTTTACTCATTTCTTTAGAAAAGCCGTCTACTGCTTCAAAACCCTCGGCAGCCATGTCCTGCCAGTCCTGCATCAGCCTTTTACCTTTTTTTGAAGCGCTGGAATCGCGCCAGTATGCCCAGTCGCCGCGGATCAGGGCGTCCCGGTTTTTTCGGCCGGATGAGGGAGAGGTAAGCAGCGTAATGATGCTTCCAGCAATCGTTCCTACAGAAATTCCTAATACTAATGATTTCGTATTCACTAGAACTCACTTCCTTTCAGAATAAGAAACGGTTTTTTTAAAATACTATTCTTTAATAACAGTATAAGAAAAATCGAGAGAAAAAGAAAGCATCCCGGGTGAAATTATTCACACAATTCCGTAATCCATCTGTAGAAATAAAAAAAGAAGAACCCGGGAGTCCGGATTCTTCTTCATTTACGTATTTATACTGTGAAAAACGAAAGAGAAAGCTCATTTTTTTACAATAATGATCAACGGTGGGAATCGTGGAATTTATTCATAAATGAAGCAAGGGCATCGCAGGATTCCTGCGTTACGGCGTTGTAAATTGAAGCACGGCAGCCGCCTACTGAACGATGACCGTTCAAACCGACAAATCCATTGTCTTTTGCTTCTGTTAGAAAGGCTTTCGTCAAGTCTTCGGACGGAAGAGTAAACGTTATATTCATACGCGACCGGCTGTCTTTCTCGGCATGTCCGGTGTAGAAACCGCTGCTTTTATCAATAGCTGTATAGATGGTATCGGATTTTTGTTTATTTCTTTTTTCCATTCCTTCGGCTCCACCGTTTGCTTTAATCCACTCGAGCACGTTATTGAGCATGTATATGGAAAAAGTGGGTGGGGTATGATAAAGAGAATTCGCTTTGGAATGCGTGCTGTACTTGAGTATAGTCGGTACGCTGCTGTTTTCATTTTCGATAAGGCTTTTTTTAATGATTACGGTAGTGACACCGGAAGGTCCAAGATTCTTCTGGGCTCCTGCATAAATAACAGAAAATCGTTCCACCGGGATAGGTCTGCTTAAAATATCACTCGACATGTCCGCAAACAGGGGAGATTTCCAGTCGTAGTCGAAATCCTGCCACTGTGTGCCGAATATCGTATTGTTTGATGTAATATGCACATACGCATCATCATTATCCATATCAAGGGATTCAAACGCAGGAATATAAGTGTAATTTGTGTCTTTTGCGCTTCCTCCAACTTTTGTCTGTCCCATAGCTTCGGCTTCTTTTAAAGCCTTCTCCGACCAGGATCCTGTCAGCACATAATTACCCGGCGCTTTCTCAGGAAGAAAGTTCATAGGAAGCATGGAAAACTGGAGGCTTGCTCCACCCTGGAGAAACAAGACTTCATAATCATCGGGAATATTCATAAGTTCTTTCATTAAAGCAGCAGCATTATTGTGAACCTCTTCGTAATCTGCACTGCGGTGGCTGAGTTCCATCACGGACATGCCGGTATTATTAAAATTAGTCAATTCCTTTTGAGCTTTTTCCAGCACTTCCGTTGGAAGAGCGGCCGGCCCTGCATTAAAATTGTGTGCTCTAGTCATTGAATAGGTCGACTCCTTTACTCCGATAGAGATATTTGCGTTCATGTGAATAGTTTAACAAACAAATCTCAAAACAGCCAGAACAGACGCGGTAAGGATTATTGTTTTTTCAGAGCTTCGCCAATCTGTTCTGCTATTTTCTGCAGATCTTCTGCGGAGTAGGCATCGGAATGGTCGACAAACGAAGGCTGAAATCCATCTGTATCGTCGTAGCGCGGAATAAAGTGCAGATGATAGTGAAACACGGATTGGGAAGCAGGGGCCTCATTGTTATTAAGCAGGTTCATTCCCGCCGGCTGAAATGCTTCTTTAATTGCATTGGCAATAGCAGGGGCTTTACTGAACAATTTGGCTGCGGTATCGGGCTGGAGTTCGTAAATGTTTTTCTGGTGGTCTTTCGGGATAAGGAGCGTATGTCCTTTTGTTACCTGGCCGAGATCAGTAAAAGCCAGCATATCATCATCTTCATATACAATAGAAGCTGGAATATCCCCCTGAATAATTTTACAGAAAATACAATCGTGTTCTAGTGGCATGTATATTCTCTCCTCTTTTTGCTCGATTTACTTTCTATCATACGTAGAATTTCCGGAAATGAAAAGAAGGAATGGCGGAGACCTTCGGATATCCCCGGCAGGGAATCTCTTTATACCAGGTGAAACTTGTATAAAACAGGATATAGGTGTTGTGGTACAATAAAATAAATATTTCATTAATTCAATATCTAGGAGGATGCTTATGTACGTCCCTCTCGTATTAACTGGCTTTTTAGACAGAGCTGCCGAGCTGTATGCCGGCAAAACAGCGGCGGTTGATGGAGAAAGAACAGTAACGTATGGAGAACTGCAGTACAGGGTCAATCAGCTGTCAAACGGATTGAAAGCGCTTAATATTAAAAAAGGGGATAAGGTTGCCTATTTGAGTCCGAATGCTTTGGAAATGCTCGAAGGGTTTTATGGCGTGTATCAACTGGGCGCTGTGATGACCCCGCTGAACACAAGGCTTACTGCAGAAGACTATGAATTTATTTTGAATCACAGCGGAAGCAGGGTGCTGTTTGCTGATAAAACACTGTTTAAACAGCTGGAGCCGGTTCTCGACAATTTAACATCAATCGAAACTATCATTCTGCACGGAGAAGAAGAAGATACAAAAACAGCCAAGGGCTATGAAAAGTGGCTCAACGGATTCGATGGAACCTTCTTCGACCGGGCTGAAGTGGATGAACATGATATAGCAAGTCTGCTTTATACGAGCGGTACAACCGGAAACCCAAAAGGGGTACTGTTGACGCACCGAAGCAATTACCTGCACGCGATGTCTACCATGCATCATTTAAGAATCAGGGAACACGATAAGATGCTGCACGTTCTTCCGATGTTTCACGTAAACGGCTGGGGCTCTCCTTTTTACTATACCGCCAACGGTGTGACCCAGGTGATGCAGCGCAAAATAGATCCCAAATCTATTTTTGATAATATTAAAAAACACCAAATAAGTATTCTTCATATGGCCCCTACTGTATTAAATATGCTGCTGGAATACTATCACCTGCACAAAGAAGAATGCCGCACGGAGCACTCTGTCCGTATTGTGGTCGCCGGATCTGCCCCGCCGCCGGCATTTATTGAAATGGCGGAAAATGAGCTGGGCTGGGAATTTATTCATGTATACGGCATGACTGAAATTTCCCCGCTCGTGACGACTTCACAGATTACGACCCAGGATGAGCATCTATCCAAAGAAGAACAGCAGCGCTTAAAAGCCAAAACCGGCTACCCGCTGATCGGTTCGGAAGTAAGAGTAGTAAACGAAGTGTATGAGGATGTAGAAAAAGATGGCAAGGCTGTAGGTGAGATTGTTGTGCGCAGCAATAATGTAATGGAAGGATACTTTAAAAATCCCGAAGCGACAGCCGAAACGATTCAGCATGGCTGGCTCCATACCGGAGATATGGCGGTCGTCTTTGAAAACGGCTATATTGAAATCGTAGACCGGAAAAAAGACGTTATTATAAGCGGCGGCGAAAACATTTCCTCCATTGAGGTGGAAGGCTATTTATATCAACATCCTGATATTGTTGAAACAGCCGTTGTCGCTCTTCCTCATGAAAAGTGGGGGGAGATTCCCCATGCTGTGGTTGTTAAGCGGGAGGGCAGCAGCCTCACAGAAGAAGACATTATCGATTTCGCACGAGAAAAAATGGCTCATTTTAAAGCGCCGAAAAGCATTAACTTTGTAAAAGAACTTCCTAAAACCGCTTCCGGAAAAATACAAAAAGTCCAGATCCGCAAACAGCTCTGGAATGATTCTGATAAACTGGTAAACTAGCAGTATACTTTTCAGTTCATCAGCCTATTAAAAAAAGGATGTGGCCTATGGGACTATTTGATTTCTTGAAAAAAGAGCCGGAAAGCCGCCAGGAAGCTCCAAAGGAGAAATACTGGACCCTTACAACAGCAGAAGGGGAAGTAATCGACCCAACCTGGGAACAAGTGAATGAAACGCTCGCTGCCATTACTCATAAAGAACTGGAATTTGTGTCTTTAGGCTATATTCATTCCGATCTGGAAATTGAAATGATTCAGGCAGTTGACATAGAGACAGGGTATCGTTTGGAAGCTCTGCCGCCGGAACATTCTTACGATTATGGTAAAGTATTTGTTAACAGCGGTATTTCCTACGAAGAAATGGTAAAGCATTTTAAAGAGTTTCATAAAAACAAAACAGTGAGCGGATTTCGCAGCTGGCCGTCAGAAAAAATATAAAAGAAAAATGAAGGAACCTGTCTCTTCTTAAAGAGCGGTTCCTTTTGTTTTTCTGCGAAGGGGGTGTATCATTTCTATTAACACTTCTTCTAGTGCATTTTAACTATTTTGATCATAGAAAGGAATAAGGCCGCCGTCAGAAAAATATGGAATTATGATATAATTTTCAAGCAGTCTTAATCACAATCATTCAATTTTTACATAAAAGGAGCTTTTATAATGACGGAGTTGCTGAATGTTCAAAATATGAGCGGAGGATATAACGTTCATAAACCAGTCCTTCACGGATTAAATTTCACCGTAAAACAAAACGAAATCGTCGGCTTAATCGGCTTGAATGGAGCCGGTAAAAGTACCACGATTAAACATGTTCTTGGGCTAATGGAAGCGATAGAAGGGACCGTAACAATTCATGGAAAGCGGCTGATGGACGGACCGGAGGAATACCGCAGGCACTTTACGTATATTCCCGAGACGCCGATTTTATACGATGAGCTGACGCTGTGGGAGCATATGCGATTAACAGCGATGGCCTACGGCATAGAAGAAAAGGTATTTGAGGAACGGGCGGAGCGTCTCATGGAGGAATACCGGATGACGAAAATGAAAAATTGGTTTCCGAGCCATTTTTCCAAAGGGATGCGCCAGAAAGTAATGATCATGTGTGCTTTCCTTATCGAACCCGAGCTCTATGTGGTAGATGAGCCGTTTATCGGGCTGGATCCTCTGGCAATTAAAGCGCTGCTCGATATGATGGTGAAAATGAAAGAGGATGGCGCCGGTATACTGATGTCCACCCACATCCTGGCGACCGCAGAGCGGTACTGTGACCGTTTTATCGTCCTGCATGAAGGACGCATCAAGCTCCAGGGGACGATGGAGGAGCTTCAGGAGCAGGCGGGCATGCCTGGAGCCCTGCTGGATGATCTATACATTGAAGTCGCCAAAGGGGCGATCTAACATGGGGACGTTGGATCGGCTGTGGGAAGAGCGTGCCGGCGAATTTGCCGGTACGGCTATCCGCTATTTAAGGCTTGTCGCCAACAGCGGCTTTATGTTCAGCATCTATGCCCTGTTTCTGGTAGGCGGATTTATGTACCCTGCTTTTCTGGAGTGGCTGCCTGCCTATGTGCCGGTACTCGAGCTGTTTACATTGATATTCACATATTTCCTGACCAGAAACCCTATCCGGACCTTTTTGAAAGAAGCAGACATGGTCTTTTTGCTGCCGATGGAAAATCAGCTGCGTTCGTACTTTAGAAAAAGCGTGGTGTATTCATATACGCTTCAATCTTTATTTATTGTACTGCTGTATTTTATTCTCGGTCCGCTTTATCAAAACCGGCTGTTTGAAGAATCCAATTCCTTTCTGCTTGTGCTTGCTGTTATTCTGGCGGTGAAAGGCTGGAATATTGCTTCAGCCTGGGCAGAGTGGAGGCTGCAGGATCATCGGGTGAGACTGGGACTTCTTATAGGAAGAATTCTGCTTACCGCATCTCTTTTGTACATCGTATTCGCTGATGTGTCATGGTTTCTGGCAGCTATTCTGCTTGCTGTCATGGCTGGTGTGTACGTTGCCTGGCATGGAAGGCTGGCAGCAAAATACGCGCTGAAGTGGGAAGCGGTCTTTATAATGGAACAGCGCCGCCTGTCTGCTTTTTACCGTTTTATTCAATCGTTTGCGGATGTACCGTTTATCAAATCACCGGTGAAACGGAGGAGGTGGCTGGCCGGACTGGCCGAGCGGATGCCTTTTCAAAAAGACAAAGCCTACAGGTATATGTATATTAAAGCGTTTGTACGCTCAGGCGAGTATTTAGGGATGTATGCCAGACTCCTGCTCGTCGGGTGTCTCGTCATGTACGCATTTCCGTTTGAATGGCTGCGGGTGCTGGTAAGCGTTCTGTTTATATACTTAACAGGCGTTCAGCTCAGAACCTTATGGTATCATTTTGACACGAACATCTGGCCTGATCTTTATCCGTTGGCGCTGTCGGAAAAAGAATATTCGTTTCAGTTTTTAGTGCTGCGTCTTTTAATGCTGCAGTCTGTTCTTTTTGCAGCGGCTTATCTTCTTCTTGGGACGCAGATGCTGTTTTCCTTGTTTATTTTGGGAGCGGGGCTGCTGCTTAGTTATTACCTGGCCCGGCAGAAGCCGAAAAACAGACTGGAGCTTTCCTAACGTAAAAAAACCATTTTCAAGCGGGCAGCTGCCCGGCCTGAAAATGGTTTTTTAGTATAAAGAAAACTTATGCGTTTTGGTAAGAAAGGTTTTCTGCTGCTTCTTTTACAGCTTCCAGACCGTCCTGAATGATCTCTTCGGACTTTTCAGGCATGGCATTGTGGCCTTCAATGATGACTTCATTAAGAATATCCATGCCGTACAGGCCGCCGAACAGGTTGCGCATGTAAGTGACACACATATCCATTGGAGCTGCTTCCGGAAGGGAATATACACCACCGCGGGCGTTAAGCAGGATAACTTTTTTCTCGGACATTAACTGTACAAGATTTCCGTTTTGGTCATATTTGAATGTGAATCCAGCTTCAGCAATATAGTCAATAAATGTCTGAAGCTTTGCTGGAATAGTAAGGTTCCAAAGTGGAAAAGCAAAGACAAGAACGTCTGCTGCTGCAAGCGCGTCTTTAGCTTTCTGCTTGGCATTAACGATGCGCTGCTCTACATCGGAAAGCTCTCCGTCGTTTTGGATCTTTCCAAAAGCATTAAACAGATCCTGGCCAAAGTAAGGCATATCTTCTTCAAACACATCAAATGTGCTTACATTTAAATTTTCTTTTTCCTGAACGTTCTCTAGAAACGTTTCGTACATCTTTGTAGAAACTCCATCAGGGCGGTTATTTGCTTTAACTACTAATACATTCATGAAATAATTTCCTCCGTTTATTGTAAAATTTTAAAAACAAGGTTCGTTTATCCAACACTTGTTGTATAATCACACTATATAGACTTTTGTTTTGTTATTCAACCAATAGTTCCTGCTTTTTATTGTTTAAACAACATATGGATGAAAATGTCTAATAAGTGGAGAGGATGTGTACGTGTATGACTATGTCAGAGACAAAAATAGATCCGCGCATTAAGCGGACAAGGAAATTAATTATGGATTCCTTTATTGAGCTGGCTATGAAAAAAGACGTCAAAGATATTACGATTAAGGATATTACAGCAGAAGCAACGGTAAACCGTGCCACATTTTATTCTCATTTTACGGACAAATATGACCTGCTGGAAAAGTCATTAACTGAAGATCTCATGATGAATGTCAGCAATGAAATCGCCCAGCACGAAAAGCTTACAGAAGATACGATTGTAAGTATCTTTTTATCTATTACGACTTTTCATTTGTCGTTATCTTCTCAGTGCAGAAGAAGTTTTCAAGCTTTTTCCGTTACAATTGAAGCGATTATTAAAAAGAAGCTGGAAGCTATATTTTACCAGGCGCTGCTTAAGCAGCATCAGACAGACAGCGATGAATCGTTAAGAATAGCCGCGTTTATGCTGAGCTGGGGGATCTACGGGGCTTCAGTGGACTGGAAGCAGAACAGCTCTATTGCACCGGAGGAATACATCAGACTGGCACTGCCTTATTTTATGTACGGCATGGACTTTTATGTGACAGCCGAATAAATAATAGAAGAAGCTGGTTTAAAAATTTCATCATTAAAAAGAACCCCGCTTGCCTTTTTTTAAAAGGATACGGGGTTCTTTTTTTCCTTATTCTGAAAATAGAAAAGGGAATTTTCAATAAGTGTTGTGAGACAGTGTTTCTTTATCCATTGTTTGAGTTTGGTCTGGGTAATCAAGAACAGCTTTGGCCATCACTTTAGCAGCCGTAAGCATTGCTCTTTCATCGATATCAAATTTTGGGTGATGGTGGGGATAAGTTTTTGTCCATTCCGGGTTTTCTGCTCCTGTGAAAAAAAAGCTGCCTTTCACATTTTCCAGATAGTAGGAGAAGTCTTCGCCGCCCATTTCAGGTTTCATTTCTTCCGTTTTTTCCACTCCGGGAACATTGGTGGCGCAGTCAGCCAGATAAGCTGTTTCGGTCTCATGATTGACCACAGGCGGATATCCGCGGTAGTAGTGAAAATCAGCTTCCGCCCCCCAGCTGGAGACCATTCCGTTAGTGATGATTTCCAGCTCTTTTTCAATCAGGTCTCTAACATCGGCATCGAACGTCCGCACCGTGCCGGTCAATTTGGCACGGTCTGCGATAACGTTGAACGCATTAGAAGCTTCAAAGGAACCGATCGATACAACCGCCGGCTTCTGAGGGTCCACGTAGCGGCTGACAATCTGCTGGATCTGGGTAACAAGCTGAGAGCCGATAAGAACGGCGTCTTTTGTTAAATGAGGCATTGCCCCGTGGCCGCCCTGGCCGAGTATTTCAATTTCAAAGCGATCTGCCGCCGCCATCATTGGCCCGGTGCAGTGCTGCACGGTGCCGTAGGGAGTAGTGGCCCAAAGGTGCGTGCCGAAGATAACATCCACTCCTTCAAGGCATCCATCCTTAATCATCTCTATTGCGCCGCCGGGAGCGAATTCTTCAGCGTGCTGATGAATAAAAACAACGGTGCCTTCAATGTCTTCTTTGATTTCGTTCAGGCATTTAGCCAGAACAAGAAGCGTAGCGGTATGGCCGTCGTGTCCGCAGGCATGCATCACTCCGTCTACTTTAGAAGAGAAGGGAAGACCGGTCTGCTCCTGGATAGGCAGAGCATCAAAATCAGCGCGCAGAGCTACTACCGGTCCGGGACGGCCTCCTTTTAACGTTGATACGACACCGCGTCCGCCGACCTTAGTCTGTACTTCAAGACCAAGTTTTTCATGGTAGTCTGCAATATAAGCCGGGGTGTTTTCTTCTTGAAAAGAAAGTTCGGGATGCTGGTGAAGGTATCTTCTTATTTCGATCATTTCCTCATAGCGGCCGTCAAGTAAGTCGTACAAAGATGTTTCCGTAGTCATTGTATTCTTCCTTTCCATGTATGGCAGGGCCATCAGATAATATTATTTTATTTAAATGCCAAATGGCACAAACCGGGCGAGGTAGCTCGATATCATTTGGAAATGGCCGGTGAAAAGCATAATGCCTAAAGCGATCATAATATAGCCGCCCGTACGCTGAAGGCGGGGGAGCCATTTGTTCCAGCGTTTTAGTTTATTCAGCGATCTGGAATACAGCAGGGCTACGATAAGAAAAGGAACACCGAGTCCGGCTGAATAAAACAACAGCATGGCCATTCCTGAATAGAGCGTATCCGACTGGCTGGCCATAGCAAGGATAGAGCCGAGAACAAGGCCGATACAAGGTGACCATCCTGCCGCAAAAATCAACCCCAGCGAAATCGAGCCCAGAAAACTCGACGAATGAGTTGGTTTTTTATGTATGCGTTTTTCAGAAAGCAGGGCGCGGATGGAAATAATACCTGCCATCTGCAGACCAAATAAAACAATGACTACCGCCCCAAGCTGTTCAATCATGTTCCCCCATCGGGAAAACTGCTGCCCGAGAAAAGTAGAGGAAGCTCCTAATAAGAGAAAAATAATGGTGAATCCCATAATAAACCCAAAGCTTCTTGAAAGAATCATGCTGCGTGAAGCGGTTACTTTGCTGTCTGTAATGACGGTACCGGTAAGCTGGGCTAGATAAGCCGGTATCAAAGGAAAAATACAGGGGGATAAAAAAGATATAACGCCCGCCCCAAAAGCAAGCCAAATACTTATTTCACTCAATGCGGTCACCTCATTTAATCATTGCTCTTTCCGACCGAATGAAAAATACCGTTGTAGTATCCTACATAAGAAGGACGGGAGAAAATACTTTTTGATAATCCCTGTGTCGTGTTTCTGTGCTTATGTGCTTCTTTATAAGCGGAAGAGTTCTGCCAGTCTGTAAAAAAAGAAGCCTCCTGCCAAAAAGTAATGATGACATTTACATCTGAATGGATTGGCTTTAAAATACGTATAGCTTCAAAACCGGGTTCTTTTTCTACTTTCCCGGCCCGCTGCAGAAACCGCTCCTCAAATTGAGGCTGTTTTTCTTCAAGCACAGGAACGTTGTTGCAGACAACAAAAGAATGGGCCGGAAGCGTTCCGGTTTTGTTGATAATAGTGTGCGTCGCTTCAGGTTCAAGAGAGCCCATCAGGTCTTCTGCATACCATATATCCGCTGCAGCATTTTTTTCTGTTTCAGCAGACAATTGAATCATTTGTACGGATGGTTTCGTAATAAGAGTGTCAGACGGCTTTTTGCCGAAACAGGCATAGCTCATGTAACTTTTCCTCCTTAAGTAACGACTGGTGTAAGAAGCATGAAAAGCGGATACAGGCTTTCGTTTTCTGCTGGTGAAATAAACCGCTTTACTCAATTGTAAAGGTTTTTAATCCAGAAAGAAATATGGAAGGCTGTTAAGAAAGGAATACGAACATGTTAAAAAAGAAATGGTTCGTTGTACTGGCACTTGGTACAGCATTTATTATACTGAGCTTTGGAATTTATCTTTCTTCTGTAGTCATTGGCGCTGCAGCTATTGATGAGAAAGAACTCGTAATGAACGAAACGTCTGTCCTTGAAGATGAAGAGGGAGAGCTTATTGCGGAGCTGCAGGAAGAAAACAGGGATTTAGTCGATATTGATGAGCTTCCCGACCATGTGAAAGAAGCATTTGTAGCTATTGAAGATGTGCGTTTCTACCAGCACCAGGGGATAGATCCACGAGCCATCGGGCGGGCGCTTTACCGTGACATACAAGCAGGAGCCGCGGTCGAAGGCGGAAGCACGCTTACCCAGCAGCTGGCCAAGAATGCCTTTTTAACAAATGACAAATCGTTAATGAGAAAAACAAAAGAAGTACTTATTGCCATGGGGCTGGAGCGGAAATTCAGCAAGGATGAAATTCTCGGCTACTATTTAAATCAAATATACTTCGGCCACGGGGCCTACGGTATTCAATCGGCCTCCGAGATGTACTTTAACAAAGATGCTTCCGAACTGACTATTGATGAGGCGGCGCTGCTTGCCGGAATGCCGAAAGCCCCGACCACCTATTCGCCGATAGATAACCCGGAAGGGTCAAAAGACCGGCGTGATGTGGTTCTTTCCGTAATGGAACGGCATGGCTTTATCAGCGCAGAAGAAGCTGTTGCGGCGCAGGGCAGGACCGTTCCTGCAGAGCTTCATCGTACGGAAAACAACCCGGCCTACTATACGTACATTGATATGGTGTTGTCCGAAGCAGAGAACACGTATCACATAAGTGCAGAAGAAGTATACCGGGGCGGCTACACGATAACGGTACCGATGAACAATGAAATGCAGCAGACGTCCTATGACTTGTTCCAGGACAGCAGCTATTTCCCGGAATCATCCGAAGCCAGAAGCGAAGCTTCCTTTTTCATGATGGACAGCGATACCGGAGGGGTAACGGCGGTACAGGGTGGAAGGGAGTACGTCCGTCAGGGTCTCAACCGGACAACCTTGAAACGGCAGCCGGGTTCTGCGATGAAGCCGCTGGCTGTTTACGGGCCGGCACTTGATACCGGCGACTACCAGCCATATTCGATGCTTGTAGATGAAAAAACAGACTACGACGGATACGAGCCGTCTAATATTAATGATGAATACAAAGGAGAAGTTTCCATGTCAGAGGCGGTCATTGAGTCGACGAATACGTCTGCGGTTTGGCTCTACGACCAAATTGGCGAAAGCTACAGCAGCAGCTGGATGGAAAAAGCCGGTCTGCAGGTGGAAGACGAGGGACTCGGAGTGGCTCTTGGCGGCATGTCAGAAGGAACGTCCCCGCTTGAAATCGCCAGAGCGTATACGGCGTTTTCCAATAATGGGATGAAGGTGGAACCTTATTTTATAGAAAAGATTGAAGACCGCAGCGGAGAAACAATTGCTGAGCGCGAGATAGACGAAACGGAAGTAACTACCCCGCAGAACGCTTGGTACATGACAAGAATGCTGGAACAGGCTGTATTGAAAGGAACCGGAACGGCGGGCGGGGATACTTCCTACGCTCTGGCCGGCAAGACCGGAACAACCTCATTTGAAGCTGTTGATGATGCAGCAAGAGATGCATGGTTTGCCGGTTACACACCGGAGTGGACAGGCTCTTTGTGGATGGGGTATGACCAGACGACAGAGGAGAACTATCTGGAAGGCGGCAGTGCATACGCGGTTACTTTGTTTAAAGAAATTATGAACAGGCTTCCGGAAGAGCAGACTGCCCCGCAGCAGGAATTTGAAAAACCGGAAGGTGTCCAGGATCTGGCAGACCCGATTGATATGGGAGAAGTAAATGATCTGGTTTCCTCATTAAGTTTTAAAGGATCCGGACTGATTAATGTACAGCTCGCCTGGACACCGTCAGAGGATGACCGGGTGAAGTATAAGCTTTATGAAATAGATGGAGATGAAGAAACAGAAATCGCTGAAGTTCAAGGGGAAGGCTCGTACACCGTAGAAGGAGTAAATGTCTTTTCCCTAAAAGATTATAAAGTTGTTCCATTTAATTCCCAGACCAACCAGGAAGGCGAGCCTTCCAACACAGTAGAAGTGAAAGTTGGTTCTATTTGGGGGTCTGCTTCTTAAAGCAGACAGCCGGCACTTTTTTAGTGCCGGTATTTTTTTATGAAAAAGTGGTATGGACAATTAATGACTCTTTGCGATAAGTACTATACATGACATTCAGACAAGAGTATGGTAAAAATGATATGGAATTCACACAGAATAAGACAGGCCACCGATATAATATCAGTGCAGTTAAAAGGGGTGCAGGAGATGAACAAGCCATTCAACGACCGGTTTTTAAAAGCTTGCAGAGGCGAGGCGACGGATCATGTACCGGTTTGGTATATGAGACAGGCGGGCAGGTCACAGCCGGAATACCGTAAAATCAAAGAAAAGTATTCACTGTTTGAAATTACCCATCAGCCGGAGTTATGTGCATACGTAACGAAACTGCCGGTGGATCAGTACAATAATGATGCTGCAGTTTTATATAAAGATATTATGACGCCGCTTCCAGCTATGGGAGTAGATGTGGAAATTAAATCCGGCATCGGTCCGGTTATTTCCAACCCGATCCGTTCGATGCGTGATATTGAAGCGCTGGGTGAATTGCATCCAAAAGCAGACGTACCGTATGTCTTTGATACGATTTCGCTGCTGGAAAAACAGCTGAATGTTCCGTTGATCGGATTCAGCGGTGCTCCATTTACATTGGCCAGCTACATGATTGAAGGAGGCCCATCGAAAAATTATCATCACACAAAAGCATTTATGCACGCAAAGCCCGAAGCATGGAATCTGCTCATGAACAAGCTGGCTGATATGACCATCGTATATATAAATGCACAGATAGATGCCGGTGCCAAAGCAATCCAGATTTTTGATTCCTGGGTAGGCGCATTAAATGCGGCGGATTACCGGACGTTTGTTAAACCTGTAATGAACAGAATATTTACAGAGCTGCAAAGAAAAGACGTGCCATTTATTATGTTCGGCGTAGGCGCCGGCCATTTGATGAAGGAATGGAATGATCTCCCTATTGATGTCATGGGACTTGACTGGAGAACGAGTATTGGAGAAGCAAGACAGGCCGGTGTAAATAAAGCGTTACAGGGAAATCTCGATCCGTCCCTGCTGTTGGCACCATGGGAAAAAATCGAAGAGCAGGTTAAACCTATACTTGATGAAGGCATCAAAAATGACGCGTACATCTTTAATCTGGGCCACGGCGTTTTCCCGGAAGTGGATCCTCAGGTGTTAAAACGACTGACTGCGTTTGTTCATGACTATACCAGACAGGCAAAGGAGAGAAATTAACATGAAAAAGAAAATCGGACTCCTCGTGATGGCTTACGGAACGCCGAGAAGCCTGGAAGAAGTAGAGCCTTACTATACTCATATCCGCCGGGGAAGAAAACCTTCAGAAGAAGCGCTGGAAGATCTTGTGTCGCGTTATAAAGCGATCGGCGGTATTTCTCCGCTGGCCCGCCTGACAGAAGACCAGGCTAACGGGCTGACGGCCGTCCTTAACAGCCGTCATGAGGACGTGGAATTTGTGATGTATCTAGGTCTGAAGCATATTGATCCATTTATTGAAGAAGCTGTCGAGCAGATGAAAGAAGACGGTATTGAAGAAGCCTATAGTATCGTTTTAGCTCCCCACTTTTCCACATTCAGCGTAAAATCATACAACGGCCGAGCCAAAGAAATGTCTGAAAAAATCAACGGACCGGTTATACACAGCGTGGAAAGCTGGTATAAAGAACCGCTTTTCATTGACTATTGGGTCAATCAGGTGAAAGAAACATTGGCAGAGGTGGAGGATGAAAACAAAACCTGCGTCATTTTTTCCGCACACAGCCTCCCGGAAAAAATTCTGGCCAATGGAGATCCATACCCGGAGCAGCTGCGGGAAACCGCAGAAATGATAGCAGACCAGGCAGGCATCAAGCATTTTGATATCGGCTGGCAGAGTGAAGGCAACACGCCGGATCCATGGATTGGCCCCGATGTACAGGATTTAACAAAGGATCTGGCCCGCAATAAAGGGTTTGAAGCGTTTGTCTACTGTCCTGTAGGCTTTGTAACGGATCATCTGGAAGTTTTATTTGATAATGACGTAGAGTGTAAAGCTGCGACAGATGAAGTAGGCGCCGCTTATTATCGTCCCGAGATGCCTAATGCAAAGCCTGAATTTTTAAATGCGCTGGCCAATGTTATCGAAAGCAAAATGAATGCCAGCGTAGAGAAGTGACTGGCATGACGACTAAAACAGCTATTATTGGAGGCGGAATTACCGGCCTTACCGCTGCTTACTATCTGCAGAAATCTATTATGGCGAATGATTTAGATATGGAATTTAAACTGTTTGAGAGCGGCGGCAGGCTTGGGGGGAAGATACAGACAGAGTACCGGCATGGTTTTGTCATGGAAAGAGGACCTGATTCTTTTCTCGCCCGAAAAGAAAGTGCTTCCCGGCTCGCAAAAGAAGTCGGCATTGATAAAGAAATGGTTTCGAACTTTGCCGGTCAGGCGTATATCCTGAAAAAAGACAATCTGTATCCGATTCCTAAAGGATCGGTGATGGGTGTTCCGACAAAGTGGATGCCTTTCTGGAAAACGCCGCTTCTCAGCTTTAAAGGAAAAGTACGGGCTTTAGCTGATTTAGTCATACCGAAAAGCTCTCCGGAAGAGGATCAATCTCTTGGAGGGTTTTTCCGCCGCCGGCTTGGCAGCGAAGCAGTGGATTATTTAATTGATCCGCTGTTATCAGGCGTATATGCAGGAGATATAGATAAACTGAGCCTGCATGCAACCTACCCCCAGTTTTTCGAAGCCGAGCAGAAGCACCAAAGTTTAATGCGCGGGCTCAAACCGCCGGCTCCTAATAAAAATGAAGAGGCTTCTAAAAAAAAGGGTGCTTTTCTCAGCTTTGAAAGAGGGCTGTATTCTTTAGTGGAAGCTATTGAAAATCATTTAAAAGAAGAAGCTGTTTATAAAAATACAACCGTAGAACGCCTTTCAAAAACGGAGCGGGGCATGATGCTGTATTTTAAAGACGGGTCCACCGAAGAAGTGGATAAAGTCATTCTGGCCACACCGCCTCATGTCACATCTAAACTGCTTCAGGATCCGGTGATCGATGAGACGCTTGGAAGCATACGGTCGACGACAGTGGCGACAATATCGATGACGTTTGAAGCCGGAGAAGTACCGGAAGAATTTGATGGAACCGGATTTGTCGTTTCCAAAAAAGCAGACTATACGATTACTGCCTGCACGTGGACCCACCGGAAGTGGAAGCATTCCGCTCCTGCAGACAAAGCATTGATCCGCTGTTATGTCGGCAAGCCTGGAGGCGAAGGAATCGTCGAAAAGCCGGATATAGAAATACTGGAAGCTGTACGTCATGACCTGGAGAAAATTATGCAGATACAGGCAGAGCCTTCCGATTTTCTCGTAACAAGGTGGAGACAATCGATGCCGCAATATGAAATTGGTCATAAGCAGTCACTGGCGAAAGTAAGAAACCGTTTGGCTGACGAATTTCCGAATGTATATGCAGGCGGTGCCGCCTTTGAAGGCGTCGGGCTGCCTGACTGTATACTTCAAGGAGAAAAAGCCGTTCAATTTGTGCTGCAGCATGAGCAGTAAAGTGTGTAATCAAACAAAACCCCTCCATTTTCAGGAGGGGTTTACTTATTTTTTGGAAAGCTGATGACCGGCTAACGCATAAAGCACGGCATTTGTTACAAAATGGGAAGAAAAATCGTTGGGATCCTGCTGTGGATAAACTTCCACATAGTCCATGCCGATCAGTCCTTTTTTAGCAAACGCATGAATGAGCGCTAACAGTTCATGAGAGTAAAGGCCATTGCCGTCAATAGGACCTCCCGGGTTAAAGGCGTGGTCGAGCACGTCACTGCAGATGCTTAAGTAAACGGCATCTGTCTGTTCGGCAGCAATCGAATATACCTCATCAGCAAATGCCTCCAGGTCTCCGCCGTTTTTGCGGATATCGTTAATCGTAAGTGTGACCGCTCCGGCTTCTTTGGCGCTTCGTCCATTTTCCGGCTTATTTCTCGGGCCGTGAATACCGAGGTGAACGAGGCTTTCGTTCCGGACGCCTTCGGTTTCATAAAGGCGGGCAAATGGGGCGCCCCGGCCGAACGGATCCCCCATGGAGTTATTGTTATTGTCATAATGGGCATCCATATGAATGATGCCTACTTTTTTTCCTTTGGAAGCCAATGCCTTAACAATGGGGTAGGTGATGCCGTGGTCTCCTCCAAATGCAACGGAAAAAGCACCACTGTCCCAGGCTTTCTCGGCAAAAGCGCCGATTCGTTCCATCGTTTCTTCTACATTGGACGGAACAACGTCAATGTCGCCGGCGTCCCCCATCGTTAAATGTTCTTTTACATCGATATGATCAAGTTCGGGCAGATAGCCGCTGTAGCGTGCGGAGCTGAGCCTGATCACTTTAGGAGCCAGTTCGCAGCCGGTGAAATCGCCCCACGTTACTGCCCCTTCCCAGGGAACCCCGTAAAACAGAACATCCTTGCCGGCAGCTGTTTCCCAGTCGCCGGAGACATTGGTACTTCCTAAGTAACAAGGTGTATTTCCATAAATATAGTTTTCATCCTGCATGTCCTATCCCTCATTTCTAAATATAGCTTTAATGCAAAGAGAACTTTATCATTTTATTGTATAGGAGAATGAGGCTGATAAAAAGAAATATTATCCTGCATCCCGCGTGCTTCACTTGCCGGCAGAGGCTCTCTGTGAAAGTTTTAGTTGTTATTTCATCCAATGTCATGTACATTCAATTCTGGACGATTTATAAGCTATTCTGGTTTTTACCGGAGAATTAGTGGTACGATAAGAAGAACAGAAGCTGGAGAAAGCAGGCCGCACGGCTCTTTCACAAGTAATCATAATAGGGTTCAGCCTTTAGATGAGCTGGTATATATTCTAACGACACAAACTGGGAAGTGCTGAGTATTGCAGGAAAAAGACAAATTAAATATTCTTCGACATTCCAGGCATGACTGGATGAATATTGTACAAGTCATAAAAGGGAATCTGCAGCTCGACCGAAAAGATCGTGTTTATGACATTCTTAATGAAGTAACAAGACGTGCTGAGCATGAAGCAAAGCTGTCCGACTTGAATACGCCGGACCTTGCTTATAAATTGATTACCTTCAATTGGCAGTGGCAGAAATTTCATTTAGATATTGAAATGATCGGTAAACCAATAGATTGTGCCCGGCATGAAAAATGCTGGCTGGATTTTTTTGACCAGTTTTTTGAAAAGCTCAATGAACAGTCTCACAGCATAACAGATCCGACGCTTCTTGTGAGCTTTCACCTTCAGGAATCCCCCTATATTGAATTTGATTTCCAGGGCGGCATTCAGGATATGGAAAACATGCAGAACTGGCTTGGCGAGTGGAGTGTTTCATCCAGCTGCTATGTAGAGAATATCGTAGCGAACGGACAGGAACTTGTATTTGTACTAAATAAAAATAAGGAGTGAAGCATGTGTTTGTAGATAGAGTAAAAGTCTACCTGAAAGCCGGCGACGGCGGCGACGGCATGGTAGCATTCCGGCGCGAGAAATACGTACCGGACGGCGGACCGGCCGGAGGCGACGGTGGAAGAGGAGCCGACGTTATATTTGAAGTAGATGAAGGCCTCCGCACGTTAATGGATTTCCGCTATAAAAAACATTTTAAAGCAAAACCAGGTGAACACGGCCGTCCGAAGAACCAGCACGGCAGAGGAGCCGATGATTTAATTATTAAAGTGCCACCGGGCACGATTGTGACCGATGATGAAACGGGCCAGGCTCTGGCAGACCTCGTTGATCATGGGCAGCGCGCTGTCATTATAAAAGGCGGACGCGGAGGACGGGGGAACTCAAGATTTGCTTCTCCATCCAATCCCGCTCCGGAACTGAGTGAAAAAGGAGAGCCGGCAGGTGATCGAAACGTAACGCTTGAACTGAAAGTTCTTGCTGATGTCGGCCTGGTAGGATTTCCGAGTGTTGGAAAGTCGACGATACTAAGCGTTGTTTCTTCCGCCCGTCCTAAAATCGCCGACTACCCGTTCACTACGTTAAAACCAAACCTTGGTGTAGTTAATGTAAAAGAAGGCGTCAGCTTTGTTATGGCGGACCTGCCCGGTTTAATTGAAGGCGCCCACGAGGGCGTGGGACTTGGCCATCAGTTTCTCCGTCACATCGAAAGAACACGTGTTATTGTACACGTTCTGGATATGTCCGGCATAGAGGACAGAGATCCCTATGACGACTATTTAAAAATAAACGAAGAGCTTAAACAATACAACATGCGTCTGTTGGAACGTCCACAGGTCGTCGTGGCAAACAAGATGGATATGCCGGAAGCTCAGGAAAGACTCGATGCTTTTCTGGAAAAAGCACCAAAAGATCTTCAGGTATTCCCTGTTTCCGCTTTAACGAAAAGCGGACTAACGAATCTGCTCCGCACGGTTGCAGACTTGATCGATACGACGCCGGAGTTTCCTCTTTATGAAGATCACGTAGATAAAGAACAGAGGGTACTCTATTCGTTTGATAAAGAAAAGCAGGCTTTTGAAATTACCATTGATGAAGACGGCACCTTCATCATTTCAGGAAAAGAAATTGAGCGCCGCTTTAAAATGACAGATATGATGCGCGATGAATCAATTAAAAAGTTCTCCCGCCAAATGAGACACATGGGAATAGACAGCGCCCTCCGGGAAAAAGGAGCCAAGCACGGCGATATCGTCAAACTGCTTGACTTTGAATTCGAATTTATGGAAGGCTAGAAGACCTCAGACTTGCCCGCTTGTTGTAAAACAGCGGGCAAGTCTTTATAATGTATAATTAGTATGAAAATGATGGTATCGACCATGGTTAATGGCGGTGAAATGTATTGGCAGAGAAAATGGACCAATTTTATTTAGTGCGTCAGGATCTGCTGACAGAAGCTATGCAGAAAACATTGGCTGCAAAGGCTATTTTGGAAAGCGGAAAGGTGGCAAGAGTGGCCGATGCAGCAGCGGAAGTCAACTTAAGCCGAAGCGCTTTTTATAAATACAAAGACGCAGTGTTCCCTTTTCACCAAATGATACAAGAACAGATTATTACGTTATCTATCCAGCTTGTGGATAAGTCCGGATCGTTATCAGAACTGCTTGCACTGATGGCCCGGGCCAATGCCAATGTATTAACAATCAATCAGAGTATTCCTCTTCAAGGAAGAGCTAACGTAACACTTACAGTAGACACGTCTGCTTTAAATATGGAAATCAGAGAGCTTGTACGCAGGATACAGGCTATGCCTTCTGTTGAAAAAGCAGAAGTAGTTGGATCAGGATCATTGTAAATTTATCGAAACAAGGAAGGAACGATGGGTATGAATAAGATAGGATATCTCGGCCCGAAGGGGACATTTACTGAAATGGCGGCAGTTTCCATTTTTACAGAGGAAGAGCTGGTTCCATTTGAGACGATTCCGGCATGTATGGACGCCCTTGCAGCCGAAGATATTGACCGGGCGGTTATTCCTCTGGAAAACACGATTGAGGGATCAGTAAACATGACGCTGGACTATTTAATTCACAAACATAACCTTCCTATTATTGGAGAAGTAACGGTGCCTATTGAACAGCATCTAATGGTGCATCCTTCCCGTGCTTCCCGGTGGAGAGACGTAGAGGATGTATATTCCCATCCGCACGCCATTGCCCAGTGCCACGACTTCTTAACAGATATTCTTCCCGGTGCGGGCCTGCATTATACAAACTCGACTTCAGCGGCTGCCGAGAAGCTTCATGATGACCCGGCAATGAATGCAGCTGCCGTAGCCAACGTACTGGCAGCAGAACAATACGGATTGACCATTGTGAATGAAAACATTCATGATTATGAAAATAATCATACGAGGTTTGTCGTACTTGCCAGAGAAGCTTCCATGGAATTACAGCCGGTGTCCAACCGGACGGGGGATAAAACCACGTTAATGGTCACCCTGCCTTCGGATTTTTCCGGGGCGCTTCATCAGGTGCTGTCAGCATTTGCCTGGAGAAAGCTGAACTTGACAAAAATCGAGTCCAGGCCGATGAAAACAGGAATCGGCAACTATTTTTTTGTGATTGACGTAGACCAGCTGATGGATGATGTTCTGCTTCCCGGAGCGGTAGCAGAACTGGAAGCGCTTGGCTGCGGAGTTCGTATATTAGGGAGTTATCCCTGTCTATTCTCCGTTGAAGAAATAGAAAGTACACAAAAAAAGCCAATTCCTAAATAAGGAATCGGCTTTTCTTCAACAAGACCACCATCTGGGTGTCCATTATGAAAGAAGAAATCCTTCTTTTTCCAATGCATCACAGACATTGTCCAAAATTTGGTCGGAAGCAGCTTCGATCGTATGCATGTGCGTGCCGCCGGTCAGTTCGGAGAGAAGTGCAGCATTTGTATTGGAGATCTTCTGAATAAACTGACCGATATCGTAACGATTTTTTATTAATAAAGATGCTGTAAGATCACCGTAAATTGGATGATCTACCGAGACATCGACAACTACGGCTCCATAATCGACTACAATCTGCAGCTCTTTCTGGGTCGTTTCTAAATCAGAGAGATGATAGCAGGCTATTTTTCGTTGAACGGTAGTTGGTGTCTGAGCAGAAACAAGAATATAGCCCTGGGCTGTTGCCAGGATAGGGTGTCCCTTTGCTTTTAATAGGGAGACGTCCTGAACAATAACCTGCCGGCTGACTTTTGTTCGTTTCGCTAATTCACTTCCTGTTAAGGGGGAAGAAGCTTCTTCGAGCCACTTTAATATTTGGTTACGGCGTGCTTCGCCGAGCATTTTATCCGGATTATTCATAGTATAGGCTCCTAGTGTGCTTATTTACGGTACCTGGTCTAATTGACTTTAAAGGAAAAACAGCTATTTATCAAGATAAAATAGAGGAGAGATCCGTTATGGCAGGGCATTCAAAATGGAATAATATTAAGCATAGAAAAGAAAGACAGGACGCAAAGCGGGCAAAGATTTTTACCAAGCTTTCCAAGGAAATTTTTGCTGCAGTCCGGGAAGCGGGAGATGACCCGTCCACAAACCTGAGACTGCGTTCTGCCATTGCAAAAGCAAAAGCTGAAAATATTCCCGGAGACAATGTGGACCGGACGATTAAGAAAGCATCCGGTGATACAAGCGGCATCCAATACGAAGAAATTACGTACGAAGGCTACGGTCCGGGAGGCGCGGCTGTCATGGTCGAAGTGCTCACAGATAATAAGAACCGCTCGGTGGCCGAGATCCGCCATGCTTTCAACAAAAACGGCGGCAATATGGGAGAAAGCGGATGTGTCGCTTTTATGTTTCACAAAAACGGCTATATCTTTCTTTCCGGGGAAGAAGTAGAAGAAGAAACCGCTATGCTTGATGCAATTGAAGCCGGAGCCGATGACGTGGAACGGGAGGAAGAAGTGTTCACGGTTACCGTACCGGTCAAAGAGATTGAAAAAGTAAGAGCCGAGCTTGAAGAAAAGGGATATAAAGTAGTGAAAGCGGAAGTACTGATGGAACCTGAAACAACAGTAGAGCTCAGTGCGGAACACGCGGAAGCAATGATAAAGCTGATTGACGTGCTGGAAGAAAATGATGATGTCCAGGACGTTCATCACAATTTTGACTGGAATGAAACGCAGGAACAAATAAATCAGTAATACCCAAACGTCTGCTTTTTTGATAGGATTAGGGAAAGTATGTTCGCAGGATGGGGAAGGGTGTCTTGATTGATAGAATATGTAGCAGGCAGAGTGGTACGTGCAGAAGGAGATACCATTACAGTGGAAGTCGGGGGCATTGGGTATTTAATTTACTGTGCCAACCCTTTTGTTTTTCAGCTGAATGAAGAAAATACGGTATATACCTATCAGTATGTAAGAGAAGATATACTACGGCTTTATGGCTTTAAATCCAGAAAAGAACGCGAGTTGTTTGAGCGGCTCCTGCAGGTGTCTGGCATCGGTCCGAAAGGGGCCCTGGCCATTCTGGCAGCCGGCGCACCGCTTCAGGTCGTGGAAGCTGTTGAAAATGAAAATGAAGCATTTTTAGTGAAATTTCCCGGTGTCGGAAAAAAAACAGCCCGCCAGATGATTTTGGATTTAAAAGGCAAACTGCAGGACATCATCGGAGAAGAAGGTTTTCTGGCAGCGCCAAGTGCGTCCGGACCGCTGTTCGACCAGCCGCTTGAGGAAGCACTGGAAGCACTGCGGGCATTAGGGTATGGAGAAAAAGAGATCCAAAAAGTGAAACCAAAGCTTGCAAAAGAACAGCTGAGCGCAGATGAGTACGTTAGAAAAGCCCTGCAGTGGATGCTCTCATAATGGAGAGACGAATGAATAAATGGTGGTGAGCAGTAATGGATGACCGTATCGTATCCCAGGAAGCAACCAACGATGATCAATCGATGGAAAGCGGTCTTCGTCCTCTGCAGTTTTCAGAATACATTGGACAGCATAAAGTAAAAGATAATTTAAGTATATTTATTGAGGCCGCCAAGATGAGAGAAGAATGCCTGGACCATGTTCTATTATATGGTCCGCCCGGTCTTGGTAAGACGACGCTTGCGATGATTATTGCCAACGAAATGGGAGTAAACATCAAAACAACATCCGGTCCTGCTATTGAAAAACCCGGCGATCTGGCAGCAGTTCTTACTGCTCTGGAGCCGGGAGATGTTTTGTTTATTGACGAAATACATCGTCTTCCACGTACGATTGAAGAGGTACTGTATCCGGCAATGGAAGACTTCTGCATTGATATAATGATAGGGAAAGAGGCAACAGCGCGTTCGGTACGGCTTGATCTTCCGCCCTTTACCCTGATTGGAGCAACAACGAGAGCGGGGATGCTGACAGCCCCTCTCCGGGACAGGTTCGGTGTTCATGCCCGTCTGGAATATTATCAGCCGGAGGAGCTTGCTAAAATTGTAGCCCGTAGTGCCGATTTGTTTCAGCTCGATATTACCGAGGAAGCATCTTATGAAATGGCCAGACGTTCAAGGGGAACCCCCCGCATTGCCAACAGGCTGCTGCGCCGCGTTCGCGATTTTGCAATGGTGCAGGGAGATGGACTGGTTACAGAAAACATAGCAAGAAATGCGCTGGAAAAGCTTCAGGTCGATAAGCTTGGACTGGATCACATCGACCATAAGCTCCTGAAAAGCATTATTGAAACATTTGCCGGAGGACCGGTGGGAGTTGAAGCGGTAGCAGCGTCAATTGGGGAAGAATCCCATACATTGGAAGATGTATACGAGCCGTATCTGCTCCAGATTGGTTTTTTAATACGAAGCCCGAGAGGCCGGATGGTCAGTGCCAAAGTGTATGAGCATTTTCAACTGGAGGTGCCGGGACAGTGAATGATATCCCAAAGCTGTTGATCGGTCTGGGTGCTGCGCTTATATTATTTGGTGTAATCTGGCAGGTGGGGGGCCGTTATATTTCATTAGGGCGCCTGCCGGGGGATTTTTTCTTTAAAGGAGAAAATACTTCTTTTTATTTTCCGCTCGCTACTTCCATCATTATAAGTATCGTGTTATCTTTGATCTTATTTGTGATAGGCCGTTTTCGTTAAAACGGCATGCATAGAAAGGAATACTGGACATGAACGTACAGGATTTTGACTTTGAACTTCCGGAGGAGCTGATCGCCCAGACTCCTTTGTTAAATAGAGACCGTTCCCGGATGATGGTGGTCGATCCGCTGTCAGGCGGGGTCGAACACCGTCAATTTACGGCGGTAAAGCAGTTTCTTCAAAAGGGAGATGCGCTGGTTATTAATGACACGCGCGTGCTGCCCGCCCGGCTGATTGGTGAGAAAGACACAGGGGCTGCCATTGAAATACTCTTGTTAAAACAGCTGGAACAGGACAAGTGGGAGACGCTCGTAAAGCCCGCCAAAAAAATTAAAGCAGGGACGGTTATAACGTTCGGTGGAGGAAAGCTTACCGCCGAATGCATAGAGCTGCAGGAACACGGCGGTCGTATTCTTCAATTTTCATACGATGGGGTGTTTCTGGAAATTCTGGAGTCACTTGGTGAAATGCCGCTTCCTCCCTATATAAAAGAAAAGCTGGAAGACCAGGAGCGCTATCAGACGGTATATGCAGAAAACAATGGTTCCGCAGCGGCGCCGACGGCAGGCCTTCATTTTACCGAAGATTTGCTGCATGAGCTTCAGGAGCAGGGGGTTCATATTGTTCCGCTTACGCTTCATGTCGGTCTCGGGACGTTCCGGCCTGTTTCGGTCGATTCCATAGAGGACCATGACATGCACTCTGAATTTTATGAATTAAAGCAGCAGGCTGCGGAGACGCTGAATGAAGTAAGGCGTTCCGGGGGTACTATTACAGCGGTAGGAACGACGTCCGCCCGTACTTTGGAAACGATTGCGGGACAGAACGATGGTTTATTTGCTGCAGGATCAGGATGGACGAATATTTTCATTTATCCGGGCTATTCTTTTTCAGGAATTGACGCCCTGCTTACTAATTTCCACCTTCCAAAATCAACGCTGGTTATGCTTGTCAGCGCATTAGCAGGAAAAGATACAATATTGGAGGCATACAAAGAAGCGGTGAAAAACAAGTATAGATTTTTCAGCTTTGGAGATGCTATGTTTATTAAAAAGGGAGGGGGCGTCACATGAGCGCGATCCGTTACGAACTAATAAAAACGTGCAAACAATCCGGGGCCAGGCTCGGAAAGCTTCATACTCCGCATGGAGTGATTGAAACGCCGATATTCATGCCGGTTGGAACGATGGCTACTGTTAAAACCATCAGTCCGGATGAACTGGAAGAAATGCACGCCCAGATTATTTTAAGCAATACGTATCATTTATGGATCAGACCCGGGGAAGATATCATTAAAGAAGCGGGCGGTCTGCATAAATTCATGAACTGGAACAAGCCGATTCTAACCGATTCCGGTGGATTTCAAGTGTTCAGCTTAAGCAAGCTTAGAGATATTAAAGAAGAGGGCGTCCACTTTAGAAATCATATCAGCGGGGAAAAATTGTTTTTATCTCCTGAAAAAGCAATGCAGATTCAAAATGACCTGGGACCTGATATTATGATGGCGTTTGATGAATGCCCCCCTCATCCGGCAAGTGAAGAATACATGAAAGCCAGTGTAGAAAGAACTTCCAGGTGGGCTGAGCGCTGTCTGGCCGAACACGCTAATCCGGATACGCAGGGATTGTTCGGCATTGTCCAGGGAGGAGAATATGAACATTTTCGTAAACAATCAGCGAAAGAATTGATTTCTCTCGACTTTCCGGGTTATGCTATAGGCGGTCTATCAGTTGGAGAGCCGAAAGAAATCATGAATCGTGTGCTGGAATTTACGACTCCGCTTCTTCCGGACAACAAGCCAAGGTATCTGATGGGTGTTGGGTCTGCTGATTCTCTTATAGATGGAGCGATCCGCGGCATCGATATGTTTGACTGTGTGCTTCCAACTCGAATTGCAAGGAACGGGACGTGCATGACAAGTTCCGGCCGTCTTGTCGTTAGAAATGCAAAGTTTGCCCGGGACTTCAGACCAATTGATGAGAAATGTGACTGCCATGTTTGCAAAAATTATTCCAGAGCTTACATACGTCATTTGGTGAAATGCAATGAATCATTTGGTTTTAGGCTCACTTCTTATCACAATCTTTATTTCCTGTTAAACTTGATGGAGCAGGTCCGCCAGGCTATACGTGACGACAGGCTTCTTGATTTCAGGGAAGAGTATTTTGAGGCATACGGCTTTAATAAAGAAAATGCCAAAAACTTTTAGTTTTTTTAACCAGTGAAGGGAGGGACAAATCATGGAAGCAATTATTATGCTCGTGCTTATGTTTGCTATTTTTTATTTTCTGCTTATTCGTCCACAGCAGAAAAAACAAAAGCAGATCACACAGATGCACTCCAATCTCCAAAAAGGAGATCGCATCGTCACAATTGGAGGCCTTCACGGTACAATTGATGCGATAGACGAAAACAAACTTGTTATTGTTGTAGATGGAAGCAACAGGCTGACTTTTGACCGCAGTGCGGTTAAAGAGGTAGTAAATGAAGATTAAAGTACTTCCATTGTAAAAACAGCTGTTTCTCCATTTTATTAATTTTGGGGAGACAGCTTTTTCTTTGCGCTCTCCCCTGCTAAAATAAAAGAAGAGATCTATCAGGTTATTCAGACATAAGCGCAAAACAGGTAAAGGAGCTAAAGCATGTTATATTCAGTCAGCAATTGGAAAGATGTGGTGCAGCCGGCACTGCAGAGTAAAAAAGAAGAGTTTCATATGCTTGGGTACATTAATGTAACAGAAGAAACCATTTGGCAGTATCTACTTGAGAACGAGCGGACATGGAAAAAAAGAGTGCATTTACATAAAGTAATACAAGATATTCTGCATCTTAAAATGAGCGACTATATGAACCGCCTTACGATTAATTCCTATATTGACCTTGAAGAGAAGAGCCGCAGCGGCAATCAGCTGGCATCTATATTNATTTACATAAAGTAATACAAGATATTCTGCATCTTAAAATGAGCGACTATATGAACCGCCTTACGATTAATTCCTATATTGACCTTGAAGAGAAGAGCCGCAGCGGCAATCAGCTGGCATCTATATTGGAAGATATTGAAAATACCCGCAGTGCCCGTTCTTAAGTGCAAAACGTATAGTATAGAAAAAAGTGATTTGACATTAATTTAGATGCGTCCGTATAATTAGCATGTTCTGTGAAAAAAAAGGCCTGTAACAGCAAACTTGGCAGCACTGCCAAGTTTTTTCATGAAAAAAGCCAGCTTGAGACAGTGTATAGAGAGGATGTACCGAAGCATGATAAAAAAATCGAGAATTGTTATCTTTTTTCTCATCGTCCTTGCTATTGGGGGACTGATGTCCCAAACGGCGCTCAATACCGCCAAAAGCATTAATCTTGGACTCGATCTGCAGGGAGGCTTTGAGATATTATATGAAGTCAATAATCCCGGCGGCGAGGGGGAAGTAACAGAGGAGACGATGCAGTCGACGGTTAGTGCCCTCGATCAACGTGTGAACGTTCTGGGGGTATCAGAACCCAACATTTCGATTGAAGGAGATAACCGTATCAGGGTGCAGCTGGCAGGGATAGACGACCAGCAGCAGGCCCGGGAGCTTCTCGCTACCGAAGCAGACCTGAGCTTTCGTGACATAGATGATAATGTACTGCTCTCTGGTGACGATCTTCAGGAAAGTGGAGCCAGCGTCAATTTTGACCAGGGCAATCAGCCTGTTGTTTCCGTTGGGCTCCGGGACGGAGATGAGTTCGGCCGGGTAACCGAACAGGTTATTGAAGAATATCCTCCACCGGAGAACTTGATGGTTATTTGGCTGGATTATGAAGAAGGGGATTCTTTTATGGAGGAATCCCAAAAAGAAGATCCTAAGTTTTTATCTGCTCCATCCGTTAACGAACCTCTTTATACCGATACCGTACAGATAGAAGGAAACTTTGAACTCGAAGAAGCAGAATTTCTGGCAGAGATTCTTAATTCCGGGTCACTGCCGGTTGAACTCGAAGAGATCTACTCCAATGCTGTTGGTGCCTCTCTTGGAGAAGAAGCGATGGAACAGACAATATTTGCCGGATTTATCGGCATCGGCCTGATTTTCGCATTTATGCTTTTCTATTACAGATTCATGGGAGTTATATCGATTATTTCCCTGACAAGTTATATTTATGTCGTGCTGGTTGTTTTTAACTGGATGCAGGGTGTTCTGACCCTGCCTGGTCTTGCAGCCCTCGTTCTTGGTGTGGGTATGGCCGTAGATGCGAATATTATCACCTACGAGCGGATTAAAGAAGAACTGCGTGAAGGCAGATCGGTTATCAGCGCCTTTAAACTAGGAACGAGCCGTTCTTTTTCCACTATCGTAGATGCCAACATCACGACGATTATTGCTGCAGGGGTACTGTTTTACTATGGTACGAGCTCCGTTCAGGGGTTTGCTGTCGTGCTTATTGTCAGTATTTTGACGAGCTTTTTAACCGCCGTTCTTTTAACGAGATTTTTACTCGGTTTATGGGTGAAAAGCCGGATCTTCAACAAAAAGCCAAGAGTGTTTGGAATAAAGGAGCGTGACATTGATGCTCGGCAGTAAACGTAGAAAAGAAATTCCATTCGTCAAACACAGAAAAAAGTTTTTTATCATATCACTTGTAATGGCAGCTATAGGAATTGCCCTGCTGGTCACGATCCGTTTAAATCTCGGCATCGACTTTGAGAGCGGATCCCGGGTGGAAGTATCTTCAGGAGATCCGCTGACCGCAGAGCAGGTGCAGGAAGATTTTGCTGCTATTGGCGAAGGATACGAACCCGATGATATTACCCTTGCCGGAGATAATGGGGAAATCGCTCATGCCCGCTTTATAGGAGCTCTCGATCAAGGGGAAATCAGCGAGGTACAGACGTATTTTATTGATAACTATGGACAGGAACCGAATATCAGTACCGTGTCTCCTCAGGTAGGAGAAGAACTTGCCATGAATGCCCTGATTTCGGTACTCATCGCAGCGGTCGGAATCATTATTTATGTGACCATCCGTTTTCAATTCTTATATGCACTTGCGGCTATCGTCGCCCTGTTTCATGATGCTTTCTTCATTATCGTCGTATTTAGTGCGCTGCAGCTCGAAGTGAACGTACCGTTCATTGCAGCCGTTCTGACGATCGTCGGTTATTCCATCAACGATACGATCGTTACATTCGACCGGATCCGGGAGAATATGGCGAAAGAAGAAGAAGTTTCAACCTTTGAGCAGCTCTCTGCTGTGGTTGATAAAAGTTTAAATCAGACGCTGGGCCGTTCCATCAGCACGGTTCTTACCGTCGTATTTGCAGCAGTATCCCTTTATGTATTCGGCGGCGAGGCGATACGCTCGTTCTCCTTTGCCTTGATTATCGGGCTTATTGCGGGAACGTATTCCTCTTTATTCCTTGCCGCCCAGTTATGGGTATCGTGGAAATGGAAAAGCATTCAGAAGCAGCAGAAAAAAGAAGCACAGAAAGAAGCAGAACCAACGTTATAACGAAAAGGCCATGGTTTGTGCCATGGTTTTTTCTATCTTTTAAAACGGAAAATAGGTAACAAAGATAAAGGAATGATAGCGATGAACGACTTTCAGGAACATCGGTATAAAATGGTGCGTTTTGGAGCTATGGTTGGCATCTTTGGAAATATTATTTTAGCCATTATTAAATTTATCGTAGGTGTTATGGCCGACAGCCGTGCCCTTGTGGCCGATGCCGCTCATTCTGCGTCGGATGTGGTCGGATCAGTAGCGGTGCTGGTCGGGATCCGTGCAGCCAAGCTGCCTCCTGATGCTGATCACCCATACGGACACGGCAAAGCAGAAACGCTGACGGCGATTATTGTCGCTGTTCTGCTATTTGTGGTCGGGTTTGAAATAGGATTAAATGCGGTGAGAGACATATCAGAGCCTGTGGTCGTTCCAGGCAGTCTAGCCTTATATGCGGTCGTTTTTTCGATAATAGTAAAAGAAGGCATGTTCCGCTATAAATATAAGTTGGGTGTGAAATACAAAAGCGAAGCGATTATAACAGACGCCTGGCATCACCGCTCTGACGTCTTTTCCTCTAGTGCCGCTTTAATTGGGATAGGAGCTTCCATTGCAGGGGGTGCCTACAACATTAACTTTCTGACATACGGAGACCTTTTAGCGGGTTTATTTGTCTCCATATTGATTATGAGAATGGCCTGGAAGCTGGGGAAAGATTCTATTCATAATGTGCTTGACCATGTGCTTCATTCGGAAGATACCGTAGAGATGATAAAGAATGCGGAGCAGGTGGAGGGCGTGCTGCATGTGGATGAATTTTTTGCACGGGAGCATGGGCATTACGTTATAATTGATATAAAGATTGGTGTAGATCCGTATATCAGCGTAGAGGAGGGGCATGCGATCGGAAAACAGGTAAAGGAATCATTAATGACAATGGTGGAAGTGCAGGATGTATTCGTGCATGTGAATCCATTTGAGGAAAAGAAACCAGAATAGGAGAATGCGTGATGAAAACACAAACGATGTTTATTGTCAGTTTGATTTTAGCCATTGTTATTGCTGTTTTTGCAGTAATTAACGTTAATAGTGTAGAAGTGAACTACTTGTTCGGTACGGCAGAATGGCCGCTCATTCTTATCATACTTGGTTCGGTGTTAATAGGAGCCTTCATCGCAGGTTCCATCAACGCTGTTAAAATTTACGGACTTCGGACAGAATTAAAAAAATATAAAAATCGGACACCGGCCTCGGACTCTGCCGCTTCAGGAAGCAAAGGGTTCGGCCGCAGAAAAGACAAACAAACTACCGGAAAAAACAGGCCGTAAGCTGTAAATATAAGATTGTCACCCTTTCAACCCTTTAGTATAATAAACGGGTTGAGGGGTGTTTTAATGTTAAAATCCAAAATGAATTGGAAAACAGCTTCCTCTGTCAATGAGGAATGGAAAGTACTCGAAAAAAAAATGAACCTGTCTCCTCTCGCAGCAAAAGTATTATCTGCCAGAGGATTTTCCTCTGTAGAAGAGGCCGCCTCTTTTCTGGACACGAGCATGTCCAGGCTGCATGACCCATATTTATTGGATGGCATGGAGCGGGCGGTCTCCCGAATAAAACAGGCAATAGAGGATAAAGAAAAGATTTTGATTTTTGGTGATTATGATGCCGATGGGGTATCGAGCACGACGCTGATGGTACTTCTGCTTAAAGAAGCGGGAGCCGTATTCGGCTGGTATATTCCTAATCGTTTTACAGAAGGCTACGGCCCTAATATACCGGCAGTGGAACAGGCTGCAGCAGACGGGGCTTCTCTGATGATTACGGTAGATACCGGAATCAGTGCTAAAGAGGAAGTTGCCGCAGCCAATGCCCTTGGCATGGATGTTATTATTACCGATCACCACGAGCCGCCCCCGGAGCTGCCGGAAGCCTTTGCTATTATAAACCCTAAAAAACCAGGCTGCTCTTATCCGTTTAAAGAACTGGCCGGGGTTGGAGTGGCTTTTAAAGTAGCCCATGCCCTTCTCGGAGAGCTGCCGGAACATTATTTGGACCTGGTGACGCTCGGTACGATAAGCGACCTGGTGCCGCTTGTGGATGAAAATAGAAGCATGGTTAAAAAAGGGCTTCGTTCGCTTACTTCTTCCACAAGGCCTGGAATTGCCGCATTAAAGAAAGTGTGCGGCATTGACGCGGATACAATGCAGGAAGACCATATCGGATTTACGATGGGACCGCGTTTAAATGCAGCCGGCCGCATGGATTCTGCTGACCCGGCGGTTCATCTGCTCCTCTCTGAAAACGAAGAGGAGGCAGCTGAATGGGCCGGGCGCATCGATACATTGAATCAATCGAGAAAAAATATAGTGAAAGAGTTAACAGACACGGCCGTCAAGCAGGTGGAAGACAAAGGATATCATGAGAACGAAGTGATTATCACAGGAGGAGAAGGCTGGAATGAAGGCGTTATAGGGATTGTGGCTTCCCGCCTTGTCGAGACCTACCACCACCCGGTCATTGTATTATCCATTAACGGCGAAACGAAAACCGCTAAAGGATCGGCGCGGAGTATTGAAGGCTTTAATATGTTTGAGCAGTTATCCAAACAGCGTCCGCTTCTTGAGAAATTCGGAGGCCACGAAATGGCAGCCGGTCTTTCGATGAAGGTGGAGAACATCGAAGAGCTGCGTACCGAACTGTGCCGGCAGGCAGCCTCTGTCCTTGATCCTTCTGCCTATGTGCCTGCGGCTTCCATTGACCTGCAGGTACCGTTATCCGATATTACAGTGGCAGCGCTGGAAGATTTAAGCACACTCGCGCCATTCGGGATGGCAAACCCAAAGCCTGTATTTCTGCTTGAAGACGTGGAAATTACGGCCTTTAAAAAAATCGGCAGCGATAAAACCCATTTGAAACTTTCACTTGAACAGGCGGGGAGCCGGCTCGATGGAATTGCTTTTCAAAAGGGGCATTTAGCCGATCAGATGACGGTAACGGCCAATGCTTCTTTCATAGGGCAACTGACGATTAATGAATGGAACAATTTCCGCAAACCGCAGCTGATGATGCATGATATGGCGATCACTACATGCCAGGTTCATGACAAGCGCCAGCAAAAAGGATTAAAGCAGATGATACAAGCCCTTCCTGCCGGCACGGCGGCTGTCGTTTTTCAGGACAAAACCAAAGCGTTAATAGCAGATGACCTGCCGGATGGTTCTGCACTATATATGGCCCGTGAGCTGGAGAATCCTGTCGAAGAGAAATATACGGCTTTTATCGATATTCCAACGTCTCTTGAAGAATTAAACCAGGCGCTTCATCTCTGCCGCCGGACAGAGCATATGTATGCCTGTTTTTACACAGAAGAAGAAACCTATTTCCAACACGGAGGAACAAGAGAACATTTCAAGTGGTTTTACTCATTTTTAAATAAATACCAGTCATTTAATCTGGAAACGCTCAAACAAAAGTTAATTCAGCAGAAAGGCTGGAAGGCGGCAGATATTGATTTTATGACAAATGTCTTCACTGAACTTGGGTTTATCAGGCTGGAAGGCAGCAAGGTTGAGTTTTTAGGGTCCAGCGGAAAAAAGCCGTTAACCGAATCGACTGCATACAATCGCCGGGAACAGCTGAAGCAAATGGAGCAGGACCTGCTTTTTTCTACGTATAAGCAGTTGAAGGAACGGCTGCTTGGTGAACTGCTTTTGGAAAAACAAGACAATGAATTAAGAGAGAAGGTTAATCATGGATTATAAGAAATATATTACAGTCGTTGAGGATTACCCGAAAGACGGCATTCGCTTTAAAGACATTACGACTCTTATGCAGGACGGCCCGGCATACAAACAGGCGATTAACGAAATGAAAGAATTCGCGAAAGACAAAAGTATTGATGTGATTGTAGGACCTGAAGCAAGAGGATTTGTCGTTGGCTGCCCGATCGCCTACGCAATGGAAATCGGCTTTGTACCGGTTCGGAAAAAAGGCAAACTGCCCCGCGAAACCGTGGATATGGATTACGGGCTGGAATACGGGGAAGACCAGCTTTCCATCCATCAGGATTCCATCAAGCCGGGACAACGTGTGCTAATTACAGACGACCTGCTGGCTACCGGCGGCACCATTCATGCCACTGTAAAACTGGTAGAAGAGCTGGGCGGCATTGTAGCCGGCCTTGCCTTCTTAATTGAACTGGACTACCTGGATGGCCGGGACAAGCTGGCTGAGCTGGGAGAGTATGATATTTTTTCCTTAGTAACTTTTTAGCAGAAAATACTAATATTTTACAAAAAGCACTCCTAATATGGAGTGCTTTTTTTATTTCTTGAATAAAGTAGTGCAAACAAGGGCATGGTAGAGTTATACTTAACAGATTAGACCCAAATTTGCATGGAGTGTCTTTTTAGAAAAGGACAGACTTTTTGAGCCAATTAGAATAAGTCTAAAAACTTTACAGAAACGCAATTCTTACACATAATATAGAAAATAGAAAAAAACACGTTATGTAGAAAGGTGTGCAGGGTGATTCCATGACCATCGATGAAGTGTTGGAAAAAGCTCGACATTATTTATCCGAAAACCATGTCTCTTTTTTAGAAAAGGCGTATAAATATGCAGAAGAAGCTCACAAAGATCAATACAGAAAATCTGGAGAGCCATATATTCTCCATCCCATTCAAGTAGCAGGAATATTAGTAGACCTTGAAATGGACCCCAATACAGTTGCGGGTGCTTTTTTGCATGATGTGGTCGAAGATACAGAAGTAACAGTGGAAGACATTTCAGAGGCATTTAACGAAGAAGTAGCGATGCTTGTAGACGGCGTCACCAAATTAAAGAAAATCAAATACAAATCAAAAGAGGAACAGCAGGCGGAGAATCACCGGAAAATGGTCGTTGCGATGGCAAAGGATATCCGGGTTATCCTGATTAAGCTGGCAGACCGTCTGCACAACATGAGAACGTTAAAGCACCTGCCGCCTGATAAACAGCGCCGGATTTCCAATGAAACCCTGGAAATATTTGCGCCGCTTGCCCACCGCCTTGGTATTTCAAAGATCAAGTGGGAGCTTGAGGACACCGCTCTGCGTTATTTGGATCCACAGCAGTATTACCGGATTGTTAATCTGATGAAGCAGAAGCGCGCCGAGCGCGAGCAGTATATCGAAGAAGTAATCGGGGACATTAATCACAACCTTGATGACTTAAACATTAAAGCAGAGATGTACGGACGTCCGAAACATATTTACAGCATTTACCGAAAGATGGTTAAACAGAAAAAACAGTTTAACGAAATATATGACCTTCTCGCCGTGCGGATTATTGTGAAAAGCATACGGGACTGTTACGCCGTGCTTGGTATTATTCATACCTGCTGGAAACCGATGCCGGGACGGTTTAAAGACTATATTGCGATGCCGAAAGCAAACATGTACCAGTCTCTTCATACGACCGTTATTGGTCCAAAAGGAGAGCCGCTTGAAGTGCAGATACGTTCCACGGATATGCACCGTGTAGCTGAATTTGGTGTGGCAGCCCACTGGGCATACAAAGAAGGCAAAAGTGTTTCCGGAAAGCAGACGTTCGAGGATAAATTAACGTGGTTCCGGGAAATTATTGAATGGCAGAATGATGCCGATGATGCCCAGGACTTTATGGAATCCTTAAAAATGGATCTGTTCTCGGATATGGTGTTTGTATTCAGCCCGAAAGGGGACGTTATCGAACTGCCGAGAGGATCGGTGCCTATTGACTTTGCCTACCGGATCCATACGGAAATTGGAAACCGGACTATCGGGGCGAAGGTAAATGGAAAGATGGTGCCGCTGGATTATCAGCTTGATACCGGAGATATCGTAGAGATGCTTACATCCAAGCATTCCTACGGCCCAAGTCAGGACTGGCTGAAACTAACACAGAGTTCCCACGCCAAAAATAAAATCAAGCAGTTCTATAAAAAAGAACGTCGGGAAGAAAACGTTCAAAAAGGAAAAGAGCTTGTTGAAAAAGAATTAAAGTCTCAGGATTATGATCCAAAGCAGATTCTCACGGAAGAGAACAAAAATGAAGCGGCCGATAAATTCAGCTTTAGCGGAGAAGAAGATATGTTTGCGGCTGTCGGCTACAATGGAGTAAGCCCAAAACAGATCGTCACGAGACTGACAGATAAAATCCGCCACCAAAATGAACAGGACGAAAAACAGTCGGTAGCTGAAGCGGTGAAAACTATTAATACGAATCATCCTGTGAAAAAAACAAACGCAGGAGTACGTGTAAAAGGAGTAGATAACCTGCTCATCCGGTTATCCAAATGCTGCAGTCCTGTACCAGGTGACGACATTGTAGGTTTTATTACGAAGGGCCGCGGCGTATCGATTCACCGCAGGGACTGTGCAAACGTAGATAATGACGAAGCACGTCCACGCCTGCTTGAAGTAGAGTGGGAAGGCTCGGTCGAAACGAACAAAAACTACAATGTGGATATAGAAATTATCGGCTATGACAGACGCGGACTTTTGAATGAAGTACTGCACTGCGTAACGGAAGCAAAAACAAACATTAATGCTGTCAGCGGCCGCAGTGATAAAAACAAAATGGCGTTCATCGATATGAGCATATCCATTCACAACACCGGTCATCTGCAGAAAGTGGTAGATAAAATAAAAAAACTACCGGATATATATACGGTGCAGCGCGTTATGCATTAATACCGGTTTACAGAAAGGGTCCATTCCAGCGATGAAAGTTATTATTCAGCGTGTATCAGAAGGAGCCTGTTCCGTCGAAGGAGAGGTATCCGGCTCTATAACAGAAGGACTGGTTGTATTAGCAGGCTTCACCCACGGTGATACAAGCCGGGAAGTAGAATGGATGGCTGAAAAAATAGTCAACCTCCGCATTTTTGAAAATGCAGAGGGGAAATTCGATAAATCCCTGCTCGATATTTCGGGCGAAGTGCTCTCGATCTCGCAGTTTACGTTATACGGTGATGCTCAAAAAGGAAGACGGCCAAGCTTTACCGAAGCCGCCCGACCTGAAGATGCCAAGCCGCTTTATCATTTGTTCAATGAGGAACTCCGCAGCAAAAACGTAACAGTGGCAGAGGGAAGGTTCGGTGCGGATATGCAGGTATCGCTTACGAACAACGGCCCGGTAACCCTTACGTTGGAATCCCCTGAACCAAAGGAATAAAGCGCAGGTTCGTATTGACACAAAAGACAATTATTCGTATGATGGAATTCGATAGAAAACCAATGATGGAGAAAAGTATGTAAAGGTAAACGAGGCCAGAGAAGAGATGCCAAGGCTGGAAGCATTTCCGCTCGTTATTTACAGAAAGACACTCTTTAGGTGCTGCTTTGAAACGTGGAGAAGTAAAAGCAGCCGTACACAGGCGTTAACTGTCAAAGCGGGAGCTGTAAGGCTCTAACCAGGGTGGTACCACGGGAATAAATCCCGTCCCTCATATTTTTGAGGGGCGGGTTTTTTGTGTTTTTTTATAAGCCTGCAAAACAACTATTTTTAAAGGGAGTGGGGAAATGGCAGTTCAAATACCTAGAGGAACCCAGGATATACTTCCGGGAACGTCAGAAAAGTGGCAGTACGTAGAAAAAAGAATGCACGATTTATGCCGGGCTTTTAATTACTCGGAAATCCGCACTCCTATTTTTGAACAGACAGAACTATTTCAGCGGAGTGTAGGCGACACAACAGATATTGTCCAGAAGGAAATGTATACCTTTGAAGATAAAGGCGGACGCAGCATGACCCTTCGTCCGGAAGGTACAGCCTCGGTTGCCCGTTCTTATGTAGAAAACAAACGCTTCGGACTTCCGGATCAGCCGGATAAACTGTATTATATCGGTCCAATGTTCCGCTACGAACGTCCGCAGTCAGGACGGATGCGCCAGTTTGTCCAGTTTGGCGTCGAGGCGATTGGCAGTGATGATCCATCGATTGATGCAGAAGTGATTGCGCTTGCGATGGAGCTGTATTCATCCCTTGGATTAAAAGGATTGAAGCTGGTTATAAACAGCCTCGGAGATACAGAAAGCCGTGAGAACCATAAGCAGGCACTTATCGGCCACTTTAAACCGAGTATTGAGGAGTTCTGCAGTGACTGCCAGCAGCGTCTGGAGAAAAATCCACTACGTATTCTGGACTGCAAAAAAGATAAAAACCATCCTTTAATGGAAACCGCACCATCTATTCTGGATTATCTTAATGAAGACAGCCGCCGCTATTTTGAAAAAGTACAGGCTTTTCTCAGCCAGCTGGATATTTCGTACGAAATTGATCCGGGACTGGTCAGAGGGCTCGATTATTATAATAACACCGCTTTTGAGATCATGATCGAAGGCGAAGGGTTCGGCGCAATCACGACTCTGACAGGAGGCGGCCGTTACAATGGTTTAACCGAAGAGCTGGGGGGACCTGAAGCGCCGGGCATTGGCTTTGCGCTGAGTATTGAAAGGCTGCTGATGGCTCTTTCCGCCCAGAACGTAGACCTGCCGGTCGAAAAAGGACTGGACTGCTACGTCGTCACGATGGGAGAAAAAGCAGAAACGGAAGCAGTATCGATTTTGTGGTCGCTTCGCAGAAAAGGACTTCGTGTGGAAAAAGATTACATGAAGAAAAAAGTGAAAGCACAGTTTAAAGCAGCGGATCGAATGAATGCTGCATATACTGTCGTCATCGGTGACGATGAACTGCAGAGCGGAGAAGTCAGTATTAAAAAAATGAGCGATGGCAGCCAGGAAAAAACAGCCATCGCCGATCTGGCTGACTATTTAACTGATAAAATGGGGAGAGAATAACATGGGAAAAAGAACGCATTATGCAGGAGATATTACAGAACCGCTTATTGGAGAAAAAGTACGCCTGAAAGGCTGGGCCCAGACGAGAAGAGATCTCGGACAGGTTATTTTTATTGACCTGCGCGACCGCAGTGGTATCGTACAGATTGTCGCAAATCCGGAAATTTCCGCGGATGCACTGGAAACAGCAGACAGCGTGCGCAGTGAATACGTCCTGGAAATCTACGGGACAGTCGTGCAAAGAGACAAGGAAACATACAACGAGAAGATTCCTACCGGTACGGTGGAAATCCGGGTGGAACAGATCGATATTTTAAATACCTCCAAGCCGCTTCCTTTTCAAATTGACAGCAATCAGGAAATTTCGGAAGATGTCCGCCTGAAGTATCGTTATCTCGATCTAAGAAGAGAAGAAATGCGCGAAACGATTAAGCTGCGCAACCGGGTGACAAACATCATCCGTGATTATATGAATGATAATGAATTTATCGATATTGAAACACCAATGCTTACAAAAAGCACACCGGAAGGCGCGCGGGACTATTTGGTACCAAGCCGTGTTCATAAAGGAGAATTTTATGCCCTGCCCCAGTCTCCGCAATTGTTTAAACAGCTATTGATGGTGTCCGGCTTTGAAAGATATTATCAAATTGTACGCTGTTTTAGAGATGAAGACCTGCGGGCAGACCGCCAGCCGGAATTCACCCAGCTTGATATTGAAGCCTCTTTCCTGGAAACAGAAGAATTTCTTCCAATGATTGAAGAGCTGATGCAGAAAACTGTAAAAGAAGTGCTTGGCAAAGAGGTACAGACACCTTTTCCAAGAATGACATATGAGGATGCCATGAACCGCTACGGTTCTGATAAACCGGATACGAGATTTGGCCTGGAGCTTACAGAGCTGTCTCATATTGTAGGAAACAGCGATTTTAAAGTTTTCGCCCAGGCTGTGAAGAACGGCGGCATCGTAAAAGGCCTGAACGTAAAAGGGGCCGCTCCAAAGATGTCCCGCAAGGAAATTGACGAGCTGGCAGACTTTGCAGCCATTTACGGTGCAAAAGGACTGGCATGGCTGCGGGTAGAAGAAGATCAACTGCGCGGACCGATCGCGAAATTCTTTACGGAAGAGGAAATCGAACAAATTAAAACGGCAATGGACGCGGAGCCGGGAGATCTTCTCTTCTTTGGTGCAGACAAAAAAGAGGTTGTGTACGCAACGATGGGCGCGCTGCGGCTGAAATTCGGTAAAGATTTTCAGTTGATCGATGAGTCTAAATATAACTTCCTGTGGGTCACAGAATTTCCACTCGTTGAATACGATGATAACTCAAATCGTTACACTGCAATGCATCACCCGTTTACAAGTCCTCTAAAGGAGGATGCCCATAAGCTTGAGTCCGCACCGGAAGACGTAAGGGCAGAAGCATATGATATCGTCCTGAACGGATATGAGATCGGTGGGGGATCCCAGCGTATTTATAAAAAAGATATGCAGCAGAGTATGTTCAAGGCACTTGGCTTCAGTGAAGAAGAAGCGCAGGAGCAGTTTGGCTTCCTGCTGGATGCATTTGAATTCGGCACGCCGCCGCACGGAGGAATTGCTCTTGGACTGGACCGGTTCGTCATGATTCTTGCAGGCCGTGACAATCTGCGTGATACAATTGCATTTCCAAAAACAGCCAGTGCAAGTGATCCATTGACGGGTGCACCAGGTGCTGTAAGCGACCAGCAGTTAAAAGAACTGCATCTCAAGCTTGCGATTGCTAAAAAAGAAGAAAAGACAAAATAAGTTCCCTATTATAGAAAGGTTCCGATTATCATTACTCGATAATCGGAACCTTTGTTGTATAAAGAAGCCATTGTTTAGTAAATGAGAAGTTTTCTAAAGATGCTCCAGCTTATGAAACTCAGTGATAAATTCTTCCGGTGAGGAATGGATATGGAAGGTACGAATACCAAACACCGTGTGAATGTATAAAAACCCAATCTGTTCCTCAGACCAACGGTAGGAGAGATCAAAGATATCTTCGAGGTAGTAGGCATGATGCTCGCTTTCTATTCTGTCTTCATACAAACAAAGAGAAGATACATGTTTTACCCGTTTTTTTTCAAGCCATTCAATTTTTTGTTCGATAAAAATAGTATCCTGTTCTGCCAACGGCTGCGGTGTATCGTTTTCCCGAACGGAGGAATTGGTCAATATGATCTGCTCCCTTCTTTATCGTAAGTCTTTTATAAAGGTTAACATAAAGAAACCGGGAAGTTTAGTAATAACGAATCTCTTCTCAATATGCCGGGTAAGTATCTTGACCATTCGGGACCGGCATGCTATGATAAAATCACAAATCGAAGAGTCCTGAGGTGTACGTAGAACACTGTACGTTTTGAGCCAACACCTATACATCGGGAGCCTGATGTTTTCATCGAAAGTGCATGCCTCTGCGAAGTGGAAGCACGGACGGTGAAGCAGGGCACCCACCTGCGAGAGCAGGCTTCAAAACAAAGTTAGTTTAACGGCACTACGGGACTCTTCCTTAACTAACTACTACAAATGCTTACTCCGAAGGCTGTTACTTCGGAGTTTTTTATATGGAAAGCTTATTACTTAATAGATAGTGGGTGAAACACATGCGTACACTGCGGTCAAAATTATTGGTTTTCTTTGTAGCCATTACCAGCATCCCACTGCTGGTGATTGGTTTTGTTTCGCATGAAACCCAGGAAGCAGATTTATCCGACCGTATCGAGCAGACACTCATTTCATTTTCCTCCAATTTGTCTGTCTCTGTAGAAGGAATGATACGGGAGCGCCTGTCTGATCTTGATCAATTGGCGACCAGTCCTGTTATACGAAATCCGGATGCTTCTGAAGCCGAGCTGCAGGCCGAGTTTACCCGCTTTGTAGAATCTCAGGAAATGTATCACGGCATGGTGTTTACGAACAATGAAGGCATAATCGCTCATTCCACTGAAGACAATGCGGTCGGCCGGGATGTAAATGATGTGGCCTGGTATGAAGAAGCTAAAAATGGAGAACTTTATTTCTCTGACCTGTTTATGTCGAGAATACTAGAGCGGCCGATATTAGCAATGTCCGCGGGAGTAAAAGATGAGGACGGTAATGATATCGGTGTGATATCACCGGCATATGACCTCGTTTCGCTTGAAACGTTTATCTGGGACAGAATGAACCGGTTTACAGATGAGCAGGAACAGCTGGGAATGAATGGAGAGGCCTTTATTTTAAATGAAGAAGGGTACTATATCGCCCATCCGGACAGCAGTTATATTCTGGATCGTAATTTTGTCCGCGATGCAGAGCTGACTTTTGAAGAATTTGAACAGCTGGGAACTTCTCCTTCTTTAACGACAAGCAGGGAAGCAGAAACAGTCAGTACAATCGTTCCGATTGATCAGATGGAAGGTTTTAATAACCAGTGGTATGTAGGGATTTCAGTACCAGAAAGTGCTCTGTATGCTCCATTAAGAAGATTACTGTTTACATATGTAATATTATTCAGCGCTGTGCTCGTTATTACCGTTTTAGCTGCTATCGCGCTTTCGAGGTATATCGTACGGCCGTTGGAATCTCTTGTAACAGCCACACGGGATTTTGCCATTGGCAAACCTGTGCTCCCACTGCCGCCGGCTTCCTATTCAGAAGTAAATGAGCTGACTCAGACGTTTAATGTTATGACGGCAAGGCTGGAAGAACGGGAAAAAAGCCATAAAAAATCAACCTTAATTCTTGAGACGACCGATAATGGTGTTATTTCGATCAATAAAAGCGCCCGATCGGTTACTACATTTAACCATGCGGCAAGCTCGCTTTTTCAATTGAATAAAAACAATGTGCTTGCTTCCTCACTCGAGGAATTAAAAAAGCAAAGCGGGCTGTTCCGGGCGTTTATTGATCAAATAAACATGGAACTTGAAGAAGAGCATACAAAAGAAATAGAGCTCACCTTTGATGGTAAGACTTATTATTTTATTACGAGCGTAACGCTTCTGCCCAGGCTTGAAAATGCAGAACAGGTAGAAGATATTTTAATTGTTTTTAATGATGTGACCGATAACAGAGTGCTTGAAAAAGAGCTGGTCCGCAGCGAAAAGCTTCAGGCAGTAGGGAAGCTTGCATCGGGATTTGCTCATGAAATCCGCAATCCGCTTACGACGATAAAAGGATTTATTCAGTTGTTTAAAGAAAAATCAGAACAAAATGATGAGGAAGTTCAGCATTACCAGATTATCCTAAGCGAAATTGACCGGGTGAATGGAATTGTCCGTGACCTGCTGGGGATTGCAAGTCCGGAATATGACGAACGGACCATGCAGATCAATATGAACACTATTCTGCAGGATATTTTGTACCTTCATAAAGACCAGGCTCAGTCAAAAAACATAGAAATTCACACAGCTTTTCAAGATATCCCTGATATGAATGCCAATGAGAAAAAATTAAAACAGCTTTATTTAAATTTACTTCAAAATGCAATAGAAGCAGTTAAAGAGAACGGCAGAGTCAGTATAAGAACATATGAGTTTCTTAATAAATCCAACCATCCATGTATCGGGGTGGAGATCGAAGATACAGGAGTGGGGATGGATTCCCGCACCCTGTCGAAATTAGGCACGCCATTTTTTACTACAAAAGAGGAAGGAACAGGTCTTGGGCTGATGATCTGCTACCAGATCGTAAGTGAAATGGACGGAAATATTAAAGTGTTTTCTGCAGAAGGTAAAGGCACGCTGTTTCAACTATCATTTCCAATAGAATAAAAAAACACAAAAAACCGGAAGGGCCAGCCTTCCGGTTTTTTTAGCTTGTCGAGAAGCAGCTTCATTTAGCTTATCTAAAAAAGCGCCGTTTCTTTAAGAAAGGCTGCTTAGAAATACAAAGAATGAATCAGGCGGTAACTCCAGCAGAACAGCCAGGGGTGAATCTAAAGAGGTTGATCTTTTCCTCTGCAGCTGAGGTATGGCCTGCGGAAAGCGCCGCCTATACATTTTTTTACCTGTTTTATTGAAGCAGCATTTGCAGGACCATCAACGTTTTGTCATTTTTTTATGTCCTTCAGCTAAAGCATGTTCGAATTTATTATGTTTTTTTGCTTCGTAGTATACGTCTTTTTTCACAGCATCGGGAAGATACTGCTGAGCCAGCCAGCCGCCGGGTTCATTGTGCGGGTATTTGTATGCCACGCCTCTGTTTAAACTGGCAGCTCCCTTATAATGAGAGTCTTTTAAGTGCTTCGGTATGTCGGGGGTCCCGTGTTTTAGAAGAGACTCCCGGGCTTTATCGATCGCTTTATAGGCGCTGTTGGATTTAGGAGAGAGGCAGAGCTCCACGACAACGTTTGCCAGGGGAATGCGTGCTTCCGGAAAGCCCAGTCTTTCTGCAGCTTCCACCGCAGCGACCGCTCGGACACCGGCCTGAGGGTTGGCAAGCCCAATGTCTTCGTAGGCTGTGACGATAAGTCTTCTGCTGATGCTTATTAAATCCCCTGCTTCAATAAGCCTCGCCAGATAATGAAGAGCGGCATCGGGATCGCTTCCCCGGATCGATTTTTGAAAAGCAGAAAGCACGTCATAATGGGCGTCTCCGTCTTTATCATGCTGAAAGCGATTATGCTGTATACATTCTTCTGCTGTTTCTTTAGTAATGACCGCAGGCTGATCTGAAGAAGGACTCGACAACACGGCAATTTCAAGTGCATTTAAAGCAGCACGGGCATCACCTCCGCAGGCGTAAGCAAGATGTTCCGCCGCTTCATCAGACAGAACGGCGGAAAAGGAACCAAGCCCTCTTTCTTCATCGTCCATGGCGGCAAACAAAAGCTTTTTTATATCTTCGTGTTCCAGGCGGTGCAGTTCAAAAATCTGGCATCTGCTCCGAATGGCAGGGTTAATGGAATGATACGGATTGGCGGTCGTGGCACCAATCATTGTAATCAGTCCTTTTTCGAGGTGGGGAAGCAGAAAATCCTGTTTTGTTTTATCTAGACGATGGACTTCATCCATAATCACGATCAAGTGATTGGATATTTTTGCTTCTGCGACGGCTATTTCCATATCTTTCTTATTGTGGACAACCGCATTCAGCATTTTAAACGGGGTGTCGGTGCTTCCCGCAATAGCCGAAGCGATAGACGTTTTTCCAGTGCCGGGAGGGCCGTATAGTATCAAGGAAGTTAGTCTTTTAGCGGTTATCATCCGTTTTAGCAGTTTGCCTTCTTCGAGCAAGTGCTGCTGCCCTGCAATTTCTTCTATTGTTCTCGGCCTCATTCGGTAAGCCAGCGGCTGCTGTTTGTTTTTCATAAAATCCTCCATCTTGCAGCATGCCTGAAAAGGCGCCTTATGCTGCATCATATATACAGCCTTTATTATAGAGAGGCAAAGGGCAGAAGTAAATAAACGGACATAGAGCACTCTTATGCAAATAAGGGGGCTTTCATGCTATAATAGCGTAGACTTCAGTGTGAATCGGTTGAAAGAAGGTCTTTGATGGTAAAACTGTATACAAAACGCGAGCATCTTTTCATACGGTGGCTCATTTTTATGATAGGATTGGTCATTGTGTCATTTGGCATTGCGCTGATGATCCGTGCTGATCTGGGAAGTGCTCCGTGGGATGTTCTTCATATTGGCCTGCGGGATCAATTTGGCCTGACGGTAGGAACGTGGAGCATTATAATCGGCATTATTGTGATTATTGTGACTTCCCTTCTGCAGAAAGAAAAACCGCAGGCAGGCGGAATTGTGAATATGTTCTTAATTGGAGTATTTATTGATATATTTCTTCTTCTTATCGGGACACCGTCTCTCCTGATTGTTCAAATAGCAATGCTTTTGGCCGGAATTATTATTATCGGCTATGGAATAGGCCTGTATATCGCGCCGGAAGTCGGCGCAGGTCCCCGGGACAGTTTGATGATTGCATTGCATGAACGAACAGGATGGAAAATCTCGAGAGTGAGAATTATGATGGAAACAGTAGTGCTGGCCGCAGGCTGGGCTTTAGGCGGGCCTGTTTTTGTCGGCACGATTCTTTTTTGCCTCGGCATCGGGCAGGTAGTAGGATTTGCTATGCCTCAAACGTCGAAGCTTGTGCATTATTTGATTGAAAGAGGTGGCAGACATGAAAATTTCAACAAAAGGACGCTACGGCCTTACCATAATGATGGCATTGGCAAAAAAACACGGTGAAGGACCGACGTCATTAAAATCCATAGCGCGTGAACATGAACTTTCTGAGCATTATTTAGAACAGCTTATTGCCCCGCTCCGAAACGCAATGCTCGTAAAGAGTGTACGTGGAGCTTACGGCGGCTATATGCTGACGAAGGAACCTTCCGAAATTACAGCAGGTGATATCATCCGCGTACTGGAAGGCCCAATAAGCCCGGTGGAAGTTCTCGAGGACGAAGAGCCGGTAAAGCGGGCACTATGGATAAAAATAAGAGACGCCGTAAAAGACGTTCTCGATAACACAACCCTTGAGTATTTAGCGAATTATAAAGAAGAAGGCGACATGCAGGATTATATGTTCTACATTTAAACTATGCGAGGAGGGGGCGGAAGTGGCCTCAGCCATTTATTTGGATCATGCGGCGACGACGCCCATGCTTCCGGAAGTAATTGAAACAATCACGAAAAGTATGTACGATTCCTACGGTAACGCCTCAAGCATTCATCGAATAGGAAGAGACGCAAGAAAGCTGCTCGATGATGCGAGAAGCAGACTGGCGGAAACGATTCATGCCGACGCTGCAAGCATCATTTTCACGAGCGGCGGAACCGAAGCAAACAACCTGGCGCTTACCGGATATGCCCGTGCGAATAAGGGAAAAGGACAGCATATTATTACGAGTGCTGTTGAACACCATGCGATACTGCATCCTCTTGAAAAGCTTCAGGAAGAAGGGTTTGAGGTTACGTTTCTACCTGTGGATCATACAGGTGCAGTATCTTTGGAGCAGTTTAAAGCAGCGTTTCGGGAAGACACCATTTTAGTGAGCATTATGCACAGTAATAATGAAACGGGTGTATTACAGCCTGTTGAAGAGATAGCAGCAGTAGTGCAAAATACGCAGGCGGCAATGCATACTGATGCGGTACAGTCATTTGGGCTGTCCAATCTGGATGTAGAAACGCTGGGTGTGGATATGCTTTCAGTTTCCGCGCATAAGATTAATGGACCCAAAGGCACAGGATTTTTATATGTCCGACGCGGCATCCAGCTGGAGCCGATCCATTCAGGCGGGGAACAGGAACGGAAAAAACGAGCGGGAACAGAAAACGTGCCGGCCGCTGCAGGATTTGCCAAAGCAGCAGAAGAGAAAGCGACGTGTCGTGAACAAACAGCCGCAGACCTGTCAGCTTTAAAAAAACACTTTTTAAGCCGTCTTGAAGAAGAAGCGGTTTCTTTTGCCGTTAATGGGGACGTAACCGGGTCCCAGCCGCATATACTGAATATTTTTCTTCCAGGCGTGCAGATGGAATCCTTTTTAGTGCAGCTGGATATGGAAGGCATATACGCTTCCAGCGGCTCAGCCTGCACGGCAGGTTCGATGCAGCCCTCCCATGTAATAGAAGCTATGTATCCAGGGGAAGAAAGAGCCTATTCCTCGATACGATTCAGCTTTGGAACGAGCAATACAATGGAAGATATCGATAAAACAACAGCGGTCATTAGGAAAATAACAAAGCGCTTATAGAAGCGGAAGGGAGAAAAAAATGGCAGTAACACAAAAAGACCGGGCAGATACGAGAGTAGTCGTGGGTATGTCCGGGGGCGTTGATTCTTCAGTCACCGCCGCCCTTCTAAAAGAGGAGGGCTATGAAGTAATCGGCATTTTTATGAAAAACTGGGATGATACCGACGACAGCGGATTCTGTACCGCAACAGAGGATTTTGATGATGTAGTAAAAGTCTGCAATCAACTGGACATTCCTTATTATGCGGTTAATTTTGAAAAGAAATACTGGGACCTTGTCTTTACGTATTTTTTAGATGAATACCGGGCGGGAAGGACGCCGAATCCTGATGTAATGTGCAATAAAGAAATTAAATTCCAGGCATTTTTGCAGCACGCGCTGTCGCTTGGTGCTGACTACCTGGCTACCGGACATTACGCTCAAGTAGAAACAGATAGTAACGGAAATGTCACCATGAAGCGCGGGGTCGACAACAATAAAGACCAGACGTATTTTTTAAATCAGCTGAGCCAGTCACAGATTGAGCAGGTTATGTTTCCGCTTGGAGGCATGAGCAAGCAGAAAGTCCGCGAAATTGCTGAAGAAAAAGGGCTGGCTACCGCTAAAAAGAAAGACAGCACAGGCATCTGCTTTATCGGCGAAAGAAACTTCAAAGACTTTCTTCAGTCTTTTCTTCCCGCACAGCCGGGTTCAATGGTTACCGTCGACGGGGAAGTGAAAGGCGCCCACGACGGCTTGATGTATTATACGCTCGGCCAGCGCCAGGGGCTTGGCATCGGCGGAGCCGGTGAGCCTTGGTTTGTTATCCGTAAAGATCTTGAAAGCAATAACCTCATTGTAGGACAGGGCTATCATCATGATGGTCTTTACAGCGACGAACTGGAAGCATCCGGGTTGAACTGGATCAATAAGGTGTACACAGAGCCATTTGACTGTACGGCAAAATTCAGGTACCGTCAGCCGGATCAGGCAGTAACGGTCTATCCATCCGCAGACGGAGGAGCCCGGGTCGTGTTTCATGAGCCGCAGCGCGCGGTAACTCCCGGCCAGTCTGTCGTGTTTTATGACGGTGATATCTGCCTTGGCGGAGCAACAATTGAATATGCAGTCAAAAAAGAGGAGAGCGTTGAGGTATAAAACGTTGTCCTCTTTTCCCTCTATTATGCGAACCAACACAAAAGGAGATTTTTTACATGGATACTAATCAACAGGCCCTGCAGGAATTACAAGAAGGAAACATGGAAGAAGCAGCCAGACTATTAAATCAGGCGATTGAAGAAGAGCCGGATAACCCGGTTGCGTATATTAATTTTGGAAACCTGCTTGCCGAACTGGGAGAAGCAGAAAAGGCGCTGCGCTTTTTTGAAAAAGGAATAGAGCTGGACAGCAGTGCAGCCGCTGCTTACTACGGAGCAGGCAATGTCTTGTTTAATGAAGATAAGTTTGCGGAAGCACTTACTATGTACCAGCAGGCCCATAAAGCCGGGCTGGACGACAGCAGTCTTCATTATATGCTGGGTATGGCGTATTTCCAGTCCGGCCGCGTGCCTCATGCGATGGCCTCATTTAAACGGGCGGTAGAGCTGAATGGTGAAGATACGGAAGCCCGGTTTTATTATGCGATGAGTATGGCCCAGAATGGAATGGTGGAAGAGGCAGTCACAGAGTTTCACATTGTAACAGAGCAGGATCCGGAGCATGCAGATGCTTACTTTAATTTAGGAGTAGGATATCTCCATACAAAAGGGGCAGCGGAGGCGCTTCCTTATTTTGATCAGGCAATTGAGATAGAGCCGGATCATATGCTTGCCCATAACGGAAAAAAAGAGGCAGCTAAGCTATTAAATGAGTAACGGGGGAATATGCGATGAATGATCATTATCCGGAAGCCTATGCCTCCTCTTATATTACAGGCTCTGTCCTTCACATTATTTTCCGGAATGAAGAAAATGGATATACTGTTTTAGTAATCAAAGTAAAAAAGTCAGAGCCAAAGCTCGATGAAAAGAAAATGAGCATTGTCGGTTATTTTCCGGAAATTGACAGCGAAGAAACCTATCGTTTTGAAGGAGCCTATAAAGAACACCCCCGGTTTGGCAGGCAGTATGTTGTTCAATCCTATGAAAAGCTGGTCCCGACGGAAAAAGAAGCATTGATCGGTTATTTATCGAGTGACCGTTTTCCGGGAATTGGGGAGAAAACGGCGGATAAATTAGTTCAGGCGTATGGAGAAAACGTTATTTCCCATGTACTGGACGATCCGGACCGTTTAAAAGAAATTGTCGGCTGGAACGAAGAAAAGCGAAACAAAGTATATCAGGCGATGCTGGAAAATCAGGGGATGGAAAGAGCGATTACCCGTCTTACCCGGCTTGGATTCGGTATGGAGCTTGCCGTGAAAATTTACAATTCCTATAAAGAACAGACGCTCCATATTATTGAGTCTTCCCCGTATCAGCTTGTCTGGGACATTCAGGGCATTGGTTTTGTAAAAGCCGACCGTCTCGGTAAAAGCCTGGGAATTAAGCATGACGACTTAGAAAGAGTAAAAGCAGGCATTTTATACTTACTGTATGAAAAAACCATGCAGGAAGGCCACGTGTATGTGCCTGCGCTGGACCTGCTTGAAGAAGCGGGAGAGCTTCTGAAAGAAAGGCAGCCGATGGAAGCCGAGCTGTTGACAGAAGGGCTGCAGGTATTGGAACAGGAAGAAAAAGTAAGCCGGGAAGATCAATTTGTCTATGTCTCTTCTTTGTACTATGCAGAAAAAGGCTTTGCAGCAAAAGTACGGCGGATGGCGGATTCTGCAGAGCTTGAAGAAACGTTTCCCGAGTCGGAATTTCTCGAAGCGCTTGGGGAGACGGAGGAAAAGTACAACATTGAATATGCTGAACAGCAGAAGGAAGCGATAAAGCAGGCAATCCATTCTAAAATTATGATTCTGACCGGCGGACCGGGTACCGGAAAAACGACGGTTATCCGTGCTATTGTGGAAGTGTTTGCTTCGCTGCACGGCTTTCCGCTCGATCCGAAAGAGTACAAAAAAGACGAAGCCTATCCTATCGTACTAGCTGCACCTACAGGGCGCGCAGCCAAACGGATGAAGGATTCTACAGGTCTTGCCGCGTCTACTATCCATAAGCTTCTCGGTTTTAACGGCGAGGAAGGAATGGACATTGAAGCGCGGGAGGAAGATTTATACCTGCCCGGCAAGCTGTTAATCATTGACGAAGTATCGATGGTGGACATGTGGCTTGCCAACCAGCTGTTCCGTGCCGTGCCGGACGATATGCAGGTGATTCTCGTCGGAGATGAAGACCAGCTCCCATCTGTCGGGCCGGGGCAGGTGCTGACTGACCTGATTGAATCGAACAAGCTGCCGGTCGTTTCCTTATCTGTCGTATACAGGCAGGCAGAAGGGTCTTCTATTATTGACCTGGCCCACGCAATTAAAGCCGGCGGCCTTCCGGAAGATATCAAAGGAAAATATCCGGACAGGCGGTTTTTCCCATGTTCGAAAACACAGACGGCTGAATTAATTGTAAAAGTGTGCGACGGCGCTGTGAAAAAAGGCTACGATCCAATGGACATCCAGGTGCTTGCTCCGATGTACCGGGGCCCGGCCGGTGTACATGAATTAAACAAACAGCTTCAGCACTTGTTTAACCCGCTTTCCCAAAAGAAAAAAACAGTGAGTTTTGGAGAAGTGACCTATCAGAAAGACGATATTGTGCTTCAGCTCGTTAACAACCCGGAACAGGGTGTGTTTAATGGGGACCGCGGGAGAATTGAAGCTATTTTTGAAGCAAAAGAAACAGCAGACAAACAAATGCAGGTAATTATTACGTTCGATAATAAAGAAGTCACCTATTCGCGTCAGGACTTGAATCAAATTATGCTTGCCTACTGTTCATCGATTCACAAGTCTCAAGGAAGCGAGTTTCCGATCGTCGTTGTGCCTATGCTGATGGCGTACCGCAGAATGCTGAGGCGCAACCTGGTCTATACGGCGATTACGAGAGCGAAGGATTACTTAATACTCTGCGGAGAGTATGAAGCGTTGGAGCTTGCCGTGCAGACCGAGCATAAAGATACACGCTATACGAGGCTGAAAGAAAAACTCGAAGAACCCACAGATGAAAAGATCAATAAATAAGCAGACACCCAGGAGGGCGCCTGCTTATTTATTTGGAAAACATTCCTTTGAAAGCAAAAGAGACATTCTGCGGCCTTTCGGCAAGGCGGCGCATGAAGTAGCCGTACCAGTCATCTCCAAACGGTACGTAGGTTCTGAATTTGTAGCCGTCCCGGGCAAGAGCCTCCTGCATATCGGTACGAAAGCCATACAACATTTGGAATTCAAACTGGTCGATGGGAATACAGGCTTTGGCCGTAAAGGCCTGAACGGATTCGATAATCCGGTGGTCATGCGTAGCAATAGCCGTGTAGCTGCCGTTCGTTAGATGCTGTTTAATAATATTCAGGAAGTTGGCGTCAATCTGTTTTTTATCCTGCCAGGCAACTGCGGGGCTCTCCTTGTAGGCGCCTTTTACCAACCGAAGCGGAACGCCTTTTAAATCGGCAATGTCATCTGAAGCGCGGTATAAATATGCCTGAATGACCGTTCCAACGTTATCATATTCTTTCCTCAGTTCTTTAAGTATATCCAGGGTGAGCTGATAATGAGTATAATCTTCCATATCAATGCGCACAAAAAGCTGCAGGGATCTGGCTTTTTCCACTATGTCTTTCATGAATCGAAGGCAGAGCTCCCGGTCAATATCAAGACCGATCTGTGTTAGTTTCAGTGAAAGGTTGCAATCCGCTCTGTAACGGTGAATTGCCTCAAGCGTTCGCAGAGCATGCTCGGCAGCTTCTTTGGCCTCCTGCTCTTTGGATACAAATTCCCCGAGGTGATCAACAGTCGCAAGCAAGCCTTTGCTGTTCAGGGACTGTACTGTTTTCATTGCACTGTCAATCGATTCTCCGGCAACTACTTTGGCCGCTCCCAGATTAAAGCCCCAGCGTTTGGCACTTTTATTTAGTGTTTTATTTTTTGATAAAAACAAAAAGAAGTTCCGCGAAGTTTTCTGCATAGCCTTCTCCTTTCATTTGGAAAAGCAGTCAGGTCTGTGTCGGCAGTATCTCGAACAAAGAAATATATACTGCCAAAAAGAGTAAAAGGTATGCAGAGATGCATTCCTTTTTACGGGGATTGTTTACATTATCGTAGCATGAAAGACATAGATGTAAAGAGGAATAAAGAAGAGAAAAATAGGAAAGATATTTGACAGAAAGGGAAATATTCGATATAAAAGAAAAGAGAATAAAGATAACACGTTGAAGGAAAAAGTACGTTTTCCACCCAGTACAGAGACTGTTTAGAATGCTGAGATAAACAGAGGGCGCAGGAAGGCGGAAAGCTGGTCCAGAGTGCACGGTAATGCGTGCCGCTTCGCTGCGTTACAAGCGTTCAAGTTGACGAAGTGTATTCTTCGTAAACAGGGTGGTACCGCGAGTAATCTCGTCCCTGCGTCCAGGGGCGGGATTTTTTTGTCTGCATAATTTTATGATTAGATTGGCTAAATCCAAGGGGGAACCAACAGATGCAACAGCATACTTCAGCACAGGTAAGACAGATGTTTTTAGATTTTTTTAAAGAAAAAGGACACGATATTGAACCGAGTGCTTCGCTTGTTCCAAGTGAAGACCCAACGCTTTTATGGATCAACAGCGGCGTAGCTACGCTGAAAAAATATTTTGACGGCCGTATCGTGCCGGACAATCCAAGAATCGCAAACGCTCAGAAGTCCATCCGCACCAACGATATTGAAAATGTCGGAAAAACCGCCAGGCACCACACGTTTTTTGAAATGCTTGGAAATTTTTCAATAGGCGACTATTTTAAAAAAGAAGCCATTGAATACGCGTGGGAATTCCTCACGTCAAAAAAGTGGATCGGTTTTGAACAGGAACGCTTATCTGTTACTGTGCATCCGGAAGACTTTGAAGCATATGATTTATGGAAAGATGTAGTCGGCCTGCCGGAAGAAAGAATTATCCGCCTGGAAGAAAACTTCTGGGATATCGGCGAAGGCCCAAGCGGACCGAACACGGAGATTTTTTATGACCGCGGTCCCGAATACGGCAATAACGAAAAAGATCCGGAGCTTTATCCCGGCGGGGAAAACGACAGGTACCTGGAAATATGGAATCTCGTATTTTCCCAGTTTAACCATAATGCGGATGACACGTACACGCCGCTGCCCAAAAAGAATATAGATACAGGAATGGGACTCGAGCGGATCGTTTCCGTTATCCAGGATGCACGGACCAACTTTGACACGGATTTATTTCTGCCGATCATGAAGGAAATTGAAAGGTTCGCCGACGTTCCCTACGGCCAGAAAGAAGAGTCGGATGTATCCTATAAAGTGATTGCCGATCACATTCGTACCGTTGGGTTTGCTATCGGAGATGGGGCGTTACCATCCAATGAGGGACGCGGCTATGTGCTGCGACGCCTGCTTAGAAGAGCAGTTCGCTACGCAAAGCTGATCGGCATTCATGAGCCGTTTATGTTTCAGCTGGTGCCGGTCGTTGGAAGTATAATGAGAGAGTATTACCCGGAAGTACAGGATAAAGAAGCTTTTGTTCAAAAAGTTATTAAAAATGAAGAAGAGCGGTTTCACGAAACACTCAGTGAAGGCCTGCATATTCTGTCCGATATTATGAAAAAAGCAGAAACAAATGATACGACGATTATACCGGGAGAAGAAGTATTCCGTCTGTATGACACGTATGGTTTTCCTGTAGACCTTACAGAAGAATACTTGACGGAAGCCGGATTCACCATGAACCGCGACAGTTTCCAAACAGCTATGCAGGAACAGCGCACCCGGGCACGGGCGGCAAGGAAATCGACCGGTTCTATGCAGACGCAGGATTCGCTGTTATCGGATTTGAAAGAAAAAAGTGAATTCATAGGATACAATCAGCTGGCAGCCCGGACTACGGTCAGTGCGCTCATTCATGACAAACAGTCTGTGGAGGAAGTCTCGACAGGAGAAACAGCTCATATTCTGCTGGATCATACGCCTTTTTATGCAGAAAGCGGCGGACAGACTGCCGACACTGGAGTCATTACGACAGAGAAGGCCAAAGCGGAAGTCACGGATGTGCAGAGAGCACCGAACGGCCAGCATCTGCATGCTGTTACGATTAAAGAAGGAACGCTGAAAAAAGGAGACCTGGTCCAGGCTCAGGTGGATTCGTATACAAGAAAAGATATTGTAAAAAACCATACCGCTACGCACTTAATGCACCAGGCATTAAAAGATGTTCTGGGAGAACATGTGAACCAGGCCGGATCACTGGTTACTGGAAACAGACTGCGCTTTGACTTTTCCCATTTTGGACAAGTAAAGGCAGAAGAGCTGAAAGAAATCGAACGAAAAGTAAACGAAAAAATTTGGGCGGATATTCCTGTAGTCATTGAAAGCAAAAAGATAGACGAAGCAAAAGCAATGGGCGCCCGGGCGCTCTTTGGGGAAAAATACGGCGAAGATGTACGCGTCGTTCAGATTTCCGACTACAGCATTGAATTGTGCGGCGGGTGCCATGTAAATAATACGGCTGAAATCGGTATTTTTAAGATTGTCTCCGAAGCAGGGACAGGCGCTGGTGTGAGAAGAATTGAAGCGCTGACCGGTCAGTACGCATACGGACATATGAACAGCCAGATTGAAACGCTTGAACAAGCAGCCGAGCTGTTAAAAGCTAAATCTATTGATGATGTGCCCGGCAGAATTGATGCGCTGCACCAGTCATTAAAAGATCTGCAGCGTGAAAATGACTCCATGTCGTCCAAACTCGGCAATGCAGAAGCGTCCACTCTATTGAATAAAGTAAAGCAGGTAAATGGTGTTTCTGTAATTGCAGAAGCAGCCGCCGCGAAAGATATGGATGCTATGAGAAATACAGTAGATGAATTAAAACAACAGCTGGGATCCGGTGTTGTGGTGCTTGGAGCAGTCAATAACGGTAAAGTACAGATTGTAGCAGGGGTTACAGAAGATTTAATCAAAAAAGGATACAAAGCTGGAGATCTTGTGAAGCAGACGGCAGCTATCTGCGGAGGCGGAGGCGGCGGACGTCCCGATATGGCACAAGCCGGTGGACGTAACCCGGACAAGCTTCAGGAAGCACTGGATTCTGTGCCGGGTATGGTGGAATCTATTTCCTAAACGCTTTGAAATGTTGTACAATGGTACACGAAGAGACAGGTGAACTATTTCTTTAAATGCATAATCATAGCATGTCTGCCTATATTCTATGGAAATACAAACAGAACAGTTTCTTTCATTAGAAAAGACAGGCAGATCGAAGGAGGCAGCATGGTGGATCCGAAAGATAAAACCGTAAAATTTAACGTGCAGGATGAATTATCCACCGATTTGCAAGCGGAAGAAGTCCTTTTAAAAGTATATGATGCGTTGAAAGATAAAGGCTACAATCCGATTAATCAAATAGTAGGCTATCTTCTCTCCGGCGATCCTGCCTATATTCCCCGCCATAACGAAGCAAGGGCACTGATCAGGCGGCTGGAAAGAGATGAACTGCTGGAAGAATTAGTACGGTCATACGTACAAAAAGGCGGCGGAAATGGATAGAATACTCGGACTTGATGTTGGATTAAAAAGAATCGGCGTTGCGCTTTCTGATCTGATGGGCTGGACTGCCCAGGGGCACGACACAATTCACTTAAAAAGCAGCGCCACAGAAGAAGCGTTTCCGGCGATTAAAAAGATGGTAGATGAAAATGAAGTGGCTGTTGTCGTAGTAGGACTGCCTAAAAACATGAATGGCACTATTGGACCCAGAGGGGAACAGTGCCAGGAGTTCGCAGCGGCACTGGAAACGTATATTAATATTCCTGTTGTTCTCTATGATGAAAGACTCACAACCCAGGCTGCCCAAAAAACACTTATTCAGGCTGATGTCAGCCGGAAAAAGAGAAAACAGGTAGTTGATAAAATGGCTGCTGTGTTAATATTACAGGGATACCTTGACAGGAATCAAAATTCTTTACAATAAATGGAGGCGTTATTTTTGTCTGAAGAAGAAACAGAACGCATTGTAATACCCGACGAAGAAGGAAATGAACATTTGTTTGACGTTCTTTTTACTTTTCCTATTGAAGAACTGGGCCATTCTTATATAGTGGTCACTGCTTCCGGAAACCAGGAAAGTGAAGATGAAGAGATTGAAATTCTGGCATTCCGCTATCAGGAAGGCGACAATGAGGACGATATCGCACTAGAAGAAATAGAAACAGATGAAGAGTGGGACATGGTTGAAGAAATGATTAATACGCTTGCGGATATGGAAGAATAGCAGCAGGCGGGTCTGCAGTACAGAAAAGCGCTGCCCCTGTTTTTACAGGGCATGAGCGCTTTTCTTTGTACTTTTTTTAGGTATGACGGAATATTCAGTATGAAGAAAGGGGAGTCCCGTGGAAGAAACTAATCACCCCAAAAGAAAAAGACCGTTTTTAAAGAAAAAAAGATCCATTGTATTTTTATCTGTTCTTCTGATTTTAATTCTGGCGGCAGCCGCTGGCAGCTGGTATGTAATGCAGGCTATGAGTCCAGTAGACAGCAGTGGGCCGGAAGAAGTAGACATGGAAATAGCACAGGGAGATTCGGCCGCTGATACAGCAGCTATGCTCGAAGAGAATAACTTAATACATAGCGACGCAGTCTTTCGATATTACTTAAGAGTCACAGCAGATTCCACTATTCAGGCCGGTCACTACATGTTTTCACAGGATATGACGATGAGAGAGATCGCCGGGCAGCTCGAAGAAGGGCCAAATGCAGAACCCGGTATTGCCTTTACGGTGCCGGAAGGAGTCTGGCTCGAAGATATTGCGGCTGTTATTTCCGAGAATACACCTTATTCGGAAGAAGAAGTAGCTGCCGAATTAGACAGCCCTGAATTTATAACGGAGGCTGTAGAGCAGTATGATATTGTAACAGAAGAAGTAGATAATGAAGAAATACTTTACCCGCTGGAAGGATATTTGTTTCCTTCCAGGTATGAATTTTTTGATGAAGAAACAGAGCTTAAGGTCATATTGCATGAAATGATTGAACGTACAGAAGAAAGTATGGTAGAATACGCTTCACAAATAGAGGAGAGCGGCTACACCGTTCACCAACTTTTAACGATCGCCTCTATTGTAGAAAGAGAGGCCCAGTATGACGTGGACCGGCCGCTGATTGCAGGGGTGATTGAAAACAGGCTGGACGCGGATATGCGTCTGGAAGTAGACCCTACTGTTGCTTACGCTATAAGGGAACACCGTTATATGACGTCATATGACGATCTGGACACGGAATCCCCTTATAATACGTATCGGAACGCCGGCCTTCCACCAGGCCCGATTGCAAGCCCGGGGCTGGCATCCATTCAGGCGGTGCTGGAGCCGGAAAGCACGGACTATATTTTCTTCTACGCCCGTCCTGGTGGAGAAGTGATTTATAATGAATCCTTTGAAGCGCATCAGCAAACCCAGGAGCAGTACCGCAGTGAATGGGAAGATGGAAGGCAGCAGGAGGAAGAGATTGATTAAAATCCTTCTATGAAGGGAAAGTATAATAGTAGGAGAAATCTATTTCCAAATTTCATCAATTTTAATTGAAATATGGTAAAAAAATGAGTATGATAATAACAATGGAAATAGAGACATCGCTTACATTTTTAATGGGAATTTACGCACGAACAACTTTAGAGCTTTTAAGCTGAGAAAGAGGAGTGACCATGGCAATGGCAGAAGAAAAGCAAAATTATATGACTGAAGAAGGTAAAAATAAATTAGAGGAAGAATTGAATTTCCTTAAAACGGACCGCCGCACAGAAATTGTAGAACGCATTAAGGTAGCGAGAAGTTTCGGTGACTTATCCGAGAACTCGGAGTACGATGCTGCAAAGGACGAACAGGCTTTTGTAGAAGGACGTATCGGACAAATTGAAAACATGCTAAAAACGGCTATCATGATTGAGGAAGACAAAAGCAACAATTCCGAAGTAGCTCTCGGTAAATCTGTCACTTTTAAAGAGCTTCCGAATGGCGAAAAAGAAATGTACACTATTGTCGGCAGTGCTGAATCCGATCCGCTGGAAGGCAAAATATCAAATGATTCTCCTATGGCTCAAAGCCTGCTTGGCAGAAAAGTCGGAGAAGCTGTTATGGTTAACACTCCCGGCGGCGAGATAGAAGTAGAAATTATTGAAGTGAGCTAAACCATACAAGCAATCACTGCCGCTGAAAAAGCGGCAGTTTTTTTATTTGGAACCAAATAGGACATATTTCCCGGTTTCCGGCTGGTTACATATTTTACAATTGTGTGTGAAAAGTTTAAAAATGATAAATTCTTTTAGATAACATTGTATAATAGGAAAAAGTAGTGTAGTTTTTTTATTAGGATACATAAGGAAAGTGGCAGGTGAATAATGAAATGGATAGAAATAACCGTGGATTTGGTGAAGAAAAAAGATACGGCATGCGTCGCAAAAAAAGAATGAACCGTCTTTTAAATGCAGCGATAGCTATAGTAGCAGTCCTGATTTTGTTTTTCTCTATTACGCTTCTTTTTACAGGGAATGACGAGGCTTCTGACGAAGAAGAAAATCAGGACCAGACAACAGAACAAACGGAGACAGAGGATACAGAACAGACAGAAGAAGAGATGACGGCTCCGGAGGAAGAGCCGGAAACTTCTGAATCTGAAGAGGCTCCGGAATCATCAGAAGAAGCGGAGCCTGCCCAGGAAGAAGAAACGAATACGACAGAAGAAACAGAAAGCAGTACACAAGAAGAGCAGGTTACAGACGAGCCTGCCAGTACAGAAGAAGACGAAGAGACAGCGGAGCAGGGGCAGGAAGAGCCTTCTTCAGATGCTGCAGAGCAGGGGGAATGGGAGCCGGTTGGCACAGAGCAAAGCGGATCTTTCAGCCCAAGCTTTGATAGGGACGGCCAGAATTGGGCCGAAATGGTGACTGCACTAAGCGCAGCGACCGGCTTGTCTGAAGATGAAATGACGATCTACAGACTGGAAAACGGAGGAAGTCCGACGACGGCAGTCGGAACCGTATCCACGAGTGAAAACCGCAGCACTCCGTACCAGGTAGAAATGGAATTTGTCGAAGGCCAGGGCTGGCAGCCGACAAACGTAGAAGTATTAAGCAGCAACCCTTATTAAAATGTAGTTGATCCAGCAAACCCCCCTCACCGATAGTGAGGGGGGTTCTGTGCGGCAGCTGTCATTTTCAGGCAGGCTTACCGGGAAGGGGCAGCCTTAAAATGAACAGAGGCAGTAAATACCGGACGGCCGTACTCGGGATGATAGTAGACGTGATGCTGGACGTGGTGCACTTCAAGCATAATCGCTTCGTTGACTTCGATTTTCTGCTGAATGGCATCTTCTAATTTTTTTATGTGATCTGCTTCAAAAAACTCAACTTTATCTTTTAATGGACCTACGCTGATATTCAATAGAATGAACCCTCTCTTTGTCTAATTGTAGAAAACAATTGCCGTCTAATAGTATAATGGATAAGTTGCAGTGAACCGAAAGCAAATAAAAGGAGCTGGGTAGAATGAAAATAGGAATTATAGGAGCCATGAAAGAAGAGGTAGAGATTCTTCAACACTCGCTGTCTTCCTTACATAAGAGTACGAAAGGCGGATGTATCTTTTTTGAAGGCACGATAGACGACCAGGAGATCGTGCTGCTGGAATCAGGGATAGGTAAAGTAAATGCAGCAATAGGCACTACTTTATTAATTGATACCTATGCACCGGATGTAGTTATTAATACAGGCTCTGCAGGTGGATTCGATCCTGCTTTAAAAGTGGGAGATCTGGTCATTTCTACAGAAGTACGCTATAACGATGTAGATGCCACCGTATTTGGTTATGAGTTTGGCCAGGTTCCTCAAATGCCGGCTGCTTATCCTGCAGATGAGAGATTAATCACAATGGCTGAAAATGGAGCTGCAGCAGGCGGTCTCCAGGCAGCCTCCGGGCTGGTATTATCAGGAGACTCTTTCATGAGCAGCGAGGTCAGAGTGAACGAACTAAAAGAAATGTTCGAAAAGCCGCTCTGCTCAGAAATGGAAGCAGGAGCGATTGCTCAGGTCTGCCACCGCTTCCAGGTGCCATTCGTGATAACACGTTCTTTAAGTGATATTGCCGGATCCGAAGCAAAGCTTTCCTACGATCAGTTTCTCGTGACCGCCTCCAAGCATTCAGCAGAACTTGTTATTCATATGGTAGGACAGCTGGCAGAAAATAATCAACCGTTTGTAACCTGAAGAAAATGACGGAGAAGCCTGGCCGTCAGTCCCCAAATAATATAGTCATTGTATTCGTAAAAATATTCGGGAACGGTGGCAGTACGCCAGGAATAGTTCTCTCCTCCCGGAATGAGAGAGAAGGGAAACGAGTCTTCCGGCTGTACTTGTAAATATATATTATGTTTAACCGGAGGATTTTCGTGAAAATAAGCAAGCGGCACAGTGAACAACTCACCAACTTCAGCCGGGTTTGGCGAAAGCACCGCAGATTGGGAGATATGGCCGGCAAACGCATAAATAATATGATTATACGGGGTCACGAGTTTATCCAATGAACCTGCGAGCGTAATATCATTCCGTTTAACCCCTATTTCTTCCATTACTTCACGGATGCATGCTTCTTCCTCGTTGGCATCCTCTGCATCTACTCTGCCGCCGGGAAAGCATATTTCGCCGGGCTGGCTGTTCATATGCGCAGCACGTACTTCAAACAGCACATGAGGCGCCCCTTCTTTTTCAATAATTGGTATCATTACAGCTGATTTATGAAAGTGATCTTCCCCGAGTATGCGGGAAGGTCTCTTTTTTATCTGCTCAAACATTTGATCTAATTGATTCAAGAGACATTCTCCTTTCTCCTTTCTATGATACCAAACTATAACGGGAAAGGAGAATGTTTTCATTCAGGGTGCGGGTGGTATAGAAGAGAAAGGAGGCTGTTACCAATGAGTGATCAAGATAAAGAGAAAGACATCAAAAAAGACGTAAATCAGGAACAACCGCCAACTGCTTTTGAGGATCCGATGCCTTTAGAAGATATCAAACAGGAAGAACGTGACACAAAAAAGAAGCATAAATCAAAAGATTCTTCTTCCAGCCAAGTGAAAGATAAATTAAAAGATAAGCTAAAAGGAAACAAATAATAAAAAAAGCTCCGGCCTGCAGATAATGCAGGCCGGAGCTTTATATTACAGATAACGATTAAACCATTCTGCCATGTATTTCAGGCGGTGAATACGAAGCGCGGGAGGGCCGCCGCGGCTCAGCTCGTGATTGGAGTGCGGAAACCTTAAAAATTCCACCGTTTTATCAAGCTTTTTTAAACCGATAAAGAGCTGTTCTCCCTGTTCAATCGGGCAGCGGTAATCCTGTTCTCCATGCATGATAAGAAGAGGGGTGGAAACATGATTAATATACTTAAGCGGGGAGAAATTCCAAAGTTCTTCCGGACTCTCGGGGAGGCTTTTCTTTAATTCCCACTCTGTGAAAAAGAAGCCAATATCACTTACGCCTTGAAAACTAAGCCAGTTGGAGATAGAACGCTGCGTGACAGCGGCTTTAAAGCGGTTTGTGTGTCCTACTATCCAATTCGTCATAAAACCGCCGTAGCTGCCTCCTGTGACGCCCAGGCGGCTTTCATCAAGGAAAGAGTACGTCTTAAGCACGTAATCAACAGCACTCATTAAATCGGTATAGTCTTTTCCGCCGTAATCGCCGCGGACGGCATCAACAAAAGATTGGCCGTATCCGTGGCTTCCACGGGGGTTCATGTATAAGACAGCGTATCCCTGTGCTGCCAGGTACTGCATTTCGTGAAAGAAGGTATTGGCGTACATTGCGTGCGGGCCGCCGTGTATTTCAAGTACCAATGGATATTTCTGCCCCTCTTCAAACTGGGCAGGGCGCATCAGCCATCCTTGAATTTCCCAGCCGTCCTCTGCTTTAAAAGAGAGCGGTTCCGGAATCGATATATCTACTTTGTTTAAAAATTCATTATTTACATCTGTCAGCCGCACATGTGCTTCTGCCTTGCGCTGTATTTCAAAAAAGTCGCCAGGGTTGGAGGGATCGCTTATGCCGACTATAAAAAAGTCTTTTGCCGCATGATAGGAAAAGCCGAATAAATGATTTTCTTCTTCATGCACGGCTTCGATCTCGCCCAGCATATCCATTTGATAAAGCCCGGTACTGCCTCTTTCACTGGCGAGAAAATATATATGTTTCTGATCCCTTGACCAGACCGGACCTGGATTAGGATGGGAGGAGCGGACATCCCCGATAGCGGCATCGCCAATCTGCACATCCCATTTCAGCGTCATACAAGTATTTTCTTTTGTATGCGAATTGATAATCCATACCTGATTAATGGTCGCACCTTCGTATTCGAGTTCATGGCCGATGGCAGAAATGTACTTTCCATCACCGGACCAGTTCGCCATCGTGAAAACACCGGTTGACTCCGTCATTTTTTCCAGTTCTTCCGTTTCCAGATGAAGTACAAATAAATCCATCACCGACGATTTGTCTTCGTCTTCATTACGATTTGCACTGAGTGCCAGACGTTTGCTGTCAGGAGCCCAGCTTAGCCCGGAATGGTCAAAAGGCCCTTTGGTTAACAGTCTTGTCTTATTGGATTTCAAATCGAGCAGAGCAGCATGCTGCCTTGTCTCATCATGAAAGCCCTTTGCATCTGATTTATATTTCAGGCGGTTCACTAAAAGCGGTTCCATGGATTTTTTGTCTTCTACCGGCTTGTCATCTGCAAGAATCGCTGTAGAATCAACTGCTGCAATAAAAGCAATGGACTGACTGTCCGGAGCCCAGGCGGCTTCCGTAATGCCGCCTTTCACATTCGTATATCGGCGGGGTTCTCCGCCGGCTGAGGACATAAGCCAGATCTGGGTACTTCCGGAGCGTGAAGAAAGAAATAAAAGCTCGGAGCCATCCGGTGCCCATTGCGGGCTGTGGTCCCGTACTTCACCAAATGTCCACTGCACCGGCTTGTCATCTGTCAAATGCTGAATATAAATATGAGAATAATAAAGGTCCTCTTCGCCGGCATGTTTTTTAACAAAAGCGTATTTTGTTCCTTCTTCTGATATATGTGGTTCACTCACTACAGCAATCTGCTTAAGATCTTCTGCAGCAATCGGTCGTTTTTGTAAAGACACAGATACTCATCTCCTTTGATAGCAATTCATTAGTATGTAAGTCTTATGTATTAAGTATAGTAAAATAATGTAGGAAACACAATCACTCTTCAGGATAAATAGTTTGGTAAGAAAAAGTGAAAGATTATCTTACATATTTGATGATTTGTCTGCATTAACTCCCTATAATTACAAATAACAGGAAGTCATTCATCCCTTTTGAAGGAAAATCGGTTTCGTTCAAAAGGTTTCTGGCTCACCCTCCAGAGTATTAATGTTTCCTGTAAGCCGTGAATAACAGGCTCTCCTTTAGGCATCACTCTCTCTCCCTTTGAAGCCATTGCCGGATACCGGCAATGGTCCTTTTTCATTTGCAGGGCATACCCGGATCAAAAATAATTAATCCGGTACATATTCAAATTCGATTTCATTTATTTTTCTGCTGAATTTAATATGAAGAGAATGATCCTTGAAATACCAGGCATCCTTTTGCTCAATAAAAAAAGTAATGCCGTCTTTTTCCATTTGAGTAACGGGGGTAGAGGGAACAGATACTTCTACACCGATTGAAAATCCGGCAATAAGCTGGGGGCTTCCGCCGTAACGAACGTAAAAGCGGACCGCATCATTTTTATTCAGGTTCATTTCATCTAAAAACCATTTAAATGCGGGCTGGGTCATTGTAATATTCATCATTTATACCTCCTATGTGTTTACCATACTATTCCCTTCCAAGCGTGCATAAAACTATGTAAAAAAGGATCTGACAGCGTCAGATCCTTCTTTGATTCATTAATATTTGTAAATTAGTTAACAGCGTCTTTTAACTGCTTACCTGGGCGGAATGCTGGGTTTTTAGTTGCAGGAATTTTGATTTCTTCACCTGTTTGCGGGTTGCGGCCTTTACGGGCTGCACGCTCGCGTACTTCAAAGCTGCCGAAGCCTACAAGCTGAATTTTGTCACCCTTTTTAAGAGTGTCTGTGATGCTTTCAAATACAGCGTCTACTGCTTTAGAAGCATCCTTTTTTGAGATATCTGCTTGTTCTGCTACGGCGTTAATCAAATCTGTCTTATTCATCAAAAAACTCCCTTTCATTCCTAGTAATGTATAACTTCACTTACAAATTTACTCATGAATCCTTGCTATGTCAAGTGTTCAGCGGTAATTCGTCAAAATTAGCCCCTTATTCTGCCTTTTTTTTATCGTATGACTCCGTTAAATCGTCATGTGTGCTCTTGTTCCATAATGGAACTCCAGTACGATGGGCAGAGCGGCTCATGATCTGTGCCCCAACGGGTGCCGTTAAAAACACGAATAAAATAGCCAGTAAAATTTTGCCAATAAACTCCGCTTCAATCACCCAAAAGTATAAAAAGGTAGCAAAAACTAAAAATGCGATGCCTAGAGTGGCGCTTTTCGTCGCTGCATGGATTCTTGCGTAAATATCAGGAAGCCTTACCAGGCCGATTGAGCCTAAAAGACTAAAGAAAATGCCGATGATAATTAAAATACTAATCAGGATTTCTATCAATGACTAAGCCCCTCTCCCAATATTTTGCCAGTGCAACGGAGCCTATAAAGGCAAGAATGGCAATCAACAATACAACTTCTGAGAAAGCAGCTGTTTCTAAAGACATCATCATAAGTCCAACAAAGCCTACCATGTTAAGCCCGAATGCATCAAGAGCTACAATACGGTCGGGGACAGTCGGTCCTATGACAACCCGGTATGTGCACAATACCAGCGAGACAGCCATTGCTATTAGAGCGATATTTACTACAATATCCAGCATTACTTTCTCACCTCCAGAATAGCTTTTTCGAATTTATTTTGGACATCTTCAATCATGGCCTTACGGCTCTCGATGTCGATGTTGTGAATATAAATATACTTACTGTCCAGCGAGTAGTCCATAACAAGAGTACCGGGCGTTAAGGAGACAAGGCAGGACAGCAGGCTGATTTCCCACTTCTTTGTTAAATTGGTAGGAACAGCGACAATACCGGGCTTGTGTTTAAAAGTCGGGCTCAGCACAATCTTCACCATATCGATATTGGCAATGAAAAGTTCTTTTATAAAGAGCCAAAGCAGTGCAAAAACTGCTTTGACACGCCGGAAATAAAACTCAAACGGCAGGATTTTCTGAAGGATGTACAGAACACCAAAGCCGATAACGTAGCCGATGATAAAATCTCCGATGGTGAAGCTGTTCTGCAGAAGCACCCATATAAATGCAATGAATACATTTAATACAATCTGAAAGGCCATGCGATCTACTCCCCTAACACCGAATTAATATAAATAGATGGTTCAAGCAGTTCCTCGGCAATTCCATACGAGTAGCTGAAAATAGGTTCAGCGGCAAAGCCCAGAACAATAGTTAAGAGAACCAGCGGAACAATAGGAAGAAGGATAGGGCCGATTTTTTTAGCTGCCTGTTCGTCCGTGTGTTTCTGCTCCCCCCAGAATGCATAAATGAATATCTTCAGCATGGAGAACAAGGTGAGCAGCCCGACTAAAAGGGCTACGCCGGTAATAATGTAGCGTCCTTCCTCCATACCGGAGAGAATCAGCGGAAACTTACTGAAGAATCCGCTGAGCGGTGGTATACCGGCAAGAGAAACGGCGGTAATAAAGAACATCCAGGCTAACAGGGGATGTGTTTTTAAAATTCCGCCCATTTTCTTCAGGTCCGTCGTGCCGGTAATGGATTCTGTTGCACCGCTGAATAAGAATAAAGCGGATTTAACGATAATGTGGTGGGCAATATAGTAGATGGCACCTGCCAGGGCAAGCGGGGTGAATATCCCAAGCCCCATTACCATATAGCCGACCTGGCTGATGATGTGATACGAAAGAATTCGTTTGAAGTCAAACTGTGATACCGCTCCAAGAACTCCAAAGAACATCGTAAAGCCGGCCAGTGCAAGAATAATGTTATGCGTAAATCCAATATCGTGATTAAATACTAACGTGAACAAGCGGATAATCGCATAAATCCCGACTTTTGTTAATAGTCCGCCAAACAGGGCTGCAACAGCAGAAGGGGGACCGTAATATGATTTAGGCAGCCAGAAGTATAAAGGAAATAAAGCACCTTTGGATGCAAATACGATAAGAAGCAGAATGGCGATAACATTCATAATGCCGTCCTGCCCGGTTTCTTCCACGCGCACTGCCATGTCTGCGAAATTCAGCGTGCCAAGTGCTCCGTAAATATAAGCAACACCTATTAGGAAAAGCATTGAGGCAAATACATTAATAACAACATACTTAAAAGATTCGCGCAGCTGGTATTTGGTTCCTCCCATCACTATAAGAATATAGGAGGCCAGCAGCATTACTTCAAAAAATACAAACATATTAAACAAGTCACCGGTTAAAAACGCACCGTTTACACCGGCGAGTAGAAATAGATAGAAGGGATAAAAATAAAACTTTTCCCGTTCGGTTGAAATAGTGCTGAAAGCAAAGAACAAACAGACAACACCGACAATACTGGATAAAATCACCATCATGGTCGCGAACATATCTGCGACGAAAACAATGCCAAATGGTGCCGGCCATTCTCCCATTTCCATTGTAGCAATGCCATTTTGATAAACGTCAATGGCAAGGACAACAGAGACTGCCAGCATGGCCAGAGCGGTTAGAGAAGTAATAACTCTCTGAGCCTGATGCTTTTTTGCAAGCAGTATGAGTATCGAGCCAATTAAAAAGGGCAGGAGTACGGGTAATATTATTAGACTATTCATCGGAAGTACCTCTCAACTGATCAAGATCATCTGTTTTGTGTGCGTCATACGTTCTATAAGCCAGTACCAGCAGAAAAGCAGTTAAGCCGAAGCTGATTACAATGGCTGTCAAAATAAGCGCCTGGGGCAGCGGGTCGGCGTAGCTGGCGGCTTCCTCTCCAAGTAGAGGAGGAAAACCACGCTGCAGGCCTGCCATCGTTAAAAGAAGAAGATGAGCCCCATGGGAAATGATAACAACCCCAATGACGACGCGGAAAATGCTTCGGGAAAGCATCAAATAAGTTGCTACCATAAAGAGGACGCCGGCTGTGATCGACATTAGTATTTCCATTACGCATCCTCTCCAATCGCTAATATAATAACTAGTGCTACAGCTACAACGGCTAAATAGATCCCCAGGTCAAACGGAACAGCTGTAGTCAGGTGAACCTCGCCAAACAAAGGAAGCTGTACGTACCGATCATATTGATTAAGAAAGGCACTTCCTAAAAACATGCTTACCATTCCGGTAACGAGCGAGATAATTAACCCGATGGCAATAATATTGACGTAGTTAAAAGCAAGAGCTTTTCTGATGGACTGAATATCAAATGCCAAGTACAAAAGCAGCAGGGCAGAAGCGGTCATTAAGCCCCCGATAAATCCACCGCCGGGGTTGTTGTGCCCGGCAAAGAATAAATAAATAGAGAAGGCAAATATTAAAAACGTTACTACCCGCGTAACGGATTGGAGAAGCAGATTATTTGTCTTCATACATCCTCCCTCCCTGTCATGCGCAGTTTAATTAGAGTAATAACACCTAATGCGGCGATCGCTAGCACCAGAACTTCGAGAATAGTATCAAGTCCACGAAAGTCGACGAGAATAACGTTAACCATATTTTCTCCGGCAGCAAGATCGTAGGAATTGTCTATAAAGTACTGGGAAATGGATTCAAGACCGTTTTCCTGGCGGAAAGCATACGTGCTTAACCCAATCATGGTAACCATCACACCGACACCAACTGAAATAATCGCATTCGTTACCTGAATTCTCGGTTTTGTGCGTTCTTTTGTCAGCTTAGGAAGGTGCTTGAATACCAGCAGCAATAATACAACAACTACTGTTTCAATAAGAAACTGGGTTAAAGCAAGGTCGGGCGCGCTGAATGCGACAAAGAAGATCGCAACGAGAAATCCTAAGGCGCCTACAATAATAATGACGGCCATTCTATCATTCACAAACGGCACGGCAAGTGTAGTCAGAATAAAGAGCGGTACGAGCACCCACATAAACCCTGGAATAGAAGAAAGGTTCTCTGTAGGCATAGTGAAAGCATCGTAATGGAGCATCGTATAAGCAAGCAGCAGAACAATAAATATGGACATATAGGCCAGGTAATCACGAAGTCTTCCTGTAATCTGTGCCCGCGTTATTTTCTGTGATCCCGTTACAAGCCCGCTCAGTGATCCATCGTAAAGCGGATTAAGAATGTCGCTTTCTTTTTTATAAATGGCAAGTGAAGACCATTTCTTCATAAGAATAAACAATAGTGTTCCAAGGGCAATAACTCCCATTGTCATAAACAACTCCAGCTCAAAACCGTGCCAGAGGTAAATATCAACATAAAAACGTTCGCCGCCTGTCATAACACCGGGCAGTATGCTCTGCATAGCCGGCTCAATTAACGAGTAAGCCAGCAGGTTTGGAAACAAACCGAAAACAATAACAAGAATAACCAGAATAATCGGGCTTATTAACATGCCGATCGGTGCTTCATGAACATGCTTATCGAAGTTTTCCGGCTTGAATTTTCCGGTGAACGTTTTAAAGAATAGAATCAAGCAGTATAAAAAGGTGAAGATGCTGGCGACCCAGGCAATAATCGGAAACAGCATGCCAAATGTCTGCATGTTCCAGGCCGTAATCTCAGTCGCTTCCAGCATACTCGTAAAAAACATCTCTTTACTGATAAATCCGTTAAATGGTGGAATACCGGCCATTGAGGCGGCACCAACCATGGTGATGGTAAACGTAACCGGCATAATAGCCATCAGGCCGCCGAGGCGGTTAATATCCCTCGTACCGGTTTCATGATCAATAATACCGACAGCCATAAACAAACTTCCTTTGAAAGTTGCATGGTTTATCAGGTGAAAGATAGCCGTCATAATAGCTGCATGGTAAAGGGCAGTTTCTACACCGTCATTAAAATAGAGCGAGGCAGACCCGACCCCGAGAAGCGACATAATCAGGCCGAGCTGACTGATAGTGGAGAAAGCGAGAATCCCTTTTAAGTCTTTCTGGCGGACCGCAGACAGCGAGCCCCAGAATAAGGTGAATAAACCAACGCCGGATACAATCCAGAACCACTCGGGCACGCCTGCAAAAACAGGAGTGAAACGCGCGACGAGATACAGACCGGCTTTAACCATCGTAGCGGAGTGCAGGTAAGCACTGACCGGTGTTGGAGCTTCCATGGCATCCGGCAGCCAGATATGGAATGGAAACTGGGCGGATTTAGTAAAGGCACCCAGAAGTACAAGGATCATTGCCGGAATAAACAAATTACTTGCCATAACAAGATCAGCACTGGCGATTGTTTCCTGAATACTGAATGTGCCGGTGATGCTGTAGAGCATGGCAAAGCCGCCGAGCATGGCAAAGCCGCCGAATACAGTGATAAGCATCGATTTCTGCGCGCCGTAAATGGATTTATCACGCTGAAACCAGTAGCTGATCAACAGGGCAGAAGAAAGGCTTGTTAATTCCCAGAAGACGTAAAGCACAATCATGTTATCGGAAATAACAACACCGAGCATAGCGCCCATGAACATAAGAAGGTAAACATAAAAGTTGTTTAACGCTTCTTTTTTCTTATCTAAGTAATAGATAGAATAAAGTACAACCAAAGCGCCTATTCCAGTAATAAGGAGGGCAAATAAAATACTCAGCCCGTCCAGATAAACGGTATAGAAAATTTGAAGCGAAGGCACCCAGGATGCAGAGGCTTCCACGACACCTCCCTGGGAAGTAGTTTGTACCATCTGCTGCAGAAAATACCCAAACAAAGCAAGTGGAAGAATAAAGACGAACCACCCAGTATGTATTTTGGGGATGTAGCGGTAAAAGAAAGGGGTAAGGATGGCCAATAAAAATGGAGAAATAATGGCCCAATGTAAAAACGTCATAATGTCTGTCCTCCTTGTATAATAAAAAGCATGAAATGATGTAAATGTTCTGACAATAATCCATTTGTCAGAAGGCTGTGCCTAAAAAAAGATGCACAGCTGAGGGCATCCATAGGAAAGCGAATATAAAATGTAATGTATTCACAGTACCGCATGCAAGTATTTTGTATTTTCGTTAACTGTATACTTTATAAATCAGCCTGCAAAGCATCCTTTGGCACAAAAAAGGTGTAAGCTGGTTTATAAACACACAGACAATGAAAATTATAACGTAAAAAAGTAAAGCGTGCATCCAAGAGCACCGCTTCACAGCTGTATAGAAGAGTTAAAATACCAATTTTCTTAAATATGAAGAAACACGCTGAAAATAAAATGTATTACATTTTATTGAACACGATAAAGGAGAAGGATGTCAGCTGCCGCAGGCGGATTCCATTTGAAAAAAATCAATGCAGAGGTTATACTATTTCCTTAGAAAGCCGACGTATAGCGTGCTTTTAACGAACAATAAAAGCCGTTGAATAAATAAAAGGATGTGGCCGCGTGCTTAAGCGTTTTATACCAAATGAATATATTCCTTCCGTATATGATTTAGATCTGGATCAGCTTCATGAAAGAAATATTAAAGGCATCATAACGGATCTGGATAATACTCTGGTAGAATGGGACAGACCTGAGGCGACACCAGAACTGCTGAGCTGGGTAAAGCTTGTAAAAAATAAAGGGTTCCAGGTTACCATTGTGTCCAATAATAATAAAAAAAGAGTAAGCGCATTTTCAGAACCGAGCGGCATTACCTTCATTCATTCAGCAAAAAAGCCTCTCGGACGGGCATTTAGAAAAGCGAAAAAAGACATGGGACTGCACACAAACGAAGTCGTTGTTATTGGAGATCAGGTGCTGACAGATGTATTTGGCGGAAACCGCTCCGGTTTTTACACTGTGCTTGTCGTTCCTATTGCAAAAACAGATGGAATGCTTACTAAAATCAACCGCAACATTGAAAGAAGAGTACTGAAACGACTGAAAGACAAAGGTCATGTTCAGTGGGAGGAATCATAATTGACAGAGGAACTAGTATGTTCGGGCTGCGGAGCAGCCATTCAGACCGAAGAGCAGAATAAAGCGGGGTATACTCCGGAATCAGCGCTGGAAAAAGACATTATTATATGCCAGCGCTGTTTTCGTCTGCGCCACTACAATGAAGTACAGGATGTGGAATTAACGCATCAGGATTTTTCCAACAAGCTTCATGAAATTGGCAGCCAGAAAGCGTTGATTGTAAAAGTGGTGGATATCTTTGATTTAGAAGGAAGCTGGATTTCAGGCTTTCACCGGTATACAGGCAATAACGATGTTGTGCTTATTGCCAACAAGGCCGATCTGCTTCCTAAGTCAGTCAATCAGAACAAAGTCGTGCAGTGGCTGAAAAAACAGGCTAAAGATCAGGGCCTGACCGCAAAAGATGTGGTATTAATCAGTGCTTCTAAAAACCAGGGCGTGGAGGAAGCCGCGCAGCTGATTGAGAAATACAGACAGGGCAGCGATGTGTTTATAACCGGCTGTACCAATGTAGGAAAGTCTACCTTCCTGAATCAGATCATTCGATTGTTCAGCGGAGAAGATGATGTTCCTATTACCACCTCCCATTTTCCGGGAACGACGCTTGATATTATAGAAGTAATGCTCGAAGACGGTAAACACTTAATTGATACACCTGGAATTATTAACAACCGTCAGCTTATTCATCAGATGCACAGCAGTGACTGGAAAAAAATGATGCCCAAAAAAGAAATCAAGCCTATTATTTATCAGCTTCAACCCGGACAAACTTTGTTTGTAGGTGGATTTGCACGGCTTGATTTTGAAGAAGGAGAACGGAACTCCTTTGTGGCTTATTTTGCAAATGAGCTGAAAATTCACCGTACCAAGCTTGAAAATGCGGATGATTTAATGGCCAACCATTTGGGAGGTATGCTTTCGCCCCCATCTCCTAAATCCGTAGAAAAGCTTGGCAAGTGGAAACGGTATGAGTTTGTTATAAAAAAAGATAAAACCGACATTGTTATTGCAGGACTGGGCTGGTTTTCTGTTCCTAAAAAAGGAGCAAAAATCAGCATACACGTGCCGGAAGGAACCGGTGTTTCGTTAAGGGAGGCGATTGTGTGACAGACAGCATAAAGCTTCTTGGGCTTTTCGGCCACCCGGTTCATCATTCATTATCTCCGGCCATGCATAATAAAGAATTCAGTGCCCTGAATCTTCCTTATTATTACCAATCATTTGATGTAGCGCCGGCTAATTTAAAAGAAGCCGTATCCGGTATCCGGGCGCTGGGGATCCGGGGAGTCAATGTAACCATTCCCCATAAAGTAGACGTTATGCAGTACCTGGACGACGTGGAAGAACATGCCAAAATGATCGGTGCAGTCAACACGATTGTTAACGAAAACGGGTACCTCACCGGATATAATACAGACTCAAAAGGATTTATGGATTCTTTAAAGGAAGAAACGACGGCTGATATTAAAGGGAGCAGAATTCTTGTTATCGGAGCAGGAGGAGCTGCCAGGGCCGTCCTAACGGGGCTGTGGAGCAGTGGGGCAGCGGATGTCTGCCTGACGAACCGCAGTATGGAAAAAGCAGAACATCTGGCGGAGAAATTCCAGGGCAAGCTTGCTTTAAACGTATGGTCCAAAGAAGAGGCTGTGTCCAAAAATAATGAATATGATATTATCATTAATACGACATCTCTTGGAATGAGTCCAAATACGGAAACAAAACCGTGGCCGTCCGATCGGATTAAGCCCGGCTGTATTTGCTGTGATCTAATTTATAATCCATTAAAAACAGCCTGGCTGCAGGAAATGGATGCAAAAGGAAACGAAACGTTAAATGGGCTTGGCATGTTTGTCAGGCAGGGAGCGGCCTCTTTTGAAAAATGGACAGGCACGTATCCTGATGTTCATCGAATGAAAGAGACGGTTCTGCAGAACTTAGGAGGAAAATAAATGTCATTATCCAACAGCCAGAAAAAATATCTACGAAAGCTCTCCCATAAACAAAGCCCGGTTTTTCAAATAGGAAAGCAGGGGCTGAGCGAGAACCTGGTCAAACAGACCGAAGATGCTTTAGAAGCAAGAGAACTGATCAAAATTAACATTCTACAGAATTCAGATGAAGAAGTGAATGAAGCAGCAGAAGCGATTGCATCTGCAGTGAACGCAGAAATCGTCCAGACTATTGGAAGTACGATGGTTTTATACAAAGAATCAAAAAACAGCAAAAAGATCGAACTTCCCAAATAAGGTGGCTGAAACATGTCGGAAAGAATCGGTATAGTAGGAGGGACATTTGATCCTCCCCATATAGCTCATTTAATGCTTGCTGAAGAAGCACTTCATTCTCTTCATTTAGATGAGGTCTGGTTTATTCCGGTGTATACTCCGCCTCACAAAAACATGAAATCAGACAGTACGCCTGAACAGCGGCTGGAACTTATTAAAGCGGCAGTGAAAGACCATCCGGGTTTTCGTGTATCCACTATCGAATACGAGCGGCAGGGTCCCTCTTATTCAATTGATACCATCCGGACATTAAAAGAAAAATACACGGACGCTTCTTTTTATTTTATTATAGGCGGAGACATGAAGGCGCAGCTCCATACGTGGAAAGATATTGCGCGTTTGAAAGAAATGGTTACTTTCGCTGTAGCAGACCGGCCAGGCTATTTTGCTGAAAAAATGAATGAAGATGGTATACAATATATAGAGGCACCTTTATTGGATATTTCTTCAACCGATATAAGAGAAAGAATAAAGCTTGGCAAAAGCATTCGTTATTATGTAACAGAGGACGTACGACACTTTATTGAAAAGCAGGGATTGTATGAATAGAGCAGACGCACTGGCTCTGGTAGAGCCACATTTAACAGAGCACCGCTATATTCATACGATAGGAGTAGCGGATACCGCGCTGAAACTTGCCGCCAATACAAATGTAGACAAAACCAGACTCGAACTGGCTGCGATATTTCATGACTACGCTAAATTCAGGGATAAGCAGGAAATGCGGGCAATTATTGAGCAGGAGGATTTCGATCCGGACTTTCTTTTCTATGGGGATGAACTGCTGCATGCTCCGGCGGGATCGTATTTAGTGAAAAAAGAGATAGGGATACAAGACCCCGACATACTTTCAGCGATTACCTGGCATACGACCGGAAAGCCGGACATGACAATGATGGAAAAGATTTTGTTTCTTGCCGATTATATTGAGCCCAACCGCACCTTTCCTGGCGTGGAAGAAGTAAGGGACCTTTCCGCTTCCAGCCTCGATGAAGCCATCATAAAAGCCCTGGCAAATACGATTCACTTTCTGATGAAAAAGAGACAGCCGGTTTATCCGGGAACACTTGCCACGTATAATCAACTAGTTTTTAAATTCCGAAAGGGGAATGTAAATGAAAAGTAATGAAATTTTGGAAAATGCCCTTCGTTCTGTAGATGAAAAAAAAGCGGAGAATATTGTAGCTCTAAATATGCAGGGAATTTCAACAATGGCGGACTACTTTGTTATTGTAAGCGGCCAATCTTATAAACAGGTTCAGTCTATTGCAAGAGAAGTCCGGAAAAATGCATTGGAAAATGAATATGATGTAAAGAAAATGGAAGGTTTTGACGAAGGGAAATGGATCTTAATAGACATCGGCGATGTTATTGTCCATGTTTTCCATGAGGAAGAACGGATGTACTATAATCTCGAAAAACTATGGGGAGATGCACCGGAAGTAGAAATTAAAAAGGTGCTTTCTTAATCAGCCGGTGAACGTATATGGTGATTTTTCGAAGGTGTACGATGAATTAATGGGGGATGCCCCTTATGCCAAATGGAACAATTGGCTGTTGGAGGCTCTGCCGTCCGATACTAACCCCCGCCAGACAAAGCTGCTGGACGCCGGCTGTGGTACAGGAACGATGCTGCGCCATATGCTTGATAACGGCTTTGATGCACAGGGGATGGATCTTTCTGTTGATATGCTGACGGTAGCCAGAGGCAAGCTTAACGCTGCCGGCTATCGTCCGCTCTTGTTTCAGCAGGATTTATCCGAGCTGGAGGCGCCAAGTCCTTATGCTGTAGTGACGGCATTTTGTGATACGATCAATTATTTGACAGACGAAGATACTGTTAAGCGTGCGTTCAAGGCAGTATATGCCAACCTGGAAACAAAAGGGAGATTTCTGTTTGATGTTCATTCGGTTTTTTATATGCAGACCATACTAAATAACTTTGCTTTTTCTGAAGTAAGGGAAAACCTCGCATATATTTGGAACTGCTTTGAAACAGAAAACCGGAATGAGATCATTCATGAGCTTACTTTATTTATAGAAAATGCAGAAGGTTTGTACGAACGTTCGGATGAAGAACATGTGCAAAAAGCCTTTACGCTGGAGCAGTACAGTCAGTGGCTTTCAGAGGCGGGCTTTTCTTCCGTGCAGGTATATGCGGATTTTTCCTTTAACCGACCAGGGCCGGAAAGCGAGCGGCTGTTTTTTATCGCAGAAAAAGATTTACAATATTAGGATAACCGTCTAAAATAAGAGAGAATCCCGGTTCATGCCGAGGATCTCTCTATTTTTTTACCCCGATTACCCCTTCCCGCTTTACATCCATTACTCTAAGTACTCATTTCTCTTGAAGGGAGGTGAAAAACGATTGAAAAAAGTCCATATGGTTGGAGCGGCTGCCGCCGCAGTTTTTATTATGGGCATTTTTGTATTTCTAATAGTTTCTCCGTCTACGGAAAGCACGTAGGGGGGAGAAACTATGGCAGATGACTATTTTTTGGATAGTCAGCCGGACATTGAAACAAACGAAGCTGAACTGGAAGCCTCTGTATCCGAACCGGCATTTATTATGGTGGATGTTAAAGGAATGGTAGCTTCTCCAGGTGTCTATGAACTGCAGCAGAACAAACGCATTGTAGACGCTGTAGACATGGCAGGCGGCCTGGCGGAATATGCTGATGCTGCACAGGTGAATTTTGCAGCCCGGCTTCAGGATGAGATGGTAATTTATGTTCCAGCTGAAGGAGAAGAAGCGGATCATTTATTAATGGAAAGCTCCGTGTATGAAACAGACGGGGACCAGGAAAGTAAAATCAGTCTCAATACAGCGGAAGCTGCTGATTTGGAGACACTTCCTGGTATTGGTCCTGCAAAAGCTGCTGCGATACTGGCATACCGTGAGGAAAACGGTCTGTTTGCATCGACAGAAGAAGTAAAAGAAGTCTCAGGGATAGGAGACAAAACCTACGAACAGCTGCAGGATAGTATTACCGTAGAATAAAAATCCAACAGAAAGATTCTGTCTAATGAACTTATTAATTGCTGTATCAGCTGCACTGCTCAGCATTGCTGCCGTTTATTATGCTTATCCACTTTTCCTTCTTTGTCTGCTTCCGATCTTATTTCTGTATGCCTGGTGGAAAACTGGACAAAAACGGTCATTGTTTTATTGTGGCATGGTTTTCCTTCTTTTTTTGGTGCGGATGGAAGTGGCGGAAAAGAATAATGATTCTGTTTTTAATGAACCACCCGCGCACCTGGAGGCAGTCATTCTAACTACTGCGGCAGTGGACGGGGATCAAGTACAGTGGATGATGCGGGACGTGCATCATCAGGAGAAACTCTTCGTGACGCTGTACCTGACTGAAGAAAACGAACGGGAACAGATAGAAGCACTGACGCCGGGTTCGATATGCCGGGTGGAGGGAACATGGAAAAAGCCGGCACCCGCCTCTAACTTTGCCGCTTTTGATTATAAAAGCTATATGTACAAGCAGCAGGTTCACTGGACAATCGAGGTCTCCGGCGTAGATAATGTTCTGTGCAGCCATCAGAAACAGGGTTCTTTTTTGTTCACAGCTCACCAATGGCGTGATTTTGGCATTAAACATATTCAACAGCAGTTTCCGGAGGAGCTGCAGGGGATCAGCAGCGCTCTTATTTTTGGAAACCGTAATGAACTCGACCCCGGGGTGGAGAAAGCTTATCAGCAGCTGGGGCTGATTCATCTGCTGGCGGTCTCCGGGCTTCATGTTGGTATTATAAGCGGCGTCCTGTATTACGGGGGACTCCGCTCAGGCATAACACGAGAGCGGATGAGCTGGATCCTCATTGGGTTTCTTCCGTTGTATGCTCTGCTGGCCGGTGGGGCGCCTTCGGTGTGGAGAGCGGTTTTAATTGCGATGCTTGTGCTTCTTTACCAGCGTTTCGCCAAAAAGTCGCTTCCGCCTGTTGCTGCGCTTGGAACCGCAGCTCTTGTTATGCTCTGGGCAGATCCTTATTACATCTGGCATATAGGGTTTCAGCTTTCTTTTTTTATTAGTTTGAGCCTGTTGTTGTCTTTTCCACTTTTGCAGAGACTGCCTTCGCTTCCTCTTCAGTTGTTTAGTGTATCTGCTGTCGCTCAGACCGCGTCCCTTCCTATTATTTTCTATCACTTTTATGAATTTTCTCTGCTCAGCTATGTATTAAATATTGCCTTTGTGCCTTTTGTTTCTCTTTTTCTTCTGCCTTTTTGTTTTTTTATATTCTTTCTATCTCTGTGTATGCCTTCGGCCGCTGGCTTACTCATGAAGCCGGCAGAAGCGGGTATTCGTCTTTTGCATAATAATCTGCAGTTGGCAGCAGAAAGCCGTGTGCTGCAGGTAGTAACAGGGAAGCCGGATCTCCTGGAGCTGCTTTTTTTAAGTGTATCGCTTCTGTTTCTTTTTGCTGAGATAGAAAAAGGACATCGAACAGGTACATTCCTCGCGGCGGGATCACTTACGGTTGTGTTTGGCTGGCTGCTTTTTTCACCTTATTTTGATTCGAAAGGAGCTGTAACGGTAATTGATGTAGGGCAGGGAGATAGTATATTAATAGAGCTTCCGTACCGGAAAGGAGTCTACTTAATTGACGGTGGAGGAGCGCTTTCGTTTCCCCGGGAGGAGTGGCAGGAGCGGAAAGAGCCCTATGACCCGGGAGATCGTGTCGTTGTTCCTGTTTTAAAATCAAAGGGAATTCGTACGATTGACAAACTGATCGTTACACATGGGGATATGGATCATTACGGCGGGCTGTATGCTGTCCTAAAACATACAAACGTACATCAGGTCCTGTACGGAAGAAGTGCCGAAGAGAAAGAATCGGAACAACATTTTCTGGAAACGGTCCATCAACACGGAATTCCCATTGTGTTTGCTGAAAAAGGAATGACCTGGAAAGAAGGAGAACAGTATTTTCAAGTATTAGCTCCATTGCACAATAAAGCGAGTGGAAATGAAGCCTCCATTGTTTTGTATGCCGTGATGGGAGGGCGGAGCTGGCTTTTTGCCGGGGATTTGGAAGAACAGGGAGAAAAGCAGGTGATGGAGGCGTTTCCCGGTTTGAAAGCGGATATATTAAAAGCCGGCCACCATGGCAGCAAAACGTCTACATCTGCGTCCTGGGTCCAGCAGCTCGACCCTAAAGCAGCTTTATTATCATCCGGACGCTGCAGCCGATTTGGTCATCCTCATCAGGAAGTACTGGATATACTGGAAGCGCATGAAGCTGCTATTTTCCGCACAGATGAAAAAGGGGCCATCGAAATTGCTTTTAACTACAAAGATATCCTTTCGATCCACCAGGCAGGAACAGTCATTCTAAACGATCAATGCGGAAGCTGATTCATACAATACAAAAAGAAGCCCCCTGAATGGGAGGCTTCTTTTACAGGTTTCCTACAAAATGAACAACGGTAGCGATAATAAAAATAAGAGAGAAAAAGCTGAAGGAGACTACTCCTGCTACCGCGGAGTCCAGTAAATCATTCCGTTTACTCTGTACATCTTTTTCAAATGGATTCACAGCGAAACTCCTCTCCGTTGCATTCTACACTCATTATAAAGGAAGCGCTGTCAGAAATCCATACAAATTCTGCCGGAAAATCTATAGTTATTTCTTCTGAAACAGAGCCCATGTAAGGTAGAATAAAAGAAGATGAAAATTAGTGCAAAGGGTGAGGACAATCGATTATTTAACCATGCAGAAAGAAATAAAAGCCGGACAGACAGCTCCTTTGTATGTATTTTATGGAAGTGAAGCTTTTCTTATGGAAAAAATGACTAATTTAATTGTGAAACAGACGCTGCAGGAAGAAGAAAGGGATTTTCAATTTATTGTTTATGATATGAGGGAAACGTCTGTGGAAACCGGGGTCGAAGAAGCAGAAACCCTTCCTTTTTTCGGATCAAATAAAGTAGTGCTGCTGCAGCACTGCTACTTTCTGACCGGGGTGCGGGAAAAAGAAAAGGTAGAACATAATCTTAAAGCGCTGGAGGCGTACTGCCAAAATCCGGCTGCAGAAACCGTATTAATTCTATCTGTTCCCGCTGATAAGCTGGATGAACGAAAAAAAGTAGTGAAGACGCTGAAAAAAGAAGGGAAAGTGCTTCAGGCCGGAGCACCGGATCAACGAAGTATGGAAAAGTGGGTAGACGCTCAGTTTAAGCAGAAAAAGCAATCGATTGATCCGGAAGCAAAAACAGAACTGATTAAACGAGCGGGATTTAATTTAAATATGCTTTCAAATGAAACGGATAAACTGGCTTTGTACGCTTCACAGGGAGAAGCAGTCAATCGGAAGGATATTGAGGCGCTGACTCCAGTTACCCTGGAAGACAATGTATTCACCCTCGTGGACCGGGTAATAAGCCAGCGGACAGATGAAGCGCTCCGCATCTATTACGATCTCCTTAAACAAAAAGAAGAACCAATAAAAATTCTGGCGCTTCTCGCCAGGCAGACGCGGATGATTATTCATGTCCTTTATTTGAAAAAGCAGGGGTATTCCCGGCAGAAAATGGCCGGCCAGCTGAAGCTGCATCCTTATGCAGTAAAAATTGCAGAAGAACAGGGGAGAAATTATAATGAGGCCGTTCTGGAAAATAGTTTAAAGGAACTGGCTTCGGCGGATTTTGATATAAAAACTGGAAAAATGGATAAAGAAATGCGTTTGGAGTTAAGTATTATTACGCTGTCCAAGCATAAATACTTTTCTGCATAAAAAAGCCGCCCTCCTTATAAAAAGGAAGGCGGCGGAAACGCTCATTATTGAGCGATTTTATTTAGGTGCTTCTGCATACGTGATTTTTCACGTGAAGCTGCATTATGATGAATGATATTTTTGTCGGCTGCCTTATCTACTTTTTTAGAAGCTAGCAGAAAAAGTTCTTTAGCGCCTGCTTCGTCATTGTTTTCTACTTTTTTGTAGAATTCTTTAACAGCAGAACGTGTCGCAGATTTGAAAGCCTGCTGCTTCACACGCTTTGTTTCGTTTGTTATAACGCGTTTTTTAGCTGATTTAATATTTGCCATGGTACCCACCTCCTTAAAGTGATTCAAGTTCCGTTCTTTTATGAACACAGAAGGATTTTACCAAAATTTAAACTTTGGCGCAAGGCAAAGTGAATATATATTTGAAGTAACAACCTACGATTGCTATAATGAAGAGTAGTCTTTATCCCGTATAAAAATATAACGGTTGTTTCCTACTACAGCTTCCTGGTCGAATAAACGAATCGGGAGCTGCTTTTATATGCAGAACTACATATTCAAATAAGATTGAACCGGCAGGAGTGAAGCTTCATGAATAACAAAGACAGGTTGGAAAGACAAAAACGAATCAGGAATTTTTCTATTATTGCCCATATTGACCACGGTAAATCAACATTAGCCGATAGGATTCTTGAATCCACCAGTGCGTTGACCAAGCGCGAAATGAAAGAGCAGACGCTTGATGCGATGGACCTTGAGCGTGAGCGGGGAATTACAATAAAATTGAACTCGGTACAGCTTAAGCATACGCATACCGATGGAGAAGAATACATTTTCCACTTAATTGATACTCCGGGACATGTAGACTTTTCGTATGAAGTATCAAGAAGCCTTGCCGCCTGTGAAGGCGCACTTCTAATTGTAGATGCTGCACAGGGAATCGAAGCCCAGACCCTGGCTAACGTTTACCTGGCTCTGGACAATGACCTGGAAATTATTCCGGTTATTAATAAGATAGACCTTCCAAGTGCGGAGCCTGAACGGGTAAAGCAGGAAATTGAAGACGTGATCGGCCTGGACGCATCGGAGGCCGTTCATGCATCAGCTAAAAGTGGAATTGGCATCGAAGAAATACTCAGCCAGATTGTAGAAAAGGTGCCGGCACCCCAGGGAGATCCCGAAAAACCGCTTCAGGCGCTTATTTTTGACTCGCTGTATGACACGTACCGCGGGGTTATTTCCTACATCCGTGTAATGGAAGGCACTATACGCCCCGGCCAGAAAATTAAAATGATGGCTACCGGAAAAGAATTCGAAGTTTCTGAAGTAGGCGTATTTACCCCTAAGCCAATTGCATGTGATGAACTGACGGTAGGGGATGTAGGATTTGTAACTGCTGCTGTCAAAAATGTCGGCGACTCCCGCGTAGGTGATACGATCACAGACGCCGAACGTCCGGCAGAAGTTCAGCTGGAAGGGTACAAAAAGATGAATCCGATGGTATTCTGCGGCCTGTATCCGGTGGATGCCAATGACTACAACCCGCTCCGCGATGCGCTGGAGCGCCTGGAGTTAAACGACAGCTCACTGCAGTATGAAGCAGAGACGTCCCAGGCCCTCGGATTTGGTTTCCGGGCAGGGTTTCTTGGATTGCTGCATATGGAGATTGTACAGGAACGTATTGAACGGGAATACGGCATTGATCTGATCACGACAGCGCCAAGTGTTATTTATAACGTGTACCTCACCGATGAAACAATGATTTCTATCGATAACCCGGCTAACTTTCCCAATCCGCAGAAAGTGGATTATGTAGAAGAGCCGTTTGTTAAAGCGACCGTAATGGTACCTAACGATTTTGTAGGATCGGTAATGGAGCTCTGCCAGAAAAAACGTGGAGAGTTTATCGATATGAAGTATATGGATGCCAACCGTGTAAATATTGTGTACAATATCCCACTGACAGAAATTGTTTATGATTTCTTTGATCAGCTGAAATCGAGTACAAAAGGCTATGCTTCATTTGATTACGAAATGATTGGATTCAGGCAGTCCAGTCTTGTGAAAATGGACATTCTTCTAAACGGGGAAACTGTCGATGCCTTATCGATCATTGTTCACCGTGATTTTGCCTACGAAAGAGGCAAGGCAATTACCGACAAGCTCAAAGACCTTATCCCGAGACAGCAGTTTGAAGTGCCGATTCAGGCAAGCATAGGCCAGAAAATCATTGCCAGACAGACGATTAAAGCAATGCGTAAAAACGTTCTCTCTAAATGCTACGGCGGGGATATTTCCAGAAAAAGAAAACTTCTCGACAAGCAGAAAGAAGGAAAAAAACGAATGAAGAGTGTCGGCAAAGTAGATGTGCCGCAGGAAGCATTTATGTCTGTATTGAAAATGGATAACGACAAATAAAAGGGAAGGACTGTCTATCCAACAGACAGTCCTTTTCCAACGGAAAACAGAATGCAGGGAAGGAGGAGAAAAAATGGCAGCAACTTCAGCATATATTCATATCCCTTTTTGCAGGCAGATATGCTTTTACTGTGATTTTAATAAATTTCTCATTGACCGCCAGCCGGTGGATGAATACCTTGACGCATTGGAAGAGGAAATCAGACAGGCCGGTATCAGCGTTCCGCTGAATTCGATTTATATCGGAGGCGGAACCCCAACCGCCCTGAACGAGAAGCAGGTTATCAGAATGCTGGACATTGTTGACCGCCACATTCCGCTCGCGGATGGTGCAGAGTATACGGTGGAAGTGAATCCGGGTGAAATTACTATGGAGAAGCTGGCAGCCATGAAAACGAGCGGTGTCAACCGTCTCAGTATTGGCGTGCAGAGTTTTGAAACGCGGCTGCTGGAGGCTATTGGCAGAGGGCATGGCAGGGAAGACGCGGTAGAGGCAGTAACCTTGGCCCAAAAAGCCGGGTTTGATAACTATTCGATTGATTTAATGTTCGGCCTGCCGGGACAGACGATGGCTGATTTTCAAGCTTCATTGGATATGGCGGTGCAGCTGAATGTGCCTCACATCTCCGCCTATTCGTTGAAAATTGAAGAAAAAACGATGTTTCATAATTGGTACAAACAAGGCCGTCTTGCTCCTTTTCCGGAAGATACGGAAGCGGACATGTACGAGCTTCTGCTGGACTACGGGAGCCGCAACGGGCTTTATCCTTACGAAATAAGCAACCTTGCAGCCAAAGGACATGAAAGCTTTCATAACTGTGTGTACTGGAAAAACGAAGAATATTATGGATTTGGTGCAGGGGCCCACGGGTACGTAAATGGAGTCCGCTATGCCAATATCGCTCCGCTGACTCACTATATTAAAGCAGTTGAGCAGGGAGAACCGATAATTAAAGAAGAAACCCGGGTGAGCAGAGCAGAGAAAATGGAAGAAGAAATGTTTTTAGGGCTGCGGATGTATGACGGTGTGGACAAAAGCAGGTTTAAAGAACGGTATGGAATGGAATATAAAGAGGTGTTTGCCACAGCTGTACCGGAATTGTTTCAGCAGGGGCTGATTGAAGAATCTGCAGAAAAAGTAAGACTTACACCGCGGGGCAGACTGCTCGGAAACGAAGTATTTGAAAAGTTTTTATTGGAAAAAGACAATGCCTTTTAAAATTCTCAATTAATTCCGTTGAATATAATTGACAAAAAGAGAGGTCTTTGATAACTTAACATATAGATTTAGCACTCGAACAACCGGAGTGCTAAAAGAGGTGATAATGGATGTTATCGAATAGACAGCTGCTGATTTTGCAGGCCATTATAAATGGCTATATTAAATCAGCTGAACCGGTTGGATCCAGAAGCATATCGCAGGAAAAAAGTATTTCATTCAGCCCGGCCACGATAAGAAATGAAATGGCAGATTTGGAAGAGCTCGGTTTTTTAGAAAAAACGCACAGCTCTTCCGGACGCGTGCCGTCTGAAAAAGGCTACCGGCATTATGTAGACCATCTGCTTCTGCCGCATCATTTTTCAAAAAATGAAGTAACGAACATGAAGTCGTTGTTCAAACAGAAAATTCTGGAGGCAGATCAGGCGGTTAAACATTCCGCAACCATTTTATCAGAGCTTACGAGCTATGTGTCTATCGTCCTCGGTCCGAAAATGTTTGATGCAAAGCTGAAAAGTATACAGGTGATTCCGCTGCGCGAGGATGCTGCAGTTGCTATCCTGGTTACAGATACAGGCCACGTAGAAAACAAAGCAGTAAGTCTTCCGAGAGGGTTAAGCAGCTCAGATCTTGAAAAAATGGTTAATATCCTCAATGAAAGGCTCAGCGGCGTTCCTTTATACATGCTGGAACAGAAAATGGAAAATGAAATTTCCGTTCTAATGAAACAGCATATTGATAATTATGCAGAAGCACTTCTTTTTGCAGAGGACACGCTGAAAAAGAGCTCAAGCGAACGAGTATACTACGGAGGCAAGACGAACCTCCTAAACCAGCCTGAGTTTAAAGACATTGCGAAAGTGAAATCTTTATATGAGCTTTTTGAAAAAGAAGATATGATGCACGACCTTTTAAAGCCAAATAAGTCAGGCCTTTCTATACGAATTGGGCAGGAAAATGAGAATGCCGCATTTGAACACTGCAGTATTATCTCCGCCACCTATTCTTTTAATGGCAGAGCAGTAGGCACCATTGGAATTGTAGGCCCCAAGCGAATGGAATACCCGAAAGTCATCAGCTTGATCCAGCATATCTCCCATGACCTGGAGGATATTCTGGAGAACCTGTACAGAACAGATGCTTAGTGATATCATGTATGATTGGCTGTGGAGAGAAATATCTCTCCTTCTTTCTATGTAAAAAGCAAGAAAACTGGTGGAGGTGAAAGATATGAAAAAAGATGAACCGCTATCTAACGAAGAAACAGAAACGTTAAATGATGAAAAACAAGAAGAGACGACCGAAGAAGATACGGTCGAAATTATAGATAATGACGCTTCTAATGAAGTAGTATCAGAAGACGAGCAGCGCATTCAGGAGCTTGAAGCGGAAGTGCTGGAATGGAAAAACCGTTCCCTTAGAACGCAGGCAGACCTTGATAACGTAAGAAAGCGCGCAAAAGAAGAAAAGGTGAAGCTGGAAAAATACCGCGCGGAAAAGCTTCTGCTTGGTATGATGCCGGCTCTTGATAACTTTGAAAGAGCGCTTAAAGCAGAGCCGGAAGGCGAGGAAGCCAGATCCATCTATAAAGGGGTGGAAATGGTGTTTAACCAGCTTAAAGAAGCAGCCGCAGCAGAAGGGCTGCAGGAAATGCCTACTGTCGGCGAAATGTTTGATCCGCATTATCATCAAGCGGTCATGCAGGTTGAAGAAGAAGGGTTTGAGTCCAACCAAATAGTGGAAGAACTCCAAAAGGGCTATCTGTTAAAAGATAAAGTACTGCGCCCGGCAATGGTTAAAGTAAACGCATAAACAAAAATGGTTAATTAATAGTAGGAGGATGAACTGACAATGAGTAGAACAATTGGTATTGACTTAGGAACAACAAATTCATGTGTAGCAGTGATGGAGGGCGGAGAAGCAGTAGTTATTCCCAACCCGGAAGGTAACCGCACGACACCATCTGTTGTTGCATTTAAAGACGGCGAGCGCCAGGTAGGGGAAGTAGCCAAGCGCCAGTCTATTACAAACCCAAACACGATCCAGTCCATTAAGCGTCATATGGGTACGGATTATAAAGTAGAAGCAGAAGGCAAGCAGCAGACTCCACAGGAGATCAGTGCCATCATTCTGCAGAAGCTTAAATCAGATGCAGAAGCTTATTTAGGCGAAACAGTAACAAAAGCTGTAATTACCGTTCCGGCTTACTTCAATGACTCCCAGCGCCAGGCTACAAAAGATGCCGGTAAAATCGCTGGACTTGAAGTAGAACGTATCGTAAACGAGCCTACAGCGGCAGCATTAGCTTACGGCCTTGAAAAAGAAGAAGACCAGACGATCCTTGTGTATGACTTGGGCGGCGGTACGTTTGACGTATCCATCCTTGAGCTTGGTGAAGGCTTTTTCGAAGTAAAATCAACATTTGGTGACAACAAGCTTGGCGGAGACGATTTTGACCAGATCATTATTGACCACCTTGTAACTGAGTTCAAAAAAGAAAACGGCATTGACCTTTCGCAGGATAAAATGGCCGTTCAGCGCTTAAAAGATGCTGCGGAAAAAGCGAAGAAAGATCTATCCGGTGTATCCCAGACGCAGATTTCCCTTCCATTTATTACAGCAGATGCAAGCGGACCTAAGCACCTTGAGCTTACATTAAGCCGTGCGAAGTTCGATGACCTTACTTCTTCTCTTGTGGAAAAAACAATGGGACCTACACGCCAGGCGTTGAAAGACTCCGGCTTGAGTGCTTCTGAAATCGATAAAGTTATCCTTGTCGGCGGATCTACAAGAATTCCTGCTGTTCAGGAAGAAATTAAAAAGCTTACCGGCAAAGATCCACACAAAGGCGTAAACCCGGATGAAGTTGTTGCTCTTGGTGCAGCTGTTCAAGCCGGCGTACTTTCCGGTGATGTGAAAGACGTTGTACTACTTGACGTAACGCCGCTTTCTCTTGGAATTGAAACGATGGGTGGAGTATCAACTCGTTTGATCGATCGCAATACAACGATCCCAACAAGCAAATCCCAGACGTTCTCTACTGCCTCAGACAATCAGCCTTCTGTTGATATTCATGTGCTGCAGGGTGAGCGCGAAATGGCAGCAGACAACAAGACGCTTGGCCGTTTTCAGCTTACAGATATTCCACCTGCACCACGTGGTGTACCACAGATTGAAGTAACGTTTGATATTGATGCAAATGGTATTGTAAACGTTCGTGCGAAAGATCTCGGCACAAACAAAGAGCAGTCGATTACGATTACGTCTTCATCCGGATTGAGCGATGAGGATGTTGAAAAAATGGTAAAAGACGCAGAAGAAAATGCAGAAGAAGATAAAAAACGCAAAGAGTCTGTAGAAGTACGCAATGAAGCAGACCAGCTTGTATTTACTACTGACAAAACGCTTAAAGATCTTGGCGACAGTGTAGAACAGGCAGATAAAGATAGTGCAGAAGCTGCCAAAGAAAAAGTAAAAACAGCTTTGGAAGGCGATGACATTGAAGCGATCAGAAGTGCAAAAGATGAGCTTCAGGAAGTCGTACAGCAGCTTTCGACTAAGCTTTATGAGCAGGCAGCTCAGCAGGCTCAGCAGGCTGAAGGCGGCGATGCCGGCGCAGCAGACGGCCAGAAAGATGACGACAACGTCGTTGATGCCGATTATGAAGAAGTAAATGAAGACGACAACAAAGATAAATAAGTAATAATGCAAAAGCAAAGGGGCTGTCCCATTACTAACGAAGCCAAGCTTCTTTAGGGGGCGGCCTCTTCTTTTATGTAAATGGGACGCCTATTTGTCATGGTTTCTGGTTGAATCAATAAATACGATAATGGTATGATTACCTTTGTGTAATGAGCGATGAACGGGAGTGAATAGATTGAGTAAAAAAGATTATTATGAAACGCTTGGCGTAGATAAAGATGCATCAGTAGATGAAGTAAAAAAGGCATATAGAAAATTAGCCAGAAAGTACCACCCGGACGTAAATAAAGAAGCAAACGCAGAAGAGAAATTTAAAGAAGTAAAAGATGCGTATGACGTATTAAGCGATCCGCAGAAAAAGTCCAACTACGACCAATTCGGAAGTGCAGAACCGAACCAGGGTTTCGGAGGCGGCGGAGCCGGCGACTTCGGCGGCGGGTTTGGCGACATTTTCGACATGTTCTTCGGCGGAGGCGGGGGCGGCGGCAGACGCCGTGACCCAAACGCTCCCCGTCAAGGCGCAGACCTGCAGTATACAATGACGCTCGCTTTTAAAGAGGCGGTATTTGGAAAAACGACTGAAATTGAAATTCCAAAAGAAGAAACATGCGGTACGTGTGACGGAGATGGTGCAAAGCCTGGTACGAGCCCGAAAACCTGCAGCAAATGTGGAGGAGCCGGCCAGCTTAACGTAGAGCAGAATACACCGTTCGGACGTGTCGTGAACCGTCGTGTATGTGATAACTGTCAGGGTACCGGAAAAATCATTCCTGAAAAGTGTAAAACGTGCGGCGGCAGAGGAAGAATTACGAAAAACAAAAAAATCAGCATTAAAGTTCCGGCAGGCGTCGACTATGGCCAGCAGATTCGCGTATCCGGCCAGGGTGAAGCAGGCGTGAACGGTGGACCTCCCGGAGATCTATACGTCGTGTTTGATGTACAGTCCCATGAATTCTTTGAACGCGAAGGCGACGATGTGTTCTGTGAAATGCCTCTTACTTTCGCTCAGGCAGCACTCGGCGATGAAATTGAAGTACCGGCTTTAAGCGGTAAGGTTAAATTGAAAATTCCAGCAGGCACTCAGTCCGGAACGAGCTTCCGCATGAGAGGGAAAGGTATCCCTAACGTTCACGGCCGCGGGCACGGAGATCAGCATATTAAAGTGAAAGTTATTGTTCCGAAAAAACTTTCCGATGATCAAAAAGATCTGATACGGGAATTTGCCAAAGTAAGCGGAGATTCCAATGTGGACGAACAGCACCAGAATTTTTTTGATAAAGTAAAGCGCGCGTTTCGCGGAGACTAATAAAGCGTATGGGAGAAAAAAATGAGTAAATGGACGGAATGCAGCATTCACACTACGGAACAGGCGATTGAGCCTGTTTCGTATATTTTACATCAGGCCGGAGCAAGCGGGGTTGTAATTGAAGACTCTGCAGACTTGACGAGACTATGGGATGAAGCGGAAGACGAAATGTATAAACTTTCAGCAGAGGATTACCCGGAGGAAGGGGCAATTGTAAAAGCTTATTTTCCGGCCAATGAATACGTGGGTGAGACGGTCAAGAAAATTAAAGCGGCTCTCAAGGATCTTCCTCTTTATGGTATTGATCCGGGATCGGTTGAAGTTGTGCTTGCTGAAGTATACGAAGAAGACTGGGCAAACTCCTGGAAACAGTATTATAAACCGGTAAGAATGTCGGATACTTTGACGGTGGCACCAAGCTGGGAAGTGTATGTACCGGAGTCATCATTGGAAAAAGTGATTGAACTGGATCCCGGCATGGCTTTTGGAACAGGAACCCATCCGACCACGATGCTGTGCATCCAGGCTCTTGAAAGAGAGCTTAAAGGCGGCGAAACGGTACTCGATGTCGGCACCGGATCAGGAATTCTTGCGATAGCAGCTGCAAAATTGGGAGCCGCTGACGTGAAAGCATTTGACCTGGATGATATTGCCGTACAAAGTGCACTGGAAAATGTAGAATACAATAAATGCACATCGATTGTGAAAGTAACCAAGAATGATCTGCTTGCAGGCTCTTCCGTGCAGGCAGACCTGATTGTTGCCAATATATTAGCGGATATTATTATAAGGCTGATGGACGGTGCCTACAGCCAGTTGAAAGCAGGAGGCATCTTTATTGCTTCCGGTATCATAGAGAGCAAGCGCAGCCAGGTGGAGCAGGCGCTTCTTGATACAGGCTTTAAAGAGCTGGAAGTGCATACAATGGAGGACTGGGTCCTTTTTAAAGCAGTTAAGCCCGAGTAAAGGATGCGAACGGATGCAGAGATATTTTATTCCCTCACCCCAAATGGAGAAAAGCACGGCAGTCATTCGAGGGGATGATGCCAAACACATCATAAAAGTAATGAGAATGGAGACCGGCAGCAGGGTAGTCGTATTAGACAACGAAGGCCGTGCTGCGGTTGGTGTGATCCGCTCATTTAACGACAGCGGTGAAGTGTGCCTTGATCTGGAGCAGGAAGAACAGAGCAGCAGTGAACTGCCTGTTAAAGCAGCGATTGCCCAGGCACTTGTAAAAGGGGATAAGCTCGATTATATTGTACAGAAAAGCACCGAGCTGGGTGCTTCTGTTATTTATATTTATCAGGCAGAACGTTCTGTTGTAAAATGGGATCAGGCGAAGGCGTCTAAAAAGATAGATCGCCTTCAGAAAATAGCAAAAGAGGCGGCAGAGCAGTCTGAAAGGCTTATTATTCCACAGGTTGTATATTGTGAAAATACAGATCAACTGATGGAACAGGCCGCGCTTTATAAAGAGCGTCTCGTCATAGATGAGGAGCAGGCACGATCCAAAGCCCACAGCGCACTGGCGGAAGCCTTAAGCCGTTCCCGGAAGGATGCCTCTTTTTTTGCCTGTATTGGTCCGGAAGGCGGCATCAGTGGGAAAGAAAAAAGTGAAATGTTGAACCATGCGTTTTATTCTGTCAGCCTGGGTCCCCGCATTCTCAGAAGTGAAACGGCATCATCGTATTTCCTGGCCGTACTGTCCTACCATTTTGAATTAATGAGGTGAACGCAATGAGCAATGTGGCTTTCCACACCCTGGGGTGTAAAGTAAACCATTACGAAACAGAGGCTATTTGGCAGCTGTTTAAAGACGAAGGATATGAAAAAACAGATTTTGATAAACGAGCGGACGTGTATGTCATTAATACTTGTACCGTGACAAACACAGGAGATAAAAAAAGCCGGCAGGTTATCCGCCGGGCAGTCAGGAAAAATCCTGAAGCGGTTATCTGTGTAACGGGCTGTTACGCCCAGACGTCCCCGGCGGAAATTATGGCGATTCCCGGAGTGGATATCGTTGTAGGCACGCAGGATCGTAAAAAAATGCTCCCATACATTGAACAATTTAAAAAAGAAAGAGAACCAATAAACGGTGTCGGCAATATTATGAAAACAAGAGTGTATGAAGAGCTGGATGTACCATCGTTTACCGACCGTACCCGTGCCTCGCTGAAAATTCAGGAAGGCTGTAATAACTTTTGTACATTCTGCATCATTCCCTGGGCGAGAGGCCTTCTTCGTTCAAGGGATCCCAAAGAAGTCTTAAAGCAGGCGCACCAGCTTGTAGAGGCGGGGTATAAAGAGATTGTCCTGACCGGTATTCACACGGGCGGGTACGGAGAAGATATGAAAGATTATCATTTATCGGATCTGCTTCTTGAACTGGAAAAAGTAGACGGACTTAAGCGTATCCGAATTTCATCGATTGAAGCAAGTCAGATTACTGACGAAGTTATTGATGTGATTAAAGCTTCCCAAAAAGTAGTAAATCACCTTCATATTCCTCTTCAATCCGGATCAGACACGGTATTGAAAAGAATGCGCCGTAAATATACGAATGCTTTTTACGCGGAGCGAGTGGAGCGTCTAAAAGAAGCACTCCCCGGACTTGCGGTAACATCTGACGTGATCGTCGGCTTCCCGGGAGAAACAAAAGAAGAATTCCAGGAAACCTTTGATTTTATTTCCAGGCTGGAATTCTCAGAACTGCATGTGTTCCCCTATTCCAAACGGACAGGTACTCCTGCAGCGAGAATGGAAGAGCAGGTGGATGAGGAAATAAAAAATGAAAGAGTGCATCGTTTAATTGCTTTATCCAACCAGCTTGCCAAGCAGTATGCAGCGCGTCACGAAGGAGAAGTATTGGAAGTGATTCCGGAAGAACAGGAAAAAGAAGATCCGGAGAGCGGACGTTTAGTCGGTTATTCCACAAACTACATGAAAGTAAAGTTTGAGGCGGATGCATCTGTTATCGGAAAAATTGTTAGAGTGAAAATAAACAAGGCAGGGTACCCTTACAACGAAGGAGAAGTAGTACGAATCGTTGAAGAGGAAGAGCTCCTGCAATCGCAATAAAGGAGAGATACGATGAAGAATATGGCAGCAATGATAGACCACACGCTTTTAAAGCCGGAAGCAACATTTGAACAGATTCAGAAACTGGCCCGCGAAGCGAAAGAAAATGAATTTGCTTCTGTATGTGTGAATCCGGCGATGGTGGAAGAAGCCTTCTCTATATTGAGAGAAACGTCAGTAAAGGTCTGTACCGTTATTGGATTCCCGCTTGGCGCCTCTACACCGGAAGCAAAAGCTGCGGAAGCAGAACAGGCAATGAAGCAGGGTGCAGCAGAACTGGATATGGTTATTAATATAGGTGCTTTAAAATCAGGGCGGGATGAAGTAGTACTCCGGGATATTCAATCAGTAGTGGGGGCAGCAGACAAACTGGCTCTCGTTAAGGTGATTATTGAAACATCTCTTCTCACCGATGATGAAAAAAGAAAAGCCTGTGAACTGGCGCTCGAAGCCGGAGCTGACTTTGTTAAAACTTCCACCGGATTTGCCGGCGGCGGTGCAACCGTAGAAGATGTAACATTAATGAAAAGCATCGTAGGAGAAAAGGCGCAAGTCAAAGCAAGCGGCGGCATCAGGGATCTGAAAACAGCCGAAGCGATGATAAATGCAGGAGCATCGAGACTTGGTACAAGCTCAGGTGTAGCGCTCGTATCAGGAGACCAGGCAGAAGAAGGAAGCTACTAATCCAAAAGATTTAAATAATGACAAGAGCTGTATTGCTTTTTTATTCCATATGCATTATAATTTTATAAAATGATCAATTATTTAATTGGTTATATTGGTTGTCCGGAGGGAGGGAATCATTATGGCTGAAACACGAGTTCGTAAGAATGAGTCCATTGATGTCGCTCTTCGCCGTTTTAAGCGTTCGCTTTCAAAAGAAGGAACATTGGCTGAAGTGCGTAAGAGAAAGCATTATGAAAAGCCTAGCATTAAGCGTAAGAAGAAGAGTGAAGCGGCAAGAAGCCGTAAATTCTAATTTGCGTTCCAATCTGGCAAAAATAAGCAATACAAGTGTTAGAAGAAATGCCCTGGCATTTTCTGTTAAAAATATAGGGCAAGAGATGCGGGAACCGTTAGCCTAAAGGCTTTGTTTCTAAAGGATTCTCTCCACGTAAGTTTCTTCAGCAGTTAAAAGCATGTCTTCCATTGAAGGAGGCATGCTTTTTCTGTATGATTCTCCGGCTTTGTTTATATTTTGTTTAAAGAAATTGAAACGTAACCTGCTGGTATGCGTACATAATAATGCGAGTATATATGTAAAAGAAAAGAAAGAGGGGTGGGGGCTATTCTCATACGTTCTCTTATGTTTTTCATAAGTGCTGCTGTCTTTTTAATCTTTCCTTTCGCCGCGCAGGCAGATGAGGGTGATCTTGTATACGTAATTCCTGTAGAACAGGCGGTAGAACGAGGGCTTGAATCATTTTTGGAAAGATCATTTGAGGAAGCAGAAGAGGCCGGAGCTACTCATGTGATTTTAGAAATAGACACACCGGGTGGTGCTGTTGATGCCGCAGGTAACATAGCAGGCATTGTAAGCGACGCCCCAATGCCGGTTACGGCTTTTGTTACAGAAGAGGCCATGTCAGCCGGTGCTTTTATCGCATTAAATGCGGAGACGATTGCAATGGCGCCGGGAACAGAAATGGGCGCAGCTCAGGTTATTGATGGAGCGGGCAATGCAGCAGAAGATAAAGCCCAATCGGCCTGGACTGCCAATATGACGAATGCAGCAGAGTCTCAGGACAGAGACCCCATTTATGCAGAAGCGATGGCTGATCCGTCCGTAGACCTTCCGGATTACAGAGCTGGAGAAGGGTCTCTGCTTACTTTAACCCCCTCCGAAGCAGAGGAAGTGGGATATGCCGACTATTTAAGCGATGATCGTGAGCAGCTTCTGAATCAGCTTGGGCTCGAAGGCGCCCAGGTAGAAGAACTCAGCGTTAGCTTTGCAGAACAGATTGCACGATTTGTCACAAATCCAGTCGTTATTCCTATATTATTAAGTGTAGGAAGCATTGGCCTTATCATGGCTGTGCTGACACCGGGTTTTGGAATTCCGGGCATTTTGGGTATTGGTTCCCTGTTATTGTTCTTTTTTGGACATTCTATCGCAGGCTTTGCGGGAATGGAATCTATCATTTTGTTTCTCGTCGGCTTGATACTTCTTTTAATTGAATTGTTCGTTCCGGGATTTGGGATTTTTGGATTTCTTGGAATCGCCGCTATGTCAGGCGGATTAATATTGGCTTCTTTTTCTACCACGTATGTTGTCATATCCCTTGCAGTAGCTATTGGTCTGGCTGTTGTACTCGGCATTATTATGATAGTCATGTTTGGAAAAAAAGGACCTATGCAAAAGCTGGTATTAAAAGATACAATGAAAAAGGAAGAAGGATATTATTCCAATCGTGACAGAAATGATCTGCTCCAAAAGGAAGCAGTGGCATTAACCCCGCTTCATCCATCAGGCTCCGCGGTAGTAGACGAGGAACGCATTGATGTGGTGACTGAGGGAGGCTTTATCGAAAAAGGATCGGCTCTCAGAATCGTGAAAGTAGAGGGTACAAGAATCATTGTAAGAAAAATTTAAGGTTCACATTCAAAGGAGGAAGCGGCACATGACAGTAGATTTGACTCTTATTATTGTATTGGCTCTTGTATTAATTGCATTGGCCATTCTATTTACATTCGTACCAGTAGCGCTTTGGATTTCAGCACTTGCAGCAGGAGTAAAGGTGGGCATTTTCCAACTGGTAGGTATGAGATTAAGACGTGTTATTCCTGCACGTATCGTAAACCCAATGATTAAAGCTGACAAAGCAGGACTGGAGCTTTCTTTAAACAAATTAGAAGGCCACTATCTTGCCGGTGGTAACGTAGACCGTGTAGTTAACGCTTTAATCGCAGCTCAGCGTGCGAACATCGAGCTTACATTTGAGCGGAGTGCAGCAATTGACCTCGCTGGACGTGACGTACTCGAAGCTGTACAGATGAGTGTAAACCCTAAAGTAATTGAAACGCCATTTATTGCCGGTGTTGCTATGGATGGTATCGAAGTGAAAGCAAAAGCACGTATCACTGTTCGTGCAAACATAGACCGCCTTGTTGGTGGTGCTGGTGAAGAGACGATCATTGCCCGTGTTGGTGAAGGTATTGTTTCTACTATCGGTTCTTCCAAAGACCATAAAGGCGTTTTAGAAAACCCGGACAGCATTTCCCAGACTGTTCTTAGTAAGGGACTTGACTCTGGTACTGCATTTGAAATTTTATCTATTGATATTGCAGATATTGATATTGGTAAAAACATCGGTGCCGGTCTTCAGACAGACCAGGCAGAAGCCGACAAGAAGATCGCTCAGGCAAAAGCCGAAGAGCGCCGCGCAATGGCTGTTGCACACGAACAGGAAATGCGTGCACGTGTTGAAGAAATGCGCGCGAAAGTGGTTGAGTCAGAGGCAGAAGTACCAATGGCTATGGCCGAAGCGCTTCGTTCCGGTAATCTCGGCGTAATGGATTACATGAATATCCAGAACGTAGAAGCAGATACGGACATGAGAGATTCTATCAGCAAAGGCACAAAGAAAGATCTAAATGATGACAATAACGATTCTGGCCCAATCCGCTAGAATTAGACAAAGAGGAGGCAGCCAATGGATGCTTTCATAGAGTTTTTGCTTGGTAACTTGTTTTTCCTCTTCATTGCGGGAGCGGCTATCTTTTCCCTTGTGAATCGAAGCAAGCAGCGATCCGAAGGAGATAATTCACAAAACAGACCCGGTGGCGGCCAGCAGAAGCGGACTGGTCCCGGTAAGATAGACTGGGAGTCAATCTTTCAGCAGGAAAAACCGGGAGGCAGCCAATCTTCATCAGGTGAACGCCCTACAAAACCAGTCCCAGAAGCAGAAGGGGAGTTTGTGCGGGGAGAGAGCACAACAGATCCTGCTGCCGGCCGGACGGCTCAGTATTATGAAAAAATGGAACAGGCTAAAAAGCGGAGGTCAGAGGCAGAGAAAAATCCTATTGACGATAACTCTCCTATTTTTAACCAGGCATTGGATAGCACGAGAAGTTCACAGAGGCCAGGAAGTTCTTCACTAAAGACCTCTTTTTCTTCTCCATCACATGAAGATGCAAAAAACGGAATTATATGGGCGGAGATTTTGGGAAAACCCCGTTCTCAAAGACCTCATCAAACATCTATATATTCCAAAAGAAAATAGGAAACTGAGCCCTCAGCGGCTCAGTTTCTTTTTGTTTGCTGCGTTTTTTATGATCGGCCGGCCCTTTATAAAAAAGTGGAAGAGAGCAGTGCATCCCTTTGCAAGGGCGGGATAGGGATGGTAAAGTAGGGAAGAGACGAAAGCAACTAGACTAAATCGGTGCAGCCGACAAATCCGAGGAGAATGAGTATATTGGCAGAAAAGCATGTACTATCCTTAGAAGTGAAAGATGCAAACGAAGCACAGCTGCTGTTCGGTCCCAACGATATTCATTTAAAACGGCTGGAAGAAAAGCTGAATGTATCGATTGTGACACGGGGAGAGAGCTTAATTATTTCCGGAGAAAAAAAAGATGCAGATACGATATCGGAAGTAATGGGTTCGTTAATTGACCTTCTAAGAAAAAACGTAGAGATTACAGAAAGAGATGTAATCTATGCTATACAATTATCCAAAGAAGATAAAATAGATCAGCTGAACACGCTTCACCAGGAAAAAATTGCAGTGAATACAAAAGGGAAGCCTATTGTTGTTAAAACATTAGGGCAGCAGGAATATGTGTATGCTATCCGCAGACGCGACATGGTTTTTGGAATCGGTCCTGCCGGTACAGGGAAAACGTACCTTGCTGTGGTCATGGCAGTGAATGCACTTAAAGATGGCAGTGTAAAACGCATTGTACTGACAAGGCCTGCGGTGGAAGCTGGAGAAAGCCTGGGATTTCTACCGGGCGATTTAAAAGAAAAGGTGGATCCGTACTTGAGGCCGCTGTATGATGCCCTGCATGATGTATTCGGCCTGGAGCATACAAACCGCTTACTGGAGCGCGGAACGATTGAAGTGGCCCCCCTTGCCTATATGAGAGGCCGAACGCTGGAAGATGCTTTTGTCATTCTCGATGAAGCACAGAACACAACAAAAGAACAAATTAAAATGTTTATTACGAGACTGGGCTTTGGATCAAAAATGGTGGTGAATGGAGATCTGACTCAAGTTGATCTTCCTAAAGGCCAGCAGTCCGGTCTCCGGGTGGCGATTAATATTTTAAAAAACGTCGATTCGATAGGCTTTATTTACCTGAAGCCGACCGATGTAGTAAGGCATACGCTCGTGCAGCAGATTTTAGAAGCATATGATGAAGCCGATCCGCAAAAGCAGCTGAATGCTGTGGAAACAAAGAAAACACTATAAACACAATGGAGGCAGGCTATGGCAGTAACAATCGATATTAACGACGAAACAACAGAAGTATCCGAACAGTCCTTGACGCTGCTAGAGGAAGTACTTCAACTGGCAGCCGGGATGGAAGCAATCAAAGGGGAAGCAGAACTTTCTGTTACGATTGTGACCAATGAAGCAATTCAGGAAATTAATAAAGAATACCGTGGAATAGATAAGCCTACTGATGTAATCTCCTTTGCACTTGACGATGAAGAACCTTTTATGGAGGGCGAAGATGTGCCGCATCTGCTGGGTGACATTGTCATCAGCCTTCCACGTGCCGTAGAGCAGGCAGAAGAGTACGGCCATTCTTTTGAGAGGGAGATTGCTTTCCTGGGAGTACACGGCCTGCTTCATCTGCTTGGCTATCTGCACGACAGTGACTCGGAGGAAAAAGAAATGTTTGCCCGTCAGGAAGAGATACTGCAGGAATATGGGCTTAAACGGCAATAAGCAGCGCAGGACGAAACGGCTGCTGTTATCTTTTCGGTACGCAGCCAGAGGAATGAAGGAAACTGCAAAAAATGAGGCAAACATGCAGTATCATCTAGCAGCTGCCGCAGCAGTATTCGTGCTTGCCCTGCTCGTTCCATTTCCATTATGGAAATGGAGTGTCCTGCTTCTTACAATCGGTATTGTGCTTTCGCTTGAACTGCTGAATACAGCAATAGAGAAAACGGTTGACCTGGTTACGGAGCAGTATCACCCCCTCGCTGAAAAAGCGAAAGATGCTGCGGCTGCCGGAGTGTTTATATTTACAATAATAGCTGTCCTTATTGGCGTCCTGCTGTTTGCAGAGCCTTTGAGCGCATGGCTGTAAGAGGAGAATTTTATGGAAACGTTAATTGAACAGGCAAAACAGGTAAGAGAATTCGCTCATGTGCCTTATTCGCAATTTAAGGTCGGAGCCGCCCTAAAAACAAAAAGCGGCTCAGTATATACGGGATGCAATGTAGAAAATGCATCTTACGGGTTAACCAACTGTGCTGAACGTACAGCGGTTTTCAAAGCAGTCAGCAGTGGAGACAAGGATATTGAAGAGATTGCCATTGTAGCTGATACAGAGGCTGCTGTTGCCCCGTGCGGTGCATGCAGACAGGTTCTCTCCGAATTTATGGCACCGGAAGCTGTCATTATTTTAAGCAATTTAAAAGGAAATATAGTGAAAACTACGATGCAGGAGCTTCTGCCGGGAGCTTTTCAGGCAGGAGATATGAGATGACAGACAACGTATTTAAATCAGGGTTTGCTGCATTAATCGGCCGGCCGAACGCCGGCAAGTCCACTCTGTTAAATCATGTGATCGGCCAAAAAATTGCGATCATGAGCGATAAGCCGCAGACAACAAGAAACAAAATTCAGGGGTTTTACACGGACGAACATTCCCAGATTATTTTTATTGATACCCCAGGCATTCATAAGCCTAAGCACAAGCTTGGAGATTACATGGTGCGGATGGCAACAGAAACACTTAGAGAAGTAGATATTATTCTTTATTTGATTGATGCTACAGAGAAGTACGGTCCCGGTGAAGAATACATTATTAATAAATTAAAAGAAACATCAACGCCGGTATTTCTTATTGTAAATAAAATTGATGAAATGACACCGGAACAGGTTATGCAGGTAATCGAAAAGTACCGTCATTTATATGATTTTGCCGAGATAGTGCCGGTATCTGCTTTAAAAGGCAATAACGTAGAGACAATGATGGAGCAGATTCTCGAGTACATGGAAGAAGGTCCTGCTTACTATCCGGAAGATGAAATTACAGATCATCCCGAGCGTTTTATCGTAAGCGAATTAATCCGGGAAAAGGTGCTGCAGTTAACCCGCGATGAAATTCCTCATTCGGTCGCCGTTATTATAGAAGAAATGAAAGAACGAAAAGGCGGGGCTGTGTATATATCGGCTGTTATTGCCGTCGAACGCTCTTCACAGAAAGGCATTATTATCGGAAAGCAGGGTGCCCTTTTGAAAAAAATCGGCGAGCTGGCCAGGCAGGATATTCAGAAACTGCTAGGTTCCAACGTGTACCTGGAGCTCTATGCCAAAGTAGAGAAAGATTGGAGAAACAGCTCCTACCAGCTTAAAGAACATGGATATGACCAGAACGATTATTAACGTTACGTAAAAAAGGATCGATGTCATGCTGAAAAAAGCTGAAGGAATAGTGATTCGAACCGTTCCATACGGAGAAGCGGATGTAGTGCTGACATTGTACACCAGAGAGGCCGGGAAAGTGGCCGTTATGGCAAAGGGAGCCAAAAAGCCAAAAAACCGGCTCGCCGGGGCAGCCCAGCCTTTTGTTTACGGCATTTTTCTCTATTACAGCAGCTCCGGCATGAGTTCGCTCAATCAGGCAGATATTATTAAGTCCTACCGCCACATTCGGGAAGATTTGTGGAAAGCGTCTTATATCGCATATGCAGCCGAGCTTCTTGATAAGCTGACCAACGACCGGGAAACGAATCCCTTTTTGTTTGAACTGTTCTGGCAGATTCTCGAGCATGTGGAAGAAGGCGACGATGCCGAAACGCTTATACGGATTTTTGAACTGAAAATGACAGATGCAGCGGGTATCAAGCCGCAGCTGGATCAATGTATCAATTGTGGAAACAAAGAAGGGACGTTCAGCTTTTCCATCAGGGGAGCGGGGTTTCTCTGCCACCGCTGCAGTCACCGCGATGAATACCGGATGGATATCAGCCCAAAAGCGATCCAGCTGCTGCGTACCTTTTACTATCTGGATTTAAAGCGTCTCGGCAGCATTACGCTGAAACCGGAAACCAAAAAAGAACTCCGTCAGGTCATGGATACCTACTACGAAGAGTATTCCGGCCTTTACCTTCGCTCCAAGCGGTTTATGGAGCAGATGGAAAAATGGAATCCTGTGGAGGATACTTGACAGAAAGTATGGATTTAAGTATGATTCAACTACATTTAATAGTGCATTGAAGGGAAATAGTACTCTTTCTCTAAACAATCAGCGAGCGCAGGATAGTGGAAGCTGCGCTGTTTATGAAGACGAAGGCATCCTGGAGCATATAAAACGAAGAGCGGCTTTCTGCTGTCCGGCAGAAAGCAAGTAGGGTGGAACCGCGGAGCATACAACCGTCCCTATACCATAGATGTGGTATAGGGACGGTTTTTTATGTGCTTAAAAAAAGTAGTTATTCAATGGAGGGATTAGATGAACGTTCAAGATATGATTTTAACGCTTCAGAAATTTTGGTCCGATCAAAACTGCATTCTGATGCAGGCCTATGATGTAGAAAAGGGTGCGGGAACGATGAACCCAATGACTTTTTTAAGAAGCATCGGCCCGGAGCCGTGGAATGTGGCATACGTGGAGCCTTCAAGACGTCCGGCTGATGGGCGTTACGGAGAGAACCCCAACCGTTTGTACCAGCACCACCAGTTTCAGGTCATTATGAAGCCGTCTCCACCGAATATACAGGAACTGTACTTAGAAAGTCTGGAAAAGCTCGGAATTGATCCGAAAGAGCATGACATCCGCTTTGTGGAGGATAACTGGGAAGCGCCTACGCTGAGCGCCTGGGGCCTGGGCTGGGAAGTCTGGCTCGATGGTATGGAAATTACCCAGTTTACTTATTTTCAGCAGGTTGGCGGGATGGAAGCAAGTCCGGTAGCTGTCGAAATTACGTACGGCATCGAAAGACTGGCTTCCTATATCCAGGACAAGGAAAACGTCTTTGATCTTACATGGGTGGACGGCTTTTTATACGGAGATATTTTCAAACAGCCGGAATACGAGCATTCCAAATATGCGTTTGAAGTAGCAGATGCAGCAATGCTTTTTAAAGAATTTGATACGTACGAAAAAGAAGCAGCAAGAGCCCTTGAAGAGGCGCTTGTCTTTCCCGCATATGATTACGTGCTCAAGTGCTCCCATACCTTTAACCTGCTCGATGCAGGAGGCGCCATCAGCGTAACGGAAAGAGCCGGCTATATCGGTCGGGTCAGGCGTCTGGCCAGAAAATGTGCCACATCTTATTATCAGGAAAGAGAGCGTCTGCAGTTTCCGCTGCTTAACGAAAAGGAGGAGTCTTCCCATGGCGAATAAAGACTATTTACTGGAAATCGGCCTCGAAGAAATGCCGGCCCGCTTTGTAACAGATGCTATGCTGCAGCTGGAAAGCAGAACAGCGGCATGGCTGAAGGAAAAAAGAATTGCCTATCAAGCTATTGCCGTATTTTCCACCCCAAGAAGGCTTGCGGTCCGTATTGAAGGGGCAGCAGATTCACAGGAAGATATTGTAGAAACGAAAAAAGGGCCCGCACGCCGGATTGCCCAGGCAGAGGATGGATCCTGGACGAAGGCGGCTGTCGGTTTTGCGAGAGGCCAGGGCCTGTCTGAAGATGATTTGTATATCGAATCCGTTAAAGATGTAGAGTATGTATTTGCTAAAAAAGAAGAAAGGGGACGACCAACGGCTGAACTTCTTCCGGAACTCGGGACAGAAGCATCCAAGATGACATTTCCAAAAAGCATGAAGTGGGGAAGCCACTCCATGCGCTACGTACGGCCGGTACAGTGGATTGTTTCTTTGTACGGTACAGATGTGATTCCTGTGGAGATGGCAGGAGTTCAGGCAGGCCGTGAAACGAGAGGCCATCGTTTTCTTGGAGCTAATGCAGTGATTGAAAGCCCGGCTGCGTATGAAGCTGTCCTTGAAAAAGAATGGGTCGTCGCAGAACCGTCCGAACGAAAAGAAATGATCCGTAAGCAGATTGCCGAGATTGAAGAAAAAGAAAACTGGCTTGTACCTATAAACGAAGACCTGCTTGAAGAAATAAACAACCTGGTGGAGTATCCGACCGCTTTGTCGGGCGCATTTGATGCCTCCTACCTGGAGCTTCCCCAGGAAGTACTGATTACTTCTATGAGAGAGCACCAGCGCTACTTTCCGGTAGAGGACGAAAATGCCCAGCTGCTTCCTAATTTTGTAACCGTACGTAATGGAAATACAGAGCATATTGAAAACGTTCGAAAAGGAAATGAGAAAGTGCTGCGGGCCCGGCTTGCCGACGGCAGATTCTTCTACGAAGAAGATCAGAAACTTCCTCCCGAGCAGGCAGCGGCAAAGCTCGACAATATTGTATATCAGGAAAATCTTGGTACGATAGGGGATAAAGTACGACGCATTCAAGGACTGAGCCTGGCTGTGGCAAAAAAGATCAGCCTGTCGGATGAAGCACAGGAAAACATTAAACGTGGAGCGTTGTTATCCAAGTTTGATCTGGTCACCCTTATGGTGGATGAGTTTACAGAGCTTCAAGGTATTGTCGGCGAAAAGTATGCGCTGCTTGCTGGAGAGAATGAAACCGTGGCAGGCGCGATAAGAGAGCACTATCTGCCGCGTTTTGCAGGAGATATGACACCTTCCTCAAAAGAGGCGGCGGTGATTGGACTCGCTGATAAAATGGATACGGTCGTCACAGCGTTTGGTATTGGAGCGGTCCCTTCAGGGTCGCAGGATCCCAATGGTATTAGAAGACAGGCGGCAGGAGCCGTTGCGATTATGCTGGCTCAGGAGCTTCCGGTTACGATAGAGGGGATGATTCAGCAGACGATGGAACTGGCTGCAAAAGCAGGCGTACTGAAGCGTCCGGAAGAGGAGCTTGCTGTGGAACTTCAGGAGTTCTTCAAACAGCGGATCCGTAACCTTCTGCTGGATCGTTCGATCAGCCATGATGTCTGCGATGCTCTTCTACAGGGAGACATAGGCTATATGTATATTTTAGTAAACAAAGCGGAGTTCCTGCAGGCGCAGAAAAATAAAGCGTCCTTTAAAGAAACGGTGGAAGCATTAAGCCGTATAACGAACATTTCAAAAAAGGCGTCTACAGAAGCGGTTTCGGTGCAAAGAGACTTAATGGAAAACGACCAGGAAAAACAGCTGATGAAAGCCCATGAAGAACTGGCGTCTACTCTTCCGTCCCTGCTGCAGGAAAACCAAATGGAAGCCGCACTGCAGGAGCTGGAAAAGCTTTCCCCTGCCATAAATGATTATTTTGAGCACGTTATGGTAATGAGCGAAGACGAGGCAGTTAAACAGAACCGTCTTGCACAGATGGTGCAGATTGCCGGGCTCATCCAGACCTTTGCAGATTTCAGATTTCTTGTGTTTACCGAGGCGGCACGCTAAGAAGTCTGCATAGTCAGCGCCGGTCCGATAAGATATAATAAAAGATAGACTAACATAGCATGTCGTATGTTATGAAGGCGGTGTTGACCATTCAATTAACAAAAAGACAAGAATTTATAGTAGATATTGTAAAAGCAGAAGGGCCCATTACCGGAGAGCATATTGCAGACAAGCTCTCTCTTACGAGAGCAACTCTCCGGCCCGATCTGGCGATTCTTACAATGTCCGGGTATCTCGATGCTAGGCCGAGAGTCGGCTATTTTTATACAGGGAAAACAGGCACGCAGCTGCTTAATGAAAAAATCAGGCAGATTACGGTAAACGAATATCAATCCATACCCGTTGTCGTAAACGATGCAAGCTCTGTGTATGATGCGATCGTAACCATGTTTCTTGAAGATGTGGGAACGCTCTTTGTTGTTAATGGGAAGTCCTCTTTAGTCGGGGTGCTCTCCAGAAAAGATCTGCTGCGTGCCAGTATCGGCAAGCAGGAGCTCGAAGCAATGCCGGTAAGCATTATTATGACAAGAATGCCTAATATAACGGTCTGCAGCAAAGATGATTTAATTATAGAAGTAGCCAGCAAGCTGATCGAAAAACAAATTGATGCACTTCCTGTTGTAAAGGACCAGAAAAATGGGGAAATGGAAGTGACAGGAAGAGTAACAAAAACAAACATTACAAAACTTCTTGTTGATCTGGCCCATGACGACATGTGACGAACGTACGGAGGCATCTGGAAAGGGAGGAACTATGGTAAAAACAAAACCAAGACCAATCGTTTATGTAGTGTCTGATTCCGTTGGAGAAACGGCTGAGCTTGTAGTAAAGGCTGCAGCCAGCCAATTTGGGGAAAAAGGAATGGAAATACGCCGGATTCCCTACGTAGAAGATGAGGGCACTATTGATGAAGTAATTGAACTGGCAAGAGAAGCACATGCGATGATTGCGTTCACTTTAGTGATTCCCGATAAAAATCAATACTTACTGGAGCGCGCTGCAGAAGCCGGAGTAGAGACAGTGGATATTATCGGCCCGATGCTCGATAAAATGGTGAACATGACAAATACGCAGCCAAAGTATGAACCGGGGCTGGTTTACCGCCTGGATGAAGATTATTTCCGCAAAGTGGAAGCGATCGAATTTGCAGTGAAATATGATGATGGAAGAGATCCACGCGGCATCATGAAAGCCGATATTGTGCTTGTAGGTGTATCCCGAACTTCAAAAACCCCACTGTCGCAGTATCTGGCCCACAAAAGGCTTAAGGTGGCAAATGTGCCTTTAGTCCCTGAAGTTGAGCCTCCGGAAGAGCTTTATAAGATTCCGGCGGAAAAATGTATCGGCCTGCGAATCAGTCCGGAAAAGCTTAACAATATCCGGGCCGAACGATTGAAAGCACTTGGTCTTCGACCGGAAGCAAGCTATGCAAGCCTGGACCGTATTAATCAGGAACTTGTTTACTCAGAGAAAATAATGGACAAAATCGGCTGTACAGTGATCGACGTATCCAATAAAGCAGTAGAAGAAACTGCTAATTTAATTTCCAATATGTTTCAAAAATAATAAACAACTGCTGCCGTACTATCAGACGCCGGCAGTTGTTTCACATTCACAGCGGAGGCGGTACCTATTATAATTTATACGGATGCAGATGCCTGCCCTGTCAAAGAAGAAATTGATGCACTTGCACAAGCCCGGCAGATCCCTTCATTATTCGTGCACAGCTACGACCATGTTTCCTCCAAACCGTATTATTCCAAAGCAGTTATGGTGGACAGCGGCCCGGAAGCGGTCGACATGTATATAATGAACCATATGAAAAAAGAAGATATTGCGATCACGCAGGATCACGGCCTCGCTGCGCTGCTTCTGCAAAAAGGAGCGGCCGTTCTTTCCCCGAAAGGACGAGTATTCCGAAAGGAAGAAATAGATACGCTTCTTGCCGGAAGATATGAAGGCCTTCTGATTAAGCAGGGAAAGCTTAAGAAAAAGGGCCCGCCGCCGTTAAAAGCAGCGGATAAAAAACAGTTTAAAGAGTCACTTGCCTCATTTCTGGAGGCAAGGCACAGCGGTATGTCCCAATAGGCTGCTTGTAAAGGAAGAGGATAGAAAATGGCACAACGTATCCCTGAACAAACAATTAATGAAATCCGGGACTCCCTGGATATAGTTGATGTAGTCAGTGACTATGTCTCCCTGAAAAAACAAGGTAAGCACTATTCAGGGCTGTGCCCTTTTCATAATGAGAAAACCCCATCATTTACGGTATCATCAGATAAACAACTGTACCACTGCTTTGGCTGTGGGGCCGGAGGAAATGCCATTACGTTTGTAATGGAAAAAGAAAACCTCCCTTTTGTAGAAGCAGTTGAAAAACTGGCCGGAAAAGCAAATATTCCGCTTCCGGAACAGGCGGGGACGGCTTATCAGAAAGAAGAAGAGGCCAGTCCGCTGTGGGAAGCGCATGAACTTGCCGCAAGGTATTACCATCATCTTTTAATGAATACCGAACAGGGAAAAGAAGCATATGAATACCTGCTGAACAGAGGCGTTACGGTGGAACAGATGGAAACCTTCCGGCTGGGCTATTCTCCCAATCAACCGAGAATGCTCAAGGAGCTCCTTGAAAAAAGAGAGTTTGATATAGAGGAAATGGTGAACGGGGGACTTCTATTCAGAAGAGAAGCAAGCTGGGATGTATATGATCGTTTCCGGCACCGGATTATGTTTCCTATTCATAACGCCAAAGGAAAAGTGAAGGCGTTCGGGGGCAGGTCCCTTGGCGAACAGGAACCGAAATATTTAAATTCACCGGAAACCTCCATCTTTTTAAAACATGAATCACTCTATGGTATTCATTTGGCCCGTGGTCCAATACGTAAAAAAAACCAGGCTGTTCTTTTTGAAGGCTATGCAGATGTTATTGCAGCAGCGGGTGCAGGAATAACCAACGGCGTGGCCGCACTGGGGACTTCTTTATCTGAAAGACAGGTACAGTGGATCAGAAGAAATACAGACCAGGTTCTTTTATGCTATGACGGAGATGAAGCCGGACAGAAAGCGGCCTGGAAAGCAGCGGCTTTGTTTGAAAAAGAAAAAGTGAATGTACAGGTAGCTCTGCTGCCTGATAAAGTAGACCCGGATGATTATATTAGACAACACGGAAGCGAAAAATTTAAAAAGGATATCTTATCTTCTTCTGTATCGATTACTTCTTTTAAGATGAAATACCTGCGTAAAAATAAAAACCTTAATAATGAAGGAGATAAACTGGCTTACGTCGAAACCGTAATTAAGGAAATAGTAAAACTGCCTGGTGCTGTAGAGCAGGATATTTATTTGAGGCAGCTGGCAGAAGAATTTTCTTTATCTCTCGATGCACTGAATGAAGAAAAAGACCGGCTCACCAAGGTTCGCCGGGAACCAAACCGGCCTCCATCTTCGTATATGGAAGAACCGCCGCCGGCGCCGATGCCGGAACCCAACTCTTATAAGAAGAATCAGCTGCTTCCGGCCTATATGAACGCAGAAAAGCAGTTAATCGCCCATATGCTGCAGGATCAGAACACCGCGTTTCGGGTGCAGGAAGTACTTGGGGGAGAATTTAACTTTGATGCTCATATGGCAATAGCGGCCCACCTCTATGCTTATTATGCTGAAGGAAATGACCCGGATGCCGGTGAATTTTTATCCTATTTAGAAGACGGGGAACTTAGAAATATTGTATCGGAGATATCATTGCTTGACATTCAGGCTGATTTATCGGAAAATGAAATGTCTGACTATGTCTATCAGATTAAGAGATACCCGGAAAGGGTATTGGTTAAAGAGAAAGAACGAAAGATCAAAGAAGCAGAACAAAGAAAAGATTATGAAACTGCCCTCAGGCTTGCTATGGAGCTGTTGGAGCTTCGTAAATCATCAGGATTATAACAGCGGTTCTTCCAGGCTATTCCTCTCTCTCCATAAAGGAAAATAGCCCTATTTTTTTGCAGGCAGTTTATTGGAATCCACTGGCAGAGATATGCTAGAATCAAATTCTAACTGCATTAGAATAATGAACAATAGAGATAAATAATGGAATTAATGAGATGAACGGAAGGAGGGGATCGAATGGCTGAGAAACCGATCCGCCCATTGGCGGAAGGCGATATGTCCATCGATCAAGTAAAAGAACAATTACTAGAAGCAGGTAAAAAACGTGGAAATTTATCCTATGCGGAAATTTCTGAGAAGCTTGCCCCTTATGAGCAGGATTCAGAGCAAATGGATGAATTTTTTGAATACCTCGGCGAGCAGGGAGTAGATATTCTCAACGAAGGGGAAGAAGTTGTTCCAAGCATGGATCGTGTAGCTAAAGAGGAAGAACTCGACCTCAATGACCTGAGCGTTCCTCCGGGCATTAAGATTAATGATCCCGTTCGTATGTATTTAAAAGAAATAGGACGCGTGCACCTGCTTTCTGCGAAAGAAGAAGTGTCCCTGGCGAAGCTTATTGAAGAAGGAGACGAGGAAGCCAAGCGCAGACTTGCAGAAGCAAACCTCCGTCTTGTTGTTTCTATTGCCAAGCGTTATGTTGGACGCGGCATGCTCTTTCTCGATTTAATTCAGGAAGGCAATATGGGGCTGATCAAAGCCGTTGAAAAGTTTGACTACAACAAAGGGTATAAATTCAGTACCTATGCTACATGGTGGATCAGACAGGCTATTACACGCGCGATTGCCGACCAGGCGAGAACGATTCGGATTCCTGTGCATATGGTGGAAACGATCAATAAACTGATCCGTGTCCAGCGTCAGCTTCTACAAGACCTTGGACGCGAGCCTTCTCCGGAGGAAGTATCCAAAGAAATGGACTTAACACCGGATAAGGTAAGAGAAATTTTAAAGATTGCCCAGGAGCCGGTTTCTCTTGAAACACCAATTGGTGAAGAAGACGATTCCCATCTCGGCGACTTTATTGAAGATCAGGAAGCATTGGCTCCATCTGATGCTGCAGCATATGAACTTCTCAAAGAACAGCTTGAAGATGTACTTGATACGCTGACAGATCGTGAAGAAAACGTTCTTCGTCTACGTTTTGGACTGGATGATGGGCGTACAAGAACGCTTGAAGAAGTGGGTAAAGTATTTGGTGTAACGAGAGAAAGAATCCGCCAAATTGAAGCAAAAGCTCTTCGGAAGCTCCGCCACCCAAGTCGGAGTAAGCGTTTGAAAGATTTTCTTGATTAAATAAATATCTGTAAAGCCGCCGATCCGGCGGCTTTTTTTAATGAAAACTTATATATTTTTTTGACTTTTCGACTAAATCACGTATGATAAAAGAGACAATTACTTTATTGCAGAGAAAAAAGGGGAAAGCATAACGGTTCTTGCTTTTATTTTTGCATTAAAAATTAAATTTATTTTTAATTTATTGAATTTAATAAAGGGGGATTTAGATGAACAGCATGTGGAAAAAAACAGCCGGGTTATCAATAGCAGGTGGATTAACAATAGGCCTGGCCGCCTGCGGCGGAGGAAGTGAAGAGTCAGAGGGGTCAGAAGAAGGCGGCGGTGAAGTCAATTTAACCTACGTGGCATGGGAATCAGAGATTGCTTCATCCAATGTAATTAAACTTGTGTTGGAAGAAGCCGGTCAGGACGTAACGTTAACACAGGTAGACCAATCGCCAATGTGGAGCAGTGTTGCTAATGGAGATGCCGATGGTTTTGTAGCAGCCTGGCTTCCAACGGATATGGACGCAGAGTACGAGCGTTACGGAGATGAGATGGTGGATCTTGGACCAAATCTGGAAGGAAACAAAACAGGGCTTGCCGTACCTGAATACATGGACATTGATAGTATTGAAGACATAACAGCAGACACAGCAGAACATATTACCGGAATTGATGCCGGCGCGGGCATTATGCTGGCAACAGAAGAGGCACTGGAAGTATACGACCTCGATATTGAGCTGTTAGCGAGTACGGACGCAGCCATGACATCTGAACTGGGTGGTAAGATCAATAACGAAGAGCCGGTAATCGTAACAGCCTGGCAGCCGCATTGGAAATTTAATACGTACGATTTGAAATTCCTGGAAGATCCTGAAGGCGTATTTGAAGCAGACGGTGAAATACGGACGATGGTCAGAGAAGGGTTGGAAGAAGACAATCCGGAAGCCTATCAAATTCTTGATAACTTCTATTGGACAGCCGAAGATATGAACCAGGTAATGCTCGATGTGGCGCAAAATGATATGGAAGCCGAAGAAGCCTCCCAAAAATGGATTGATGAAAACCGTGATACAGTCGATGAATGGCTGGAAACTGAAGAATAAGTCAAATAGGACAGTGAGGTTTTTTTGAAAGAGGGGCTGCTTTTTCAGCAGCCTCTCCCTTCTTTATGTATTCGCTCTCATAAATATTGGTTTTAGCCTTTTTTAATTGTTCAATATAAAGTAAAATAAAAAAGAATACGTATACATGATTTGATACATAGTGAAGAGGGGGAGAGTGTGTGAAAAGAAAACCGCTTATTCCATTTTTATTAATCGCTGTTGTTGGTCTCCTTTTAACACTGGGTCTATCTTTTATTGGATTGAACCAGCAGGCAGAAAGAGAAGCAGAAGAAACGGGAGAAGCTTCCATTGATGAAGATCCAGTAGCTTACGGTGAAGAGCTGGTCGCTGAAAACTGTATCTCCTGCCATGGCGAGAACTTGGAAGGCCAGGGAGAGTACCCGGCTATCAATGATGCAGGGTCCAATTTTTCAGCTGAAGAGCTTTCTACTATTGCCCAGGAAGGCATCGGAAGCATGCCCGGCGGAATTGCAGCCAATGCCGAAGAAGGCGATGCAATAGCAGAGTACTTAATGTCGCTAGAAGAATAAAACAAAAAGAGGGGAAGCCTTCTTTTTGTTTTTTTGTGCGGAGAAAAGAGGCGGATATGGTACGATAACGAAGGACCTATACATAGAAAGGAAAGCCGATATGATAAATATAACAATCTCTAAAAGGCTTGCTGCGATTGCGGCATTGGTAGAACAGGACGCTGACGTAGCAGATATCGGAACCGATCACGGTATCCTGCCGATTTATTTATGCCGGCAGAACAAATCCAGAAAAGCCGTTGCTGCTGATCTGCGTGAAGGGCCGCTTGCAGCAGCCAGAACAAATATTCAAAAGTATGAGATGGAAGACCAAATTGAACTTCGCATGGGAAGCGGCGTTTCCGTGCTGGAAAAAGAGGACAACATCGATACGATCATGATAGCCGGAATGGGAGGCCCGTTAATTGTTTCCATTCTCGAAGAGGGCAGAGAGCTGATAAATGAACTGCCTTCCCAGCTTGTGCTTCAGCCGAATGTAGCAGCTGTGGAAGTCCGGAAGTGGCTTTTGGCCAACAACTGGGAGCTTACGGATGAATGCATGATTGAAGAAGAAAATCAGTACTATGAAATTCTTGCTGCTAAAAAGGGAGACCCCGAAAAGCCATACAGGCAGGCAGGTATAAGCCGGGGAGCGGCGTTGTTGTTCGGCCCATTTCTTGCTGAAAAAAAAGAAACGGCTTTTATAAACCAGTGGAAAAGGGAAAAAGAAAATTGGGAATCTATCAGCAGGCAGATAGATAAAGCTGAAAGCAAAGAACATGTTCAAAGTAAAAAGAAACTCCTGCAGGAAAAACAGGATTGGTATAAGGAGGTATTTTCATGACACAAGAAGTAAATGGCCGCACAATTATTGATGTATTTGAAGAATGGTCCCCGCGTGCTTATGCGGTCGAAGGAGATCGGGTGGGGCTGATGCTCGGTACGCTTCATAAACCGGTAAGCAGGGTGCTGGTTGCATTGGACGTCACAAATGAGGTGATCGAAGAAGCTATCTCTGCAGGAGCAGAGCTGATTATTGCGCATCATCCCCTCATATTTCGTCCCCTTACAGAAATTGATACGGATTATGGTCAGGGACCGCTGATTGAAAAATGTATAAAGAACAATATTGCTGTATACGCCGCACACACGAATCTGGATATTGCGCCTGGAGGAGTAAACGATATGATGGCAGATGCTTTGGGTCTCCAAAGTGTGGAAGTGCTGGCGCCAACCCAGACGGAAAAAATGAAAAAAATTGTCGTGTTTTCTCCTGAGTCCCATACGGACGTTGTTCGTAAAGCCATCGGCGATGCGGGAGCCGGCAGTTTGGGAGAATACAGCCACTGCAGCTTTTTTGTGGAAGGCACAGGGACGTTCATGCCGGCAGCTGATGCAGATCCATTTATTGGAGAGTCCGGCCGTCAGGAATATGTAAAAGAAATGCGGATCGAAACGATCGTACCTGAAGGGAAATTAAGCCGGGTCAAGCAGGCTATGCTTGATGCCCACCCTTATGAAGAGCCGGCCTATGACGTTTATTCGTTAGATGTAAAAGGCAGGGAACTGGGGCTGGGCAGAGTAGGTCTACTGCAGGAAGAGATGACCATAGGAACTTTTGCTGACTATGTAAAGCAGCAGTTTGAGGTGCCGGCAGTGCGTGTAGTAGGAGACCGGAATAAAAAAGTCCGGAGAGTGGCACTTCTGGGCGGGGACGGAAATAAGTACTGGAAGCAGGCTCTTCTTAAGAACGCCGATATTTATTTAACCGGGGATATTTATTATCATACCGCCCAGGACGCGATGTTAGACGGGCTCAGTATGATAGATCCGGGACACAATGTCGAAAAAATCATGAAAACCGGTACAAAGCGTTATATGGAGAAGTTAGACGATAATCGTATAGAGGGTGTTGAATGGATAGCTTCCGAAGCATCGACGGAGCCGTTTTTATTCATATAAAAAAAGAGGCCGGCATGGCCTCTTTATTTTTTCGCTTTCACTTTAGGAAGGATTTTTGATCCTTCTACTTTTTTCTCTGTTTTCCAAGTAGTTGGATCGTTTTCGTCGTACTGCTGTAAGAAGGTAATTACTTCTTTCGTAATAGGTGTAGGGGTGGATGCACCGGATGTAACACCGATCTTTTTAATGCCGTGAAGCCAGCTCAGCTGCAGTTCGCTGATGTCAGAAATACGATGAGCCGGGGTATTGGCAATCTGTTCGGAAACCTGGGCAAGACGGTTGGAGTTGTTACTTTTCGGGTCTCCGACTACGAGCACAAGTTCCGTCTGGCTGGCCTGTTCAGCAACGGCTTCCTGACGGACCTGCGTTGCCATGCAGATTTCATTGTGAATCGAAGCTTTTGGATACTTTTCCATCGCACGATTCATAATGTCGGAAACGTCCCACTGACTCATCGTCGTCTGATTGGTAATAATGATTTTATCTGATTGGATGTTGAGATTTTCTACATCATCAAGCGTCTCCACAAGGTGAACGACGTCAGGTGCCACGCCGATGGCTCCTTCAGGCTCGGGGTGCCCCTTTTTGCCTACATAGATAATATCGAAGCCTTCATCGCGCTTGGCACGAATTAAGTCATGCGTTCTTGTAACATCAGGGCAGGTGGCATCGACAGTTGTAAGCCCTCTTTCCTGTGCAATTTGGCGTACTTCAGGTGAGACGCCGTGAGCTGTGAAAATGACGGTACCGTGATCTACCTGCTTTAGAATGTCCACACGGTTTTCTCCGTCGAGTGAAATGATACCATCTTCTTCAAATGCATCTGTAACGTGCTTGTTGTGAACGATCATTCCCAGGATATAGATGGGGCGCGGCAGGTCCAGGTTGCTTGCAGCCTGTCGTGCCATTACCATCGCGTCAACCACTCCGTAGCAATAACCGCGGGGTGAAATTTTTAATACTTCCATAACTGCCTCCTCTGAAACATACTTCCGTTATCCTGTCCCGGCTGTTATACCGGGACGGGTTCTGCATGCATTTAGCATGTCCCTTATAGTATACTAGCTTCCTTATAAAATGAAAAGCAGGACGAAGTGGAGAATATGGACAGGAACCCTGTGAAGAAGCGCAGTTTGTGATAAAATAGGGGTCGGTTCAATAGGATACCCACAGGGTAATCAAAGACGGAGGAACAAACATGAATATGAAAGCTTTTGAGCAATACAAACTGCCTGCTTTTCTAATAGAGGCACTGGAGAAACAGAAATTAAATTCTCCTACAGACATTCAGGAAAGGCTGATTCCAGCTGTTATAAATGGTAAGGATGTCATTGGGCAGTCCCAGACGGGATCCGGGAAAACCCTGGCATTTCTGCTCCCCATCATAGCAAGAATAGAGCCGGAAGTAAAAGAAGTCCAGGCCGTTATTACTGCCCCAACCAGAGAGCTGGTGGAACAGATTAATAAAGTTCTAAAAGGACTGCTTGCCGAACAGCCGGAAGACCGAATGATTACTTCCCAGCGTGTCGTTGGAGGGTCCGATCGTAAACGTGATATCGAAAAGCTCCAGAATACTCCTCATATTATCGTCGCTTCTCCGGGACGGTTACGGGATATGGTGAAAACCCAGTCCATCGATATTCACCGCGTAAAGATGCTCGTTATTGATGAAGCGGACCAAATGCTTGATATGGGATTTATTGAAGACATCGATCCAGTCGCCGCATTAATGCCGGACAGCCTGCAGATGATGGTCTTTTCCGCTACCATTCCAGAGTCGCTGCAGCCATTTTTGAAAAAGTATATGACCAATCCAAAACACGTGCACGTTGACCCCAAGTCAGCCGCACCAAGAGAAATCAATCACTACTTTCTACCGCTTAAGCATAAGGACCGCACAGAAGAAACGGTACGTATCGCTTCCTCGATTCAGCCTTATTTAGCAATTGTATTTGCCAATAAGAAAGAAGAAGCAGATGAAGTGCATGCGGCTTTCCTTGAAAAGGGATTGAATGCAGACGTTCTTCACGGAGGACTGTCTCCGAGAGAAAGAAAACAGGTTATGCGCCGGGTGCACAGTTTGGAAATCCAGTATTTAGTGGCTACCGATCTGGCAGCACGCGGAGTGGATATTCCGGGTATTACGCACATTATTAACCACACCCTGCCTACCGATTTGGAATATTATGTCCACCGTATCGGCCGTTCGGGACGTGCCGGTTTGAGCGGAGAAGCTTATACCCTTATCGAAAAAGATGAGCTGGCCTCTCTTCAAAAGCTTGAAAAGAAAGGTATAAAGTGTGAATTGGTCGAGCTTCGCAAAGGGGAGTTCGTAAAAACAGTGGACCGGAAAAGTTTCCGTGCCGCATCTAAAAAGCAGGACCAGAAGGCACTGCCTAAAAAACCAAAACCGAAAAACGTAAAACCGGGCTACAAGAAAAAAGCCCAGCAGGAGCTCAGCCATCAGCAGAGCCGTGAGAAAAGATTAAATAAACGCAAAGATAAGCGCTGATAAAGGAGAAAACCCCACATGCTACTAGGATCCCATGTTTCCATGAGCGGCAAGAAAATGCTGCTCGGTTCGAGTGAAGAAGCCGCCTCTTATAATGCTACGGCTATGATGATTTACACAGGCGCTCCGCAGAATACCCGCCGTAAAGCGATTGAAGACCTGCAGATTGAAGAAGGCACCAGGCACATGCGGGAAAACGGTATTAAGGAAGTAGTCGTGCACGCACCTTATATTATTAATATCGGCAACACGACAAAGCCGGAAACGTTCCAGCTCGGCGTTGATTTTCTAACGTCTGAAATCCAGCGGACCGAAGCACTCGGTGCAAAACAAATTGTGCTGCACCCGGGTGCCCATGTCGGAGCAGGACCGGATGAAGGAATCAAGAAGATTATCGAAGGACTCAACGAAGTTATTGTCCCGGAGCAGAACGTGCAGATAGCGCTTGAAACAATGGCCGGCAAAGGTTCGGAATGTGGAAGAACGTTCGAAGAGCTCGCTGCTATTTTTGACGGGGTTCATCATAATGATAAGCTATCCGTCTGCTTTGACACATGTCACGTGCATGATGCCGGTTATGATATTATCAATGACCTTGACGGCGTACTGGAGTCATTTGACCGCCTGATTGGGCTGGATCGTTTAAAGGTGCTCCATATTAACGACAGTAAAAATGATGTTGGGGCCCATAAGGACCGTCATGAAAATATCGGCTTTGGCTATATTGGCTTCGAAGCCTTGAATCGAATTGTTCACCACGAGAGATTTAAAGACGTTCCAAAGATTTTGGAAACACCGTATATCGGTGAAGAAAAAAAGGATAAAAAACCGCCGTACCATCATGAAATTCAAATGTTATCCGAACAGACTTTCAATGAAAATTTAAAAGACGAAGTCCTGGGACAGTATACGTAACACGCATATAAAGAAAAATGGGAGTCAAGGAAGGCCGCTGCGGCCCCCTTGACTTTTTGCGTAAGTTCCGGTAAAACCTTATAACGTGAGAAAAAAACCGAAGCCTACAAGCAGCAAGGCGAAAAACAGGGGGACTTTACCGTGAATGTAACGAGTGAATTTTCGATACTGGCGATCCCATTTTTGTTCATGCTCAGTGGAATAGAAAAAGAGCAGGTTCATCAGCATTTAGACGTATTGGATGAAAAGCAGGAAGAGCTGGAACGTGCAGAAAAAATGGAAGCAGAAGAATTATATCCGGAGGAAATCCAGCCGATCAGCAGTGAAATAACGTATCATGAGTTGAAAGAAGCGGAAGATGAAGCGGAAGACTTTTATGAAAAAAGCGATGGGCTGTTCAAAAAAGACTGGGGCGTATTTATGTCTTATCATGCACATAATAAAGACATTGACCCGGCCATTGTATACGAACTGCTCAGTGTAGAGACAGGCGAAACGTTTGATCCTGATCTCGTAGGGCCGGAAACGAAATACGGCCGGGCCTATGGAATGGCACAATTCATGACCAACACCGGACCATGGATTGCAGACATGGCAGACATCGATTATGAAAAAGAATTTCTCTACAATCCGTATTATTCCATGCGGTTATCGGTAGAGTATCTTGATTATCTGCACAACAAATATGATGGAGACTGGAATAAAGCCTTAACGGCCTACCACCGGGGTGTAGCAGGAATGAATGCCTACATGAAAGAAAACGGTGATGCCAAAAGCTGGTACGCCGTGGAAATACAGGAAAAAGCAGAAGGCCAGGAGCTGGTCGCCACGGAATAAATGAACAAAAGGACCCCGGCAGAACAGTCGGGGCTTTTTTTCAGGCTGTTGAAAAAGGCAGAAAACACGTATTTTTATAAAAAAACTGTACGGGGTCGCTTTCCGCAGGCCATGTCTCAGCTAAAGAGGAAAAAATCGTCCTCTTTATCTTCGCCGATGGCTGTTCTGCAGGAGTCTCCCCCTGTTTTTTGCTTCATTGTTGACAGACGTTCTAAAGAATTCAGATCCTGTATAGATATACTTGATGGAGTGATTTCTCGACAATCTAAAAAGGACCCCGGCAGGAAGCCGGGGTCCTTTTGTTATAACATATTTACTCTCCATCTGAATCAACAAAGCGTGAGGCCCAGTCATGAAATACAAGCTGGCTGTTCACGGCTTTATGATCTGATTTAACATAATGATAGGTGCCGGTATTATCCTGGTACCTTGCTTTTACGTTGTCTTTTAAATACGTTTCAAGGATTTTCTTCAACCGTTTTTTTATAGGGGGCGAAAAAACGGGAAACATAATTTCGATGCGCTTATCCATATTCCTTGTCATCCAGTCGGCCGATGATAAGTACATTTTTTCTTCTTTATGGGAATGGAAAAAGAAGATACGGGAATGCTCCAGAAACCTACCAATGATGCTGATAACATAAATATTTTCACTGACGCCTTTTATGCCGGGCTTTAAGCAGCAGATACCCCGGATAATCAGGTCGATTTTAACGCCGGCTGCTGAAGCTTCATACAGTTTCAGGATAAGCGGCTTATCCGTTAATGAATTCATCTTAGCGATAATACGACCGTCGCCGTGCTTTTTCTGGTAGGCGATTTCCTGGTCGATTAAAGAAAGAAGGTCATCACGCAGGTCCGTCGGCGCCGTGGATATCTGATTCCATTTCGGCTTTTTTGTAAACCCGCTGATATGATTAAAGAAATTCGTCGCGTCCTCTCCAAAAGAAGTGTTCATCGTAAGAATTCCCATGTCAGTATACAGTTTAGCGGTCGAATCGTTATAATTTCCCGTACCCAAATGAACATAGCGTTTAATTTTTCCTTTATGCTCTTTCACTACAAGCGTAATTTTGCTGTGTGTTTTTAAGCCGCTGACCCCGAAAATAACGTGAGCGCCGGCTTTTTCCAGTTTTTTTGCCCAGATAATGTTGTTTTCTTCATCAAAGCGCGCTTTAAGTTCTACGAGTACCGTAACCTGCTTGCCGTTATCAGCTGCCTCGAGCAGTGCTTTAATAATCGGGGAATCTCCGCTGACTCTGTAAAGCGTCTGTTTAATGGCAAGCACTTCAGGATGATGGGCGGCAGCCGTAATGAAGTCCACGATCGGCTGAAACGATTCATAGGGGTGATGAAAAAAGATATCCTTTTTTTCAATAGCTTCAAAAATATCGGGTTCATCAATAAGATCTTCCGGGGTCTGGGGAATAAGCGTTTCATCGACAAGATGCTCCCGTTCCTCGGATAAATTCGAATACAGTGCGAAAAGAAATGACAGATCCAGCGGACCGGTTGTCCTGTAGACATCGTCCTCGTGGACATGAAGGGTCTGTACAAGGTAACGGAGGGTTTTCTCATCCATCAGTCCTTTTTGGTATTCCAAACGAATGACGGCCCCCCAGCGCCTTTTCCTCAATTCCTTTTCTATTTCCTGAAGAAGATCGCGGGCTCCTTCTTCGTGAATAGTTAAATCAGCATTTCTTGTGATTCGAAAAGGGGAAACACTGATAATATCATAGCCTTTAAATAATTCAGGCATATATTCCATTAATAAGTGCTCTAAAAGCATAAAACGGTTTTCCCCGGAGGCGGCCGGAAGCTCAATGAATCGTGAAAGCACTGCGGGGATTTGGACGATCGCGAAGCTCTCTGCCTGTTCTTCGTCATGTTTATGCTGAAGTCTCACGGCCAAATGAAGCGATTTGTTCAAAAGCATAGGAAAAGGCCTTGAGCTGTCCACAGCCATAGGAGTTAAAACCGGAAATACATAGCTGCGGAAATAATTTTCCACGTAGGTCTGCTGGCGGTTGTTCAGCTCCTGAACGCTTAGTAATTGGATGCCTTCCTTGCCCAGAAGCGGCAGGATGGTTTCTGTAAAGAAGACATCCTGTTTCTGCACGAGTGCGCTTGTTCGTTTTGTAATCGCTGCGAGCTGTTGTTTCGGTGTCAGTCCGGCTTTATTTTCAGGCCGGTTGTAACCGGCTTTTACCTGGTCTTTCAATCCAGCTACCCGCACGGAAAAAAATTCATCTAAATTGGAGCTGAATATAGCAAGGAACTTAAGCCGTTCAAGAAGGGGAGTTCTTTCATCCACTGCTTCCTGAAGAACTCTTTCATTAAAAGAGAGCCAGCTTAATTCTCTGTTGTTGTAGTAGGCGGGAGAGCTGAAGTCAATGGATTGTTTTTTAGGGGGTGTCATAGGCTGATCTTCCTTTCTGCAGACGGCTCTTCTTTATTATTGATTCTGGAAGCGCAAAGAAGGCTCCAAAGCAAACATTAGCACAGGAATGTAAACCCCGTATGAATGTTTTATTACAAAAAGTGAAGAGTGATAGGACGGTCAAGCACTTTTTCTAAATGTTTTTTGTGCTTTTCACTTTTCATCATTTCAAATACAGGAGAAATATCCTTGGAACTGTAAAAAGTGAAGTGCAGTTCTTTGCGCTCGCTTTGAACCTCAAGCCGGTCAATAACGTTCCGGTTTGTGCGGTTCAGGGCATACGCAAGTTTTAAGATGCTGCCAAGCAGTTCATACTGTGTAAGAAGTTTATCATCTATCTGCTGCTTGAACGGTTTGGAAAAGGACTGCAGCCATGACTTGGACTTAAAAGAAGCGATAAACGCCATAGCCATTCGATCCTGGTGGGAAACGCCGTCAATGGATCGGTTTGTTAACAAATAAAAAGTATGCTGGCTGCTGGCTTCGTAGCTTATATATTCCCCAATATAGAGAACATTTACACTTTTTCTTAATAATTCCTGCTGATTGTTTGCAATGAGCTCCTCTGGAAGATGCGGCAGAAGCTGCGTGTATAAGTTGTCGGCAATAAAACCTACCTGATCTACGTTGACATTATTGACTTCAAATTCTTCTTTCAGCTGATAGAAGCTTTCTTCTTCGACTTCTTTTGTTTCGATCTCCGGATGTTCTTTCTGCATTTCTTCCATTAATAAACCGTCACGGAGCCCTTTATTGCTCATCAAAAAGTAAGGTGAACTGGTGTATTCAATAAGCGATTGGATAATGACAGCCGCCGGCAGAATGGTATCGGACCTGTCTTTGGATAATCCCTCGATAGAGTCGCGCTTTTCTTCCGGCGTATCGGAAAGAAGTCCAATAACAGACTCCATATCATCCGGTGTCATTGTATATTGATGCAGACCGGAAAGAGGGTAATCGATAGACGCCTGGTGGATTAAAGACAGGTTACGGGCACTGCCGCCTATGCCGACAATCGGAAGCTCCTCAGTTGAGAGGAGCCAGGGAAGTGTTTTGAATTCACTTTTGGCTTTGTCCTTAATAGCTTCCAATGCCTTATGTTCTTTTTTATAAGAATCCACAAACTCCTTTTTTAACGTTAAAGCACCAAATGGAAAACTGTGGGAATGAATAATTTTCTTGTTTTGAAACAGCGTGATTTCCGTACTGCCGCCGCCGATATCAACAGTAATACCGTCATTTAAAAAGGTAGACTGCTGGACAGCGAGAAAACCGTAGTAGGCTTCTTCATCTCCGCTGAGCACACGCACGGGCATGTTCGTTTCATCTGTTATGAACTGAATAATTTCTTCGCAGTTTGAAGCATTTCGAATAGCTGCCGTGGCGGCGGCCTGAACGATTTCAACTTCATGAAAGGCAATTACTTCCTGAAAGCGGAGGAGGACAGAACGAAGAATGCTGAAGCCCTCATCCGTTAAATTATTTTTCTTATCCATATGCGAGCTCAGCCGGGCCACTTCCTTTACGTTATGTAATTCCCGAAGGCCTCGTTTTCCGTTCATTCCATGAATAACCATTCGAATCGAGTTGGAACCTATGTCAATTACAGCGATTTTCTTCAGCATGATATTGTCTCCTTTTTCTTCATATAGATATAGTATGACAGGAAGCAGCGAATATTTACATCTCTCATTTCCTCCTGTATACTTGGTGAGTCAAATCGTAATGGTTCTTAACGGATAATCATTAACTAAAAGGGGGAGGAGCCTCCACATGAATAAAACAGCTTCAGCATCATCTTCTATTATTTCGGTTAATCAGGTGTCTTTTCATTATGCAAGTCAGCCTGTTCTTGAAAATATTACGCTGCACATTAAAAAGGGAGATTTCCTCGGCCTGGTAGGTCCTAATGGATCCGGGAAATCCACGCTTGTAAAAATTCTACTGGGGCTGCAGGTTCCAGAAGGCGGAACCGTGAACTTATTTGGTGTGCCTTTAAAAAAATTCAAAGCATGGGATCAAATAGGCTATGTGTCCCAGAAAGCAAACAGTTTTAACAGCGGCTTTCCAGCTACCGTGTTTGAAGTTGTAGCGATGGGACTATATGGGAAAATCGGCTTGTTTCGTTTTTTGAACAAGACGCATAAAGAGAAAATTAAACAAACATTAACCAGGGTCGGTATGCTGGAGTTTAAAGATAGAAATATCGGTGAACTTTCCGGCGGCCAGCAGCAGCGGGTGTTCATTGCCAGGGCCCTGGTCAGCGACCCGAAGATACTCATTCTTGATGAACCGACGGTCGGAGTGGATGCAGCTTCTGTTCAAGCCTTTTACGAACTGCTCAGTCATTTAAATAAAGAAAGAGGCATAACGCTTCTGCTTATAACGCACGATGTCGGAGCGATGACGAGCTACGTAACCAAAGTCGCCTGTTTAAATAAAAGCCTGCATTTTCACGGCAGTACGAAAGATTTTGAAGAAAGTGATATGTCTTCTTTGTACGGCCATGATGTGCATCTGCTGACCCATGAACATGGGGGAGGCGGCCACTAAATGTTTGATTTATTTTTTCACTACGAGTTTTTACGAAACGCATTTTTAGCAGGCATTATTATTGGGTTTCTGGCACCGGTCCTGGGCGTGTTTATTGTTGTCCGCCGCATGGCACTTGTGACAGATGCTTTGTCTCATATTACGCTGACAGGCATTGCATTTCATCTGCTGCTCAGCCAGAGTGTTGTATTTCTGCAGGCGTTAAACCCTTTATATATGGGCATGGCCTTTTCAGTAGGCGGCTCTATTTTAATGGAGAAACTGCGTCACGTATACAAGCATTATCAGGAGATTGCGGTTCCGATTATTTTGTCTTCCGGTATTGGGCTCGGCGTTGTGTTTATTTCCCTCGCCGATGGGTTTAACAATGATTTATTCAACTATTTATTTGGAAGCGTCCTTGCTGTAACGAAGGCCGATTTAACGGCTATTTCCACGGTGCTCGTAGTAGTGACTGTACTGCTGCTTTTATTTTATAAAGAGCTGCTGTTTTTGGCTTTTGATGAAGAGCAGGCACGAGTCAGCGGAATACCAAACAAATGGCTGAATTTCTTATTTATTATTATGACGGCGCTTGTCATTGCATCTTCCATGAGAATTGTTGGTATTTTACTCGTATCGGCTCTGGTTACCCTGCCGGTTGCAGCCGCCATTCAATTATCCAAAAGCTTCAAGCAGATGTTTATATACTCTGTAATTATTGGGGAAATATCTGTGATAAGCGGACTGATTTCCGCTTTCTATCTGAACGTGGCGCCGGGAGGAATGATTGTACTCATTGCACTTAGTATTCTCCTGATCGTTATAGGAAGCAGAAAAGCTGCAGGCATGGGAATCCGGAAAATCCGCGGCCGGAAAGCGCTGGAATGGAAAAAAGCCTAGCCTTTCAATTGTCGCATTGGTTTATTTCTTGTAAAATATACGTATAGAAGAGTTGATGTCATGATAGAGTTATCATTTATAGAACGTGGAATCATAGCTGCCCTGCTGGTAGGGGCTATTGCTCCGATGGTTGGGGCTTTTCTTGCTGTAAGGCGGTCTACCATTATATCGGAGTCGCTTTCCCACGTTACCTTGACAGGTATCTCCGCAGGAGTATTAATGGGCCAGCTTTGGACAGTGACGGATATTAATCCATTGTATACGGGATTTTTGTTTGCACTCATCGGCTCCTTATTAATTGAAAAGCTCCGTCAGATATATGATCGTTTTCAGGAACTTGCTGCTCCCATCATTTTATCCGCCGGAGTGGGGGTAAGCGCAGTTATTATGAGCGCTTCCGGCAGCGGCTACACAGAATGGTACGAATACCTTTTCGGCAGTATTGTCTCCGTTCGGATGGAAGACCTCTGGTTTATTATGGGAACGGCCGGTCTCGTCGTTATTTTGTTAGCTGTCTTTTTTAAAGAGTTTGTTTCTGTCTCTTTTGATCAGGAGTTTGCCAAAGTGTCCGGCATTCCCTTAAAGAGAATCAACTTTTTGTTTTCTTTATTAATTGCGCTTGTCATCTCCATGTCTATGAAGGTAGTAGGTATTTTGTTAGTAGGCGCATTAATTGCACTGCCTGTAGCAGCGTCATTGCACGTAGCCAAAAGCTTCAAAAAGCTATTATTGTTCAGTGTGCTGTTCGGGGAAGCTGCCGTTCTGGCCGGTGTTTATTTTTCATACCAGTTTAACATTGCCACCGGAGGCATGATCGTTGTTCTTTCCGCGGTTCTTCTGCTTGTGGTATTAGCGGGAAAACGGCTGAAGTCTATGAGAAAAAGGGAGAGATTTGCATGAACGTAGAACAGGCGTTGGAACAGTTGAAAAGCGACGGATTTAAATATACAGGCAAGCGGGAGCATATGCTGGAGCTGTTTTCTAAAGAAAAACGGTATTTGTCCGCAAAGGATGTACTCGTGGAACTGCAGAAAGATTACCCGGGAGTGAGCTTTGACACGGTGTACCGGAATTTATCACTGTTTGCTGAAAAAGAAATTCTGGAAATGACGGAGCTGGACGGAGAAAAAAAGTTTCGTTTCAGCTGCGCGACAACCCAGCACCACCATCATTTGATCTGCCTCGACTGCGGTAAAACAAAGCACATTCATTCCTGCCCGATGGACTGGCTGGAAGAGAACGTAGAATCTGATTTTGCCGTAACATCCCATAAATTCGAAATATACGGGTACTGCGAAGAGTGTCAGGCTAAGTCCAAAGTGATGGCATAAAAGCAAAACAGCGCATCCGCGAATGGGTGCGCTGTTTTACATATAAAAACCCAGCCGGATTCAGACCGGCCGGGTCATGTGTTAATTAGTAAGCGAAGCTGCTTTTTCTGCTTCTTTTTTATAATGTTCTTCTGCTAGTATGTCGACTTCTTTTTTCAGTTCATCAACCATTATTTCTTCCGGCACTTTTCGGATGATTTCTCCGTGACGGAAGAGAAGACCTTCGCCGCGTGCACCGGCAATACCAATATCGGCTTCACGGGCTTCACCCGGGCCGTTTACCGCGCAGCCAAGCACGGCTACTTTGATCGGTGCTTTAATTGTGGAAATATATTCTTCTATATCGTTGGCAATACTGATTAGGTCAATTTCAATACGTCCACAGGTAGGGCAGGAAATAAGGGTTGCTGCATTTGCTGCAAGACCGTAGGTTTTTAGAAGTTCACGGCCTACTTTAATTTCCTCCACAGGGTCTGCGCTTAGAGAAATACGCATTGTATTGCCAATACCCATGTTCACAATAGCCCCGAGACCTGCTGCGCTTTTTACCGTACCGGCAAAGAGCGTGCCCGACTCTGTAATACCAAGGTGTAGTGGATAATCAAACGCTTTGGAAGCTTTCTCGTAGGCTTCAATAGCCAGGTGAACATCGGATGCTTTCATCGATACGATAATATCATGAAAATCGAGTTCTTCAAGAATGCTGATATGATACAAGGCACTTTCTACCATACCGTCCGCGGTAGGGTAACCATATTTATCAAGAATTTTCTTTTCAAGGGATCCTGCATTTACACCAATACGAATAGGAATGCCTTTTGCTTTAGCGGCCTTTACGACAGCTTCTACCTTTTCGCGTTTTCCAATGTTACCGGGATTGATGCGGATTTTATCTGCGCCGCCTTCAATAGCTTTAAGGGCAAGGCGGTAATCGAAATGAATATCTACTACTAGTGGAATAGTAATACGTTTTTTTATTTCAGGGATTGCCTCAGCTGCACGCATGTCTGGACATGCTACACGGACGATTTGGCATCCTGCTTCTACTAATCGGTCAATTTCGCTCACTGTTGCGTCTACATCATGTGTTTTAGTCGTTGTCATGCTTTGAATGATGATTTCATCATTGCCGCCAATAACCAGATTTCCTACGTTTACTGGTCTTGTTTTGGAACGATGCGTTACTTGGCTCATGTATCCATTCGCCCCTTCAGATTAATAAATTTTTCGGTCCAGTATGAAGCATGCATCTCACAATACATACCAATCGTAACCAAATCTTATGCATTGCTATTGTATCAGCGTTTGAATCTGTTTGGCAAGCATATCCGTTTAAAGTGCTGTTTCGGTATCCTTTTTTCACAGCAGAAGTGTAACCAATTTTAAAAAGCGTCGACTAATGAGGTGGGAATATAAATATTCCTGAAAACATAAAAGGCAGCAGGGAACTGCCTGTAGTACAGATACTAAAAAACAAGCACCATCATAAAAGGAGAGAACACAATGAACAAGAAAAAAACCTTTACAGCGGCAGGAATGGCTGCAGCGATTATGCTGACAATTCCAACGGCGGGAGCTTTCGCCGATTCAGCCGAAGGAGACGAGATTGTCACCCTCGGGGAAGACTTAACGACAGAACAGCGGGAACAGCTTTTAAATGAAATGGACGCCGGTTCTGAAGTGGAAACAATTACGGTATCAAATGAAGAGGAACATGAATATCTCGGCGATTATATGAGTGCGCGTGATATCGGAACGAGAGCTCTTTCTTCCGCTAAGATTACAACAGCCGGCTCCGGTGACGGGATTGATGTAGAAACAAACAATATAACAAAAATATCAGAAGGTATGTATGCCAACGCGATGATTACCGCAGGCGTGGAAGACGCTGAAGTGTACGTAACAGCTCCCATGGATGTATCGGGAACCGGAGCCCTTACCGGTATTTTAAAAGCATATGAAGTACAAAATGATGTAACCATTCCGGAAGAGCAGAAGCAGGTGGCCAACGAAGAAGTCGTTAAAACGGCAGAGCTTAGTGAAAGCATCGGTACCGAAGAAGCGACAGAATTGATCACAAGAGTAAAGCAGGAAATCAGTGAACAGAATATTGAAAGCTCCGAGGATATACGCGTGCTGATTCAAAATATTGCGGTGGATATGAATATTGAATTAACGCAGGAAGAAACAGATGGCCTTGTATCTTTATTTGACCGTATGAAAGACTTAAATGTTGACTGGGGCCAGGTACAGGACCAGATAAGCAAAGTTCAGGATAATATCGGTGAATTTGTAAACAGTGATGAAACCCAGTCATTCTTTGCAAGCTTTATGGATTTCATTACCGGTATTATTGACTCCATTTTCGGTGGTTCTTCTGAATCAGAATCCAACAGTTGAATGAAATAGAAATAAAGTAGAGAGAGCTTTTTAAACGGCTCTCTTTTTTTATGCAAAAAGGGAGCACTTCGTTAAATGGACAAAAACAGCGCCCAATTTTAAAAATATTTCCAATATAAAGAAGAGATAAATTGAATCTGAAACCTAACAACGGTAAAATCGTATTATATAGACAACCAGATGAAAACGAAGGAGCTGAAAGGAATGGAATGGCTCGATCAGGCAAGCGTCGGTTTTATCGTCGTCTTTCTCGCGACATTGTTTCTTATAGGTGAACTGCTAGTGAAAACAAAAGGTCTATTCGGAATCCTGGGACTTGCCTTTATTACATTATTTTTTGCCCATCACATTGATGGGGCAGCCAGCATTTGGATTGTAGCTCTGTATGCGGGTGGATTAATGCTCATTATTTTTGATGGTAAAGTGACAGGGGATGGCACGTTTGGAGTGATCGGTATTATTCTGATGAGTTTAAGTGTGGCTGTGCCGACACCAAGTATTTTATACGGAGTACTGGCTGTATTCGGCTTTCTGCTCGGTATTGTCGGAGCACTCGTGTTTTTGAAAGTGTTCCCAAGAAGAGGACTTTGGGACAAGCTTACGCTTAAGGATAAGCTCAGCAGCGACTCCGGCTATAATTCCATGAATGAATCCTACAAAGGGCTGATTGGAAAGAAAGGAAAGGCACTTACTGCTTTCCGGCCGACCGGCACTATTGAAGTTGAAGGAGAACGTTACAGTGCTACAAGCGGTGGGCAATGGATAGAGTCCGGAGTCGAGATAGAGGTAGTATCTGCTGACGGTACAAGAATTTTAGTAAAAAAAGCAGAGCAGGCCTCCCAGACGTCTTCGTAAAAAAAGAAGCAGCAGTACGGCATTAAGCCGGACTGCTGCTTTTCTTTGGGCGTGGAAGGGAGCGGTAGGCACGATACAGCATAAAGAAAGCCAACAGCCAGTAAATAGTGAATCCCACAGGAATTTGAAAAGGAAGCAGATCTAAAAGAGTAATGGCTATCGTTGGAAGTGTGACAGCGAAAGCGCTCATTATCCAAATGAATCGGTAATTTAACGGAATAGGGGAGGCTTTACGAATCATCAATCCAAATACGGAAAGCGCAAAGATGCCGATGAATTTCAGCGTCGTATTAAGTAAGTATAAGCCGATAACAGCAACAGGAATTAAAATGTAGAGCACATCCTGCAGCGATGAAGCCAAATTAGACAGCTCCTGTTTTGTAAATGAAATATTGCCGGCCTGGCTGTATGAATAAACCTGGCTGTCTCCGCCGCTTCCGATCACGACTTCTTCCTGAAGAAGCGCCGACTGGTCGGCTGCAGCCATTTCTTCTGCTGTTACTTCGCCGCTTGGGTCAAATACCAATTCATCGTCACCTTCTCCAATGTATTGAGGGCCTTCGGCTTCGCTGACGAGCTGGCCGTTTTCAATACTGAAATCAGGCACCTCTTCCTGTAAGAGGGTATCCAGTTCATCCGACACCTGCGAAAGCGATTGAGACAGGGCGATGCTTGCTGGTATACTTGCCAGCAGCATGAGAAAAAATATATAAAGAATTGTTCGGCCTATTTTTTGAAAGCGGAACCTTGCAATGTGAAGGGGGGAATATAAACTTTTTATAAATAGTTGAATAATAGACATTTACTGCCTCCTCTATGTCCTGCGAGACTTATTCTAACGTAAATAGAAACAAGCCACAATATCGCTCAGGTAAACAGGGAAAATAAAAGCAGAATAAAATGTAATATAATCTTTACAAAAACTCAATCTTTACTCAATATTAAACAAGTACGCTGATGAAGGTTTGTCTTAGGGGAATTTTTAAAACGAAGGGATGAGGGTGTTGGATCTTCAAACGATACTATTTACTTTTTTTGGGGGATTAGGTATTTTCCTATTTGGTATTAAATATTTAGGGGATGGCCTGCAGAAGATTGCCGGGGATAAATTAAGGGATATTCTCGACAAATTTACGAGTAATCCGGTTATGGGTGTAGTGGCCGGAATTGTTGTAACTATACTTATACAAACGAGCACAGGAACAACAGTGCTGACGATCGGGCTGGTAAACGCCGGTTTTATGACGCTTTCCCAGGCGATCGGTGTTATTATGGGCGCGAACATTGGTACGACAGTTACAGCCTTTATTATTGGTATCAAAATTGAAGATTATGCCCTGCCTATTATTTTCATAGGAACCGTATTAATTTTCTTCTTTAAAAATAAAAAAATGAACAATATCGGTCAGGCTGTTTTTGGATTTGGAGCGCTTTTCTTCGGCCTTTCTCTAATGGGAGATGGAGTAGAGCCGCTTGAAGGACTGCCAGCTTTTCGTGAGCTTACGGTAAGCGTAAGTGAGAATCCACTGCTTGGTGTGTTAATCGGTACCGTATTTACCGTTGCCGTGCAAAGCTCCTCTGCTTCTATCGGACTGCTCCAGGAGCTTTATGACCAGGGAGCTATAGAGCTTGCTGCTGCTATGCCAGTATTGTTCGGTGATAATATTGGAACGACGATTACTGCGGTTCTCGCGTCTCTAGGTGCTTCTCTTGCAGCGAAACGCGCAGCACTGACACACGTTATCTTTAATGTAATCGGAGCAACGATCGTTATTATCTTAATTGTGCCGTATACCGCCATGATAGGAGGCATTCAGAATGCCCTGAACCTGAATGCACCTATGACTATTGCGTTTGCCCACGGTATCTTTAACGTGTCGAATACAATCATTCAGCTGCCTTTTGTCGCAGTACTTGCAATTATTGTGACCAAGCTGATTCCAGGAAAAGACACAGAAATTGAATACAAAGCACAGCATTTGGATCCTTCCTTTATCCAGCGCTCGCCGGGGGTGGCACTCGGACAGGCAAAAGCGGAGACAATGCGGATGGCTGAATTTGCTGAAAAGGGATTAATAGAATCCCATAAGTATTTGAAAACAAATCATAAACGCCATGCAGAACTTACGGTGCAGTTTGAAGAAGCAATTAACAACCTGGACCGAAAAATAACGGATTATCTGATTTTGATTTCCCAGCGTTCGCTCTCGGATGAAAATTCCAAGCTGCATTCAATGCTTATGGATACAGTACGGGATATTGAGCGTGTAGGCGATCATATGGAAAACGTGATGGAACTTGTGGATTATCAGATGACAAACAAAGTAACGATGTCAGAAGATGCCTACCAGGATATGGAAGAGATGTTTGACTTAACGATTAAAACTCTCCAGAAAGCCATTAGTTCACTGGAAAATGACAACATGGAAGAAGCACATGAGAGTGCCAGAGAGGTTATCAAATTCGAGGAACAAATCGATAAAATGGAACGTAAGCTTCGTAAAAAGCACATTTTACGTGTGAACGAAGGTCGCTGCTCCGGATCAGCTGGTATTGTTTTTGTAGATATTATCAGCAACCTGGAAAGAATCGGCGATCACAGTGTAAATATTGCTGAAGCCGTTTTACATGAACGCGATTAATATCGTATGATATAACCAAATGATTTCGTCCGCTGACCTTTCAAAGGCAGCGGACGTTTTTAAAAGGAGGAAAAAAATGGACTATATTTTTTATGCGCTGGCCTTTATGGCTTATGCACTTGCCCTGATCGCATTAATTTACCCGATTGTTCCCGGCGGGATTTTCTTTATTGCAGCCGTTGTTTTGATTGCTGCAGCCGAAGGGTTCGGTACGCTTACCGCCTGGTTCTGGATAAGCCAGATTATTATTGCAGCGCTGCTGTTTATTATTGATTATGCGGTGCAGTATTATGGAATAGAACGGACCGGTGGATCGAAAGCGGCCACGTGGGGAAGTATCATTGGTTTAATTGTCGGTCCCTTTATCATTCCAATTGTAGGCGTGTTAATCGGTGCAATTGTAGGAGCGGTTATTGGTGAAATCATCTCCGGGGAAAAATCGTGGCAGAAGCTGGGCCGGGTTGGAACCGGTTCTTTGGTTGGTTTTCTAGTGAGTGTTGTGCTGAAAGGCGTGCTGCTCGTAGGAAACGGTATTTACTTTCTATATCTTATTTTTACCTGATCTGTTGTTAAAAAATAAGCATTGACGTTCTATTATTATCGTGGTATTATGATAAATGTCGCTGTTAGAAGACGTTTATACATAGTAACAGGATATTCCACAGTAGCTCAGTGGTAGAGCTATCGGCTGTTAACCGATCGGTCGCAGGTTCGAATCCTGCCTGTGGAGCCATATGGCGGTGTAGCTCAGCTGGCTAGAGCGTACGGTTCATACCCGTGAGGTCGGGGGTTCGACTCCCTCCGCCGCTACCATATTAAAAAAAGAATACTTACATGGCGGTTGTGGCGAAGTGGTTAACGCACCGGATTGTGGTTCCGGCATTCGTGGGTTCGATTCCCATCAGCCGCCCCATGTGAAGGACCCTTAGCTCAGTTGGTTAGAGCAGACGGCTCATAACCGTCCGGTCGTAGGTTCGAGTCCTACAGGGTCCACCATTACAATTATTCAAAGCACACATCTGTGTGCTTTTTTTGTGTTTTCTTTAGTTTAAAGAATAATAGGGCTGGGTATAGAGATTAGTGTCTACAATAGAAATAAATGGCAGAAACAGCATATTGATTGTAAATTTGTCACTGTTTTGTTACATTTATTTATGTTGTATAGCTGAAAGCTATATTCTTTGATTTTTATTACACGTTTACATTCCAAGGAGGAGATTTAATTGTCAAATTACGAATTACCTAAACTACCTTACGCAGAAAACGCACTAGAGCCTCATGTAGACGCAACAACGATGCAGATTCATCACGACAAGCATCACAACACTTACGTAACAAAACTTAATGCAGCATTGGAAGGTCATGACGATCTTGCAGGTAAAGATGTAGAAGACCTTATTAGAGACCTTAATTCCATTCCTGAAAATATCCGTACAGCAGTTAGAAATAACGGCGGCGGCCATGCCAACCATACATTCTTCTGGCAGATCCTAAGCCCGGATGGCGGCGGCAAGCCAAGCGGAGATCTTGCAAGTGCAATTGAAAGCAAGTTTGGCAGCTTTGAGAAATTTCAGGAAGAGTTCGCAGCTGCAGCAACCGGCCGCTTTGGATCCGGCTGGGCATGGCTCGTACTATCCGGCGGAGAGCTTGAGATTATGAGCACAGCTAACCAGGATTCCCCAATCATGGAAGGCAAAACGCCTATCTTAGGTTTGGATGTATGGGAGCATGCATACTACCTTAAATACCAGAACCGTCGTCCTGAATATATTGATGCATTCTGGAACATCATTAACTGGAATGAAGTAGAAAAGCGTTATTCAGAAGCTAAATAATTAATTTATTTTGCAGGATGCAGCAATACAGCCTTAATAAGTTAAAGCAGACACCGATTATCGATAAATGATAATCGGTGTCTTTTTTTGTCATTACCTTTTCTTTTGAAAAAGATGAACCATCTGCTTTCTTTTTATCGTACGTAGAGTATGGTAAAATCAGGGTACGCGCCCGGACACTAAAGATCCAAATCGTACGAGTCCGTATCAAAGAAAGAGGGATTGCAGTGGCATCAAGAAAAACCAGAAAAAGTCATCTTCCTAGACGATTGAATGTGCTTTTTTTCGCAGTGTTTATACTTTTTTCTGCACTAATATTAAGGTTGGGATTTATACAAATCGTACAAGGGGACAGCTTTGAACAAGATCTGGAAGAAGCGAGCGAACCTGTAACAAGAATTGATGCGCCTCGTGGAGTGATGTATGACAGAAACGGCGAAATCGCTGTAGACAATCAGTTAATTCTCTCACTTACATATACGAACTCATCAAGCGTATCTGATGAAGAAAGATTGGATATTGCTGAAAAGCTGAGCGGATATCTGGAAATGGATACAGAGGGAATTACGGATAGAGACTTAAGAGACTACTGGCTTCTTACACGGGAAGAAGAAGCGGAAGCTCTTCTCTCCGAAGAAGAAATGGCAGCAGCAGGAGAAGATGGAGAAGATCCTTATGACCTGCAGCTGGAAAGAATTACGGATGAACAGTTAAATGATATTCAAGGGACAGAGCTTGAAACCGTGGCAGTATGGCGGGAAATGATATCCGGGTATAATGATTCACCGCAAAGAGTAAAAGAAAATTTAACGAGAGAAGAAGCGCATGAAGTAAGCGTACGCCTTGAAGAACTGCCGGGAGTGGATTTACTAAGAGATTCGAACAGGCAGTATGTGTTTGATGAGTCATTTCCCGGCTTTTTCGGTTCTGTTGGCTCCATCCCTCGTGAAACAATTGATGAATACCTGGCTCTCGGCTACGATCGCTCCGATCTGGTTGGAACAAGCTTTCTGGAAGAAGAATACGAAAGTGCGCTCCGCGGGGTAAAAGGAGAGCTGCTGAACTCAGAGGAAGCTGCAGGTAATGGTGCAGAAACGACGGGACGACGGGGCAATGACCTGGTGTTGTCCGTAGATATGGCGCTGCAGCAGGACTTGGAAACGATTGTAGATGAACAAGTAGGCGGGCAGTCCGGCAACTTCGTAAACGAGGAAGACGCCTATGCAGTTATGATTGAACCAAGTACGGGAGAAGTACTTGCTGCCTCCGGCTACCGGGATCAGGTGGGGACTGTCAGCAGTTCGTTTGAAATGGGATCAACCGTTAAAATGGCCACAGTGCTGGCAGGTCTTCAGGAAGGCGCAGTAACGCCGGATACGTATATTAATGATACACCAATTAATCTCCCGGGAACCTCTTCGATCAGTTCAGCGTCTGACAGTATTGGGAATGTTAATTACCTTGGAGCTTTGGAGCAGTCTTCCAATATTTACATGTCAGAGATTGCGATGAGACTGGCCAATTATGAGCGCGGAGGTTCATTTGATACGGGTAACGTGCAGGAAGCTTATGATACGTTGCGGTATTATTACAATCAATTCGGCCTTGGCACAGAAACAGGTATTGACCTTCCATCGGAATCAGCCGGGATTTCCGGAGGATACGGAGATCCGGGAAATCTTCTTTACCTGAGCTTCGGCCAGTTTGATACGTATACGCCGATGCAGCTTGCTCAGTATGTAGCTACAATTGCCAATGACGGGTATCGGATTGAGCCTCATTTTGTAAAAGAAGTGCGCCGATCCGATCCGGACAAAAGCAATATGGGAGCTATCTCCCAGCAGATACAGCCTTCAATAATGAATAAATTAAGCGTTGACGACGAGTATATAGAAATGGCCCAGGAAGGGATGCTTGAGGTCGTGGAAGGATCCAGTGGAACCGCCCGCAGCTACTTTGGCGATGCGCCTTACCAAGCAGCCGGAAAGACGGGAACTGCACAGGTGACGGTTAGAAGCGAAAGTTCAGGCGAGCTCGTGGAGAATGCGGTAAACCAGGCTTTTGTTGGATATGCGCCGTATGACAACCCTGAAGTAGCCATTGCGGTTATTGTACCCTATACGTATTTGGCAGAAAACGGCGGCCGCAATGGCGTAGCGAATACTATCGCACGCGAGGCGATGGATGCCTACTTCGAACTTAAAGAAGAACGGCCGGAAGTAGATGCCGAGAACGAAGAAGTGATTGAACAGCAGGGAGAAGAAGAAACAACAGAAGAAACAACAGAAGAAACAACAGAAGAAACAACAGAAGAAACAGACGAATAAGCTTCCTGCTGAAATTTAATATGGAAAATGGAAGTGCTGAAAAGAAAAAACACTTGATAGACAAGATGGGATTTGCTATCATTGTTAAGTATGATTGAAGATAAAGAAAGGGGAGGGATATTGTTATGAGAGTACAAGTTACCCTGGCCTGCACGGAAACAGGAGATCGTAATTACATGACTTCTAAAAACAAGCGCACAAACCCAGAGCGTATTGAAATGAAAAAATACAGCCCGCGTTTAAGAAAGCATACGATCCACCGCGAAACAAAATAAGCAGAAGGAGATTATCTCCTCTGCTTATTTTTTTTGGAAAAAAAGATCTCAGCCTTTATGGTGAATGCGCGATATAATGAAATTTGAATCCGTAACGTCAAGGAGGCAGCAATGAACGATAAAAGGAAATTAAGAGAAAAAATGCACCAGCATTCCAACACACTGACCCCGGTTCTACATAAAACAATGCAGCATCAGGTGTATGAATATTTATTTACTTCTGATATTTGGAAACAAGCGGATAAAATAGCAGTCACATTAGCGACAGGCAGGGAAATCGACACAAAGCCCATCATTGAAAAGGCATGGAAACAGCATAAACAGATAGCGGTACCTAAGGTGGATCCCATGCACCGCTCCCTTCATTTTTACAGCATTGATTCCTTCCATGATTTAGAGGAAGGCTTTGCGGGAATTATGGAACCAAAACCGCATGGAAAAGAGGAATGGAATAAAAATAACTTTGATCTGATTATAGTTCCGGGAATGGTTTTTGACCGGGAAGGGTACCGCGTTGGATTCGGTGGTGGTTATTACGACCGATTTTTGGAGAACTGCCGAACGTATACGTGTTCTCTTGCTTTTGACTATCAGCTGATCGAGCACGTTCCAAGAGAAGCGCATGATATACCCGTACAGGCGGTCATTACGGAAAAGGGCGTTATTTACAAATGATCACGGCATATCTTTTCATATTTGGCGGTGCCGCGGCTGCATATAAAGCAGCCGCATTAACGGCTGGCGGGGCTTGCACAGCGGCTTTACTCGGCAGCGTAATTTGGTTTGGCTTAGGCTGGCAGGGATTTTCACTGCTGCTGCTTTTTTTTGTTACCTCTTCTTTGTTTTCTTTTCTTCCGGATAATCAGGAAGCGGAGGAAATTAATGCAGGAGAAGGAGCAAAGCGGACCGCACAGGTATTGGCCAATGGAGGTGCAGCAGCTGTCAGTGCTCTGCTTTATTGGTTTACCGGCAGCGAGCTGTGGATTGCCGCTTTCGCGGGATCTCTGGCAGCGGCGGCTTCAGATACATGGGCCTCTGAGTGGGGGAGCCGCTCGAACAGCCGGGCGTACCTTTTTCCGGGAGGGCAGGAGGTGCCCCCAGGAACGTCTGGGGCCGTAACAGCTCCGGGAACAGCTGCTGCATTGCTGGGAGCAGCTTTTTTAGGAAGTGCGGCAGCTTATTTATTTTCATCATCATTTTCTTCCATTTATGCAACAGCGGTGATCGTTGCTGCAGCAGGATTTGCCGGCAACCTGGCGGACACCGGGGCGGGCGCTTTTTTTCAAGTGACCTATCGATGCCGACGGTGCGGAATCTTAACTGAAAAACAATCGCACTGCGGTCTCGGCACATTAAAAGCCGGGGGATGGAAATGGGCGGATAATGAAGTAGTGAATACGATTTGTACAGTAACCGGCGGCGGACTGTGTCTGCTGATCTTTTGGCTTATACGATAGATGCCAAAAGTCGAAAATAGCGGAAACCCCTGCTATAATAGAGAAGCAAAGAGGGGGCAATTATGAGGTGGGAAAGCATTTTTTTTGATTTGGATAACACGTTATACAGTCATGAACTGGCATTTGAGAAATCAATTATTTATACATTTCAAAACAGATACCATCCCGATGCGGCGATGGGGCATATAGATGAGAAAGAATGGTTTACCACGTTTAAATATTACTGCGACAAGCTTTGGACAGAAATGGAACAGGATATATTAACCTACGAACAGTATCGGGTGGAGCGTTTTACCCAAACGATGAACTGCTACAATATTGAAATGAATAAAGAAGAAGCGATGCTTTTCCATGACCAGTATGAAAGAGAAGTAGCCAAATTCGTTGAACCTTACGAGGGTTTGAAAGAACTTTTTGAAGAGCTGCACCAGGCGGATGTTCATTTAGGAATTATAACGAACGGAAACAAAGAGACACAGCTGAATAAATGGAAAGCGCTTCATGTTGAAAAGTATATCCCGCAGGAACGAGTGCATATTTCAGCAGAGCTGGGAATTAAAAAACCAAACAGCGAAATATTTACGGAAGTACTTGAAAAAACTAATAGTCAGCCTTCCAGAAGTCTCTATGTGGGGGACTCGTGGCCGCTTGATGTACAAGCATCGATGGAAGCGGGCATGGAATGCATTTACTTAAACACAAGAAAAGAACCTCGGCAGGAAGGGAAGCCTCCGCTTGCAGAATATGAGCATTTCGAGGAAGCAGCCCGTTCGATTATCAGCCGGATAAACCCAGGAGGATAGCTATCATGAATATTGCCCTGCAAACGCACATATACTGGAAATTTATTCATCGATTAGTCGTTCATGAACGTTTCAGGGTTTTTGAAAAAAGCAAAGATAAAAAGCAGATATGGCTTGAAAAGGAAACAGCAGAAGGCACCGTGCTTGTACGTGTAGCCCGCGTCGAGTACGACTGGTTCAACCGCCTTGAAAAAGACCAGGAGGAGGCGGAAAAGGCAGCACCGGCGATCAAAAAAGCGCTGGGAACAAGGAAAATCCTATTTTATAATGTATATATCACATCCTATCCGCCTGTTGATATGGACGCCCCTTGTAAAGCTATGCTGGATTCGAAAGTGTTTGAGCAGTCCTTTCTGTTATCAAACGACGGAGAACGAAAGATTGCCGATCTTCCGGGCAGCGTCCTGTCGATTATATTAAAAAAAGAGTCAGGCTGGGAAGAAGAACGGTCCATCTGGAATGTAGAAGAACCAGAAGAGGAGCTAAAAGCCCGGACCCGCGGCTACCGGGAAGAAGTGGAAAGGCAGCAGGAAGAAATCGAAACCAAAGAGCGCAGCCTTTTTTTGTATGGGAAACCGCTGCTTACTTATGCCCTGCTGGCTTCGATTTTTATCATGTTTTTCCTGCTTGAACAGGCCGGAGGCAGTATGAACATGGCTACGTTGATTGACTATGGTGCGAAATACAACCCGGCAATTATGGACGGGGAGTGGTGGAGACTCTTGTCTGCTGCTTTTCTTCATATTGGTTTTCTCCACTTATTTATGAATTCGCTAGCGCTGTTCTACCTTGGAGGGGCTGTGGAACGAATTTTCGGCACCCGGCGCTTTTTGTTTATTTATACAGCTGCAGCTGCAGTAGGTTCGCTTGCCAGTTTTTCTTTTAATGAGCAAGTGTCGGCCGGAGCATCCGGCGCTATTTTCGGATGCTTTGGAGCCCTGCTTTATTTTGGATGGATTCATAAGAAACTGTTTTTCCGGACGATGGGATTTAACGTGCTGATTATTCTTGCGATTAACCTTGGGTTTGGATTTGCAGTACCCGCTATAGATAATGGTGCCCATATCGGTGGGTTAATCGGTGGATTTCTTGCAGCGGGAGCGGTGCATCTTCCTAACAGCGGCCGCAGAAAAACACAGCTTCCCCTTTTAGTAGGAACAGCAGTCCTGACGATGGGATTGTATTGGTTTGGAATGACCAACGAAAACAAAGCCGGATCAGCTATGATGGACCAGCAGATGGCAAGAGACCTTGCGGAAGACGGAGAATATGAGGAAGCCAGAAACCTTCTTTTGAATACCCGGGAAAATAGTGATACGGAAGACGTCCAGACCATATTTTTACTAGGATATACAGAATCCTATTTAGAAAATTATGAAGAGGCAGGCCGTTATTTTGAGCAGACGATTGAACTTGAACCGGATTTCGCCGAAGCTCACTATAATCTGGCCTTAACGTATATAGAGCTTTCCCAGCCGGAACAAGCGGAGAAAGCCCTTACTGAAGCAAGAAGAACCGAGGGGGAGCGCCCGCCGGAAGAGGAATTGGATTTTGATCTGGTCGAAGAGAGGCTGGAAGAGATTTCCTAAGAAAGAAGGGTTTGAGCTTGTTCAGCGAGAATATGAAAACAATAGCAGATGTGAGGAAATGGCTCATTAATAGAGGAACGATCATCTATACGAGAGACCGGATGGTGGATCTGGACATGATGGATCAGGAATTCACTGAATTTTATCAGCAGGGCATGGTAGATAAAACAGCTTACCTGCAGGCAAAACGAATTATCTCAAGTGAAAAGCAAATAGAGCAGCAAAAAAGGGGCAGACAGGAATGAATAAAACGTACCTTATAGGCATTGATGTTGGCGGTACCACGGTAAAAATGGCTGTATTTACAACGGAAGGAAAAATGGTGGATAAATGGTCCATTCCAACAAATAAAGCGGAGGCCGGCAGCTTTATTGTTCAGGATATCGCTGCATCTGCAGAAAAACATCTGGAAAAGGCAGGTATCGATAAAAAAGACTGCACAGCAGCCGGTGTTGGAGTCCCTGGTTTCATTGACATGGAACACGGAATTATCGATCTGGCTGTCAATGTCGGGTGGAAAAAATATCCTATCGCAGATGAACTATCGAAAGCATTAGGAATTCCGGTTGTAGTAGATAACGATGCCAACCTGGCAGCTGCTGGAGAATATTGGCAGGGCGCCGGAAGCGGTGCCGATGACGTGATTTTTCTAACGCTTGGCACCGGTGTCGGCGGGGGTATCATCATTAACGGAGAGATCATTCACGGTACAAAGGGAATGGCTGGGGAAATAGGGCATGTGACCGTTATTGCCGAGGGCGGGGCTCCGTGCAACTGCGGCAAAACCGGCTGCCTGGAAACCGTTTCTTCCGCAACGGGAATGGTAAGGCTTGCGAAAGCAGCAGCGGCAGAGAACCCCACTTCTGTTCTTGCAGAACATCTGGCGCAGGGAAAAGAACTTACGACGAAAGAATTATTTGAGTTTGCCGCAGCCGGTGATGAGGCAGCCCGGGCTTCTATACATGAATCGCTGCATTATCTCGGCCTTGCCGCAGCCAATATAGGAAACGTACTAAATCCGGAAAAATTTATAATCGGCGGTGGAGTTTCCGCTGCAGGAGAAAGTCTGCTGCAGGCGCTTCGTTCTCATTTTGATACGTATGCACTTGAAAGAGTCAGAGACAGCGTGGAATTTTCAACCGCTTCCCTTGGAAATGATGCGGGAGTAATCGGTGCCGCCTGGCTGGCCAAAAAAACATTTAGTTAAAGTGAAAATAGCAACATTTTCAGAAAGAGATGAGGGAATACATATGAAAAAGCAGATTACGATGCTCGGCGTGCCTATGGACTTAGGACAAAGTCGAAGAGGCGTCGATATGGGCCCCAGTGCCATACGATATGCAGGAATTGTAGAAAGGCTCAGAAAAATCGGGTGCGACATCGAAGATGCTGGTAATATAGAAGTATCGAACACGGCCGGTGCCCAAGCACCGGAAGAAGAAAACCTTACAAATTTTACTGAAGTGCGGAATACGAGTGAAAAATTAGCAGAGCGGGTTTCCCGCATTTTAATGAACTCCCGTTTCCCTTTAATTTTAGGGGGAGATCACAGTATTGCCATTGGCAGTATCGCAGGCGCTGCTGCTCATTTTGAGAAAATGGGGGTTATTTGGTACGATGCCCACGGAGATTTAAATACAGCAGAAACTTCCCCTTCCGGAAATATTCACGGTATGCCGCTTGCGGTATCTCTTGGCAGGGGCCATGAAGACTTGGTGAATATTCATCAGAACGGAACAAAAATAAAGCCGGAACGTGTTGTTATTATTGGGGCAAGAGATTTGGATGACGGAGAAAAAGACTATATTTCAGAAACCGGAATGCTTGTGTTTACAATGCATGAAGTAGACCGCCTCGGCCTGGCAGAAGTGATGGACAGAACGATTCGGCATGTGGGCGAATGCGATGGAGTCCATCTGAGTCTGGACCTGGATGGCCTTGATCCGCATGATGCTCCAGGAGTCGGCACGCCGGTTCCCGGGGGAATGAGTTACCGGGAAAGCCATTTAGCGATGGAAATTCTGGCAGAAGCTGATATCATTACAAGTGCAGAGTTTGTTGAGGTGAACCCGATCCTGGACGAAAGAAACAAGACGGCAGAGGCTGCTGTAGCACTTATGGGATCATTATTTGGAGAAAAACTAAAATAAAGGGAGTAAAAAAATGACTGAATTCAGGACGGAAAGAGATTTTTTAGGTGAAAAGCAGGTACCGGCAGAAGCATATTACGGCATCCAAACGATACGTGCTAAGGAAAATTTCCCTATTACCGGCTATCCGCCGCATCCGGAATTAATTAAAGCATTTGGATATGTAAAAAAAGCGGCCGCCCTTGCCAACACCGAAGTTGGTGTCCTGCGTGAAAACATATCCGAAGCCATTGTACAGGCAGCAGATGAAGTAATAGAAGGCAGATTTAATGATCAATTCATTGTTGACGCCATTCAGGGTGGTGCCGGCACGTCATTTAATATGAATGCCAATGAAGTAATTGCCAACCGGGCAATTGAAATTCTGGGCGGTGAAAAAGGACAGTACCTTATGGTAAGTCCTAATACGCATGTGAACATGGCCCAGTCTACGAATGATGCTTTCCCTACAGCGATTCATATTGCCTCGCTGCACCTGTCAAAAGGGCTGGAGGAGTCGCTGGCAGAGTTAATTTCGGCAATGGAGATCAAAGAAAAAGAGTTCGATGATGTTATAAAAATGGGACGAACACATCTGCAGGATGCTGTTCCTATTAGACTTGGCCAGGAGTTCGGCGCTTACAGAAGAGTACTGGGCCGTGATTTAAGACGTATTAAACGGGCCGTAGAGCATTTGTATGAAATTAATCTGGGGGCTACGGCAGTAGGTACCGGTTTGAATGCAAAACCAGAATACATTGTCCGGGCAGCCAAGCATCTTGTTAACCTTACCGATATGCCATTTTTCAGCGCGGAAAATCTTGTTGATGCGACACAGAATACGGATGCGTATACGGAACTTTCGGCTGCGTTGAAAGTGCATGCGATAAACTTATCCAAAATTGCCAACGATCTTCGGTTAATGAGTTCGGGGCCGCGGACCGGATTTAATGAAATTAACCTGCCGTCTCGTCAGCCCGGCTCTTCTATTATGCCCGGGAAAGTAAACCCGGTCATGTGTGAAGTCATTAATCAGATTTCCTTCCAGGTTATCGGAAATGATCACACAATCAGTCTGGCTTCCGAAGCCGGCCAGCTGGAGTTAAATGTAATGGAGCCAGTGCTCGTTTTTAACCTGCTGCAGTCTTTATCGATCCTGCAGAATGGACTGGAAGTATTTAAAGAGTTTGCCGTAGATGGAATCACAGCAAACACCGAGCATAATAAAGACCTGGTAGAGAAAAGTGTAGGGATTATTACAGCTATCAACCCGCATGTCGGTTACGAAGCTGCCTCAAGAATTGCTAAAGAGGCCATTGAAACCGGGCGGAGCGTAAGGGAGATCTGCCTGGAGAGAGGAATTCTTTCTGAAGAAGAGCTCGATGAAATACTGAATGCCAAAGAGATGACCAACCCTGGCATTGCAGGAGCTAAATTTATGTATCAGGACTAAAAACAGGGCTCCGGTTTTCCAAGGAGCCTTTTTCTTTGTATCTGCAGAAAGGAGCCGCGTATGTTTAGAAGCAACAAACTAGTTGTTATACTTCCGCTTATTCTTACAGTATTTATGTTTGCCAGCGGTATGTATTATCTTAATCAGACAGAGTCCATAACAAATGAAGAACTCAGCGAGAGCGTCAACTGGACTCCACAGCTTACAGAAGAAGACGAACGCACTTTATTAGAGGCGGAGTGGAGCTGGCAGGCTTCGCCGGATGACGGCATTACAGGCACGGATTACATAGGCGTTACTTTTCTGGACCGACATGGAGAAGCGCTGGCCGGCAGCGAAATAGGTGAAGCAGTAATAACACTTCGGCATAGTGAGGAAATGATCTTTGAAGATACAGGGGAAATAAAAGAAGATGGAGTTTTATTTACGTTTCCCAACCAGGCAGATGACTACGAAACATACGGTAATGACGGCAGTATTGAAGTTGTTCTGAACAATACCGAAGCCGAAGAAGCAGTTATTACCTATCTGCATACATGGAAAGAGCATGAGGAAATGAATACGGATGACCTTCGCTTTTTTGATCCGGTATTTGAAGAAACGGACGATATGGACGGGGATTACTGGGTAACGGAACAATTTGTACAGACGGAGGAGACACCCTGATGAAAGGCCTTTCTTTTCAAAAAGGCGTTATGTTTTTCGGGAAGCAGCACATAAGCATTTGTATCCAGCACCAGGGACGGCAGAATGTGTATGCGTTAAACAAAACGAAAATAAACATGTGTAAAATAAGCTGGATCTTACTCCAGTCCCTGCCTGCTGGTTACAAAGCAGGCTTATTTTTACTGGTACTTCTGCTTGGTATAAGAGCGGCAGGCGGGATAAGCGTTGGAGGGTGGGAGATAGCAGGACTTCCTTTTTATACAGCTGTACTCCTTTTTTTCGGCTCCCATTTTATTTTTCCGAAAGAGTGGAGACAATATCATGGGGCGGAACACAAAGTTTTTTCTTATACAGGTTTAAAAACAATTCAAAACGTTAATGGAATAAAAGAAGCAGTTATAACAAACCGCTATTGTTCAACCAATGCAGTGATTTTCTATTTTGCAGGTTTTGTTATGTGTACAGGTGCTTTGTGGGGTCTGTTAGGACTATCCACAGCAGCGGCAGTAAGTGCCTGGCTGAATGCAGCTTTTGCCTTTGCTGGCTATACCTGGCTCTACAAAGCCAGCACGAGTCTATGGCACAAATGGTTTCTGCGCATGTCCTACTGGACTCAAAAGCAGATAGCGTGTGCGGAGCCGGCAGAACAACATATCAGAGCTGCTGTTCTGGCTTATCAACTTCTACAGAAAAAAGAGAGGGGATACTATGGCAATTATTGATATTACAGTAGTACCAATTGGAAAAGACACAGGAATGAGCGAAGACGTGGCAGAAATTGAGAAAGTACTGAATCAGCACACAGATAAAATCGATGTTCAGCTGACACCAATGAGTACATTGATTGAAGGGGACATGAAAGATCTTCTGGCAATTATAGAAGAAATTCATGAAATTCCATTCAAAAGAGGAGCGCAGCGGGTTTCTACCAATATTCGAATTGATGACCGCCGCGATAAAGAAGGAAAGCAGATGAAAAGAAAGTTGGAGTCTGTGCAAAATAAAATGTAAAAGCAATGCGGCTGTTTTCCGTTCACACAACGGAGAATGGCCGTCTTTTTAGAAACAGCAGATGAATATTAGGTATAAAGATGTGTTAAAAAGTAAAAAAATAGAATTTATTTAGTTCGAAAGCTTTTCAAATTCTATTAGATAGAGTACACTAATAATATTCTACAGGAAAGCAGGTGAATCAGTGATTGCAGGATATTGAAAAACAAAGCAGGCTGCTGATAGATAAAGCGCTGGCGCTGCATGCCTCAGATATTCACTTTCATCCGAAAGACAAGGAAACGGCTGTTTATTTTCGGGTTAAAGGAATGCTTTATTTCAGTCACGCTATTTCATCGCGTCAATCCGACAGGTTGACAGCCCATTTTAAGTTTAGAGCGGGCATGGATATAGGAGAACAAAGACGTCCCCAAAACGGCTCTATATTTATCCGCTATACTTCACCGCCCGTTCATCTACGATTTTCTACGATTCCATCACAGTTTAAAGAAAGCCTCTCGATTCGCATTTTACCTCAAACGGCCGGTCAGACGATGCAGTATTTGTCATTTGACTCCCACATTAGAAAAGTATTTACCTCCCTTATGAACAAATCCAACGGTATGATTGTACTAACAGGTCCTACAGGATCAGGAAAAACCACCTCTTTGTATACGTTAATGAATGAAATAAAAAAACGTGTAAGGGTTATCAGTATAGAAGACCCGGTAGAAATAAAAAACGATGCTTACATCCAAATGAGCGTCAATACAAAAGCCGGACTGACCTATACCGAATTATTAAAAGCCTCGATGCGCCAGGACCCGGACGTTATTATGGTAGGAGAAATCCGTGATGCGGAAACAGCCCGCCTCGCCATACGTGCTGCATTGACAGGACATTTGGTACTGACTACGATGCATGCTAAATCACCGGTCAGTGCGCTGCAGCGGTTTTATGACTTTGGTTGTTCCAGCCTTGACCTCACGGAAACGCTGCTTGCAGTATCTACCCAGCAGCTCATGCTTCGTTATTGCAGCTGGTGTTCCCCGGCTCCCTGCTCACCGTTATGCTCGAACCATCAGCATGCCTCCAGATTCCCCGTCTATGACATGTTAACGGGCTCCAGCCTGAAAGAAGCTCTTCAGAACCCTCTCCGTTCTTCCCATCAATCCAACCCGGCTTACCGCCGTCAATTAACAAAAGCAGCGGCTTTTCAACTGCTGCCGGCTCACTATTTCCTCGAAAAGGAGGAAACCAGTGAAAGATAAGTGGAAAAAGAAAGAAAAAGCATCTTTTCTGGAAAAATGCGGAGAACTGCTCACAAATGGATATACCCTTGATCAAGCCCTTCATCTGCTTACGTGGGAACAGCCGCAGCATATTAAAGAAAAAGTGGAATGGATGATAGAAGAATTAAAAAAAGGAAGTTCCTTTCATGATCTGCTGGCTCCGCTTCATTTCCCGGCTGACGTTACCGCATTTGTTTATTTTTCGGAGCAGTCGGGCACGCTTAACCGGGGACTCGAAGATGCCGGCAGACACTATGCGAGAAGACTTGGCGTTCTGCACGAACTAAAGAAAATGTCGATGTATCCTCTGCTGTTAATTTGGATTCTTTTTATGATTGGATTTGTGATGCTGCAATATCTTTTCCCCCAATTTGAACAATTGTTCACTTCCCTGCATGTAGAGCTGCCCCTATTTACGAATGCAGTGTTTATAGGCGTCCGCTATGCGCCTTATCTGCTTATTCCTCCTATCGCAGGAGGGATAGTGCTGATGCTTTGGTGGGCTGTTTACTTCAGGCGGATTTCCCCAACGAAAAAAGTAGAACTTCTCATGCGGATTCCTCTATTTTCCTCTTACATTAGATTATTTCTTACCCAGTATTTTTCATTTCAAATGAGTAGTCTGTTGAAAGGAGGACTGTCTATACATAATGCCTGCCTTGTGTTTGAAAAACAGGATCATTTTTTATTTTTTCAGGAACAGGGACATGCGCTGAAAGAGCGCCTTAGGGAAGGCCAGCCGTTAGCCGATGCATTGGAAGCACTAAACGTATTCCAGGAAGAGATGAAATTTGTTATAGCCCACGGCCAGGCCTCCGGTAAGTTGGGAAGTCATTTATCGTTTTATAGTGAAAGGCTTCTGCATCTTCTTGAAGAAAAGGTCAAAAAAGCGGTAATGATTTTTCAGCCTGTTTTATTTTCGGCTGTTGGTTTTATTGTGCTCAGCTTATTTCTCGCTGTATTTTTACCTATGTTTGAACTAATGAACGCTATTTAAAAAGGAGGCAGGCAGATGCCGGTTATATCAGAAAAAGTACCATTTGCAGAAGAAGAATTTATCATACTGCAGGAAAAGGTAACAAAACTTGAGCAGATTCAGGAAGAAAATATTGAAGCCCTGTTAAAAATTATTATTCAAAGGAGAAACGGCGCATGAGAAAAAGAAATAGGAAAGAATCAGGATTTACGATGGTGGAAATGCTTATTGTCCTGTTGATTATTACCGTCCTTTTATTAATAGCCATCCCCAATGTGGTTACCAATAACGGAGTGGCGCAGAATAAAGGCTGCGACGCCACGATTAAACTGCTGGAATCCCAGGCGGCCGCATACGCTGTGGAGTATAATAAAGCCCCGTCTTCCCTCAGCGAACTTCAGCAGGCAGAATATGTCGATAGAATAACCTGCCCGGATGAATCGACGCTCGTTCTGGAAAACGGGAAAGTACGCAAAGGGTCTTAATGGCAGCAGGTTTTAATGAAAAAGGGCATACGCTGACTGAAATGCTTATTGTGCTGTTAATGCTCGTCATATTCACGGCCTGGCCCATTCACAGCCTTTATACGTTTTACCAGGAAAAAGAAATCGAGCGGTTTCTGCATACGCTTGAAGAAGATTTGTTGTTTGCCCAGCACTACGCGTATTCCCACGAAGAGGTAACCCAGTTCTTGTTTAACTCCAGCCTCGGATCCTATAGTATTAAGCCCTTTCATTCATCAGCTGTAGAATCAAAAAAAATGCCGAAAGGGGTGTCTGTAGAAAGTGCCAGTCTAAAAGAATCAGATGTCGTTTTTACGGCAAACGGCAATATCCGCCGGCCGGGAACTTTAACAATTGATACACCAAATCAACGATACAGGCTTGTTTTTCTTCTCGGCAGCGGGAGGTTTTATATTGAACCAATGGGATGAGGGGTTTACGCTGCTTGAATCTACCGGGGCCCTTGCTTTAATACTTTTTGCCGGGCTGTTTGTGCTTCCTTTGTATACCACCGCTTCTATAGAAATACGTTCGGTGCAGGAAGAGCAGAAAGCGCTGGCCGTTCTGGAAGAAGAAGCCTGGCTCGTAAACACAGCAGATGTCACGAAACAGCCCTATCAATTAAATAGACGACAGGGCATATATTCTGTACACAGCTCTAAGGAAAAGGGCGGAACAACGGTTTGTGTAGAATGGGAGGCGCAAAATAAACGAACTGCGGAAAAATGTTTATATGTACACGGATAAAGAGTCAGGTTTTACTCTTATTGAAACAGTACTGTCTCTGGCAATAACGCTTATTGTGGTTGTGCTGATTATCCCATTCATAGGAGTATTTTCAAATGATTTGATAAAAGGAAGGCAGGACATTCCGATGTTTTTTCAACAGCTTAAAACAGATTTTGACTACGCGCATGAATTAGAAATAGAAGACAGCCGCCTGGTCATAAAAGAGCCGGCAGATGAACGTCTTTACGAGCAGCGGGAGGACCGGATTGTACGGAGAAAAAACAATGAAGGATTTGAAATTGTTCTCCAGAACGTGGAAACCTTTCACGTGGAGCCAAGAGACTACGGTGCTTATATTACAGTAACAGAAAAAAATGGACGTACGTGGGAGACGGCTGCAGGATTCCGCCTGTCGGTTATAGGGAGGGATGGAGGCTGGATCAAAAGGGAGGAATGATGCCGATAGCTGCAGCCGTATGTGCGCTCTGTGCCGGGCTGGCCCTGCTCATGGTCGGAAGCTATGCCATACACAAACAAAATGCTGTGCTTCATGAACAAAGTATCAGGCTGGAATGGACGCTTCAAAATGCAGAAAAGAAATGGTATCAGGATGGAAAGCAGGAGGGAAAACAAGAATATATTTTTCCGGAAGCAATGGCGGTGGTGGACTCTACCGCTCCGGTATCCGGCAGGTCACGTATCAAGATTACAGCGCAGCTGGAGAACGGAAAGGAACGAAGCCACTCCTTTTATTATGAATCAGCGAACTAAAGCTTTGAAAGCATTTACAAATAGAAGTTTTCTGCTATATACTATATACAACTACTCTTATTTAAAGGGCATACATAATAGCGCTAATGATAAGAAAAGGGGGTATGTTGAATGGATCGCATGTTTCGGGTGATTTCTTTTTGGACGACTGTATTTGCAGTGCTTTTCTTTGTAGGGGACATGTTTCAAATGTCTGTTTTCTTTTTCGCGCAGACCGCTGTTTTTCTGGGATTGGGCTTCATGAACTTATCTGAACGAATGTATGTTTATATTTTTGGCATTTACTTAACCGTCTTTTTTGTAGGATTTACTTATTACACTACATTTATGATGGAAACCGGTTTTCATTAGAAAAGCCGTTTTTTTCCAAAACAAAAGGCTCTCCTCGAGAGCCTTTTTGCTTTGTATTCCAGTATTGCTTTAAGAAAATCCATGAAGAAAAGGATTAGAGGCCATCTCATTTCCAATTGTAGTAACGTTCCCATGACCGCAGGCGACTGCTGTTTCTTCAGGAAGGGGCATTAAACCTTCATTTATACTTTTGATAAGCGTTTCGTAATCTCCCCCCGGAAGGTCAGTCCGGCCAATGCCGTTTTCAAACAGCACATCTCCTGAAAAAACCGTTTCTGTTTCTTTATGATAAAAAGAAACGCTGCCTGGAGAGTGTCCAGGAGTATAAACCAGCGTAAAATGAAAAGATCCGATGTGAAGTTCGGATTCTTTTGTAATAAACACATCAGCGGGTTCTGCCTTAATCGCTTCATCACCGAGAAAGCGGGATGACCCGTTTTTTTCGGGATCTGTAAGCCAATCCTGCTCCAATTCATGAAGGTAAACAGGAATGTTCCATTTCTGCCTCACATCTTCTACAGCACCAATGTGGTCAAAGTGAGCATGGGTTAACAGAACAGCTTGAGGATAAAGGTTGTTGTCGGACAGCCAGGTATTCAGCGCATCACCATGGCCGCCGGGATCGAAAATAACAGCTTCTTTATTTTCATTAAACAACACATAACAATTTGTTTGTAGAGGGCCTAACGGTATTTGCTTCCAATCCATAATAAAGAGGACTCCTTTCGTTTGCCGGTCTATTGATTATTGTACGTTAAAAAAAATATAGGTGCAAAATAAGAAAACAAACGGTATAATTAAAGCAATATCATAATTATTTGAAAAATGTAAATAGACTAATGTACATATTAAAGGGGGTAGACTGCATGGCTTTAGGTATAACACTTTTAATAGTGGCAATCCTGTGTGCTCTCGCTGTAGTAAGAGAATTAAGACGCCGTAACTTTTTTGCTGTCGGTTTTGCAGGAGTCGCTTTTTTAGTTTTTGGATGGTTTTCCGTCATGACGTTAATCAGCGGGGCACCAAGCATATAAAAAGTGAATAACGACGGATGACGATAAAGGGAGAGCCCGCATGCAGAGAAGCGGCGCCGAAGGAGCAACCTGCAGCAGCAGTGAATCTCTCAGGCAAACAGACTTTTATCCGACGAATCTCTGGAGAGTGCTCGGTAAACGAGCCACCCACGAAGACAGTCTCACGCAGAGATGAAACTTTCTGGTTTTAGGACAGAGAAACCCCGCATCAGGGGTTTCTCTGTCTTTTTGTTTTACAAACGAAGGAGGATATATATGCCATTGCAAACACCGCTCTACCCACTGTATGAAAAGTACGGGGCAAAAATAACGGATTTCGGAGGCTGGGAGCTGCCGGTTCGTTTTAGCAGTATTAAAGAAGAACATGAAGCGGTAAGAACAAAAGCTGGATTATTTGATGTTTCCCATATGGGGGAGGCCATCGTCGAAGGGAAAGGCGCAGAAACTTTTCTGCAGACGATGCTTACAAACAATCCGGCTGCGCTGGAAAATGGCAAGGCAATGTACACTTTTTTATGCAATGAACAAGGGGGAACGGTCGATGACCTTCTTGTTTATCAGCTGAATGAAGAAAAGTATTTTCTCGTACTAAATGCGGCCAATACATCAAAAGATATCAACTGGCTAACAGATCATGCCGGTCCCGACGTTCAAATAAAAGATATTTCAAATGATACCGCTCTTCTTGCTTTACAAGGACCGGAAGCAGAAGCAATTCTCCAGGCCTTAACCCAGACCAATTTAAAAGAAATCAAGCCTTTCCGATTTTCTGAAAAGACAGAAATTGCCGGGTGCCGGGTGCTTGCAAGCCGTACAGGCTATACCGGAGAAGACGGATTTGAAATTTACTGTAATGCAGAGGATGCTGCCGGGATTTGGGAGACGATAATGGAAGCCGGCAGCTCGAACGGTCTTTTGCCGGCCGGGCTCGGTGCCAGAGACACGCTTCGTTTTGAAGCGAAGCTTCCGCTGTACGGCCAGGAACTTTCTGATACCATTTCTCCTCTGGAGGCAGGGATGGGTTTTGCTGTAAAGCTGAAGGATTCCCGGGAGTTCATTGGAAAAGAAGCGCTTCAAAAGCAAAAAGATGCCGGAATTCCGCGAAAGCTTGCCGGTATTGAAATGATTGATAAAGGCATACCTCGTACCGGCTACACTGTATTTTCCCCTGATCATCAAGAAGTGGGATTTGTGACCTCCGGGACGCAGTCGCCTACCCTTGGGAAAAATGTTGGTCTCGTTTTAATAGAAACGGAAGCTGCAGAGATAGGCAGTGAAGTCGTTGTGGATGTTAGAGGCAAGAATAAAAAAGCAAAAGTCGTACCGGTCCCATTTTATAAAAAAGGATAAGAAAGAGGAGGAATAGGAATGGATTTTCGCTATTTGCCCATGACAGAAACCGATAAGCAGGAAATGCTTAAAACCATAGGGGTGTCCACTACAGAAGAACTTTTTGCCGATATTCCGGAAAAGATACGTTACAAAGGAGAAATGAAACTCCGCGAGCCTTTAAATGAAACAGCATTAATGAAAGAACTACAGCAGTTGAGTGATAAAAACGCTGACCTTCAGTCATACCCTTCTTTTTTAGGAGCAGGGGTCTATGATCATTACATTCCTTCCATTGTGGATCACGTCATCAGACGTTCAGAGTTTTACACGGCATATACGCCTTACCAGCCGGAAATTTCCCAGGGAGAGCTGCAGGCAATTTTTGAGTTTCAAACAATGATATGCGAACTAACCGGCATGGATATTGCCAATTCCTCTATGTACGATGGCCATACCGCACTGGCAGAAGCGGCGCTGGTGGCAGGAAGCCAGCACAAAAGCCCATCGCGGAAAATTTTAGTATCAGAAGGGGTGCACCCGGAATCGCTGCATGTAATAGAAACTTATGCTTCCGGTCCCGGAATTATTGTGGAAACAATTCCGCTTACGGATGGAAAAACGAATATGGAAGCACTGGAAAAACAAATCGATGAACACACAGCTGGTGTTATTTTGCAGTACCCTAATTTCTACGGCTCGGTGGAAGACTTACAGACCGCCGAACAGCTCATCCATCAGCATAAATCTTTATTTATCGTATCCAGTAATCCTCTGGCGCTGGGCGTATTGAAATCACCAGGCTCATTTGGTGCCGATATCGTTACCGGCGATGCCCAGCCGTTTGGCATTCCCACCCAGTTTGGGGGACCGCACTGCGGATATTTCACGACGACAAAAAAATTAATGCGTAAAGTACCGGGCCGGCTTGTTGGCCAGACGGAAGATGAAGACGGGATCCGCGGATTTGTACTGACCCTTCAGACGAGAGAGCAGCATATCCGCAGAGAAAAAGCGACATCCAACATCTGTTCCAATCAGGCACTTAATGCGCTGGCGGCCTCTGTTGCCATGACGGCTCTGGGCAGACAGGGTGTAAAAGAGATGGCTGTACAAAACGTTAAAAAAACACACTATATGAAACAACAGCTTCAACAGGCAGGGATAGACATAGCAGCAGAGCAGCCTGTGTTTAATGAGTTTGTTATCCAGCTCCCGGATGCCGTGGACAAAATAAATCGTGGATTATTCGAACGCGGCATTATCGGCGGATATGACCTGGAGCAGACGAAGGCAGGTAAAAAAGGGCAGATGCTTCTTTGTGTAACGGATAAACGCAGCAAAGCAGAGATTGATTTCTTTGTGGAAGAATTGAAAGAGGTGCTGGCATGAATACAGAACAAAAGCTGATTTTTGAATACAGTAAAGCTGGACGTACCGGCTATTCGCTTCCGGAGCTGGAAGTGCCGGATGTGGATATTGATACAATTCTGCCTGAAGAAATGCAGCGTACAGACAGTCCGGAACTGCCCGAAGTATCAGAGCTTCAGATTATGAGGCACTATACGGCTTTGTCCACTAGAAATCACGGGGTGGATTCCGGTTTTTATCCACTTGGGTCCTGTACGATGAAATATAACCCCAAAATGAACGAAGATTCCGCCAGGTTAAAAGGCTTTGCCCATCTTCATCCCTATCAGCCGGATTATCAGGTTCAGGGTGCCATGCAGCTGATGTTTGAACTGCAGGAAGAGCTTAAAGAGATAGCCGGCATGGACGAAGTAACGCTGCAGCCTGCTGCGGGAGCACAGGGTGAATGGACCGGTCTTATGATGATTAGAGCGTTCCACGAAGCAAATGAGGATCATAAACGAACAAAGGTCATCGTCCCGGATTCTGCACATGGAACAAATCCAGCATCGGCTACGGTAGCCGGATTTGATTCAGTGACGGTGAAAACCGACGAACGCGGCCTTGTGGACCTTGCTCATTTAAAAGAGGTAGTCGGAGAAGATACGGCAGCCTTAATGCTGACAAATCCGAATACGCTCGGTCTATTTGAAGAAGACATTCAGGAAATGGCAGCTATTATTCACCAGGCCGGGGGCAAGCTGTATTATGATGGAGCAAACTCCAACGCTATTTTAGGAATAGCGCGGCCGGGTGATATGGGATTTGATGTCGTTCACCTGAACCTGCATAAAACATTCACAGGCCCACACGGGGGAGGCGGGCCGGGAAGCGGTCCTGTAGGCGTGAAAAAGGATTTAATCGCCTATCTGCCCAAGCCGCTGCTTGTAGAAGAAAACGGAGCGTACAAATGGGACTATGAACGTCCGGACTCTATTGGACGCGTGAAACCCTTTTACGGAAATTTCGGCATTAATGTAAGAGCGCATACGTATATCCGTACGATGGGGGCTGAGGGCCTTCGTAAAGTATCTGAATACGCGGTACTGAATGCAAACTATCTGATGAGACTTCTCGAACCGTATTATGATCTCCCATACAACAGACACTGCAAGCATGAATTTGTTCTTTCCGGTAAAAGACAGAAACAGCTTGGGGTCAGAACGCTTGATATTGCCAAACGGCTGCTGGATTTCGGCTATCATCCCCCTACCATTTATTTTCCTACCAATGTAGAAGAGTGTATGATGTTTGAACCGACAGAAACCGAGGCAAAAGAAACGCTTGATGAATTTGCAGACGCCATGATTACGATCGCCAAAGAGGCAGAAGAGAACCCGGAAACGGTCCAGGAGGCGCCCCATACGACAGTTATTAAAAGACTGGATGAAACGCTGGCTGCCAGAAAACCGGTTCTCCGTCATGAATTTCCTAAAAAAGAAGAAGCCTACCAGTCATAAAAAAAGCTGTCTCCGAGGGGAGACAGCTTTTTACTTTCTAATTTTGCCAGTCCATTTTTTAAAGCCTGTTTTTAATTGATAGATGTCCTCATTACCGATTTTCTTTTGGATCACACGGGCTGCCTGCTTGCTTCGGGACCCGGACTGACAGTATAAATAAACCGCCTGGTCCTTCCGGATTTCAGTAATGCGCTGTTTTAACTGGGACAGCGGAATGTTTCTGGCGCCTAGTATATGGCCGCCGTTATATTCACGGGGTTCTCTAACGTCAATCAGCTGAGCCTTTCTGTAGCCCTGCTTAAATTCTTCTTCTGTCAGTTCCGTAAGAAACTTAGGCTTTACAAGCCTTCTGTATAACAGAAATGATAACATGATGATAATAATACCCCATAGGATCCAAGCCATAATTGTTCCTCTCCTTTAAAAAAAGCTCACAAGGAATATTATAATAATCTTTGCCTCAAGAAGCAAAAGAAATCTATTATAGAAAGCAAATAATCAAGAAAAATCGTAACTTCTTTAGAAATAGAAAAAGCTTTGGTACACTAAAGATGAAAAAAGAAAGGTGTGCAGAAATGGAAAAAGAAAAGTGGTATTTCATAGACTCAGGGAAACAATCCCCTGCTTACAATATGGCAATGGATGAAATGCTCCTCCGCTGGCACAGCGAGGGAAAAATTCCTCCTGTCGTCCGGTTCTACGGCTGGAATCCGTCTACTTTGTCAATCGGATATTTTCAGAAGGTACATAAAGATATCGATTTAGACGCGGTAGATAAGCACCAACTCGGTTTCGTCCGAAGGCCGACAGGGGGAAGGGCCGTCCTGCATGATAAGGAATTAACGTACAGCGTGATTGTCTCGGAAGAACATCCGCTGATGCCTGCTACGGTGACAGAAGCCTATCGGGTTATTTCCGAAGGGCTTCTTCAGGGATTTTTAAACCTGGGGCTGGATGCTTATTTTTCTGTGCCGAAAAGCAAAGAAGAAGAGCAGGGACTAAAAAACCCCCAGTCGGCGGTTTGCTTTGATGCTCCAAGCTGGTATGAGCTGGTAGTGGAAGGACGCAAAATTGCAGGCAGCGCCCAGACGAGACAAAAGGGTGTTATACTTCAGCACGGTTCGATTATTATTGATCTGGATGAAGACATGTTGTTTGATGTCTTTACGTATTCAAATGACCGGGTCCGGGAACGAATGCAGCGTGCTTTCCGCAGGAAGGCGGTAGCGATCAACGAAATAAAAACAGTACCTGTGTCGCACGAAGATGTGGTCCAGGCGTTTCACAAAGGTTTTGCTGATGGATTAAACGTAAACTGGGTGGACTATAAACTGACAGAAGAGCAGGAAAAAGAAGTTCAGGCTCTGGCGCAGGAGCGGTACGAGTCAGATGACTGGAATTACCGCCGGTAAAAAAGATGTAAATAATTAAAAGACCCGCAATTCAGCGGGTCTTTTTGTTCGTTTATTTTAGATGAGAAGATTCTTTAGGGGGGCGGACAGCTGCGGAGAACGCGTCCTGCAGCTGTTTAGTAACCGGGCCGATGGAATAGTCTGCCTGAAAAGAGCCTTCAATCCGGACAACCGGCGTAATTTCCATTGTAGTACTTGAAATAAACATTTCATCAGCCCGGGAAGCTTCTTCTACAGAGAATGTTTTTTCAACAAAAGAAATGCCTTGTTGTTCAGCGAGCTGCTTAATAAAAAGCCGGGTAATACCGTTTAATATAAGTTGGTTGGCAGGATGTGTATGCACCGCGCCGTCCTTAACAATAAAAATATTGGTTGAAGACCCTTCTGTTACAGTCGTTCCCCGATGCTGAAGAGCTTCATCACATGCATTGTCCTCCGCTTTTCGTTTAGCCATCACATTTCCCAGCAGGTTAATGGTTTTTATATCGCAGCGGAGCCAGCGGATGTCTTCCAACGCGTAAAGCGAAATACCATTTTTCTGCTTTTCGAGTGGAATCGGAGCTTCTTTTGCAAAAGCAGTTACGACCGGTTCGAGCCCGCGTTCATATAAATGATTACGTTCCTGCTCGCCCCTCGTAATCTGAATATAAACATAGCCATCGGAAATATCATTTTCCTCTGATAGTGAATCAATAATTTCTTTAAATTGATCAAGGCTGAACGGAATAGGAATATCAATTTCTTCGGTGCTGCGTACAAATCGTGTGTAATGTTCTTCGAGCTGAAAGCAGACGCCGTTATAAAGGCGGACTACTTCATATACACCGTCACCAAAATAATATCCGCGGTCTTCAAACGAAACATCAGCGTTACTGCGTTCTATTAGATTGCCTTTTTTCCATACATAGTCCATTATATTACCTCCGGCTTTTTTTCTAAGATACCATGAAAAACAATAAAAACCTACATACAAATTTTCTTCTTTTACGCAAGAAATGAAATTGATGAAATATCGGGTTTTTTAACAGATTGCGGGAGTTTAGGAGCCGATTGCTTCTTATTTTGCCCTTTTATGAAATTGACAAATTTATAAAAAGAGGTTTAAAAACTATATATAGTGTCAATATATAAATTATAAATACTATATATTGATTTAAAGGAAGATCGTATGGTATCATTCAGAAAGAGCTTTAAATCAGCCGCATACTTGATTTGTCTGGTGGTTTTCTTTTATTAAACAGAAAAAACAGCCGGGTCCGTCGGTTCGATGCCGAAAAATCGAGAAGTGAAACAGGAGGAATTTACATGAGTACAGCAACAAAACAAATGCCTAAAGTAAACACAGTCCAGCTAAATGAAGATATATCCCTGTTCCCGCAGGTGCATCCCGTAACAGAAGACATGAAGATGACAAAATCAGGTGTTTCCCGTCTGGTCATGCTCGACCGTTATACATTTAAGGACACGGAAAAGAAAACGCTGAAAGAAAATGATTTTGTTATTTTAACTGTTAAGGAAGATCCAAAGTTCCCTGCTAGAGGATTCGGGTTTGTCATTGCACTTGACCGTGGAAATAATACAGCGGAAGTAAGAGTAGATAATGAATTCCTCCCGCTTCTTAATGAACAGGAAGCTGAGAAAGGAACGGTTATCCGTTCTCTTGATGTCATTGAAAAGCCTTTGGAAATATATTATGAGCAGATCGCCAAGCGTAATGCTACAGGACTTGCGAGTGTGGAAAAGACAGAAGAAAGACGCCGTCAGTCCTTTCAGGAATTCTACGAAGAACTGGTGAATATGAACTTCATCCCTGCAGGACGGGTGTTATACGGAGCCGGTGCAGAAACAGATGTAACCTACTTTAACTGTTATGTTATGCCTTATATTGCAGATTCCAGAGAAGGAATTTCCGAACACCGCAAACAGGTAATGGAAATTATGAGCCGCGGCGGCGGTGTTGGAACGAACGGTTCGACCTTAAGACCGAGAAACACTCTTGCAAAAGGGGTTAACGGTAAATCTTCCGGTTCGGTTTCCTGGCTTGATGATATTGCAAAGCTTACGCATTTAGTAGAGCAGGGCGGTTCAAGAAGAGGCGCCCAGATGATTATGCTTGCAGATTGGCATCCCGATATTCTAGAATTCATCGTATCCAAAATGCAGAACCCGCGTATTCTGCGCTTTCTGCTCGAAAATACAGAAGATGAACAGATTAAAAAGCTTATTCAGGAAAAACTTAAATTCACTCCATTATCTCCAACGGAAGAAGCTATGTATCAAGGCATTCTTAACTATCAGTCGATTCCGGGACAAGGTGGATTCAACAACAAGATTCTTCAGGAAGCCGAAGATAAGCTTAATACCGGAGGCGCATATACCGTTAATTCTCCGGAGTTTTTAACCGGGGCAAACATTTCCGTCTGTATTACTGATGACTTTATGAAAGCTGTAGAAAATGATGCAGACTACTCGCTGCGCTTTCCCGATGTAGAAAACTACTCGAAGGAAGAAATGGCAGAATACAATCAGGAATGGCAGGAAAGCGGCGATGTCCGTGAATGGGAACAAAAAGGACATGCAGTTCGTACGTACCGTACTATTAAAGCGCGGGAACTGTGGAAGCTGATCAATGTGTGCGCCACCTATTCAGCTGAGCCGGGTATTTTCTTTATAGACAATGCAAATGAACAGACAAACGCGCAGAGCTATGGACAGAAAGTAGTAGCAACCAATCCTTGCGGAGAGCAGCCGCTCGCTCCTTATTCAGTCTGCAACCTTGCTGCAGTGAACTTAGCTGAAATGGCTAACAAAGATGAAAAAGTAGTAGACTTTGATAAACTCCGGAAAACAGTTGCCACCGGTGTAAGAATGCAGGATAACGTCATTGATGCCACCCCGTATTTCCTTGAAGATAATACAAGACAAGCAAAAGGAGAGCGCCGGGTAGGCCTTGGTGTTATGGGTATGCATGACCTTCTAATCTATACGGAAACAACGTACGGTTCAGAAGAAGGCAATGTACTGATTGATCAAATATTTGAAACGATTGCAACGACTGCATATCGTACAAGTATTGAAATCGCTAAAGAAAAAGGAAGTTTCCCTTATTTGGAAGCATCGTCGACAGAAGAAACAAATCGTCTGCGCCAGGCTTTCACAGAAACCGGATATATGAAGAAAATGCCGCAGGATATTCTGGATGGAGTCAGAGAATATGGTATCCGCAACTCACACCTTCTTACTGTAGCACCAACTGGAAGTACGGGAACGATGGTAGGAGTGAGTACGGGACTGGAACCATATTTCTCTTTTAAATACTATCGAAGCGGTCGTCTTGGCAAATTCATTGAAGTGAATGCAGCAATCGTACAAGAATACCTGGATAGAAACCCGGAAGCAGATAAAGATGATCTTCCAGAATTCTTTATTTCTGCAATGGAACTGCTGCCGGAAAATCATGCAGATGTCCAGTGCGTGATTCAAAAATGGGTGGACAGTTCACTTTCTAAAACGGTCAATGCTCCTAAAGGCTATACAGTAGAGCAGGTACAGGGAGTATATGAACGCCTCTACAAGGGCGGTGCCAAAGGCGGCACTGTGTATGTGGATGGCAGCCGGGATGCACAGGTATTAACATTAAAAGCAGAAGATAATACGTTTGAATCAAAAGAAGAATCAACACCGTCACCTGAAAAGAAAGTAGTACTTGTAGATACGATTAAAGATGTCCGTTCTACTACTGTTAACTTTGGTAATGAAATTGGGGACACATGCCCGGTCTGCCGGGAAGGTTCCATTGAAGATATTGGAGGCTGCAACACCTGCACAAACTGCAGCGCCCAGTTGAAATGTGGACTATAAAATAAATATAAAAAAGAAGCCGGCTGCAAAAGCCGGCTTCTTTTTTATAAAAATTTGCTTTAAGGAAAAAAAATTCCCCTCTAGAACAATATGGGAATTTAAATTGTGAACTCTCTTTTATTCATGTACAATAAGAGAGCGCAACAATGTGTCGTAAACTATGAAGTCTATGGAGGAACTTAGTATGCCTACTCCAAGTATGGAAGATTATTTAGAGCGAATTTATCAGCTTATTGAAGCAAAAGGATATGCCAGAGTATCAGATATTGCCGAAACGCTGGAAGTCCATCCTTCCTCCGTTACGAAAATGGTTCAGAAACTAGATAAACAGGAATACTTAGTTTATGAAAAGTACAGAGGCTTAATCCTAACAGCAAAAGGGAAAAAAATTGGGAAACGGTTGGTATACCGACATGAACTGCTGGAGAATTTTATGCAGATTATCGGTGTGGAGCACGGACACATCTATACGGACGTAGAAGGCATTGAGCATCACCTAAGCTGGGACGCCATTGATCGAATTGGAGATATTGTTCAATATTTTGAAGAAGATCCTAAAAGAGTGGGAGACCTTCGCGAAGTACAAAATAGAAATGAGCAGGAAAAGCCAAAAGATTAGCTTTTTCTGCTCGAAAGAATGCCGCCTTCTCTTTTAGAGAAGGCCATTTTTATGAAAAGAACCGGTGCGAACAAAGTAATCCAAAAACCCAGTACAACCCCGGAGAAAAACATAGCAGCCGGCGCACTGGCAAATCCAAATACCAGCAGAATAATCACCGCACCGGACAGCCCGGCCACGGAGGCCTTTAGTTTAGAAAGAAACGACGCAGGATACTTCATTCTATTCTTAATTGTTTCAATGTCGAAGCCCGCGCTGGAGCCGAGAAGAAGGCCGGCAAACCAGGCTGCCTGCGGTTCTAAAAGAAACAGGCACAGTCCTAAAAGAACAGCAACGCTTAATAAAAGAAAGTCAGGTGCGCCGCCTATCCAGTCAAGCGAGCGGTACAAAATAAAAATTATAAAAAAACCAATCAGGCCGGCATAAAAAATATCAGTAATCGCATAAGTTGGATCAAGGAAAGCGAGAAACCCTGCTAAGGCGATGATAATGGCAGCTGTTATCGTATAACGCCGGTCGGATATTTCCGGTATAAGAAATCCCCAGAAAACAACTGCGCTTTGAAAAGCAACAGGCATACCAGTAAACTGCTGATCAAGCAGTACCGATGTTCCAAAAGGGTAGATAGAAGAAAGAAGAATATTTACATAGAAAGAAAAAGCCATAATAAACAAAAGCCTAAAACCGAGCTGCTTATGAAAACACCAATAAATGACGGGGATAACAATGAAATATAGGTACGGATGAAAAAAAATATTTAAAAAAGATAAAGGAAGGCCGGACAAAACGCTAATCATCAACATCGGCATCATGAAAGTATTTCCTCCTTCTGTCATTCAAAACGAGAAGCATAGTAAACAATTATGTATAAAAAGAGCCGGGCTTTAGAAGAGAGCCCGGTTCTTTTTTCGGTTTTTTTTCCCTTCAATGACAGTCAGGTGCGTGTCACTTCGTTTACGGGCAATTGCTTTTGTGGGACGCTTTTTAACGGGTCTTGCCTGCGAGCCTGCGGCTTTGTAGTGGCTTTTAGCAGGAGCGGCAGATCCACCGCGGCGGGCGTTAGCTGCTTTTGATCTTGGAGGGGCATGAGACTGGTACTGCCGTTGTGTCATTTTTTTCATAATAACTTTCGTAAAAAGGAAATACAGGCCTACTGCGATAGCGAGACCGATTGCCAATGAGATTAAAAAAGATATAGGATTGGTTAAAAGCTGGTTACCAAGACCGAAGGCGGCGAGTCCAAACAACAGCAGTAAGAAGGGCCGGCGAAGAATGCGCGACATATGATCACCTCCATTAAGAGTAACCTGGGAAACCAGGTTTGCAAGACACAACTTTTATTACTATTCATTATACAGCATTATGATCAATTGGCTCGGCTGAGAGCTTTTCTTCTGCAAGAAGTTTTTCGAAAGACAGTATTGCTACTTCCACCTGGTCATCTTTAGGAGGCTTGGTCGTAAGGAGCTGCAAACCAAGTCCGGGAAGGCCAAGCCATTTAAGAATGGGAATATTTCTTACTTTGTTAGTGCCCTGCAGGACTTCATAGGACACACCAAGAACTACAGGTATAAGAGCCAGCCGGTGCACGATTCTCTCAGCGAGGGAATCAAATGGCACCATCAAATAAATAAGCACCCCGACTACGACAGTAAATAAAATAAAGCTGCTGCCACAACGGTAATGGAGCCTGGAGTGATGCTGCACATTCTGAACGGTAAGCGGCACCCCTGCTTCGTAGGTGTTAATTACTTTATGCTCTGCCCCGTGGTACTGAAACAGCCTTTTAACCATAGGAGTCAGGGAAATAAGATAAATATAGAGGAAAAGCAGAATAAGTTTGAAAAATCCTTCGAGAAGGTTTTGTGCTACGTGGCCGGGAAATACAGGAGTAAATCCCCCTGCTGCAACGGCCGGCAGAACGGTGAAAATAAAGTTCCCGAACAAAAATGATGTCACACCCACTACCGCGGTACCAAGCACCATTCCCCATTTAGAAGAGGAGGCTTTTTCGACCGGGAGTGTTTCATCATCCTCGGGATTGACGTCATACCGGTCCGAAGCGTAATTTAAATGCTTCATTCCTACTGAACTGGCTTCAATTAATCCAGCAATTCCCCGAACAATGAATATTTTTTTTAAGAAACGGAGGACAGGAATGCTTTTTTTCTTTACTTCATAGTACTCGATGTCTCCGTTGTTGCGGCGGATTGCACTTACGGTCGTTGTTTTTCCGGCGAACATAACGTCTTCCACAATAGCCTGGCCTCCGTAAGCTGTTTTTTTCAGTTCGGTCATAGTATCATCCCATCCATGCCAATGAGATGGCATTGGTGTCTTACTTCTAATTTTACACCATTTTAAAGGCATTCACTACAACAATATCGACATCCACCATAATAAAAGGCATATAGGTATCTTCCCTTTTTTACTTATTTCACACCTGGAATTTATGCCCGGTCCAGATGTCCCTGATTGCCCGCAGCTTCCTGATATATGATAAAATAAAGCCGTGATAAATAATGGATGACTGTAGGAGGGCAATATGCAAAAGCTGATTCAACAAGTAAGAGCGCAGTTGGAAAGTAAAGAAATAGAAGCCATTTTTATAGAAAGCCCGACGAATCGAAGGTATTTATCCGGTTTTACGGGAACGGCCGGTGCTTTGTTGATCACGAAAGAGCACGCATATTTGATCACGGATTTCAGGTACATAGAGCAGGCGTCCGCAGAATGTCCTGCATTTGAAATTGTCAGGCATGAAAAAGGCGTTATTCCTGAAACTGCCCGGCTTGCAGAGCGTCATTCGCTCAAAACAATCGGGTTTGAAGAAGATTATGTCACCTATCAACAGTACACACAGATGAAAAAAGAAATAACTGCCGCGCTTATCCCTACTTCGTCTATAGTAGAGCAGGGACGCCTGTATAAAACGCCTGAAGAGATAGCGATTCTAAAAGAAGCGGCAGCAATTGCAGATAGAGCATTTGATCATATCACCACGTTTATCAAACCCGGCATGCAGGAAATAGAAGTAAGCAACGAGCTGGAATTCTTTATGAGAAAAGAAGGGGCGGTTTCCTCTTCTTTTGATATAATTGTAGCGTCTGGTTGGAGAAGTGCGCTGCCGCATGGTGTGGCCAGCAGCAAGGTGATTGAAGGCGGAGAGCTGGTTACGCTTGACTACGGCGCCTACTATAAAGGCTACTGCTCCGATATTACCCGTACGATTGCAGTCGGTGAACCGACGAGTGAGCTGAAAAGAATATACCAGACTGTGCTGGAAGCGCAGCTGTTGGCTGTTGAGCAGATTAAACCCGGGATGACGGGAATAGAAGCTGATCAAATTGCAAGGTCTCATATAGAGCAGGCAGGATACGGGAAATACTTCGGCCACGGCCTGGGACATGGACTAGGAATGGAAGTACATGAAGGGCCGAGGCTTTCTCCTAAAGGCAGGCAGGTACTTGAGCCCGGCATGGTAGTCACCGTAGAACCCGGAATATACGTGCCAAAAGCAGGCGGCACAAGAATAGAAGATGATATAGTGATTACAGAAGACGGTAATGAGTTGCTGACCTACGCCCCGAAGGAATTAGTGATAGTAGGAGAATGATTAGTGTGATATAGTAAGGACCGAATTGATAAAAAATGGAGGAACGGCAATGATTTCAGTAAACGATTTTAAAACAGGACTTACCATTGAAGTAGATAACGATATTTGGACAGTAGTAGACTTTCAGCACGTGAAGCCTGGAAAAGGAGCAGCGTTTGTACGGTCTAAACTAAGAAGCCTGCGGTCGGGTAATATTCAGGAAAAAACATTCCGCGCTGGTGAAAAGGTAGGGCGTGCCCACATTGAACGCCGCCGTATGCAGTACTTGTATGCCAATGGTGACATGCATACATTCATGGACAATGAATCGTACGAGCAGCTTGAACTTGCGAGCGATCAGCTGAAAAATGAACTAAACTATCTAAAAGACAACATGGAAGTACAGGTAAACACGTATGGTACGGAGACCCTTGGGGTGGAAGTGCCAAACACAGTAGAACTCGAAGTCACTGCTACGGAGCCTGGAGTAAAAGGGGATACGTCCTCCGGTGGGACAAAACCGGCCACTCTTGAGACAGGATTAACTGTCCAGGTGCCATTCTTTGTAAACCAGGGCGACCGCTTAATTATTGATACGAGAAGCGGTAACTACGTTTCAAGAGCGTAGATAAAAAAGGCCTAAAAGTGGAAGACACTTTGCGGCCTTTTTTCTTTTGGCAATAGAATCGGGGTAATTGATCTAAACAGCAGAAGCCGGAAAGGAGAGGGAGATATGAACAAAAAAACGTCCATAAAAAAGCGCTGGAGCATCACAGCAAGAGAAGCGCTGATTGGAGTAGGCATTGTGGTACTTCACTTCTGTTTATGGTTTGGTTTTGCCTACGGCCTTGGTTCAGGTCCGCCTGCAGAATACCAATATATAGCGGGCATGCCGGCCTGGTTCTTTTACAGCTGTGTCGTCGTTCCGGTATTCGTTATTATTCTGGTGGCCTTTTCCGTCCGGTTCTTTTTTACTGACATATCCTTGGAAGAAGAGGAAGAAGAAAGATGAATACAGCGGTAATAATTCCTCTGCTTTTATTTTTAGCCGTCGTTTTTATCGTCGGCTTTTTGTCAGCAAAACGAATTTCCACTAAAAGTGACTTCCTGCAGGAATACTTTCTGGGGAGCCGGGAAATGGGGGGACTGATCCTCGCCATGACGATGGTTGCGACTTATGGCAGTGCCAGTAGTTTCGTCGGCGGGCCCGGGGCCGCTTATACCCAGGGACTGGGCTGGGTGCTTCTGGCTATGGCTCAGGTGGTGACCGGCTATTTCACACTCATGATTCTCGGAAAGCGCTTTGCCATCAAATCAAGGCAGTACAAAGCGATTACGCTGGTAGATTATTTGAAAAACCGCTATGAAAGCAAGGCGGTCGTTATACTTAGTGCAGCAAGCATTGTGTTGTTTCTTTTTTCCGCTATGGCAGCCCAGTGGATAGGCGGGGCCAGGCTAGTAGAAACGATCACCGGCCTTTCCTATACGACGGCTTTATTTATTTTTGCTGTTACTATTCTTGTCTATGTTACAATCGGCGGCTTCCGGGCCGTTATAGTAACCGATACGATACAAGGCATAATAATGTTTTTTGGTACCCTGATTATTTTAATAGGAACAATCATTGCCGGAGGGGGGCTGCCAGCCATTATGGCAGATTTAACGGCGGAAAATCCCGCGCTTGTTTCCCCGTTTGGGGCAGAGGGAGAGCTGACCCCGCTTTATGTGTCCTCCTTCTGGATTCTTGTCGGTGTTGGCGTAGTGGGGCTTCCGCAGGTAGCCGTCCGGGCGATGTCTTATAAAAACTCTGTCTCCATGCACCGTGCGCTGATTATTGGAACATTTGTTGTAGCGTTTATGATGTTTGGCATTCATCTTACAGGAGTACTTGCGAGACCGATCTTACCGGGAATAGAGGCACCGGATACGGTAATGCCGTTGATCGTGCTGGAAGTTCTGCCGGCCTGGCTTGCAGGTATTGTGCTGGCCGCGCCGCTGGCCGCAATTATGTCAACCGTTGACTCTCTTTTGCTGCTTGTCAGCTCCACGGTAGTCAAGGATGTCTATTTAAACTATGTAAAGCCCGATGCAGACAACCAGCGCATAAAAAAAGTAACCTATTCAGTAACAATACTTTTAGGGGCTGCCGTTTTTATCCTCGCCCTGAATCCGCCGGATCTTTTAATATGGTTAAATTTATTTGCCTTCGGTGGTTTGGAAGCAGCATTTATCTGGCCGATTGTCCTGGGATTGTATTGGGAAAAGGGGAATAAGCACGGCGCGCTGGCTTCCATTATCAGCGGCGTCGGATCCTACATCCTTATTTATCAATTTTCGCCTGATCTGCTTGGCATGCATTCCGTAACGATTCCCGTTCTTTTGTCTTTATTCTGCTATGTAGGGATCAGCCTGATGACTCAAAAAAAGCAGCCGGCTGTGGGGTGAAAGAGCAGGGATGGGTAGATGAAAAAAACATACCTGCGTGGTATAATCAACACGTGAAAAAACGAACTGTATATAATATAAATGAGAAGTGAGGAATTATAATGGATTGGAACGACTTAACAGAAGGTGCAAAAGCAGTATTAGAGCAGACGAGGAACATGAAGAATGACCAAATTCAAATTGTGGAATTTGAAGTCGGCTTCAGCCACGAATACGGTGAAGGCAGCGGTTCATACACTGTTTCCATCCAGGAAGAAGACTATGAGAACCTTAAGAAATTTGTCAGAGAAAACGAATACGAAGAAAAATACCATATGGCGAGAAATAAAAATCTGGTTAAAATTATTCTGCTGGAAAATGATAAAATTCCGGATAACCTGTCAGAATTCCCTGTATTCAGACAGTATAAAGAAGAGTTTGTAAAGAAGCAGGAAGAGCAGGCGGAAAAAGAAGCATTGGAAGCCAGAGAAGCAGAAAAAGCGAAAGCTGAAGCAGAAAAGCCGGAATAAAATAGACCATATTTTAGAGGGGGCTCTGCCGTGAGTAATGAAAAAGTACTGGATATAAAAGAAGAGTGGAATGAACTTGGACGTATTGAAATAGCGCCTGATGTAATTGAAGTAATTACTGCCCTTGCCGTATCGGAGGTCAGCGGAGTTCATTCATTAAGAGGGAGTTTCGCATTCGACGTAGCCGAAAAGCTCGGCCGGAAAAACGTTAGTAAGGGAGTCAAGGTGGAGCTGGGAGAAATGGGTGTTAAAATTGATGTTTCGGTAACAATGCATTACGGTGTAGCCGTTCCTCAAGTAGCTAAGGAGCTTCAAAACGCTATTTATCAGGCTTTAAGGACAATGACTTCTGTAGCGATCGACTCCATCAATATTTATGTGTCCGGTATCCAGCTTGAGCAGGCTGAACCGAAGGAACCAAACAAATAAAAATAAAGTGAATATAGGCTGTTATAACAGCTCACCCTGTTATAGCAGTTTTTTATTCTTAAAAGGTAAATAAATCACTGCCTGGCACGGGTCAGGTTTTATTTATCGTAAAAATAGCAGGTCTGCAGTATAGAGTACCTGAATAAGTGGAAGAGGGAATGGGCAATGAATCGAAGGTTAGCACGATTACGAGCAGTACAGGTCTTATATCAGGTGGATCTGACGGGAGTGAAGTGGGAGCATGCCCTGGAGAACACGTTAGAGGAAGATGAAATTCCAGATGAATTTCTGACAACTGTTATCGAAGGAACGCTGAATGAAAAAGAAGGCATTGACGCCCGGCTGACGGAACATCTTGATAATTGGACCATCACAAGAGTCGGCAACATTGACCGGAATATTCTGCGCGAGTCTGTATATGAAATGCTGTTTGTGGAAGATATTCCCCTGCATGTAAGTGTCAACGAAGCGATTGAGCTTGGCAAAGCTTTTGGAGGCAAAGAATCAGGAAGCTTTATTAACGGCGTTTTATCAAACGTATTAAAAGAGTGTGAACTAAAAAAGGAGGAGGAGTCATGACAGCTGAACTGATCAACGGTAAAGAAGTAGCCGCCTCCACGAGAAGCTATATAAAAGAACAAGTAGCCCGGTGGAAAGAAAAGGGAGTGGAGCCGGGACTTGCCGTGATTATAGTCGGAGAAAATCCCGCCTCCATGTCTTATGTTAAAGGAAAAGACAAGGCGTCCAAAGAAGCCGGTATTCACTCGGTGCTGCATGAACTGCCTGATACTATTTCAGAAAAGGAACTTCTTGACGTCATCGAGCAGTATAACGAGGATAAAGCCATTAACGGTATCCTTGTCCAACTGCCTCTTCCAAAGCAGATTGATGAAAAGAAAGTAATCGAAACGATCCATCCTGATAAAGATGTAGATGGCTTTCACCCCATCAGCATTGGGCGGATGATGACCGGCCAGGAAGCGTTCCTTCCCTGCACCCCGTACGGCATTATTAAAATGCTTGAGTACAAAAATATTCCCATCGAGGGGAAACATGCCGTAGTGATTGGAAGAAGCAACATTGTCGGCAAGCCGATGGGACAGCTGCTGTTGAATAAAAATGCTACTGTCACCTACTGCCACTCCAGAACGGTTGATTTGAAAAGCTATACCAGACAGGCAGATATTGTTATCGCAGCGATTGGAATCCCGGAGTTTGTAACCGAAGATTTCATAAAAGACGGAGCTGTCGTTATTGATGTCGGCATGAATCGTAAAGAAAATGGAAAGTTATGCGGCGATGTATTATTTGACGAAGTAAAAGAAAAAGCATCCTTTATTACACCTGTGCCGGGCGGCGTAGGGCCAATGACGATTACAATGCTGCTTTTCAATACACTCGAATCAGCCATCCGGGAATACAACAGGCGGTCCCTTTAAATATGACTGCTATGGAAGATCGCTGGATTTCCATTTCTCAGCTGACCGCCCGCATCAAGCAGACCATTGAGCATAACGTTGATCTGCAGTCCGTTTGGCTGAGAGGTGAAATATCCAACTTCAAAAAACACAGCAGAGGCCATATGTACTTTACGATAAAAGATGAACGTTCGAAAATCTCCGCTGTTATGTTCGCCGGCAGCAATAAATCGCTGGCATTTGAACCGGAGAATGGGATGAAGGTATTAATAAGAGGACGGGTTTCTGTCTATGAACCTTTCGGCCAGTATCAGCTGTATGTTAATGATATGGAGCCGGACGGCATTGGGCAGTTATTCATAAAATACGAACAGCTGAAAAATAAGCTCGAACAAGAAGGGCTTTTCCGTGAAGATACGAAAAAACGGCTGCCGGCCTACCCTAAAAAAATTGCGGTGATTACTTCTCCAACAGGTGCCGCGATACGGGATGTGATTTCTACTATAAAAAGAAGGTATCCTCCGGCTGAAATTATTCTCTACCCCGTGCTTGTTCAGGGAAGAGAAGCAGCCCCCTCGATTGTACGCGCACTGAAGCAGGCAGAGGAACATCCGGGAATAGACGTAGTGATTGCAGGCAGAGGGGGAGGCTCCATTGAAGAACTTTGGGCTTTCAACGAGGAAATAGTAGCCCGGGCTGTTCACTCAATAACCATTCCAATTATTTCGGCAGTAGGACACGAAACGGACTTTACGATCGCAGATTTTGCAGCAGATGTAAGAGCGGCTACTCCTACCGCAGCGGCAGAAATAGCGGTTCCTTCATTGATCGAGGTGGTACAGCAGATTACCTCGTTTGAACAGCGGCTTCATCTGGCTATGAACAATCATAAAAAGCATGGCGCCGAACGGTTAAAGAGGCTGCAGTCCTCCTATGCATTCCGCTATCCGATGCAGCTTCTTCAACAGAAAGAACAAGAGTTGGACAGACTGATGGACAGGCTGGAGCAACGGCGGCTTCTCACGCTGGAAGGCAGTTTGTCTTCGTATCAAGTACTTAAAAAAAGACTGGAGCTTCAGCATCCTGAGAGAAAACTTGAAGCAAGCCGGAAGGAATACCTGCAGACAGCGGACCGTCTTGAAAAAGTCAAAAACAGGTACCTGCAGAGTAAGCAAAGCGACTTTTACCATATGATTCAAAAGCTGAACCTGCTTAACCCTCTTCAAATTTTAGAAAGAGGCTATCAGGTGTCGTTTGATGAAAAAGGAGAGTTGGTGTCCTCCGTTAAACAGGCGGTTCCGGGCAGCAGGCTTGACGTACAGATGAAAGATGGAACCGTACGGACGAATGTAATAGAAACCACCCCTGTGCGCAAATGGGATTTCGAAAAAAAGGAAGGTGAACATAATGAGTGAAAATAAAGAACTTTCGTTTGAAGAGGCTCTTGAGCAGCTGGAATCAACAGTAAATAAGCTGGAAGAAGGGGACGTTCCCCTTGAAAAAGCACTGCACATGTACCAGGAAGGCATGAAGCTCTCCTCCCTTTGCCACGAAAAACTAAAAAAAGTAGAAAAACAGATGGACGTTATTATAGAAGAAAATGGAGAAATTAAACCGTTGACTATAGATGGAGAGGATGCAGGTGAATAAAGAACTTGAAGCATTTATATCTGTAAATAAAGTGCGAATTGATGAGGTTCTCCCGCAGACCGTAAAAAATCTGTCCATACCCGAAGCTTTAAAAGAATCTATGCTTTATTCCATAGAAGCAGGCGGAAAAAGAGTACGCCCGCTTCTCCTGCTTGCAGCCTTTCAGTCGTATAAAGAGAGCAGGGAAAATGTGGTGCAGGCAGCCTGTGCGGTAGAACTGATTCATACATATTCCCTGATCCACGATGACCTGCCGGCGATGGATAATGATGATTACCGGCGCGGAAAGCTTACAAACCATAAAGTATATGGGGAAGCACATGCAATTCTTGCAGGAGATGCGATGCTGACCAGAGCATTTGAACTGCTGGCCGCCCTTCCTGATACGTCCGATCACAGTAAAGTAATGCTGATTCTTGAACTATCCAGGGCGGCAGGAGCAGAAGGTATGGTAGGCGGACAGGTCGCAGATATGGAAGGGGAGAAATCCGCTCTCAATCTTGAGGAACTTGAAGCAATCCACCACCGCAAGACCGGTGATCTGCTTGGATTTTCTATTATAGCCGGAGGCATTATGGCCGGAGCGCCCGAAGAAGATCTTTCCAAACTGCGGGCATTCGGCAGGGAGCTGGGCCTTGTTTTCCAAATAAAAGACGATATTCTTGATGTGGAAGGCGACTCAACAGAAATGGGAAAACCTGCAGGCAGCGATGAAAATAAAGATAAAAGTACGTATCCAAAGCTTCTTTCCCTCGAAGGGGCAAAAGAAAAGCTGGGCTGGCATGCCCAAAAAGCAAAAGAATATGCCCGGCAGCTGAACGGGGAAAGTGAAATTCTTAATGAATTCGTGGAGTACATTCAGCACCGGACGAAATAGGGCCAGAGCTTTGTACAATCAAATTTATTCATGATATACTATTGCTACATCAAAATCGGATGGCGCAGTATTCTAGTCGATTCTCCATTTTCGAGGGCGGGCCTAAAAATCCGCTGAAGGGCACATCGATGAAGTTCTTCGCTTTGGCTCGAGGCGCCCAGCCTTGGGTCATTGCTGGGAGTAAAGGTGCTAAGGGCGATCCACAATGGCATGTGGGCGTGAACCCTTTCACCGCGGAGGCCTTTTCCAAGTAGTCGTGTAACAGATTATATGCCCTTGGAAAAGGTAAGACCTGACGAGAGGCAAGGGAAGCCAATCTCGCAGCGTAGCCTGCCTTGAGTGGAGCAGCGGGGATGATGTTCTTTTGAGAGTATGGTTTGTCGGCCAACGACCTGCTTTTTAACATCTGAAACCTGCTCTGCAAAAGAGGCTAAGAAAGTGGCACGGAATTGCTGGGGAAAACTCCTAGACTGTTTGAAAAACGTCCAGGGTGGATTGCAGTGTGGTCTGAGTGGCAATCCAGTCTGATGTCCGGAGACGGCATCAAGCCGGCTTTAAAGGGAAACCGCCGGAACGGCGACGTTCGGGCAGCTGGTTGGGAAAACCTACTGGACCTAAGCCATAATGTTTACGCCCTGGATGGCCTCCGATTTTGTTACATAAGGTTTACGAAACAAAAATAAAGTGAATATACTGTCTAGGTGATATAAATAATACTATGAAAACTGTATGGAAAAAATCGATAAACTGGAGTCTTTTTATTGCCGTTATCACATTGGTGTTAGCGGCTATTTTTTCAATTGTATCTACAGCTGTCCTTTCAGGAGTAGGATGGGCCATTGGCATGCTGATCGTATTATTTATTGTACTTATCGGTGTCGTATTTGATATGGTCGGTGTGGCCGCAACGGCTGCTGAAGAAAAGCCCTTCCACGCGATGGCTGCCAAGAAAGTCCCTGGTGCTTACCAAAGTATGGTAATAACTAGAAATGCAGACAAGGTAGCCAATTTCTGTGCCGACGTAATAGGGGATATTTCCGGTGTGGTCAGTGGTGCTGCAACGTCCGCCGTTGTTATTCAGCTGGCTGTCGTACTGGGATCCCAGGATGGAAGCACATTGCAGGCTGTATTAAATGTTGTCTTCACAGCAGTAGTGGCTTCTCTTACTGTAGGTGGTAAAGCTCTGGGGAAAACGTTTGCGATACAATTTGCAACAAGCATTATTTTTCAGGTCGGTAAATTTTTCTACGTAATGGAAACCAAGTTTAAACTAAAGATATTCAGCAAAAAGCAGAAGAAAAAGAAAGCTTAATTGATGGAAAGTGAGGGTTCAGTAATGAATCTTGAAACGATCAAGAACCCAGAATTTGTAAAAGACTGCAGCCAACAGGAATTAAAGGAGCTTGCAATTGATATAAGAGAATTTCTCGTCCGCAAGCTATCTGTTACAGGAGGGCACCTGGGTCCTAACCTGGGCGTAGTGGAATTAACGCTCATCCTGCATTCGCTGTATGATTCCCCAAAAGATAAATTGATCTGGGACGTCGGCCACCAGTCCTACGTGCATAAGATTTTAACAGGGCGTGCCGGTGAATTTGATTCATTAAGAAAATACAAAGGGCTCTGCGGCTTTCCTAAACGTAATGAAAGCGATCATGATGTATGGGAAACAGGACACAGTTCCACTTCTTTATCGGCTGCAATGGGCATGGCTCTTTCCAGTCAGATTAAAGGCAATGACAGCAAAGTAGCAGCTGTTATCGGTGATGGTGCGCTTACTGGTGGAATGGCTTTGGAAGCGCTAAACCACATTGGCCATGAACAAACCGATCTGACGATTATTTTAAATGATAATGAAATGTCTATAGCTCCGAACGTAGGGGCACTGCACGGTATTTTAGGACGTATGAGAAAAGCGAATACTTACCAGAAAACAAAAGAAGACGTAGAGGATCTTCTAAAAAGAATACCGGCTTTCGGCGGAAAAATTGCGGCTACTGCCGAACGCCTGAAGGACAGCCTGAAGTTTATGGTGACGACGGGTATGTTTTTTGAAGAAATGGGATTCACCTATTTGGGGCCGGTAGATGGACATGACCTTAATGACCTGCGCTCAAATATAGCGTTTGCCAAGCAGACAAAAGGTCCTGTAATCGTGCATACCATTACGAAAAAAGGAAAAGGCTATGCTCCGGCTGAAAATGATGCTAAAGGAACGTGGCATGGTCTTGGGCCTTATAAGATCGATTCCGGAGAAGTAGTTAAAAAGCCCGGACCACCAGCCTACAGCGGTGTTTTCAGCTCTACGCTCCAAAGGATGGCCGCGGTCGATCCTGATATTGTAGCTATTACTGCAGCAATGCCGGGCGGCACAAAGCTTGATTCTTTTGCAGAGAAATTTCCTGATAGAATGTTTGATGTAGGTATTGCCGAACAGCATGCTACTACGATGGCTGCCGGAATGGCAACCCAGGGAATGAAGCCGGTGTTTGCCGTTTACTCGACGTTTCTTCAAAGAGGGTATGACCAATTAGTCCATGACGTCTGTCGTCAAAACCTTCATGTCGTATTTGCTATTGACAGAGCAGGGCTTGTAGGGGCCGACGGAGAAACCCATCAGGGGGTTTTTGACATTGCCTATCTCCGCCATCTGCCTAACATGACTATACTGATGCCTAAAGATGAAAATGAGCTTCAGCATATGCTCTATACAGCTGTTTACCATGACGGTCCTATCGCTGTCCGCTACCCACGCGGTAATGGCTATGGTATTGAAATGGACAGCGAATTAAAAAAGATCGATATTGGAAAATGGGAAGTTGTAAGGGATGGGAAAGAATTAACGATATTATCCTTTGGTACGATGCTTCCTATCGCAGAAGAAGCGGCAGCCATTCTTGCAGAAGAAAATATCGATGTGCGAATCGTGAACGCACGATCCGCCAAGCCGCTTGATGCCGATATTCTTCAGGAGCTCTACGAAGAAAAAGGCGCGATACTGACGTTGGAAGAAGCTGCTCTGCAAGGCAGTTTTGGCAGCGCAGTGCTTGAACATTACCATGACTTGAACCAGCACAATATGGTTATTAACCGGATGGGCATCCCTGACCGTTACATCGAGCACGGCAGTGTACCGGAGCTTTATGAAGAAATAGGGCTGACACCGGAGAACGTAGCGGGGACGCTTAGAGATATGGCTCCGGCAAAGCGTCAGAGGGCCTGAAGATGAAAAAAGAAAGAATTGATGTGCTTTTAGTAAACAAAGGTTTTTTTGAAACGAGAGAAAAAGCAAAAAGATCAATAATGGCCGGGCTTGTGTTCGTGAAAGAGGAACGTGTGGATAAGCCCGGAGCCAGAGTTGATGTGGAGGCTCCTTTACGCGTTAAAGGCGACACCATGCCATATGTAAGCAGAGGAGGACTTAAGCTTGAAAAAGCCATTAAGTCCTTTCATCTTGACTTTAAAGGAAAAACAGTCCTTGATATCGGTGCTTCCACGGGGGGATTTACAGATTGCGCTATCCAGCACGGAGCTGATTTTGTTTATTCCTGTGATGTAGGCTACAATCAGCTGGCATGGAGCCTGCGTAATCATGAAAAAGTAGAAGTGATGGAGCGGATGAATTTTCGTTACGCCGTAAAGGACGATTTCCAAAAAGGCACACCGGATATTGCAGTGGCAGATGTGTCTTTTATTTCTTTAAAGTGGATTGTTCCGCCGTTATATTCGATCTTTGGAGAAACCGGTGAAGCCATGCTTCTCGTAAAGCCGCAGTTTGAGGCCGGACGCGGCAAAGTAGGAAAAAAAGGTATTGTCCGTGATCCTGCTGTTCATCTGGAAGTATTGGAAAACACTACTGCTATGGCATCAGCTGCCGGCTTTGTGTGCCGGGATGTAAATTACTCGCCTATTACGGGAGGAGAAGGAAACATTGAATTTCTTCTCTATCTGCAAAAGGGTATGCATAAGGAAGATGAACTGCCAAAAGATGCATTGGCTCAAATTGTGGAAGAGGCCCATGCCAGCTTTCTTTCCTGAGTGTTTCATTTCATAGGTATGCATGAATAAAACATCATATTGTATAAATATAAATAGTTAGGTATGATAGATGTAATGTATACTGCTCAGGGAGGAACGACAATGAACAAAGGACAAAGGCATATAAAAATTAGAGAATTGATTACGAATGTAGATATTGAAACGCAGGATGACCTGGTGGAGAGATTAAAAAATGCCGGGTATAACATTACTCAGGCCACTATTTCCCGTGACATTAAAGAACTGCATCTAGTGAAAGTACCTATGATGGATGGACGATATAAATACAGCCTGCCTGCCGACCAGCGCTTTAACCCTCTCCAAAAGTTAAAAAGAGCACTGATCGACTGTTTTGTGGGCATTGATCAATCCGAAAACCTGATTGTGATGAAAACACTGCCCGGCAATGCTAATGCGGTGGGAGCGCTTATTGACAATCTGGATTGGGAAGAGATCATGGGGACGATCTGCGGAGATGACACTATTTTAATTATCTGCAAGGAACGAAAGCATACGATGACTATTTCCAACCGCTTTTTAGATATGCTTTAAATTCTATATGTGCTGACTGAGGTGCGTGCTAATGCTGGAAGAATTATCTATCAAAAATTTTGCCATTATTGAGTCATTAACCGTCCCATTTTCGGAAGGACTCACCGTTTTAACAGGTGAAACCGGAGCCGGGAAATCGATTATTATAGATGCGATAGGGCTGCTTATTGGAGGCCGCGGTTCCGTAGAGTATGTAAGACACGGAGAAAAACGTGCGGAAATTGAAGGATTGTTCTATATAAGCAGCAGCCACCCTGCAAAAGACAAGCTGGTTGAAGCGGGAATTGAATTAGAAGAAGGAATGCTCGTTTTAAGACGCGACATTACGGACCAGGGGAAAAGTATATGCCGCATTAACGGAAAACTTGTTACGCTGGCCATTCTTCGTGAAATGGGACAAAGCCTGGTGGATATACACGGCCAGCATGAACATCAGGAACTAATGCAGACGGAAAAGCATTTATCCATGCTGGACAGGTATGCAGGAAGTGTTCTGCAGGAAGCCCGTCAGGATTATAAAGACCGGTATGAAGCATTTGTTTCCTGGAAAAAGAAGTGGAGCCAGCTGAAAGAAAGCGATCAGGAGACGGCAAACAGGCTCGACTTCATTAAGTACCAGCTAAATGAAATTGAACAGGCGGAGCTCCGTCCCGGTGAAGACGAAGAGCTGGAAAAAGAAAGCTATGTGCTGGCCAACAGTGAAAAGCTTTACAGATCCCTTCATGAAGCGTACGAAAGCTTATACGGAGAAGGGCGCTCTTTGGACTGGGCGGGCATGGCCGTATCGAATATTGAAGACGCCGCTTCCATCGATGAGTCTCTGCAGAAACTTCTCGAGTCGGTTAACTCCGCATATTTCGCGCTGGAAGAAGCCACCTATTCATTAAGAGAACATGCTGATTCGCTTGCTTTCGATCCGGATCGGCTGAATGATATTGAAAAAAGACTTGACGAAATCCGCCAGCTTAAACGAAAATACGGCAGTTCGGTGGATGAAGTACTTGAATACGCTGCTAAAATTGAAGAAGAGATAGAATCATTGGATAATAAAGATGAGCGTCTGGAGATGTACGAGCAAAAAATGCATCAATCTTTTCTGGACTTATCAGCGGATGCCGAAACGCTGACCGATATACGCGTGCAGGCAGGCCTGGCGCTGGCTGAGGATGTGCAAAGAGAACTGCAGTCCCTGTTTATGAAAAGTGCCCGGCTGAAAGTGGAGATTACGGAACCGTCACGGGGCCAGGAGTATCAGACCAAGCATAAAACAGTATATTTTAACGAAAACGGCAAGGACAAAGTGGAATTTCTGCTGTCCACTAATTCCGGGGAACCGCTTAAGCCGTTGGCAAAAGTTGCATCCGGCGGAGAAATATCCAGAATTATGCTGGCCATGAAAACGATTTTGTCCGGTTTCCAGAGTGTTACGTCTCTCATTTTTGATGAAGTAGATACCGGAGTAAGCGGCCGGGTCGCTCAGGCGATTGCCGAAAAAATTTACCGCGTATCCAGAGGTTCACAGGTTCTCTGTATTTCCCATCTTCCACAGGTGGCAGCGATGGCAGATAACCATTTGTATATCGAAAAGAAAGAAAATGAAAACAGAGTGATCACGACGGTAACACCGCTGCCGGAACAAGAAAAAATTGATGAAATTGCCCGGATGATTTCTGGTGTGGAAGTGACAGACCTTACAAAAGAAAATGCAAATGAAATCCTGTCGATGGCGGAAAAGATGAAAGTTCTTAACAAATAGATGTCAGAAGACAAACCGGCCTGGAGAAGAAGCTGGAAAGGATAATGGACTATGAGCAAGATCAGAGTAGGGATCGCAGATGACAATAAAGAATTGATTGAACTGCTGAAAGAATATATAGGCACCCAGGACGATATGGAAGTAGCGGGCTGGGCTTACAACGGCCAGGAATGCATAAACATGATTCTCGAAAAACCCATCGATGTGCTTGTGCTTGATATTATTATGCCGCATATCGACGGCCTTGCTGTTCTTCAAAAGATAAAAGATCTCCGCAGGGGCCGGTCTCCTAAAATTATTATGCTGACAGCATTCGGCCAGGAAGATATCACTAAAAAATCGGTAGAACTGGGAGCCTCCTATTATATTTTAAAGCCTTTTGACATGGAGGCGCTTGTTGCTCATATTAGAGGGGTACACGTACCATCCGCCGCTGCGGCCGTGTCCTCAGCGGATGAACAAACCTACCTTCCCGAAATAGAAGAACAGGCCGGAGCTTTCTTAAAAGAAATAGGTGTTCCTCTTCATATTAGAGGATATATGTATTTAAAAGATGCGATTGTTTTAGTGAAGAAGGATCCGGATTATTTAAAAGCAATTACGAAGTCGTTGTATCCACAGATTGCTTTTCTGCACAATACAACAGCGAGCAGAGTGGAACGCTCGATCCGGCATGCGATTGAAGTATGCTGGGCTAAAGGACAGATAAACAAGCTGGGTGTAGTATTTGCCCACAGAAAAGACACTACAGCAAAACCATCCAACTCCGAATTTATAGCAGTGGCTGCCGACCAGCTGCCTGCAGCACGACAGTCCCGCTGATAAAAAAGCAGGAGTGAAAGTAGTCTCCCCATTTCCGGGTGATTACTTCACTCCTGCTTTTTTGTTTTTACGGTCCCGATAAAGCACAAATCCGGCAATAAACCAAATACCTCCGATTAATAAAAGAAGTCCTGTGATAAACTGAAGCCATAAAAAGGGAAAAGGCGGCTGCAGAATTTGAAAAAGCATGTCCCGCATCAGCTTAATTCCCCAGGCCGCCAGAAATCCCGGTATAACCAATATCAATAAAGCGATAAAGCGCATACAAATCTCTCCCGGCATTTATGTATAATTTTCCTGTATCCTGTTATTGTAGCGTATAAGCCGTGTGATGAACAACCTTTATCCTAAGGAGGCGCAGATGAATAAAAAATCAAATAAAATAATTAATGATCTGGTCATAGAAGCAGCTAATGATGGTATTATAGCAGTAGACCAAAGCGGCAGAGTTGTTCTGTTTAATAAAGCAGCATCTTTCATGACCGGCATCGCCCAAAAAGACGCGATAGGTGCAAGGATTAAAGAAGTGCTGCCGGAAACCGGCCTGATGGAAGTACTCGCTTCGAAAAAACGGCAGGTAAACCAGGTGATGCGGTTTTCAAACGGCATCTCGATCCTCACCACCCGTATGCCGCTGTATTATCAAGATCAGTGCATTGGAGCCTTTTCTATATTCAAGGATACAACGGATATCGAAAAAATGGCTGCTAAGATAACAGACCTTCAGCGCGTAAAGGAGATGCTTGAATCAATTATTCAATCTTCAGATGAAGCTATTTCCGTTGTAGATGAAAAAGGAAACGGCATGGTTATCAACCCGGCTTATTCAAGGTTAACCGGGCTGGAGGAAAAAGACATTATCGGAAAACCCGCCCACACTGATATCGTAGAAGGCAGCAGTATGCATATGAAAGTACTGGAAACGAAAAAATCGTTTCGGCGTGTGCCGATGAGAGTAGGGCCGTCGCATAAAGAAGTGCTGGTCAATGTATCGCCGATTATTGTAGGTGGCATGCTGAAAGGAAGCGTGGGTATTCTTCAGGACGTGTCAGAGCTCAAGGAGCTGACAAAAGAATTAGAGCGCACGAGGCAGCGGCTCCGTACGCTGGAGGCGAAATATACATTTGAAGACATTGTCGGCAGGTCGGAAGCACTGCACGTCTCCATTGAACAGGCCCGGCTGAGTGCAGATCTTCCCGTGACGATTCTGCTTAGAGGAGATTCCGGAACCGGGAAAGAGTTATTTGCCCATGCGATACATAATGCAAGTTCGAGAAAGTATGATAAATTTGTCCGGGTCAACTGCGCTGCGATACCGGAGACTTTAATCGAAAGCGAATTATTCGGCTATGAAAAAGGTGCTTTTTCCGGGGCAGACCCAAGGGGGAAGAAGGGATTGTTTGAAGAAGCAGCCAACGGCACCATTTTTCTGGATGAAATTGGGGAACTCAGCTTCTCCGCGCAGTCCAAACTGCTTCGTGTCCTGCAGGAAAAAGAAGTGGTGCGGGTGGGCGGCGTAAAAAGTATAGCGGTAGAAGCCAGAATTATTGCTGCAACCAATCAACCACTGGAAAAAGCAGTCAAGCAGGGAACCTTTCGTGAAGATTTATATTACAGGCTGCACGTTATGCCTATATCGATCCCTTCTCTTTCCGAAAGAAAGGAAGACATTACCGAGCTCTCCTATTATTTTTTAGAACGTATTAATCAAGAATACGGGCGTTCAGTGAAAACAATAGCTTCGTCTGCTTTTTCAAAGCTGGCTGACTATAACTGGCCCGGCAATGTGCGGGAATTGGAAAACATACTGGGACGTGCTGTTATTACGATGGGAGCCCAGGAGAAAGTAATGGAACACCACCATCTTCCGGTACTGGACGTCGAGAAACCGGACAGCAGGTTACTGCCGCAGGCTGCTTTTGATGGGCAGAAAGAAAGTCTGGAACAGCTGATGAACAAAACGGAAGCCGCTGCGATTCTTGAAGCATTGAATGCCTGCGGGGGAAATAAAACAAAAACAGCCCGGCAGCTGCAGGTTTCCCTGCGGACGTTGTATAATAAAATTGAAAAATATGGAATTGAATAATATTGCATGCATTTTTTTGCAAGGTGTGAAAAAATGTGCATAACAGCAAGCGTATGGAGCCTTTTTGTAAAGGTGAATATATGGCATAAAGATTGCATTAGTTTTACTTGAATACATAAAAAAGGAGAGGCTCATGAATCTAGATGATGTAATGCAGCAAGTGCACGCCCATCCTCAAAAAACGATAGCAGTGGCAGCCGCTGACAATGAAAAAGTCATTGAAGGAGTAAAGGAAGCCCTGGACTGCAAATTAGGTTCCTTCCGCCTGTATGGAGACGAAGAGAAAATACGCCGGCTTTTACACGATGCTGGTTTAAATGAATATAACCATATAAAAGTGATCCCGACAAGAGATATGGAAGAGTCGGCAAAACTGGCGGTAACAGCCGTACGATCAGGGAAAGCCGATATTTTGATGAAAGGAATGCTTCCGACAAGCGCCCTTCTTAAATCAGTATTAAATAAAGAATATGGATTAAGGACAAACAAAACGCTTTCGCATGTAGCGATGTTCGAGATTCCGGCATACGAACGATTTATTTTTTTAACGGACTCTGCCATGAATATCGCCCCGGATTTAACGAAGAAAGCCGATATTATAGCAAACGCGGTTCACGCGGCCAGGGCAATGGGGTTTGAACATCCTAAAGTAGCGGCACTGGCGGCCGTGGAGGTGGTTAATCCGGATATGCAGTCAACGCTTGATGCGGCGGTGCTTACTGCCATGAACAATAGAGGACAGATTAAACACTGTACAGTAGACGGACCGCTTGCGCTTGATAATGCTATTTCTATAGAGGCGGCAGTTTACAAAGGAATAAAAGGGGAAGTGGCCGGCCGCGCAGATATTCTGTTAGTCCCTACTGTGGAAATAGGCAATACGCTTTATAAATCGCTTGTTTATTTTTCCAAAGCAAAAGTAGGCGGTATTATAGCCGGCGCAAAAGCTCCAATTGTGCTTACCTCAAGAGCAGATTCCAACAAAAGTAAGCTTTATTCCATCGCTATGGCTTGCCATATGATTGAATTTGAACAAAATATCGCAGCAGGGGGTCGTTAAATATGAAATTATTTGAAAAGCTCGAGCAGCATGACTATGAGCAGATTGTCTACTGTCAGGACAGGACATCCGGACTCAAAGCGATTATAGCTATCCATGACACGACACTAGGACCGGCACTGGGTGGGACGCGCATGTGGAATTACACGAGCGAAGAAGCCGCGCTTGAAGATGTGCTTCGTCTTTCTAAAGGAATGACATATAAAAACGCAGCTGCTGGACTCAATCTTGGCGGGGGAAAGGCTGTGATCATCGGGGATCCCCGAAAAGACAAAAACGAATTTATGTTCAGGGCATTCGGCCGTTATATACAGGGACTTGCGGGCCGCTATATTACAGCTGAAGATGTAGGGACGACCGTTGAGGATATGGATATGATTTACTCAGAAACAAATTATGTGACAGGGATTTCGCCTGCATTCGGATCCAGCGGGAATCCATCGCCTGTCACGGCATATGGTGTATATGTAGGCATGAAAGCTGCCGTAAATGAAGCATTTGGAAGTGATGACCTGGCCGGGAAAACGGTAGCAGTACAGGGGGTCGGAAACGTTTCTTATCAGCTTTGCAAATACCTGCATGAAGAAGGCGCAACGATTATCGTGACAGATATCCATAAAGATGCTGTGATGAGAGCAGTCCAGGATTTCAATGCAAAAGCAGTCGATCCAGAAGATATTTACGATACAGCCTGTGACGTATTCAGTCCATGTGCGCTTGGGGCCATTATCAATGACGACACGATAGACAGATTGAAAGCAAAAGTCATCGCAGGTGCTGCCAATAATCAGCTTCAGGACAACAAACACGGGGACCTGCTTCATGAAAGAGGAGTTGTGTATGCGCCTGATTATGTCATTAATGCCGGCGGGGTAATCAACGTGGCTGATGAGCTGCATGGATACAATCAAGAGCGTGCATTCAAACGGGTGGAAGGCGTTTATGATAACATAAAAAAAGTAATGGAAATTTCCAAAAGAGACCAGATTCCAACTTATGCAGCCGCGGACAGAATGGCAGAAGAGCGTATTGAGTTCATGAGACGGTCCACTGCACAGTTTCTTACAAAACAGCAGCATACATTAAGCAGGCGGGACCGGTAATGAAAGAACGAACACAAATCGTTGATGATTTATACACATTGATTATAAATCCGGGCTCCACCTCTACTAAAATTGCTGTTTATAAGGGCGAAAGGGAAATGTTTAGAGAAACGATTTCCCATATGCAGGAGAAGGAAGTGCTCGACAAGCGTATACAAGAACAAAAGCAGGACCGCAAAGAGGCGGTAATCGAATGTCTGAAAGCCCATCAGGTAGGTCTTTCCGATATTGGGCTGATTACAGCCCGCGGCGGACTGATGAGGCCTTTAGAGAGCGGAACCTACGAAGTTAATGATAAAATGATTTCGGATTTATCGACAAATAAATATGGGGAACATGCGTCCAATTTAGGAGCTGTTATCGGAGTGGAGCTGAGCCGGGAAACGAAAGGAGCTCCGGTGTATGTAACGGACCCGGTAGTGGTAGATGAACTCGGGGAGCTTGCTAGGTACACCGGTATGCGGTCAATGGAACGAAAAAGCATCTTTCATGCCCTTAACCAAAAAGCTGCTGCTAAAAAAGCCGCTGAAGTACTGCACAAAGAATATGAAGAGCTGCAGTTGATCGTTATTCATCTGGGGGGAGGCATTTCGGTCGGGGCCCATTCATACGGAAACGTTGTAGATGTTAACAACGGACTGGACGGCGAAGGCCCTTTTTCTCCGGAGCGGGCAGGAACGCTTCCGGTGGGAGACGTTATTACGGAAGCTTTTTCAGGAATGTATACCGAACACGAGCTCAAAAAAAGGTATGTAGGAAACGGCGGGCTGAAAAGCTATTTTGGCACAAGCGATACGGCTGCATTGGAGAAACAAAAAAATGCAGGAGACAAAAAGGCTGAAACCGTGCTGCGAGCGATGGTTTATCAGACGGCTAAAGAAGCAGGCGCAATGGCCGCGGTTCTAAAAGGCCGTGTCGATGCGTTAATTGTTACCGGAGGGATTGCCAACAGCGCGTGGGTCTGCTCCGAACTTGAGTCTTACACGAGCTGGATAGCTCCTGTCCTGCATTACCCCGGAGAAGATGAAATAGCCGCTTTATTTACGGGCGCTTTTAACATATGGGACACAGGAATCAAAGCAAAAACATATTAACAGGGGGAGTTCAGTTATGGCCGAAGAGTATGACCTGGTTATATTAGGAGCCGGCACCGGTGGCTACGTAGCTGCGATAAAAGCCGCACAGGCAGGATTAAAAACAGCGATTGTAGAAAAAGATAAAGTAGGCGGCACCTGCCTGCACAGAGGCTGCATTCCAAGTAAATCTTTATTGAAAAGTGCGGAAATGTATCAGGCCGTGCAGCATAGTGAGTCCTACGGAGTGACGGCTGATAATGTAACGCTTGCGTTTGATAAAGTCCAGAAAAGAAAGAATGAGATCGTGGACAAGCTGCACCGAGGTGTCGAGCATTTGATGCAAAAAGGAAAGATAGATGTATTTGATGGGTACGGCCGGATTTTAGGTCCGTCTATTTTTTCACCGAGTGCCGGCACGATTTCCGTGGAACGCACCGATAAAGAAGAAAACACGATGCTTATTCCAAAACAGGTAATGATAGCTACGGGGTCAAGGCCGGCAGAACTCGATGGCCTGCCTGTGGATGGGAAACGTATTCTCCATTCAGAACACGTACTTGAACTGGATACACTGCCTGCTTCTATTGTTATCATAGGCGGAGGAGTAATTGGGGTGGAATGGGCCTCCATGTTTAATGATTTTGGTACAAACGTAACGTTAATTGAATACGCCGGCAGAATTCTTCCGGGAGAAGATGGAGCTGTTTCCAAAGCGATGCAGAAAGCTCTGGAAAATAAAGGCGTAACGATACTTACAGGAACAAAAGTAAAAGCCGGACAAACACAAATACAAGAAGACCAGGTTACGATCCATGCAGAAGACAGCAGCGGAAACGAACAGTCCTTTGAAGCGGAGCAGGTGCTTATTTCGGTTGGAAGAAAAGCCAATGTGGAAGATATCGGACTCAGCAACACCGATATTGAAGTAAGCGGCGGAGTGATCAAGGTTAACGACATGTACCAGACAAAAGAGTCGCACATTTATGCGATCGGTGACGTGATCGGCGGCCTGCAGCTGGCTCACGTTGCTTCAAAAGAAGGAGCCATTGCGGTGGATCATATGCTGAATAGAAACCCGCTGCCTCTTGATTCTAAGACGGTGCCGCGCTGCATTTACAGCAGCCCTGAAGTATCCAGCATTGGTTTGAGTGAAGAAGAAGCAGAAAGTTTCGGCCTGCAGATAAAGACGAGCTCATTTCCCTTTCAGGCGATTGGAAAAGCTCTCGTAAATGGAAACACAGAAGGCTTTGTTAAAATGATCATTAATGAAAAAACAGACGATTTAGTAGGGGTTCATATGATTGGAAATGGTGTAACGGAGCTCATAAGTGAAGCCGCGATGGCGAAAATACTCGATGCTTCTCATTTAGAAATAAAAGAAACCATCCATCCTCACCCATCGCTGTCGGAGTCGTTTGGCGAAGCGGCGCTGGCGGTGGACGGATTAGCAATTCATTCATAAAGGAGGCGGAAACAATGGAAGCACTAACCCACCGGAACCTCGGTCTTACAGACGAACAGGTTCTTGAAATGTACGAAAAAATGCTGCTTGCCCGGAAAATTGATGAACGCATGTGGCTTCTAAACCGTGCCGGAAAGATTCCGTTTGTCATTTCCTGTCAGGGACAGGAAGCAGCTCAGGTTGGGGCTGCAATGGCACTGAACACAGAAGAAGACTATGTTCTGCCTTATTACAGAGATATCGGCGTTGTTCTTACTTTTGGGATGACTGCCAAGGATCTGATGATGTCCGGTTTTGCCAAAGCAGACGATCCTAATTCAGCGGGCAGGCAGATGCCGGGCCATTTCGGACAGAAAAAGAACCGGATCGTTACAGGGTCTTCCCCGGTTACGACCCAGGTTCCGCATGCGGTTGGCTTTGCGCTTGCGAGTAAAATGAAAAAAAAGGGATTTGTTGCTTTTACTACTTTTGGAGAAGGCTCTTCGAATCAGGGAGATTTTCATGAAGGCGCAAACTTTGCAGGAGTGCACAAGCTGCCGGTGATTTTAATGTGTGAAAACAATAAATACGCGATAAGTGTTCCGATAGAAAAACAACTGGCCTGCGAAAAGGTATCAGACCGTGCAATAGGATATGGAATGCCCGGGTATACGGTAGACGGCAATGACCCGCTGGCTGTATATGATGTGGTGAAAAAAGCCGCTGACCGCGCAAGGAATGGAGAAGGCCCTACCTTGATTGAGACGGTTTCCTATAGGCTGACGCCGCATTCAAGCGATGATGACGATCGTTCCTACCGTTCAAAAGAAGAAGTGGCGGAAGCAAAAACGAAAGACGCTGTTTATACGTTTGCCGTTCGTTTAAGAGACGCAGGTATTCTTACCGATGAGGTGGAGCGGGAAATGATTGAGCGCATCAATATAGATATTGACGCTGCGACGGAAGCTGCGGAAAAAGCAGAGTATGCCAGAGCGGAAGATACGCTCAAACACGTATACAAAGAAGGAGGGAATGCATAATGCCGGTGATGACGTACATTCAAGCCGTCACAAAAGCACTTGAAGAGGAAATGTACCGGGATGAGGATATCTTTGTCCTGGGTGAGGATGTCGGTGCACGAGGCGGTGTGTTTCGTGCCACAGACGGACTGCATGCCACCTTTGGAGACGAACGTGTAATGGATACGCCGCTGGCTGAATCTGCTATAGCCGGTGTTGCTATAGGAGCTGCCATGTATGGAATGAGGCCGGTAGCAGAAATGCAGTTTGCTGACTTTATTATGCCGGCATTTAATCAGATTGTATCTGAAGCCGCGAAAATCCGCTATCGTTCCAACAACGATTGGGACTGCCCCATTACAATCCGCGCTCCATACGGAGGCGGGGTACACGGAGCGTTGTATCATTCCCAGTCCATTGAAGCGTTGTTTTCCTCTGTGCCGGGACTTAAAGTCGTGATGCCGTCGACGCCTTATGACGTGAAGGGGCTTTTGAAAGCAGCCATTCGTGATGATGATCCAGTTTTATTTCTGGAACACAAACGGGCGTATCGTTTAATAAAGGGAGACGTTCCTGATGAAGACTATACGGTTCCTATTGGCAAAGCAGACGTTAAAAGAGAAGGAGAAGACATAACCGTCATTACGTACGGACTTTGTGTTCATTTTGCGCTGCAGGCGGCTGAAAAGCTGGAAAAAGAAGGGCATTCCGCCCACATTCTCGATCTGCGTACCGTGTATCCGCTTGATCAGGAAGCGATTATTGCAGCAGCAAAAAAGACAGGAAAAGTGCTGCTGATTACCGAGGATAATAAAGAGGGCAGTATCATCGGTGAGGTTGCTGCGATTATTGCAGAACACTGTCTGTTTGATCTGGATTCTCCTATTCAACGACTTGCTGGTCCAGACGTGCCGGCTATGCCATACGCTCCGCCTATGGAAAAATATTTTATGATGAATCCGGATAAAGTAGAAACCGCAATGAGAGATCTAGCAGAATATTAAGGGGATGAAAATATGGCAGAAAAAATCTCAATGCCCCAGCTTGGTGAAAGCGTCACGGAAGGAACAATAACCAAGTGGCTCGTACAGCCGGGGGATAAAGTGAAAAAATATGATCCGCTGGCTGAAGTGATGACCGATAAAGTGAATGCGGAAGTGCCGTCTATGTTCGATGGGACAATTCAGGAGCTTGTAGCTAAAGAGGATGAAACGGTTGCAGTAGGTGAATTGATCTGCTATATAGAAGCAGAAGGGACCGCTTCGAGCGAACCGGAAGCAAAGCCCGACCCTCCGGTAGAAGCCGGAGCGACGATGGAAAATAAACAAGAGCAGCCAGGCGGGAATAGGTACTCTCCCGTTGTATTAAAGCTCGCTCAACAGTATCAAATCGATCTTTCAGCGATTCAGGGAAGCGGTCGAAACGGACGCGTGACCAAAAAAGATGTGGAAGCGGCCCAGCAGAATCCCGCTCCTCAAAAAACTGTTCAGGAACCAGATAAGAAACAACAGAATGTGAAAGCTGCACCTGAAAAAACAGCCGCAGGGGATATAGAAATACCGATAACGGGAGTAAGAAAAGCTATTGCTGCAAATATGAGTAAAAGCAAGTCAGAGATCCCCCACGCATGGACAATGGTAGAGGTGGATGTAACCAATCTTGTGAATTACCGCAATAGTATAAAAGAGTCTTTTAAGCAGTCAGAGGGCTACTCTATTACGTTTCTTCCGTTTTTCATACAAGCTGTTGCAGAAGCACTAAAAGAATTTCCAGCTTTAAACGCCTACTGGCAGGAAGATAAAATTATCCAGAAGAAGGATATCAATATATCGATAGCGGCAGCTACAGATGAGGCGCTTTATGTGCCTGTTATTCAGCATGCAGATGAAAAAAATATTAAAGGACTGGCTAAAGACGTGGCTTCTATTTCCGATAAAGTGAAAAAAGGAACACTTTCAGGAGAAGACATGCGTGGTGGAACATTTACGCTCAACAACACCGGCTCTTTCGGGTCCATTCAGTCTGCTCCTATTATTAATCAGCCCCAGGTTGCTATTTTGTCTGTAGAGTCGATCGTAAAACGCCCGGTCGTTATGCCGGGGGATATGATCGCTATCCGGCACATGGTAAATCTTTGTCTATCCCTTGATCACCGGGCTCTGGATGGTCTTGTCTGCGGCCGTTTTCTGCAGAGTGTGAAAAATAAATTAGAACAAATTTCTTTGTAGCAGACAGCCGGATGAGACAGCGCGGCGGAAGAGACGAGCATGTTCTCTTCCTTTTCGGCGCGGATGGCAACACCCGCTGTTTCCGGAAGCCGGAATCAGTATACATAGAAATGTTTTAATAAGGAAAAACACAATAAATACGTATTTTTATACAAAAACCTATACAGGGGTGCTTTCCGCAGGAGTCACCCCTGTTTCTTTTTCTTCTCTTCTTCTCAACAAAGTGTTAAAAGCATTCGAGATCGTGTATAGATATACAAATTGAAATGGTTTCACGACAATAGAAAAAAGCCTCCATGCAGGAGGTTTTTTTTCTGTTTATAAAAAGGAATCATTCCTGTTTACAAATCGTAACTTTTACGATATGCTTTTTTCAATGAACAAAAATGATTAAAAAAAGGGGTAAAACATATGAAAAAAACATTATTGTATTCTTTACTGGCTGGAGCTTCATTTACTTTGGCTGCATGTGGGGAAAGCGAAGAGGAGAGCCCCGAGCCGTCCGGAGCCCAGGATGAAGAAGCCCTTCAGGTATATACGACACTTTATGCCTGGGAATATATGGCAGAGCGGATAGGGGGAGAACATGTACAGGTGAATAATATTGTACCCGCGGGTACAGATGTACATAACTTTGAACCAACGGCCCAGACGATGGTCGACATTGCCGAGTCCGATCTGTTTGTGTATACAGGAGCCGGAATGGAAGGATTTGCAGGCGCGATTAATGACTCTATTGAAAATGAAGAAGTGACAAGCCTGGAAGTGACACATGGAATGGAACTGGCGTCTTATGAACATGATCATAGTCATGCGGAGGAAGACAGCCACAGCGATGAGGAGCATAGTCAAGAGGAGGAAGAAGAAGAAAATCATGATGCCAATGGGGATCAGGATCCGCACGTATGGCTCGATCCTGTTCTTACAAAAGAAGCTGCAGAAGCCATAAAAAATGAGCTGGCTGCGAAGAATCCGGAACAGGAAGCTGTGTTCCAGGAAAACTATGATGTTTTATCTGAAGAACTGGACAGCCTGGACAGCAGGTTTGCCGAAATGGCATCCAGTTCTGAAAAGGATTCCTTTTTAGTTTCCCACGCGGGTTATGGCTACTGGGAAGAGAGGTACAACATCCACCAGATCGGAATCACCGGTCTTTCTCCATCCAATGAGCCATCCCAGCGGCAGATTCAGGATATTATAGCGCTCGCAGAAGAAAATAATTTAAATCATGTCATGGTGGAACAGAATATCCCTTCTACTACAGCAGATGTCGTTCAGGAAGAAACAGGAGCGGAAGCACTGGACCTGCATAACCTCGAATCCCTGTCCGAGGAGGAACTCGACAGCGGGGAAGATTATTTCAGCTTAATGGAACAGAATGTAAGCAACCTTGATCAGGCATTGAACAATTAGTAGATAAGTGCAGATCCTTGTTACTTTTTTCTTTATTTATGTACAATAGGAATGTACACTAGTGATAAAGAAGAAAGGGTGCTTGCAAATGGATTTTAATTATTTTATAAATGATGTCGTACAAACGGCAAGAAAAGAAATGGAAGAAGCTGGATACGAGCCTTTAACAACAACTGATGATGTAGATACTACATTAACTGATAAAGGAACAACGCTTGTTATGGTTAACTCTGTATGCGGATGTGCCGGAGGGATTGCCCGCCCGGCAGCAGCCTACATGAGAAACTACGAAAAGCAGCCGGATCGCTTTGTTACGGTGTTTGCCGGCCAGGATAAAGAAGCCACCGAAAAAGCCAGATCTTATTTCACCGGCTACGCGCCTTCTTCCCCGTCCTTTGCACTGCTGAAAGATGGAGAAATTGTACGTATGGTGGAACGCCACGAAATTGAAGGCCATGAACCAATTGAAGTAGTACAGCAGCTCGAGAAAGCATTTGACGAATACTGCTGATAGAGAGTGACCGAAGAGATTTCCATCTCTTCGGTTTTTTACTGCAGTAATTTATTTTTTTATTGACTATCCTACACTTAATTATGGTATAATTTCATCTGGTATTCATACATAAAAGGCGGCGGGTAAACATGGAAGAAATGTACAAGCAGGTACAGGAATATTTGAACATGGATGATGAAATTCCATTCAAGGAATTCCGGGGCTACTACCAAAACGTAATTTCGCATTTTGATGAGAATGCAGAACAGTTTTCTGAAGATGAACTATGGAAAGGTCTGTTTGTAGCAGAGAGTATTATGTCCAACGCAGAAAACCGGGCCAAGGAAGAAAGAAACAGCTCCCAGGCGAAGAAATATCGTAAAATGGCAGATCGTACGACAATGTATGCCCAGAACTTTACAAAGCGTATTAATCAGCTGGGATACGGCGAAGAAGCGATTCGTGAGCGGTTTGAGTCTATGCTTGAAGAAGGATCTAAAAAAGAAGACAGCTAATTATTGAAAAGGCGTTGACATCAGCCGTTTATTTTATTAAAATAATAAATGCTGCTTCTTAATGCGCCTATGGTGAAAGGGATATCACGCGAGATTCCGGTTCTCGTATTCCAGGTTCGAATCCTGGTAGGCGCGCCAATACATAACAATGAACGAGCTCCTCTGCAAAGGGAGCTCGTTTTTTATTTCTACTGGAGAAAGAACGGAAAATGTACTGAAAGTAGGAAAGTATTTGCGTTATAATAAAACCGAGCGGTATAAATGAAGCTTGAAAGGGAACTGCATATGGCCAGATTCACGATAGGGTACAGAACCGTTAAGACAGCTCTTGGCGCAGCGGTGTCCATCTTTCTGGCGCAGCTGCTGCAGCTGGACTTTTACGTTTCTGCTGGAATTATTACAATTTTATGTATATCGATTACGAAGCGGGATTCACTGAAAATATCCGGTGAGCGTATCGTAGCGTGCCTGATCGGCCTGCTCTACGCTACATTGATTTTTGAATTTATCGGCTATCACGCTGTGTCCATAGCTATTTTGTTTTTATTGTTTATTCCTACAGCAGTGAGCGTAGGGGCTAAAAAAGGAATAGTCACATCGGCTGTTTTGATTCTGCACGTTTATACTGTAGGAGAGGCAAGCGCCGCCCTGTGGGTCAATGAACTCGCTCTGCTTGGAATAGGAATAGGGGTCGCTCTGATCATGAATCTATACATGCCAAACGCAGAGCGTGATCTTCTTTGGGATCAGGTGAAAGTAGAGGACTGTTTTCGAACCATCTGGAAAGAATATGCGAAGTATTTAAAGGAAGGCGACTCGTCCTGGGACGGTAAAGAGATTACCACGGCCTCAACGTTATTAAGCGATGGAAAAAGCAAAGCACTACGTAATATTGATAATCATTACCTTCGCTACGATGATTATTTTTATCACTATTTTGCGATGAGGGAAAAGCAGTTCGACGTGCTTGAAAGTATTCTTCCCTTCATTTCCAGTCTCGGAGATACCGTCATACAGGGAGAAAAAATGGCTGAATTTATGGAAGAGTTAAGTGAAGCAGTCAGTCCCGGTAACACTGCCGGATACTTTTTAATACGCCTTGATGAACTGCGGGAGGAAATTAAAGAAATGCCGCTTCCGCAGACAAGAGAAGAATTTGAAGTGCGTTCCAGCCTTTTTTATATTCTGCATGAGCTGGATGAATATTTGACAATTAAAAAGATGTTCAAGCCGGATCCAAAGCGTACGCATAATGTATCGGGAAAGCGCCTCACAAGGGATTTGAATAAAAAAAAGCAAAAAAATAAAAACCCGGAAATGTAATACCGGGTTTTTATCTTGTATATAGAATTTAAAAAAATGCTGCAGCCCCTGTAAACAAGCTGCCGACTACTAATGTTATAATCATGATGTAAATGATGATTTTCTGGAAGTTTTTAGGCACGTTTCACCCTCCTGACTCATATATGCTTTCCCGATTCCAGGCGCAATTCATATCTGCCATCATACCACAGAAAAGAGGATGAATTCCAGCCCTCTTCAATATGGAAAGGAGACTGATTATGTTAAAGCAGCCGCCTCATAAATTAGATCATATTGGAATTGCCGTCCGTTCCATTGAACAGAGACTGCCATTTTACACAGATGTGCTTGGACTGGAACTATTAGGAACGGAGACGGTGGAAACGCAGCACGTCAAAGTAGCCTTTCTGTCTATCGGCGAATCAAAAATAGAGCTTTTGGAACCGATGGGAACGGAAGGACCGATCTACACGTTTCTTGAAAAAAAGGGAGAAGGCATTCATCATGTGGCTCTCGGTGTAACCAGTGTGGAAGATCGGCTTGAAGAGATAAGATCAGACGGTATCCGGACTCTGCAGGAGCACGCAGCACCCGGAGCAGGAGGAGCGCTCGTTGCGTTTCTTCATCCTGGAGACAGCGGACGGGTGCTGGTGGAACTATGCGATAAATCAAACAAAGAGGACTGATGACAGTTATGGTAAATGAGCAGCGAATCGTAGATGAATTTATAGAACTGGTTAAAGTAGACTCTGAAACAAAAAACGAAAAAGAAATTTCTCTCGTGCTCAAAGAAAAATTCACAGCACTTGGCTGCGAGGTGCAGGAAGATGATGCCGCTTCTACAACAGAACATGAGGCGGGAAACCTGGTCATTACGTTAAAGGGCGAGAAAAAATCAGGCCCTGTATTATACTTTACTTCTCATATGGATACCGTCGTACCGGGAAAGGGCATCAAGCCATTTATCGAAGAAGGCTATATTAAGACTGATGGAACGACGATTCTGGGAGCAGATGATAAAGCGGGTATTGCAGCTATGCTGGAAACGATCCGTCAGCTAAAAGAACAGAATGTGTCTCATGCGGATATTCAGTTTATTATTACAGTAGGAGAAGAGTCCGGTCTTGTAGGCGCCAAGGCGCTGGACACGAGCTTAATAAAAGCGGATTACGGCTATGCGCTGGACAGCGATGGAGATGTAGGAAATATTATTGTTGCCGCCCCGACGCAGGCAAAAGTAAAAGCCGTCATCAGAGGGAAAACGGCGCATGCCGGAGTGGCTCCTGAAAAAGGTATTTCTGCTATTACAGTTGCCTCCAAAGCCGTTTCCAAAATGCCATTGGGACGAATTGATAAAGAAACGACGGCAAACATCGGCCGGTTTGAAGGCGGCTCCCAGACGAATATTGTATGCGATGAAGTCTATATTCTGGCGGAAGCGCGTTCGCTTGTAAGGGAAAAGCTTGATAAGCAGGTAGCGGATATGAAAAAAGGGTTTGAAGAAGCAGCGGCAGAAATGGGAGCAGAGGCCGAGGTGGATATTGATATTATGTATCCGGGCTATAAGCTTTCTGAAGAGGATACGGTTGTCCAAACGGCCCAGCATGGTATTAGAAAAGCAGGCAGAACTCCTGAGCTCTTGACGAGCGGTGGAGGAAGCGATGGCAACATTATAAGCGGTTATGGTGTGCCTACAGTCAATTTAGCCGTCGGCTATGAAGAAATTCATACAAAAAATGAAAAAATGCCTGTAAGCGAGCTGGTGAAGATTACTGAAGTCGTGCTATCCATTATAAAGCACAGCGCTTCTGAATAATTTGTACTATCAAATCAGCCGGCCCTGGTTAACTATATAGAATTCAGGCCGATACTATAAGTACAATGACCAAGGGAATGATGAGCATGGATATAACCGGACTTCAAAAGCAGGGAAAATGGGGAGCAGAAGGAATAAGGCCGGCTGCCGATACATCGGCAAAACCTGCCAGGGCTTTTTCTGACATGCTGCAGAGCTCTGCGAAAGGCTATCATACAGAGAAACTCGAGAACGTAAAACAGGCTCTTCAAAAGCAGGGAGAGTATTTGGCGGAGCATCGAACCCTCGGCGCTCTTCAGAAATATAAAGACCTGGTCAGGCAGTTCTTAAAAGAAACAGTAGAAAGCGGTTTTGAGTTTACGGAAGAGCATGAATTCTCCAACAGGCGTTCGTTAAAGCTGTGGAAACCTGCAGAAGACCTGGAAGAAAGCATGCTTGACCTGTCAAAAGCCGTTTTTGATAAGGAAAAAACACGTCTGGATGTGCTCGAGCAGGCCGGCATTGTAAAAGGGCTGCTCGTTCATCTATACGCCTGAATGCCGGTGACTGGTCAATGATACAAAGATGCATATAGTTTTAGTGATTTAAGCCGGCAGCTCTATGGAGCACCGGCTGTTTTTATAGAGAAGGAAATCGTGTTAAAATACCGTCAAGGAGGGACTTTCATGAAAACTCATGTGTTATTTGTCTGTCTTGGCAATATTTGCCGGTCTCCAATGGCTGAAGCTGTATTCCGTCATTATGCGGTTGACGCAAAGCTGGAGGAGACGTTGAAAATAGAATCCTGTGGACTCGGGGACTGGCACATCGGCCGCCCTCCCCATGAAAAGACGCTGGATGTATTAAACGAGCATCAAATAGATACAACAGCGCTGCAGGCTTCCTTGTTTGATAAAGAAAAAGTCACGAAAGAAACATATATTATCGTAATGGATGAGGACAACGAACAAACCGTGCGGTCCATTCTTTTTCCGGATTCGGTAAAAGCAGTCTGCCGGCTGCTCGAATTCCATCCAGGCGCACAAGGCAATATGAATGTGCCCGATCCTTATTTCTCAGGTGATTTTGCAGGGGTCTATGATATGATAGAGCAAAGCTGTAAGCCATTGCTAAACTGGGTGAGAAAGAGAGAGGGTCTATGAAATCAAAAATAGAACAGGCTGTCCAGACAATTGATAGCGGTCTTACCATCATAGGTATAGAACCTGTAAGCGGAGGTAGTATCAGCACCGCTTATCGGGTACGAACTTCTGAAGGAGAGTTTTTTGTAAAGTGGCATGAAGAGGCACCGCAGGATTTTTTCAAGCAGGAAGCTGCCGGACTTGATTTTATAAGAGAAACCGACGGCCTGTATATTCCAAAAGTGCATACGTGGAGCAAGAAATACATTGTAATGGAATTTGTATCAGGTGAAAAAAGCCGGACGACAGAAGAACGGCTTGGCGCCGGCATCGCAGCGCTTCATTCACAAACGGGCAGTTTTTACGGTCTCGAAGAAGATAATTTCATTGGAGAACTGCCTCAGGTGAATGGCTGGGAAGAGGACTGGCTCCTTTTTTTCAGGGAAAAACGTTTAATGCCTCAGCTTGACCTGGCCCGGTCGATGGGAAGGCTGACGCTTCAAAGGGAACGCAATGCCTTTGATATTATGAGCCGGCTGTCGGAATGGATTCCTTCAAAGGGTGCCCCGGTTAAAGTACATGGTGATCTATGGGGCGGCAACTGGATTGGAGGCCCCGGGGGCATGCCTTGTCTAATGGATCCTGCCGTCTTTTATGGAGACAGGGAATTTGATATCGCCTTTACATATTTATTTGGAGGGTTCTCCGACGCTTTCTATGATTCTTATGAATCCATCTATCCTTTTTCAAAGGAATTTAATGAGCGTAAACCGCTTTATCAGTTGTATTATCTGCTTGTACATTTAAATATTTTCGGTGAAACTTACGGCGCTTCCGTAGATCAGGTGCTGCAGCGTTATTCCAAAGTAAACAAATAAACAGAGTGAAGAAACTCTCCAGCCGTCTGACAGCCCTGAAAACAGGGCTGTTTTTTCATGGCGCGGGCCTTTCTGAAAAGCGCTGCGGCAGGTTTATTCCTTTTAAGAGGAGGGAAGATTTACTATTAGAGGCGTTAGAATCGACATGAATGGTCCGGCCTACAACAGTAAAGAGGTGAAGTCATGCTCAACGAATGGAAAAGACTATGGCAGGCAAAAAAGTGGATGCAGAAAAATGAAACGTTTTTGGAAACGTGGCATGCCCACATCGGTCATGCCCTTCATTTATTTGACTATTTTGAAAAGGCAGTGAAGCCGGAAGAAGTGGCAGAAGCTCACCAATTGGACAGTGTACTTCTTTCCAGGTGGATTGAAGTTGGTCTCTCTTTAGGGCATCTGGAGAAAAAACGGGGAGGTAAGGTGAAAACAGAAGCTTCGATTTACACATACTTATCAAAGAAAAGTCCGGAATCAGTAGGAGTTATTTTAAAAGAAATGATGGAGCTTCATGTGCCAACGCTTCTTGCTTATAAAGATTTAATGCGCGGCTACGACAAAGTAACCTATTTGGAGAAAGACTATGGCAAAACAGTAGCAGAAACGTCGGCTCTTTTGGAAACGCTGGCATTTCCAAAAGTTATGAAAATAATCAAAAAGAGAAAAGTAAAGTCTATTATCGACATTGGCTGCGGCTACGCCGGCTATTTATACAGAATCCACAACCAAAAGCCTGATATACGGCTGACCGGCGTAGAAATGCATGATGAGCTTTATGAAACGGCTAAAGAGCGGTGCAAAGACACTTCTATTACGCTCCATCATGAAGACTTCGATCATTATGTGCATATGAAAGCCCGCAAGGATATGGTCATGATGAATAACCTGCTGTACTATTTCTCTCCAGGGAAACGGCAGGATGTTTTTGACCATGCTGCCAGAATACTGGCCAAAAAAGGCACCCTGCTCATTATGTCACCGCTTCATGATTCCAAACACGGAAGGGCCTTTTCGACAGCCTTCAACAGCTTTATGTCGGCGCATGAAAATTTACATCCGCTTCCGAGTGAAAAGGAAATCCGGGATCTTGGGAAACAGAGCGGTCTGAAACTTGTATCAGTAGAACCTGTATTAAAAGCAGGCGGCTGGTACCTGCTCGAACTTCAAAAAAAATAATAACAGCTTACGTTCCTGTTTCTTTTAACAGGAACTTTCTTTTTATACATAGGCACCCGCGGGCCATCATCCGGCAGTCGTTTCTGCTTGTATAAAAAAGGCAAACTGAGGTATATTTAGTTGTACAAATGTTGGACAGAACTTAAGCCTCATCCACACTACTATCTACCAAACCATAAAAATGAAATAGGACAGTCAAACAGAGAGGGGCAACGCATCATGGCGGCCAAACACATTATTGTAGTAGGGGCAGGCCCCGGAGGCCTTGCAGCAGGCATGCTGCTTCAATCTAAAGGCTTTCAGGTCAGCGTCCTCGAAAAACAGCCATACGTGGGCGGAAGAACGTCCAGAATAGAAAGAGACGGCTATGTATTCGACCGGGGACCGACCTTTCTAAACATGCCGCATATTCTCGAAGAGGCATTTCAGGAGAGCCGAAGAAACCTTCATGATTATGTTACATTAAAAAAAATAGAACCGATGTATGAACTCGTTTTTAATGACATGTCGTTTTTCCCTACGACAGACAAACAGGAAATGTACAATCGTATAAAAAAGCACTTTCCAGGCGATGAAGAGGGCTATTATGCGTTTATGGAAGGCACGAAAAAAAGGTTTGATAAACTGATGCCTATTCTGCAGAATACGCACGGCCAGTGGAGGGATTATTTACGGCTTCGAACGCTGCGGGCGGTGCCTCAGCTTGCTTTAGGGAAATCGTTGTACGACGTTCTTTCCGATTATTTTACAGATGAACGATTAAAGCTGACGTTTACGTTCCAGTCTAAATACTTAGGTATGTCTCCATGGAACTGTCCGGGCGCTTTCAGTATACTATCGTATATGGAATACGAATACGGGGTGTTTCATCCGCTTGGGGGAATGAATCAACTCTCTGAAGCAATGGCAGAGGCCATCCGTGAAGATGGGGGTTCGGTAAGGACAGAAACCGGCGTCAAACGCGTCATTGTGGAAAATGGACGGGCCGCCGGAGTCGAACTCGAGTCCGGCGAACAGATGGCAGCCGATGAAGTAATTATTAATGCCGATTTTGCCCATGCCGCTTCCACTCTTTTTGAAAAAGGTGACTTAAAAAAATGGAATCAGAAAAAACTGGACAGTATGGAATACTCCTGTTCCACATTCATGCTTTATCTTGGACTGGATACGACGTATGATGCCCCGCATCACACCATTGTGTTTGCTGACGACTACAAACATAATGTGGAAGAAATCACAGGTACTAAGCTTCTTTCCAAGGATCCATCCATTTATGTCCAGAATGGGTCGGTAACAGATGATTCGCTCGCTCCTGAAGGACAGTCGGCTCTATACATTCTCGTTCCGGTTCCAAACAATTTAAGCGGAATTGACTGGGAAGAAGAAAAACCGCGGTTCCGGGATCTTGCACTGGATATTCTGGAAAAGCGGACAGCATTTAAAGGGGTTAGAGATCACATTGTTACAGAAATGATCACTACCCCAAAGGATTGGGAAGAAAATTATTTTGTTTATAACGGGGCAACCTTTAATTTAGCTCATTCGCTTGATCAAATGATGTATTTCCGTCCCCATAATAAATTTGAAGATATCGGGAACTGCTGGCTGGTGGGCGGAGGGACGCATCCAGGCAGCGGGCTTCCGACTATTATTCAGTCCGCACGTATTACGGCCGGCGAAATCAAGCGCAGGGAAAGACAGGGGAGAGCAGCAGAATGAAAACAATTATTGCCGGAGGAGGCATCGGCGGACTGGTAACAGCTTTATACCTGTCCCATTATCAGGAAGACGTGTTATTATTAGAGAAAAAACCATCGCTGGGCGGCAGAATTAAATTTGTAGAAGAAGCCGGCTTTAAAGTAGATGAAGGTCCAACGATTGTTCTTCTGCCGGAAGTGATTTTATCGATTCTGGAAGAAGCGGGAGTAGATAGAAGCAAGATACCAATGAAACGTCTTGATCCCCTGTATACGATGCACTTTCGGGATGGCCCTTCTTTTACAAAGTGGAGCGATACAGAAAAGCAGCTGGAAGAAATCACCCGCTGCTTTCCCGGAGAAGAAGAACACTATCTGCAGTTTATGCATGATATGAAAGATCGCTTTGAATCAGGAAAAGCCGCTTTTCTGGAAAACAGCTTTTACAAAAAATACACGTTTTTCACGAAAAAGAACATAAGCTCGCTACTTAAAATGAAAGCCTATCAAAATGTAAAAAAGCAATCGCAGCAATATTTCAATCACCCCATGCTGCAGCAGGCTTTTCAATTTCAAACGCTCTATATCGGGGGCCATCCTTCCCATTCTCCCGCCCTTTATTCACTGGTCACATTCAGCGAGCATTTTCACGGAGTATGGTATATCGAAGGAGGGTATGCAAGCCTCATAACCGTTCTGGAGAAAGAGCTCAGGGAACGCGGGGTCGATATCAGGTTAAACGAAGAAGTGCTGCAGGTGGATTACACGGAAAACCGGCAGTTTGAATCTGTACTCACCCCATCAGGACGCATACAGGCAGACCAGCTTGTATTAAACGGTGATTTTCCGAAAGCCAAGCAGCTGATAACGAAACAAAAAGAAACGTCCTATGAAGCATCATCGGGTTGCCTGCTGATATATCTGGGTATGGATAAAGTATATACAGAAGAAGGCATTCACCAGTTTTTCATGGGAGGAAACCTGGACGAGCATATGGAAGATGTGTTCAAACGCAGGCAGCTCCACGATGATCCTTCTATTTATGTGTTCAACCCTTCAGTGATGGATGACTCACTTGCGCCGTCCGGGCAGAGCGTTCTTTATATGCTGATTCCTGTTCCCTCAGGGACAGACAGCTCTTTTTGGGAAAAGAAAGAAGAATATGCCGATAAAATGATTGAGTTAGTAGAGGCCCGTGGATATCCCGGTTTAAGCAGTCATATTATCTGGAAAAAAATCCGCACACCTGACCAGGCGGAAGCGGATGGTTTGTATGAAGGCGGCAGCTTTGGCATTCAGCCTACCCTGGGCCAGTCAGCTGTATTCCGCCCCCAATTGAAGCCGTTTAAAGCGGATAACATTTTTGCCGTCGGGGCATCTGTTCATCCGGGCGGAGGCGTTCCGATTGTGATGCAGGGAGCCCGGCTGCTGGCACAGCATTTAAAGCCTGAATAAAAATTAGTATTGGAAAAGCTAAAGGAGGAACAGTGATGATACCTCTGGAGAAAGCATATTCTGACTGCCACCAGATTATCTTGAAAAACAGCAAAACATTTGCAAAAGCCTTTGATTTACTGCCGGAAAAAAAACGGCAGGCGGTTTGGGCGGTCTATGCTTTCTGTCGTACGGCGGATGACATCATAGACGAAGGAACGAATAAAGAAAAAGAGTGGACGGCTTTCCGGGAAGAGCTGCTCCAATTTTTCGATGGGAACTGGGACCGCAGTGTTTCTTTGTGGACGGCTTTGGATGATGTTTTTACCCACTTTCCTATGGAGAAATATCCCTTTTTGGATATGCTGGAAGGCCAGCACTGGGACTTAGTGAAAACCAGGTATCAAACCCTTGAAGAAGTTGAGACCTACGGGTATTATGTGGCAGGAACCGTAGGGTTAATGCTTCTGCCTATTTTATCCCCGCAGGGTTTTGACCATTTAAAGCAGGGAGCTGTGTCGCTGGGAACGGCGATGCAGCTTACGAATATTCTTCGGGACATTGGAGAAGATCTTTACTTAAACCGGATTTACTTTCCAGAAGATATTATGAAAAAGCATCATTACACCCCGGAACAGCTGGAAAACAAAGAAAAAACGGCTTCATTCATCCAGGCGTGGGAAGAAGTAGCGGTCCGGGCCGAAGATTTATATAAAGAAGGGCTTGTCTCCATAGAGGAGTATCCGGAAGACGCCCGGTTCCCTGTTAAAGCTTCTGCATATATGTACTGGGCTATTCTTCATGCGGCCCGCAAAAATGAGTATAATGTGTTTCAGCAGCGGATGGTTGTATCCAATGATGACAAAAAGAATATACTAAAAACGATCTCCGGCTGACTGCCTGGAGATCGTTTGTTTAGAAGGAGGTATAATCGAGCAGAATGCCGTCTTTTTTTAGAATGGTTCTGGCCGTTTCCCGGCCGCTGAGCACGACCATAGGGGACCCGCCGCCCGGATGGGTGGAACCGCCCGTAAAGGATAGACGGGAGATGTCAGCGGGCTCGTTGTATGGTCTTAAAAAAGCATCACGGCGCCTGTTCGAGGCAGCCCCATATATAGACCCCCGGAAAGCGTAATAGTCTTCGGCCATCTCAGCCGGAGTAATAATTTTTTCGTGTACAAGATGCGGACGAATAAAAACACCTTTTTCTTCCAGCAGGTCATAAATGGTATCTCTGTATGCCGCCTGTTCGGAAGCGGTGAGGGCACCCCCGGGAAGCGAAGGGGCGTTGATAAGGATAAATAAGTTATCGCCTTCAGGCGATACAGAAGGATCAGTATAAGAAGAGTTGCTGATGTAAATTGTAGGCTCCTCTGCATACTGATTATGTGCAAACAGCTTCTGGAATTCCTGTTTGTAATCAGAACTGAAAAATACCTGATGGTGCTTTAGTTGAGGAAGTCTTGTGTCAAGAGCCGCCATAATAACAAAGGCGGAAATGGAAGCTTCTGTGTTTTCTGCTTTTCGATCAGTAAATCGGGGGCGCAGGCTTTCCTCTACTAAAGACGGAAACTGCGTAAGCAGGTCGCCGTTTAGGACGATATGATCAGCCGGTTCGGTTTCTCCGGCTGTTCGAACACCGACAGCACGCTGCTGTTCCACCAGGATTTCAGTCACTTCCGTATTTTTGTAAAAACGGACGCCAAGATCTACGGCCGCTTGTTCCAATCCGGCTGCGATAGCGGTGTTTCCGCCTTTTGTATAGTACACCCCGTCCGCCCATTCCAGATAGCTGATTAAAGAAAATGTGGCAGGAGCCCGGTACGGCGAAGAACCAATGTAAGTCGCGTAACGGTCAAACAGCTGCTGCAGACGCGTATCTTTAAAAGTTGAGGCATGAAAACGGTGCATTGTCTGCAGCGGTTTTACTTTCAGGAGGGCGCTGAATAATTCCGGCGACAGATAATCAATGGGAGAACGAAACGTTCTCGGAAAAAAGGAAGAAGACGCGGTATGAAATAAACGGCTGGTGCGTTTTATATACTTTTTAAACCGCTTCGCATCTTTCTCCCCGGAAAAGCGGCTGATGGATTCGGCTGCGGCTTCCAGACTGTCCTCAGAATCAAGCCGGCTTCCGTTTGAGAAATGGTGGCGGGTATGTTTGGACAGCCGCTGAAACTGAAAATAGTCAGAGGCGGTCAAGCCGGCCAGCTCCAGCACGTGATTAAATACCCAGGGCATCGTAATCGTATTCGGCCCAAAATCGAAAGTATGGGATCCAAAGGTATAAGAACGCAGTTTTCCACCGGCAGTGTTATTTTTTTCGTAAACGGAAACATCATGGCCGTGTGAGGCAAGCAGGACAGCGCAGGATAAGCCGCCAAGCCCGGCACCAACAATAATAGATTTTGTCATTGGTAGGTTCGTCCTTTCCATGTGTAGCCTTTTTGTCGTACGGTAAGGTAGATAGAATAGAACAGAACAGCAAGAAGGGCCGCTGCAGAAAAAGGCATAAACAGGCAGAGCCATTTTTTCTGGCGGAACAGGATATCGGTGTATAATTTCATAAAGACAACAAGCAGGAATGGCAGACAAAACAGCCAGTTGGAAGCAACAGCACCGTAAATGAAAAGAGGAAGCGGAGCGATAAAGAATAAAGTGTAAAAAAGAGTCAGCAGGACTGCAAGAAGAAAAGATCTGCCGATGCCGGGGAATATATTTTTACCGAATCCTTGCCAGACGTCCCGGTTTGATTCATACATATAGCAGGTAACATGTTCCGTAATATTCAATAGCAGGCTTCGAAATCCGTTTGCTTTAAACCGGCGCGTGAGGGCAACATCATCAACAATAGCGTCCTTAACGGAGGAATGGCCGCCGGCCTGCTCATATGCCTTCCGTTCTGCAAAGATGAAGGCACCGTGAGCCGCCGTGAAAATAGGACGCATCGTATAATTTGCGGGCAGCAGTGGAAGATGAAGGGCAATGACAAAATGCTGCATAGGAACAAGCAGGGCGGCCAGGATACCGGATACCGGAAATTTTGGAAACCCTGTCAGCAGCTTTGCCTGCCTGGAGCGGGCGGTTTCCTGAAACACATCAATGGTTTCCGGTGTGAGACGGACATCCGCATCGATAAAACATAAAAAGTCAGTGTCAGCTTTTTCGGCAAGCTGATGACAGGCAAAATTTTTACCGGTCCATCCGGCCGGCAGCGGTCTGCCGGTTAACACTTCGGCTTCCTTCCAACCGGCAGTCTGCGTCCGGAGTATAGATAACGTGCTGTCCTCCGAACTGTCATCCAAAAAAAGAAAGCGGACGTGCGGGGTGTTTATTTGTTTTAAATTATGAAGAAGCGCTTCGGCATGTTTCTCTTCGTTTCTCATGGGAACGAGCACACTCACCGTCACGGGCGCTTTGGTATTCGTTGAAGCAGCGGGGCGCGGCATAAACATCAGATTCCCTACAAGCCATAGCGAAAAGCAAAGCAGTAAGGCGCTGTATAAAACAATCATTAAAGTCATCTCCTTACTGGTTGGAACGGCGGAATATTTTCTGGAAAGATTCGCTTACGGTAGCTTTTCCTTTTAGCAGCGACTCAAAAGAATCCAACTGCTTTTCCTCGATCACATCGAACGCGAGCTGATCGAGCTGTGCTGTCAGCCGGTCTTCCAAATACGTGGTAATGCTGGAATAAGAAGATCCGCCCGTATTGCTGTTCAAGTATATCGGCTGGCCGGTTTCAATGAATAGATAAGGTGTCTGCTTATGAAAGTAGCTGTAGTAAAGCGATACGGGTATGACTGGAATATTCTCATGCCCGGCGGCAATTCTGGCAATACCGGAAGAAAACCCGAGCGGTCTTTTTTCAAGATGCTCTTCCCGGCCCTGGGGGAAGATCCATACGGCATTGTTGCTGTGGAGTTTGTCTTTGGCATACTGCAGTGACTGCAGCATTTTTCTCCCGCTGGACCGGTCTATCGAAAAGGCGCCGAGCCTTCGGAAAAATGGGAACTGTCTGAGACCTTCTTCATCAATCATTGCAAAAGCCTCTTTTTTGAAATGAGCATGGTTTATGTAATGCAGGACGAGGCCGTCCCACCAGTTGCTGTGGTTGGCATAAAATAATACAGGACCGGAGGGAACAGGTGCGGATTCTCTGTACAATAGTTGATAAAAGTGTTTTTTTAACAGCCGTCTGTTATAGTAGAAAAATAAAAAATCCAGAACGCTGTTTTTAGAAGATTCCTGCATAGCGTTAGCGCTCCTTTTTCTTCAGCTGACCTATGCCCATTATGAAATAGAAGGCGCTGATAACATGTTGGAAAAGAAATGGATCCTGTTTGTCTGTCTGAGCGGCATAGCCGCTTTTATTATTTTAGCACAGGATGTAGCCGGAGAAACATCTACAGCCTGGGAACAGTCAATCATCGAGGCTGTGCGAAGCTGGACCAATACATTTACGATAGAAGTATTTAAATTTATAACGTCGCTTGCGAGTGTCATTTTTACGACGATTGTAACAACGCTTCTTACGCTGTTGTTCTGGATTCAGAAGAAATGGAAAAAAGGCTGGATTATCGCCATTGCAGTCGGGGGAAGCGGAGCCATAAACTATGGCTTAAAGAGTTTCTTCTCGAGAGACAGACCCGTTGTGAACCGTTTTATTGAAGCAGACGGATTCAGCTTTCCGAGCGGGCATGCGATGAATGCACTTGCGATGTACGGAATAATTGCCATCATTATTGTACTGGCTATAGAAAATGCAGCGGTGAAAACGGTTATTGTAGCCGCTTCAGCTATGCTTATTCTGTTGATCGGACTGAGCCGCGTCTATTTAGGGGTTCATTATCCGGGCGATGTGATGGGAGGTTTTATTGCTGCTTCGATGTGGCTTCTCATTACCGGCTCATGGTATATTAAAACAGACTTGGAAGAATCCCCTTTAAAGCAGATTGAGAATAAATAATTAAGGGTATAACGAAGAAAGAGCATTCACAATATGAAGATGAGGTGGAAATATGTTCAAAAAATTATTCGGATCAAAAAGCGAACCGAAAGAAGTAACGATTAAATCCCCGGCAACGGGTAAGTTTGTGGATTTAAAAGACGTGCCGGATCCGACCTTTTCAGAAAAAATGATGGGTGAAGGATTTGCAGTAGAGCCTTCTGAAGGCAGAATTGTATCTCCTGTTAAAGGAAAGATAGTACAGGTTTTTCCTACAAAGCACGCGGTCGGCATTAAGTCTGACGAAGGCCTGGACGTGTTGATTCATATCGGCCTGGAAACAGTAGCTTTAAATGGAGAAGGTTTCACGACCCATATTTCAGAGGGTGATAAAGTAAACCCAGGTGACCTGCTGGTGGAATTTACGCTTGCTGACATTAAAGAAAAAGCCAAGAGCCTTATTACACCTGTCGTATTCACTGAAGGAGATCAGATTCAGGATATTACGGCTCACACTCAGACGGAAGTAACCGCCGGTGAGACTGATATGGCGACTGTGACGGTTAAAGGTTAAATTATTACGGCTCTATTAACTAAATATAAATTAAAAAGAGGCAGCGCGTGTCAGCGGCTGCCTCTTTTTTTTATGCAATTGCAATAAAAGAAGTTCGTATGCTGTTTTTATACATCAATAACAGTGCCGGCATCAAGAAATCCGATAACTAATGCAGCGAGCACAAAACAATAAACAGCAAAATAAATCAAACGGCCTTTGTTTAAGAAGTCAATCAGCCAGATGATTCCTATATAGGAAGTAATAAAAGAAGCAATTAACGCTGCTGCAATAGGTCCGTATCCGATAACGCCAAGCTGGCCGGAAGTCAGGTCGCCAAGAGCCAGTACGGAAGAACCGGCAATAACGGGAATGGACAATAGAAAAGAATACCGTACGGCCGTTTTCCGGCTCAAACCAGCGTACAAGCCGGCAATTAGAGTTGTACCTGAACGTGAAATGCCAGGCAGGACAGCAAGCGTCTGGGCAAGGCCTACTACAATAGAATCGAGTATCGTCATTTCTTTTTCCGTTCGAATGCCAATGCGGTGGAACCGTTCAATAAGAATAAGGAAAATACCAGTCAGTGTCAGGGAACCTGCGATAACAAAAGGCGTTTTGATCCCTTCGCCAATCGCACCTTCAAGAAGAATACCTAATGCTCCCGTAATAAACGTGGCGATAATAATGAATATACTGAAAAGAAATTCCGGCTTGTCTTCTATGTCCCGTTTTAGTAAATAACGAAAGAATACCTGGATCAGATGAATAATGTCCTTCCGGAAAAACAAGATGACCGCTGCTACAGATCCTAAATGAAGGATAACTTCAAAAGACAACCCGGGAAATGTATAGCCAAAAAGCATTTGTGCAATAACAATATGTGCTGTGCTTGATATAGGGAGAAATTCAGCAATGCCCTGAACAATTCCAAATATCAGTGCTTCAATAATAGTCAATACGTTCACTCCTTTTTCTCTAACAAATGCTATTTTAGCAAAACAACGGGCAATAAAAAAGGGGATTTTGGTCTTCAACTCTGCTGAATCACAAAAATGACAAACACAAATACCGTCAAACTATGTATGATAGAGAGAGAATGAGCGGGCAGGTGAGGGAATGAATAAAAAAAAGATTACCCTTGTAATTATTGGATTGGCAGCCGCTGCTGCTTTGTATATTATTATCAGCGGCAGTGCCAAACAGGTCGGATCAGAACCGGGGGACAGGGCTCCTGATTTTTCGCTTCCTTCCTATGGCACCGGCGGGGATACCGTACTGAGTGACTACCGGGGAAGCCTGGTGGTGCTCAACATGTGGGCCTCATGGTGTGAGCCATGCGTCAGAGAGCTCCCGGCGCTTTTGGATATCCATGAGGATTACAGTGAAGAGGATGTCGAGGTTATTACAATGAACATGAATTCCTACGAACGGACGCAGGAAGAGGCAGAAACGTTCGCAGAAGAATTCAATCTTTCCGCGTCCCCTTCTGCAATCGATATGGATGGAGATATGGCAGATGCGTATCAGCTTCAATACCTTCCGACTACAGTTATTATCGATAAAGATGGTATTATTATTGAAAAAATTGCCGGAGAAGTTACATACGAGCGAATGGAACAGGTTATTGAGGAAAATATCTGAGGAGGAACGACATGGACTTTACAGAAAAGACGATTTCAGGAGAAAGAATATACAGCGGCAAGGTTATTAATGTAGATGTAGAAGAGGTCGGTCTCCCAAATGGAAAAACAAGCAAAAGGGAACTGGTACGCCATCCCGGAGCAGTAGCAGTAATCGCTGTGACGCAGGACGATAACATTGTGATGGTGCGCCAATACCGAAAAGCATTGGAAAAAGAAATTCTGGAAATACCGGCAGGTAAAATGGAAGCAGGCGAAGAGCCCCACGTTACCGCAGGTCGTGAGCTGGAAGAGGAAACCGGCTATAAACCGCTCAGCCTGAAAAAAATTGCTTCTTTTTATACGGCTCCCGGCTTTTGTGATGAACTGGTTCATTTGTACGAGGCAGACATCGATAAGCCGGGCACCCCGTTTACTGATGAAGATGAATTTGTACAGGTGGAAGAAATTTCACTTAAGGAAGCGGAAGAAGCCATCGAACAGAATCTGATACACGATGCGAAAACAATGTATGCTGTTCAATATTTGAGACTGAGAATCAATAAGCTGTAGTTGATTATCAGTTAATAATAATTATAAAGTGGTATTAATTATCATTATTAATTGACACTCTTCTTTAGCATTATTATAATGTGAGTATAGATTGATTGAGAAGGAGGAGGATAAAATGGAACAGCGTATTGACCGGATAAAAAATCAGCTACATTCCAAAAGCTATAAGTTAACTCCTCAACGGGAAGCAACGGTTCGTGTTCTGCTGGAAAATGAAGAAGATCACCTCAGTGCAGAAGATGTATACTTACTCGTAAAAGAAAAAGCACCGGAAATCGGTCTTGCTACCGTTTACCGCACCCTTGAGCTTTTAAATGAACTGGAAATTGTTGATAAAATAAACTTTGGGGATGGGGTTTCCCGGTATGATCTCCGAAAAGAAGGCGCCGCTCATTTCCATCATCATCTTGTATGTATTGAATGCGGAACGGTTGATGAGATCCAGGATGACCTGCTTGGAGATGTAGAAAAGATTGTAGAAAAAGACTGGAATTTCAAAATTAAAGACCACCGTCTGACGTTTCACGGCGTATGCCACCGCTGCCACAGCACAGAGCAGGAATCAGATGCAGAAAAGAAACCGAAAAAGAAAAATCAGGTGAAAGTCCGTTAAACCTTTTCAGAAATGAGAAGGTTTTTTATTTTGCCGTATTGTTAGAAAAATAGAACTTTTTAGAAGTTGAAATTGATGGAGGGATAAGGATGATGACGCTTTATTGCTTATGTTATGATATGCCTGTACGATTTGTAAATGGAAGGAAGGCGGACTTGAGGTGAAGATGGATATCATGGATTTTCTGCATTACTGCCAGGTGGAAAAAGGACTGTCACAAAATACGGTTCAATCCTATCAAAGGGATTTGAAGCACTACATAGCAAGTGTGGAAAAAGCAGGTGTGTCCAAAACAGCTGACGTGGAAAGGCGGCATATCCTGGACTATCTTCATGCAAAAAAAGAAGAGGGCCGCACGACCGCTACGTTGTCGAGGTACTTATCAACGATTCGTGCATTCCATCAATTTGCTCTAAGAGACGGAAAAGCAAAAAAGGATCCGTCCGAGCTTATTGAAACGCCCAGGAAGAGCAGAAAGCTTCCTTCTGTCCTTACGTCGCAGGAAGTAGACCGTCTTCTGGAGGCTTCTAAAGGAACGACTGCTTTTTCACGAAGAAATCATGCCATGCTGGAGCTGATGTATGCGACCGGCCTCCGTGTCACGGAGCTGTGTGAGCTTAAAAGTGGGGATATTCATTTAGAAATGGGATTTGTGCAGTGCCTCGGAAAAGGAAACAAAGAGCGGATCGTCCCTCTTGGAAAAGTCGCAGCGGATGCAGTGGAGACATATGCAGGGAACGGCCGCCTGGAGCTGATGAAGCAAAAGCGGCATGACACCCTTTTTGTGAATCATCACGGAAATCCGCTTTCCCGGCAGGGGTTTTGGAAAATACTAAAGGCAGCTGCAGAAAAGGCTGGAATTGAAAAGCCGCTCACACCGCACACGCTGAGACACTCTTTTGCCACCCATCTTCTTGAAAATGGAGCTGACCTGAGAGCAGTGCAGGAAATGCTCGGGCACACTGATATCTCGACCACCCAAATATACACTCACGTATCAACCCATAAACTCAAAGATGTCTATTTACATTATCATCCAAGGGCATAACGAAAAAGAGGAGACTAAATATGAATGATTATCCGTTCAAGCGAATGTTTGTTGTAGTGATGGATTCAGTAGGAATAGGAGAAGCACCTGACGCTGAACAGTTTGGCGACCAAGGCGCTGATACGCTGGGCCACATTGCTGAAAAAATGAATGGGCTGCACGTACCTAACCTGGAAAAACTAGGGTTGGGAATGATCAAAGAAGCGCCGGGGATTTCACCAGTGTCTTCTCCGACTGCTTCATACGGCATTATGGAAGAAGCGTCGCAGAGCAAAGACACGATGACAGGTCACTGGGAAATGATGGGACTCTACATCGGCGAGCCGTTTCAGACATTTCCTGAAGGATTTCCTCCAGATTTGATTGGAAAACTAGAAGAAGCAGCCGGACGGAAAGTGATAGGCAATAAAGTGGCATCCGGTACGGAAATTATAGAAGAGCTCGGCGAAGCCCATGTGAACAGCGGCGATTTAATCGTGTATACCTCTGCAGATTCAGTCCTGCAGATTGCCGCCCATGAAGACGTTGTGCCGCTTGAAGAGCTGTACGATATCTGTGAAAAAGCACGGAAAATGACCTATGATCCCCCTTATATGCTGGGAAGAATCATCGCGAGGCCTTTTACTGGAGCGGACGGTGCATTTGAACGAACCTCCAACCGGCATGATTATGCATTAAAGCCGTTTGGGCAGACCGTACTGAACTATTTAAAGGACAGCAGCCTGGACAGTTTGGCTGTAGGGAAGATCAGCGATATTTTTGATAATGAAGGCATTACCAATTCCCTGCGCACGACATCGAATATGGATGGGATGGATAAATTGATGCAGACGGTCCACCAGAATTTTACCGGACTCAGCTTTTTAAACCTCGTCGACTTTGATGCGAAATTCGGCCACCGCCGTGACCCGATCGGGTATGGCAAAGCAATAGAAGAGTTTGATCAAAGGCTGCCGGAAGTGCTGGAGAACATGAATCAGAACGATATTCTTATTATTACCGCAGACCATGGAAATGACCCGGTTCACCCGGGAACCGATCATACAAGAGAAGTCGTGCCGCTGCTTGCCTATTCGCCTTCTATTCAGCCCGGACGGGATCTGGGCACAAGGAAGACGTTTGCTGATGTAGGTGCTACTATCGCCGAAAACTTTAATGTACCGATGCCGGAGTATGGCAGCAGCTTTTTATCAATTTTAAATAAGAATGGAGACAAATAATGAGCATAATAGATAACGTTCAAAAAGCAGGCAGCGCGATTCAGTCCTATACAACAATACAGCCGAAGATTGGTTTGATTTTAGGGTCCGGCCTCGGTATTCTCGCTGATGAAATAGAAGAGGCTGTAGTCATTCCTTATGAAAAAATACCAGGATTTCCGGTTTCAACCGTTGAAGGCCATGCCGGCGAGCTTGTGATTGGAAAGCTTGAAGGGGTTGCAGTTGCAGCAATGAAAGGCCGTTTTCATTATTACGAAGGCTATTCGATGCAGGAAGTCACCTTTCCGGTGCGCGTTATGCATATGCTTGGCATAGAAGCACTGTTTGTAACGAATGCTGCCGGCGGCATTAACGAATCATTTAAAGCGGGCAACTTAATGAGAATTAAAGACCATATTAATCAAATGGGAGCAAACCCGTTAATCGGCAAAAACGAAGAATCATTTGGAACCCGCTTTCCGGATATGTCGAATGCTTATTCTGAAAGACTGGCCCATATTGCCAATAAAGCTGCTAAAGAGCTCGAAATTGATTTAAAAGAGGGTGTGTATGCAGCAAATACAGGACCTTGTTATGAGACTCCTGCGGAAATAAAAATGCTGCGGGTGCTTGGGGCAGATGCTGTAGGCATGTCCACCGTTCCCGAAGTTATTGCAGCGGCTCATTCATCCATCCAGGTACTCGGGCTTTCCTGCATTTCCAACATGGCAGCCGGCATTCTGGACCAGCCGCTCAGCCACGACGAAGTAATGGAAACAACGACAGCTGTTCGTGCGGAATTTTTAGCATTGATGAAAAACATCGTTAAGCGGACGGGGGAAGAGCTGTAAATGAGTATACCCGAAGCAGAAGTAAAAGAAGCAGCTGATTTTATTCAGTCTAAAATAAATAAAGCTCCTGCTGTCGCTATGATTCTGGGGTCTGGTCTCGGTGATCTGGCAGAAGAGATAGAAGAGCCCGTTTATATTCCGTACAATGAGATTCCATACTTTCCCGTGTCTACGGTGGAAGGCCATGCAGGACGCCTTGTTATTGGAAAGCTTCAGGGAAAAGAAGTGATTGCCATGCAGGGACGCTTTCATTACTATGAAGGTTATTCGATGCAGGAAGTCACCTTCCCGGTCCGGGTGATGAAAAGTCTTGGAGCAGAAAATCTGATTGTAACCAATGCATGCGGAGGCATGAACAAAAGCTTTCAGCCCGGCGATTTAATGGTGATAAAAGATCATTTAAACATGACAAACGACAATCCACTTATTGGGAAAAACCTGGAGGCATTCGGTCCCCGTTTTCCTGATATGAGTACAGCGTACAATAAAGAATTTCAGGAACTTGCCCACCGCTGTGCCAAAAAAGAAGGCTTAACACTGCAGCAGGGCGTATATGCCGGCATTACCGGACCTTATTTCATGTCTGCAGCAGAATTGATTATGCTCCGTCGTCTCGGCGGGGATGTTGTAGGCATGTCCACGGTGCCGGAAGTCATTGTGGCCCGGCACAGCGGAATGAACGTGCTTGGTATTTCCTGCGTCACAGACATGGCAGTCGGTGAAGATCTGCAGGGTGTGACCCATCAGGAAGTGATGGAAACAGCCGCACGGACGAAGCCTAAATTTATTTCGTTAGTAAAAGAAATTGTAAAAGAGATGTCGGCGTAGAATGATTTTAAACGAAAAGAGGCAGATGCGATGAGAATGGTTGATATCATTACAGATAAACGGGACGGAAAAGAACTTCCGCAGGAAGCAATAGAATGGTTTATTAACGAATATACGAAAGGTACGGTGCCTGATTACCAGGCAGCGGCCTTTGCGATGGCTGTATATTTTAAAGGAATGACCCAGTCCGAGGCCGCAGCACTCACGTTTGCTATGGCTGCTTCCGGTGACCAGCTTGACTTGTCTGCCGTCGAAGGAGTCAAAGTCGACAAACATTCGACCGGCGGAGTAGGAGACAAAACAACTCTTATTCTAGGTCCGATTGTGGCTGCACTTGGCATACCGGTAGCAAAAATGTCCGGACGCGGCCTCGGTCATACAGGAGGAACAATTGATAAGCTGGAAGCTTTTACAGGATTTCAAACAGAAATCAGCCAGGACGAGTTTATTAAGCTTGTTAATGAGAACAAGATTGCGCTTGCCGGACAAAGCGGTAACCTGACGCCGGCTGACAAGAAGCTGTATTCGCTCCGGGATGTAACGGGCACAGTAAATTCCATTCCATTAATAGCAAGCTCGGTAATGAGCAAAAAAATTGCCGCTGGGGCCGATGCTATTGTGCTTGATGTGAAAACAGGCAGCGGGGCGTTTATGGAAAGCGTCGAAGAAGCAAGAGAGCTTGCAGGCGCAATGGTCGATATAGGGAAATCCCTGGACCGGAAAACCATGGCAGTTATATCCGATATGAATCAGCCGCTGGGACGTTTTGTCGGCAACGCGCTCGAAGTGAAAGAAGCTATTGATACATTAAACGGAAAAGGACCGAAAGATCTTCATGATTTAAGCGTTACGCTTGCTGCCCATATGGTCGTGCTGGCTGATAAAGCCTCCAATTTGGAGGAAGCCGTGAAACTGGTAGAGCAGGTGATTGACAATGGAGAAGCGTTGAAAAAAATGAAGCAGTTTATTGAAGCACAGGGCGGTGACGCCTCTTCAGTGGACGATTCGGGCCTTCTGCTCAATGCCGCGCATCTAATAGAAGTCACTTCAGAAAAAGATGGGTTTGTGAGTGGAATGAAAGCGTCAGAAATAGGGCGTGCCGCAATGACCCTGGGAGCCGGCCGGGCCACAAAAGAAGATGAAATTGATTACGCAGTGGGAATTGAACTCCGCAAAAAAATCGGAGACCGCATCCAGACAGGCGATGTGCTGGCTGTCCTGCACGCCAATCAGACGGAAGCTGCAGAGGCTTCGGCTATTGTTAGAGAGGCTTATGAATATTCCGATTCAGAAGTTGTACCCGAGCCGCTTATTCACGACACGATCGTATAAAATAGGACGTAAAAACAGCCGCGAGAGTTTTTCTTTGTACTCCTGCAAATAGATGCTACAATATAAATCACTGAATGGGAGTAGGGGGAAAAGCGATGTATTTACACGGCACCAGCCAAATAAATAATAAAGGCCACCTGGAAATAGGCGGCGTAGATACGATGGATATTACAAAAGAATACGGGACGCCTGTTTTTGTATACGATGTAGAGCTTATACGACGCCGGGCAAGAGGCTTTAAAAAAGCTTTTGAAGCAGAAGGCATGCAGTATCAGGTAGCTTATGCAAGCAAAGCATTCAGCTGCATTGCGATGGTTCAGCTTGCCGATGAACTGGGCTTAAGTCTGGACGTTGTGTCAGGCGGAGAAATGCTGACGGCTAAGCGGGCAGGGTTTCCGATGGAGCGTGTACACCTCCATGGAAACAATAAATCTCTTGAGGAAATTCAAATGGCACTTGATCTGGATGTCGGCTGTTTTGTGGTAGATAATTTTCATGAACTCGATATGCTAAAAGAGCAGACCGAAAAAATGAAAAAATCTCCGCACGTGCTGATCCGTACAACTCCTGGAATCGAAGCGCATACGCACGAATATATTTCAACGGGACAGGAAGACTCTAAATTCGGCTTTGACTTAACGAGCGGACAGGCGGACGAAGCAATTAAACGTCTGAAAGATCATCCTTATCTGCAGTTAAAAGGAATTCACTGCCATATCGGCTCACAGATTTTTGACACCCATGGTTTTTCAATGGCTATTGAAAAGCTGTTCAGCCAGATTATCCGCTGGAAAGAAGAACTTGATTTTGAGCCGGAAGTACTCAATGCCGGAGGAGGTTTTGGAATCCGTTATGTAGAAGGGGACGAACCGCTGCTGCCGGAGGAGTACGTTACCTCTTTAATTCATACGGTGCAGGAACAGAGCGAGCTGCACGGCCTGGAGTTGCCGGAAATCTGGATTGAGCCCGGCCGTGCAATGACCGGAGACGCTGGAACCACTCTTTATAAGATTGGATCCCAGAAAAACATTCCTGGTGTCCGCCGCTACGCGGCAGTCGATGGAGGAATGACCGATAATATTCGTCCTGCCCTGTATCATGCAGAGTATGAAGGGATACTTGCCAACCGCGCAAATGACAAAGCAGAAGATACGTTTGCCATTGCCGGAAAATGCTGCGAATCCGGAGACATGCTGATTTGGGATCTTCCTCTTCCGGAACCTGCCGAAGATGACGTGCTGGCAGTCTTCTGCACAGGAGCCTATGGGTACGCCATGGCCAATAACTATAATCGATTTTCAAGGCCGCCGGTCGTTTTTGCAGAAAACGGATCGACTCAGCTTGTTATAAGAAAAGAAACGTATGAAGATTTATTAAAAAATGATTTGCCCCTTCGCTCAGCAGAGAGGGTATAATAGAACAGCCGGTTTTATCCAGCCGGGCTCTACATTTAAAAAAAGGTGGTTGATTGTAATGAAAAAAGGAAGCATTAAGTTCGAAAATGGAGAAGAAATTCAAATTGAGTTCTTTGACCAGGATGCACCAGGAACAGTAGAAAACTTTGAAACTCTTGCAAATAAAGGTTTTTACAACGGATTGAACTTTCACCGTGTAATCCCTGGATTTGTAGCCCAGGGCGGAGACCCAAGCGGCAATGGAACAGGCGGACCTGGTTATACTATTAAATGCGAAACAGAAGGAAATCCTAATAAGCACGGTAAAGGCTATTTATCTATGGCGCATGCCGGTAAAGATACAGGCGGAAGCCAGTTCTTTATTCTTTTTGAACCACAGCCTCATTTAGACGGCGTTCATACAGTTTTCGGTAAAGTAACGGAAGGCCTCGATACTGTAGATAGAATCAAGCAGGGCGACGTTATGCAGGAAGTAAAGGTCTGGAGCGAGTAAATGGTTCTATCGTGTAAAAGGGGCTGCACTGGATACACGAGGCTGCTTATATAACAGACTAAAAAAACCGGCGGAATGCCGGTTTTTTTAGATTGTCGAGACATCATGCCATCACGTATATCTATACAAGATCTTGAATCCTTTAGAACGTTTGTCAACAATGAAGCAAAAGGCAGATGGAGGCTCCTGCAGAACAGCCATCGATGAAGTTAAAGAGGTTGATCTTTTCCTCTGTAGCTTAAGGCTCGTCCTGCGGAAAGCGACCCTTTACAGACTTTGTTATAAATTATGTATTTCCCGCCTTTTTTTATATAGTGGGGCCGTCAGGCATTTTTAGTTGACGTTTCTTATTGGATTATCATATGATAAGGTATACACTTTTTAGAAAATAACATTGGTACCTGCCGTGCGGCAGTTCCTTCGGGGTCGGGTGAAAGTCCCAACCGGCGGTGATAAAGAGTTCGCTCTTTTTAGTCCGTGACCCGTAATGCTTAGGCAGAGCGGTGGATTCGGTGAAATTCCGAAGCCGACAGTAAAGTCTGGATGGGAGAAGGAAACCATGTTTAAATAGGCTGTCCTGCTGTGTAAACACACGTGGAGCAGCAGCGGCCTTTTGCACCTGTTCACAGGGCTTATTTAAACGTGATTAATTACTCCCCCGAAGGAAAAGTCCTTCGGGGGTTTTTATATGCCTCGAAGTCTGTTAATCGAGGCAGCGGGAAAGGCTGTAATAACAATGAACGATGAAACCTATATGAAGCTTGCGCTGGATCTGGCCGTTTCTGCTTCCGGACAGACTTCACCGAACCCCTTAGTTGGAGCAGTATTAGTGAAAGATCATCAAATCGTCGGCATGGGCGCTCATCTAAAGGCGGGAACGCCTCACGCAGAAGTGCATGCTGTGCGTATGGCAGGGGAAGCGGCAGAAGGCGCTGTAGCCTATGTAACATTAGAGCCGTGCAGCCATTACGGGAAAACCCCTCCCTGTGCCGAACTCTTGATTAAAAGCCGGGTACAGAGAGTCGTTGTCGCTTCTGTTGATCCGAACCCTAAAGTAAAAGGCAGCGGAATCGAAAAGCTGAGAGCTGCAGGTATTCCTGTTGATGTCGGCGTGCTGAAAGAAAAAGCAGATAACATCAACCGTTTTTTCTTTCACTATATGAAGACAGGAACCCCATATGTGACCCTTAAAGCTGCAGCAACGCTGGATGGTAAAACGGCTACTTATGCCGGAAGCAGTAAATGGATTACAGGGGAAGATGCAAGAAAAGATGTTCACTTAAACCGTATGAAGCACGACGCAATATTAGTCGGTGCAGGAACCGCCGCGGCAGATGATCCGTCTCTAAATGTACGACTCGAGCACGCGTTCAGGCAGCCGATCCGGATTGTACTGGATACGTCACTGCGGACGCTTCCGACTGCGAGAATGCTGCAGGACGGCGGGGCGCCCGTCTGGGTTGTCTGCGGAAGCCGGGCGGAAGAAAAGAAAAAGCAGGCACTGGAAGCGGCAGGAGCAGAAATAATCCAGCTTTTAGATGACACCATTTCCATTCCTGTTCTTCTTAAAAAACTGGGTGAAACAAATATCCAGTCTTTATATGTAGAGGGTGGAGCCGCTGTGCACGGCAGTTTTTTGGAAGCCGCTGCTTTTCAAGAACTCCACTACTATATAGCGCCAAAGCTGATTGGTGGAAAAGACGCGTTTCCAGTATTTGGGGGACGGGGAGTTGAACTAATGGAACACGCTGCGGAACTGGTCGTTGAATCAACGGAAACATTGGGAGAAGACATCAAGATGACGGCTTTTCCAAAGGAAGGATGAATGCTATGTTCACAGGAATTATAGAAGAAAAAGCGACGATCGCTCATATGAATGATCATGAATCGCATATGGAACTGAAAATAAAAGCTGAAAAAATTATGCAGGATATGAAAGAAGGAGACAGCATTTCCATTAACGGTGTCTGCCTTACGGTAACCGATTTTAACGAAGACATGTTTCAGGTGGATGTTATGCCCGAAACAATGAAAAGCACCAGTCTACAGGCTCTTCAGGAGAAAAGTCCTGTAAATGTGGAAAGAGCCATGGCAGCCAATAACCGGTTTGGCGGACACTTCGTAAGTGGTCATGTTGATGCGGCAGGAAGAATTGCATCCATGGAGCCGCTGGCAAACGCGGTGTATATCCATATTGAAGTGCCGGAACGACTGATGCCATATATGATGCTGAAAGGCTCTGTGACGCTTGACGGCATAAGTCTTACGTTATTTGGAGTGGACGATACAACATCTACTATCAGCGTTTCAATTATCCCGCATACATGGGAAGAAACAAACTTGTCTACTAAGCAGATAAATGATCCTATCAACGTAGAATGCGATGTGTTAATGAAATACACGGAACGCCTGCTTGAAACAAAATACAAAAAGGCGTAAAACTCCAACAGAAAGAAGGCAGGTGCATCATGGAAAATGAATCCATGTTTCATACAATTGAGGAAGCTATTTATGAATTAATGCAGGGGAAAGCAGTTATCGTATGTGATGATGAAGATAGAGAAAACGAAGGCGACTTTGTTGCGCTCTCCGACAGAGTCACGCCGGAAACAATTAACTTTATGATTACCCACGGGCGCGGCCTTGTCTGCACGCCTATAACCGAACAAAGAGCCAAAGAATTGGAACTCGTTCCAATGGTAGACCATAACACAGATCCCCACGGCACTGCTTTTACAGTAAGTGTGGATCATAAAAGTGCTTCAACCGGTATTTCTGCAAAAGAACGGGCGGATACAATTCTGTCGCTTGTTGATAAAAAAACCCGGCCGCTTGACCTGAAGCGTCCCGGCCATGTTTTCCCGCTGATTGCCAAAGAAGGCGGCGTTCTCCGCAGAGCAGGACATACGGAAGCAGCGGTTGACCTGGCCCGTCTTTCCGGTGCCGAGCCGTCGGGCGTCATTTGCGAGATTATTAAAGAAGACGGAGAAATGGCCCGCGTACCTGAACTTTTGGAAATCGCTGAAAAGCATGAAGTCAAAATGATTACAATCAAGGACCTTATTAAATACCGCCATAAAAAAGATAAGCTCGTTATAAGAGAAACAGAAGTGAAACTGCCAACAGAGTTTGGAGAGTTCACGGCATTTGGGTACACCTCCGTTATTGATCAAAAAGAAAGTATTGCGCTTGTAAAGGGAAGTATCCTTCCCGATGAGCCTGTGCTTGTACGTGTGCATTCTGAATGTTTGACCGGGGATGTATTTGGTTCCCACCGCTGCGACTGCGGCCCACAGCTTCATGCGGCCCTGCACCAGATTGAACAGGAGGGAAGCGGGATTTTATTGTATATGCGCCAGGAGGGAAGAGGCATCGGTCTGATCAATAAGCTGAAAGCCTATGAGCTTCAGGAGCAGGGATATGATACAGTAGAAGCTAACGAAAAACTTGGATTTGCACCTGATCTTCGGGAATACGGCATCGGTGCGCAGATTCTTAGAGACCTTGGGGTAAAGAAAATGAATCTGCTTACCAACAACCCAAGAAAGATTACCGGGTTGAAAGGCTATGATCTAGAAGTGATCGACCGTGTGCCGATTCAGCTGCCGTTCAACAAGGATAACGAGAAATATATGCGCACCAAACAGGGAAAAATGGGACATATGCTTCATTTCTAAAAAATATACACTACAGGATAAGGGAGTTTTCAGACATGGGACAACATTTTGAAGGATCTATGACAGGGCAGGACTTAAAAATTGCAGTAGTAACCGGACGCTTTAACGATTTTATTACAGGACGGCTGCTTGAAGGCGCTGTTGGTACTTTAAAACGTCATGGAGTAAAAGAAGAAAATATCGATACGGTGTGGGTGCCGGGCGCATTTGAAATTCCTTATGCTTCCAAAAAACTGGCCCAGTCGAAAAAATATGATGCGATCATCACATTGGGGACTGTTATCCGCGGAGCGACGCCTCATTTTGATTATGTCTGCTCCGAAGCCGCCAAAGGAGTATCGCATGTAGCGATGAATTATGATCTTCCAGTTATATTCGGCGTATTAACGACGAACACGATTGAAGAAGCGGTGGAACGAGCCGGGACAAAAGCCGGTAATAAAGGCTCAGATGCCGCGCTTGCGGCAATTGAAATGGCGAATCTTGATAAACTGATTTAAATCATGTACAATATCGATAAATCATGAAACATGGCGGACTCAACCGCCATGTTTTCGTGTTGTTTCAGGGCATTATTCCGCTGAGAAGCATATGTCTTCTATTTTTCTAAAGTAATGAGGGGTATATGTATATGTTTATGAAATTCAAACCTGCACAACGAAAAATTGCAATGGGGCTGCTGTCTTACACGCCGGATGAGAAGAGCATTAAAGTACTGCTTGAAACCGTGCAGAAGTATGAAACAGAAAGCAGCTGGGAGCTTTTTTTATGGAAAGAAAAGGAAGATATCGTAGGGGTTATTGGTTTTGTAAATGAAGATGAAAAAACAGTCAGGCTGCAGCATTTATGCGTAAATCCATCTTACCGCGGGGAAGGCCTGGGGAAAAGAATGGTGGAGGACATGCAGCAGCGTCTTCAAAAAAATATGGTTCCTTCCGAGGCAGTGAAAAGTTTTTTTGATTCCTGTCGCCCGGAAGAAATTCAAAGTACGTAAAAAAAGCGTCCGCTTCGTAACAGGCGGACGCTTTCTTCATGGGAAAGAGGACTAAAACGAGAAGCGGCTCGAAGCCTGCTGTCTGCGCTGCTTCTGCTCCTCGCGTTCTTTAATCACATCAGAACGGTCCCGACGTGTATGGCGGTCAATTAATTCTTTATCATCCATGTTGCTTTTATTCTGCCAGACAAGCTGTCGGCTTGTGCATTCCTGCCTGCAGTGCTGAAGAAGGCCGGCATCCGTCAGCGGAATATTTAAATCCGCGTACGGCCCATTTGATGCAAGCAGATCGAGTTGTAAATAAATCCGGTTCAGCAGTTCATTTGTATCAATGGAAAGCTGCTGCAGGGAAGAGGAGTGCTCGGCAATGATGCCGGAAGAACGCAGCAAAACTTTCTCTGCGCCCGCGAAATTACCGCGGCGCTGATGATACAGGCCAACGGCAAGCTGAATCAGGCCGACCCAGTGCTTGTCGCGCATTCCTGCTTCTTTTTCTTTCCAGTGTTCTTCTAATAGTTCATGACATTCAAAGTAGTCACGATACCCGTGAAATTGAATGAGAAATTGAATATAGCTGTCAGAGTAAACAGGAGGCATAGCATGCCCTCGCTTTCGTCGAATATTTTCTTTGACAAAGTTTTGAAACACAGCATAATACATATTTTAAACTTTACCACAAGTGCTTTTCATTAATCTACTCCAAGGCGTTAAACGTCATAAATTCGCCTATCGTTAAGCAGCGGACGGATATGATATAATTTATATGTGTGAAAGTGAGCAGAGGGGAAAAGAAATGAAGAAATACAGCGTAAAAATAGATGCATTTGAGGGACCGCTCGATCTGCTTCTGCATTTAATCCAACAATCAGAAGTAGATATTTATAATATTTCTGTTTCGGCCATTACAGCCCAGTATCTAGATTATGTCCGGACGATGCAGGAACTGCAGCTTGATGTAGCAAGTGAGTATTTAGTGATGGCGGCCTCCCTCCTCGAGATCAAGAGCAGCATGCTTCTTCCGGCTCCGATTTTCACCGGGGAAGAAGAGGATATGGATTATGACCCCCGGGAAGAACTGATTTACCGTTTATCCGAATATAAAAAATATAAAGCAGCAGCAGGCTATTTAAAAGAGCAGGAAGCCGAAGCCGGCACTTATTATACAAAGCCTTTTTCCGGATCATGGCAGGATTATAAAGATACGAAAGAAGATACGGCGCTGCCTGATAACGTCACGATCTATGATATGATCGATGCCCTGCAGAGGCTGCAGACACGCGTAGCGTTTAATAAACCTTCCTCTGCAGTGATCAAGCCGGAATCCTATTCTGTAGAAGAAATGATTGGTTCTATTGAAAGCATTTTAGCATCACGGCATGGCAGCTGTTTATTTGCGGATCTTTTTCGGGAAGCTGATAAACCAAAAGTGGTCGTTACTTTTCTGGCTATGCTGGAAATGATGAAGCAGCAAAAAATTATCTGTACACAAAATGGCAATTTCTCTGACATAGAGGTACATACCGCTGGAGGAACGATGTATGATCAATAATGAAAAACAAAAGGCAGTGCTGGAATCCCTGCTTTATGTAAGCGGAGAGCAGGGAGTAGAGGTAGAAGAGGCTGCTGCTCTGCTGGAGATCAGCCTGGAAGAATGCTCTGTTCTGCTGGAGGAAATGAAACAGCAGATGGAAGAGAAAAAAGGCGGCCTGTGCCTTAAACAGGCAGGCACTTCCTATCACATGGCAACGAAAGACGAGTTTGCTTCGTATATTGAACAATATGTTATCACACCGGACCGGCCGAAGCTCTCTCAGGCTGCTTTGGAAACCCTGGCAATCGTTGCTTATAACGAACCGATTACAAAAACCGAAATTGATGAGATACGAAGCGTCAGCTCAGGCAGTTCTATCCAGACACTGGTTGCAAAAGCACTGATAGCAGAGGCAGGAAGAGCAGATAAAATAGGACGGCCGATTCTTTATCGTACGTCTAAACGCTTTTTGGAATACTTTGAGCTTGCCTCCCTGGAGGAGCTTCCGGATATTCATCAGTTTACCGAAGAAAAGACGGAAGAACCGGATCAATTTTTCAGCCGGATTGGTACATGGGAAGAAGACGAAAGATAAGCGCTCCCGGTCCGAAAAAGGTTGTGGTTCCCCAGCATGATGCGTATGATATAGAAGATGAGGTGAAGTAAATGGAAAGATTGCAGAAAGTAATAGCAAGTGCAGGAATTACGTCCAGACGAAAAGCAGAAAAGCTGATGGAAGAAGGCCGTGTGACTGTAAATGGTGAAGTAGTAAAAGAATTAGGAACAAAGGTAACGGTTGGAAATGACTTGGTGGAAGTAGATGGTGTCCCTTTGGATAAGGAGCAGCCGGTCTATTTTCTTCTATATAAGCCTAAATCGATTATTTCAGCTGTAAGTGATGATAAAGGACGTAAGGTAGTCAATGATTTTCTTCCGGATATAGAGCAGCGTATTTTTCCGGTAGGGCGCCTGGACTATGAGACGTCGGGAGTGCTTCTTTTAACAAATGACGGAGACTTTGCCCATTTGATGATGCATCCCCGCAATAAAATTGTGAAAACATATATTGCGAAAGTTGAAGGAAGACCTTCAAAAGAAAACCTTAAAAAACTGGAGCGCGGCATTCATCTCGAAGATGGAAAAACAGCTCCTGCCAAAGTGAATGTAAAATCATCCAATAAATCAGGAAACTCTTCTATTATTGAAATTTCTATTCACGAAGGAAAGAACCAGCAGGTCAGACGGATGTTTGAACATATCGGTCATAAGGTGATTAAGCTGAAGCGAGAAAGTTACGCTTTTCTAACACTGCAGGGACTTGAGCCCGGTGATTCAAGAGAACTAAAGCCAATCGAAATAAAAAAACTGCGTGACCTGGCTGAAAAAGAATAATAAAAGGCTTTCTGTTCCGTTACACAAGCAGAAAGCCTGCTTTATCAAATAAATAAAGAAACAGATGCCCGGCAGGGTAAGCTAATGGGGTGTTTCTATGGCTAAAGTGATTTGTGAATGCGGTTACTCGAATCCGGAGGGAACCGATCTTTGTGAAGCATGCGGAAAACCGTTGAATGAAAAAGCAAAACAGCAGACGCTTGTGGATATGAGATATGAGGGAGTCGCGCGGCGTTCCCAGACATATAATAAATCCATTGTCGATAAAATCTGGAACTTTTTTTCTTCGGTAAAAGTAGGCATATGGATTATTGTACTAACGTTACTCGCATCATCTCTCGGCACTATTTTTCCACAGGAAATGTACATTCCAAATAACGTATCAGCAGCCGATCACTATCAGGAAGAATACGGAGTGCTCGGACAAATTTATTACACGCTCGGATTACATAATATGTACAGCTCCTGGTGGTATATGGCGCTGATTGCCTCTTTAGGAATTTCGTTAATTATTGCAAGCCTTGACCGGGTTGTACCACTTTACCGGGTATTAAAGCATCAGAAAGTTACTAGAAATGAAGGGTTTCTGCGCAGACAGCGGGTGTTCGGAGAAATGGCGGTACCAGCTGACGAAAATCAGCTGGAAGCGGCGAAAGATGTACTGAAAAAAAGAAAATTTACGATCCGTGAAGAGGGAGATAACCTTGTGGCCGAAAAAGGCCGCTTCTCGAGATGGGGTCCTTACGTCAACCATGTAGGGCTGATTATATTTTTAACCGGTGCGATGCTGCGCTTTTTTCCGGGAATGTATGTCGATGAAGTCGTCTGGGTACGTGAAGGAGAAACCGAAGTGGTGCCGGGGACAGAAGGCGAATATTTCATAGAAAACGAGCAGTTCTTCCTGGAAATGTATGATGAAGAAGATGAAACCTTTGCTACCGCTCTGGAGAGAGCCGGAGGAAACATTGTTGAGACTTTCCAGACCAATGCGGTCGTTTATCAGCGTGAAGAAGGCGGAACGATCGGCGAAGAACCGGAACTCGAGGAAGTGACACGTGATGAAATCCGGGTAAATGAACCGCTCGCTTTTGACGGATTCAGCCTATATCAGGTGGACTATAAATTAAATGAATTAAATGTAATGATCCTCGAAATGGTAAACAGAGAAACCGGAGAAAGCGCAGGCGAGCTGCGCATCGATTTGTTCAATCCTGAAAATGAGTATGATTTAGGAGACGGGTACCGCGTCGTCATTGACTCTTACTTCCCTAACTTTGAATTCAACGAAGAGGGAGAGCCGGCTACGACATCAAGTATTCCTGATAATCCTGCGTTTATCTTCCAAATGTTTTCACCAGAGCATGCGGAAGAAGGAGAGTACAGCTTTGTAGGCATCCAGAGAAACGAGGATGTGTTTGGGGAAAACGACTATGAGATGAGTTTTCAGAACGTGGAAACAAAAAACGTAACCGGGCTGACGGTACGAAAAGATAACACACTTCCCTTTATTGCAGTCGGAGGCATTATATTCATGATCGGTTTAACACAGGGGTCTTATTGGTCCCACCGAAGAATATGGCTGAAGAAGGAAAACGGAAAACTTCTGTATGCGGGACACGCAAACAAGCACTGGCAGACATTAAAGCGTGATTTTGACGCATTATACGAAGAAGCTGGTATTTCTCCTCCTGTAGACCAGGTAGCTGAAAAAGAACAAGAAGCAGAACTGAAAAAACAACAAGAAGGGGGAAGCTAGCGATGGAGCAGCTCAGCGGAAATCTATTATTGACGGCTTTTTTCCTTTATTTACTCGCGACTATTCTTTTTGCCGTCTCTGTAACCGGCAGAAAATGGCGGGATAAATTCGGTGATATGAATGGGAATAAATGGGGGACGCTCGGATTTTTGGCAGCTTTAGGCGGCTTTCTATTTGCCATAGGCTATTTCATTACACGCTGGATGGCTTCCGGTCATGCTCCGGTCAGCAATATGTTTGAATATACGACGTTTCTCGGTATAGCGATTGGATTTGCCTTTTTGATTTTGTATTCCATTTACAAATCCAATGTACTGGGCATGTTTGCTATGCCGATCATTATGCTGATTATCGCCTATGCCTCCATTTTTCCAACGGAAGTAGAGCCGTTAATACCTGCTCTGCAGAGTTATTGGCTGCAGATTCATGTAACCACAACGGCACTTGGCCAGGGCATACTGGGGATTGGGTTTGTAGCCGGCCTGATTTATTTGATCCGAACGGTTGATTTTAAAAGGGGCGGAAAAAAAGTATTCTGGCTGGAATTTATTATGTTCAGTATGCTTACCGTTGTAGCCTTTGTGATAATACGCTACGCGTTTAATCTATTTGGCTATCAGACGGTATTCCAGTACACAGATGAAAACGGTATGCAGGCAGAAATGATTTACGAACTGCCTCCGATTCTCGGGCCAAACAACGGTGAGCTCATTCAACAGGGAAGCTGGGAGCCTCTTTTCCTTCTTCCGGAATGGATACGAAGCGATGATGCCAACACGCTCGTTTGGACATTTGCGGCAGCCATTGTTTTATATTTCATTGTACGCCTTGTGCTGCGCAAGCCGTTAAGTCAATTTCTGCAGCCGCTTATCCGCGGCGTGAGCCCGGATAAGATTGACGAACTGAGCTACAGAGCGATAGCAATAGGATTTCCTATCTTTACACTGGGAGGGCTTATTTTTGCGATGATCTGGGCCCAGATTGCCTGGACACGGTTCTGGGGATGGGATCCTAAAGAAGTATGGGCATTGATTACCTTTTTGTTTTACGCAGCTTATCTTCACCTCCGCTTAACCCGCGGATGGCATGGGGAACGCTCAGCCTGGCTGTGCGTAATTGGCTTTGCTATTATTATGTTCAACCTCGTTTTTGTTAATTTAGTTATTGCCGGTCTGCATTCATATGCATGACTTTTACCGAAAAGACTGAACCTTCACGGGGGAAGTCTTTTTTTACAATCTATAGAAGAGTGGCTGCGATAAGTGGCGGGAGATGAGAGAATAGAGCGAATCGTGCTAAAATAGGCAGGAGAGTTCGAGTAAAAGGCAATAAGGAGGCAGCAATATATGACACAGGAAACAAGAGTATTGGTAGTAGATGACGAAGACCGCATCCGTCGTCTTTTGAAAATGTATTTAGAGAAAGAAGAATTTATCGTAGTGGAAGCTGAAAATGGGGAAGAGGCGCTGGAAACAGCGTTAAACGAAGAATTCGATGTGATCCTTCTGGATTTAATGCTTCCAGGCATGGACGGGGAAGAAGTCTGTCAGGAGCTTAGAAAAACAAAAGCGACTCCGGTTATTATGCTTACCGCTAAAGGAGAAGAAGCCAACCGGGTGCAGGGCTTTGAAATTGGTGCGGATGATTATATTGTCAAACCGTTCAGCCCGCGGGAAGTGATTCTGCGGATTAAAGCACTTCTGCGCAGGTCCTCAGCAACAAAATTCCTGCAGACGGAAACGGAAGCGAAAAATATACTGGTATTTCCTCATCTTACGATTGATAACGATGCGCACCGCGTGACGGTGAACGAAAAGGCGGTGGGCCTTACACCAAAAGAATACGAACTTCTTCTGTACCTGGCTCAGTCGCCGGACAAAGTCTTTTCCAGAGAGCAGCTGTTAAAAGATGTGTGGAACTACGACTTTTTCGGTGATCTGCGCACCGTGGATACGCATGTAAAACGTCTTCGTGAAAAATTAAGCCGTATTTCCGAAGAAGCAGCGAACATGATTTCAACCGTGTGGGGGGTAGGCTATAAATTCGAGGCAGCGAAAGACTAATGCTGTGGCGGAGCGTAGTTGGGAAACTGTGGCTGACTATTTTATTGTTAGTGCTTGTCGTTCTTCTTATCCTGACGTTTCTGCTTCTGCAGTTTTTTGAACAGTATCATATTTCCGAAGCAGAAGAGCAGCTGACCAATCATGCGAATGTGATGGTAAGCATTCTCGAAGAGCAGGAGGAAGAAACAACAAGACCGCTGATTGAACGTATGGCCGCATCGTATAACACACAGGTGCTCGTTATTACAGAGGATGAGCCCTGGTATCCGGAGATTGACCATTCCAACAACATATTTCTGCCGGTTGAACGATTTTATGAAGACAATCGCTTATCCGGCGTGATCAATGAGCGTGAAGACGTGACAATGCACGGCGACTTTTCTGGAAGCGGCGAAGAGGAAGAAGATGAAATCTTTGTAGTCGGCGTGCCGTTCGTATCAAACGACGGGGAAGAAAGCTCGCTGTTTTTATATCAGTCGCTTAATGTAATTGAAGACACTACGGGCGAAACGCAGCAGATTATTCTGCTGTCGGCAGGTATTGCCATCGTTTTAACGACCGTGTTTACTTTTTTTCTATCCACAAGAATTACGGCTCCGCTGCGGAAAATGAGGCAGTTGGCACTCGATGTTGTCAAAGGTGATTTCGAAACGAAAGTGCCGGTTATTTCCAATGATGAGATCGGCCAGCTTGGTAACGCCTTCAATCGGATGAGGCGGAAATTAAATCAAAACATTACGGAACTCAATCAGGAAAAAGAGCAGCTCAGCCGTATTCTGCTCAGCATGGCGGATGGAGTAATTACGATTGACCGCAAAGGTACAGTCGTTCTGACCAATCCGCCGGCAGACCGATTTCTATTAGCACTTGAGTACCAAAATGAGCAGGAGGGCAAAACCAGTCCTCTTCCGAAAGAAATGAAAAAAATATTTCAGCAGGTGGTCGGCATGGAACAGGAGCAGCTCGCTGAGGTCGATGTTCAGGGACGCAGCTACGCTGTACTAATGACGCCTTTATATGATGAAACGTTTGTCAGGGGTGCCGTAGCGGTTATCCGTGATATGACGGAGGAACGTCAGCACGATAAACTGCGCAAAGACTTTATTGCGAATGTTTCCCATGAACTAAGAACACCGATTTCGATGCTGCAGGGTTACAGCGAAGCGATCGTAGATGGTATTGCTGCAACAGAAGAAGAGAAAAAAGAAATCGGGCAGATTATTTATGAAGAGTCGCTGCGTATGGGACGTCTTGTCAATGAACTGTTGGATCTGGCCAGGATGGAAGCAGGCTATCTTCATCTGGAAAAAGAGTGGATGGATGTTAAAATGTTAACAGAAAAAATGGAAAAGAAGTTTCAGGGACTGTCATCAGAAGCAGAGCTGACGCTGGAGTCTTCCGTAAAAGGAGAGGAAGCATTTGTTCTGGCTGATGCGGATCGAATAGAACAAGTATTAACAAATCTCGTCCATAATGCGATCCGGCATACAGAAGCAGGAGGCCGTGTTCTTCTGGAAATGACGAATGACGCCGACGGCTTATCAGCCGCCGTTATTGATAACGGGACAGGAATACCGGAAGAGGACCTGCCATTTATTTTTGAGCGGTTCTATAAAGCAGACAAAGCGCGGACACGCAGCAAGGGGGGCACCGGGCTCGGTCTGGCTATCGCCAAGAATATTGTAGAAGCACACGGCGGCTATATTGCTGCGCAGAGCAGAATGAACGAGGGAACGACCTTTCGTTTTTATATCCCTTCGGATAATGAAAAATATGAAGAACTGTAGGAGGGGAAAAAATGAAAGCCTGGTTTGAGGAACATTTTCAGGAAGATTATTTGAAAGTATACGATCACCGGGATGAAACAAAAGCGGCTGGAGAACTGCAGTCGCTCATGTCCTACATGCCAATGGAAAAAGGAATGAAGGCTGTTGATTTATGCTGTGGAAACGGCAGGCACGCCAGATGGCTGGGCAGAAAAGGAATCGATGTGACAGGGATTGATCTCTCTCCGGCACTTTTAAAAAAGGCGATTGACCTTACAAATGATTTACCGGTGCAGTACAGGCGTGCTGACATCCGCACCGTTGAGCTCAAACAGGAATTTGAGGCCGCCTTTAACGTTTTTACCAGTTTCGGTTACTTTCTGGAAGACGAAGAAAACGAGCTCGTGTTCCAAAAAGCAGCGGATGCTTTACTTCCCGGCGGATGGTTCTTGTTTGATTATTTGAATCCATCGTACATCCGTGAAAATATTGTTGCATTTGATGAATCGGAAAAAGATGGAATGACGGTTATCCAGGAAAGGCATGCCGGCAGAGATTATGTGGAAAAGAAGATTACGATTAAAGAAGACGGAGCAGAGAGACGTTACGTGGAACGGGTCAAGCTTTATGAAGAAGAGCAGCTGCGGCGTATGCTTGAACGATACCAGCTGGAGCCTGTGTATTTCTTTGGGGATTACAATGCTGCAGAATACGATCACAGCAGATCTCCCCGTCAGATTTTTATCTGCCGGAAAAAAGGATAAGGGATTTGTCCGATAATTGCTGTGTATCGAAGACCGATAATGTATACTAAAGAAGATTGTCCTTATAAATGAATAGAATAGAATATATATGGTCGGAAAGAATGCTCTTTCCGTTAAAAGGGAAACCGGTGAAATGCCGGTACGGTCCCGCCACTGTAAGTGCAGCTTTCAAAGAAGTACTCCACTGTTCTGTAAGAACGGGAAGGATCTTTGAATTGGGCATAAGTCAGGATACCTGCCATATATGTAATCGGTGCTGCACTCTCGGGGATAAGAGGATGCCGGATATAAAACGTTTCCGCTGCATGCAGCAGGGGCGTATGTCCGCTCTTCCCACTTTAGGGAAGAGCTTTTCTTATTATCTTACATAGAGCTCAATAATAGGCTCCTGATTTTCTGGATTTGTAGGACATACCACTCAAGGGGGAATGTGACATGAAAAAAACGTTATTATTAACAATGACGGCGGGAATGGCTGCTGCACTCGCTGCCTGCGGCGGAGAAACAGGAGAAGAACAAGGGCAGGAAAGCTCTGAACAAGAAAGCACCGAGCAGTCGGAAGGGTATCCCGTCACTTTGACCGATGGCATGGGAGAAGAAATGACGATCGAAGAAAAGCCGGGAAATATTGTAAGCCTGCTGCCAAGTAATACGGAAATTGCGTTTGCTCTCGGACTGGAAGAACAAATTGTCGGAGTAACCGATTTTGATACGTATCCGGAAGAAGCTCAGGAAAAGCAGAGTGTCGGCGGTCTTGATTTTGATGTGGAGACGGTTCTTTCTCTTGAGCCGGATCTTATTTTGGCCGATTCTTCTGCTGTTCAAAATTCAGAAGAAGGATTAAATCAGCTGGAAGACGCCGGAGCGGAAATTCTCGTAGTAAATGATGCGACATCATTTGAAGAGACGTACGATACGATCAACATGATCGGACAGGCGACAGGAACACAAGAAGAAGCAGATGCTATGATAGAGACGATGGAAGAGGATGTCGCTTCTATTGAAGAAACAGCCTCTGCAATCTCTGAAGAAGACCGCAAAACCGTCTGGGTAGAGGTGGACGCGCCGCCGAATATCTATACTACCGGTCAAAATACGTTTATGGATGAAATGCTCGATATCATTCAGGCAGATAATGCCGCCGCCGAAGAAGAAGGCTGGGTCCCTTATACAGAAGAGGATGCTGTTGCACTGAACCCGGATGTTATTGTTACAACATACGGATTTAGAGTGGAAAATTCCACCGAAAATATCTTAAACCGTGATGGCTGGTCGGATGTGCCTGCCATTGAAAATGAGGAAGTTTATGATTTGGAAAGTGATCTGGTAAGCCGGCCGGGGCCACGTTTGACAGATGGCCTGCAGCATATGGCAGAAGTGGTGTATCCGGATGTCTTCACTGAAGAACAATAAACCAGCGGCATACATTGCAGCTTTAGTCTTTTTGGCGGCAAGTATTGTAGTGGGGGTTTCTGTTGGAAGCGTGCAGGTGCCATTTGCAGCCAGTGCCGAAATTATCGGGCGCACGGCGCTCGGACTGGACTTTCCGCCTCACCTTGATACAACATTTGTTAATATTATTAAAGAAATAAGGCTGCCTAGAGTTTTGTTAGCGGTACTTGTAGGGGCAGGGCTTGCAATTGCAGGCGCTGCCTTTCAAGGATTATTAAAAAACCCGCTTGCCGATCCTTACACTCTCGGAGTGTCTTCAGGTTCCTCCCTGGGAGCGGTAACCGTGTTGTTTTTAGGGCTTTCCATTCCGGGTCTGGGACGTTTCACCCTGCCGGCAGTAAGCGTATTGTTTGGAATGATAACGCTGCTTCTGCTGCTTGGGTTTGTTAAAGCGATTGAACGGAGCCTTTCTACAGAGACCATTATTTTAGCCGGCATTATTTTCAGCTCGTTTTTAGGATCATTAATCTCGTTAATGATTGCTTTAACAGGAGATGAGCTCAGGCAGATTATCAGCTGGCTCATGGGAAGTGTAGCGATGAGAGGATGGGAGTACGTAGGATTGGTCCTGCCTTTCTTTATCGTAGGGTGCCTGATTTTATTATGGAATGCTAAAGAGTTGAACGCCCTCGTTTTTGGAGAAGAGACGGCGAAGACACTTGGCGTAAATACAAAAGTCCGGCGGATGGCTATATTAGCTGCCGCGTCGATTATTACCGGATCCGCGGTGGCTGTGTCCGGAACGATTGGATTTGTCGGACTCGTTATTCCTCATTTAACCCGGCTGATCTGGGGACCGGATCATCGTCATCTGCTGCCGCTCTCTATGCTTATCGGCGGCGGGTTTCTGGCTCTGACGGATCTGTTGGCCCGTACGATTATTGCGCCGACGGAACTGCCGATCGGGGTAATTACAGCAGTAGCAGGAGCTCCTGTTTTTGGGCTGCTGCTTTTCCAGCAGCGGCGCCTGACGAGACAAATTGGAAAAAGGAGGTAGACAGATGCTGTTTAACGTTCACCAGCTTACGGCAGGGTACGGTGGAGAAGATATTATTAAAAATATTTCCTTAGCTGTAAAAGAGCATGAAATTTTTGGTATTATTGGGCCGAACGGGAGCGGAAAGTCCACTCTTCTTAAATGTATGTACCGCGGGCTGGAAACCAATTCAGGCTCCATTGAAATAGACGGCAGGCCGCTTTCAGCCTTTTCCAATAAAGATCTGGCCAAAAAAATCGCCGTGCTTCCCCAGCATACAGAAACCACTTTTTCCTATACGGCCAGGCAGGTTGTGGAACTCGGGCGCTATCCGCATCAGAGCGGCTGGTTTAACAATGCCAAGGCAGAAGACAAAAGAATCGTGGAACAGGCGATGCAGGAAACCAAAGTAGAACCATTTGCAGATCTTCCTATGGAAACGCTAAGCGGCGGGGAAAAACAGCGGGTACTCTTAGCCCGAGCCCTCGCTCAGGAGCCGCAGATTCTGCTTCTGGATGAGCCGACAAATCATCTGGATATTTCCCATCAGATGAATCTGCTTAATACCCTTCGGGAATGGACAAGCGCGAGAAAAATAACCGTGGTCGCTATTTTACATGATTTGAATATGGCAGCGATGTTTTGTGATCGTCTGATGCTTCTTAACGAAGGTCGGGATGCGGGAACAGGTAAACCGGGAGCTGTTCTGAAAAAAGATAAAATTGAGCAGGTATATTCGGCTTCGGTTCACCGAAAAGCCCACCCGGCTGTTCCGAGCCCGTTAATTACGTTAACCCCAAGAGCTGCTAAAGATAAAGAAGAAGCTGCTATCGACCGGATGAACGTCCAGCGAAGTCTGGAACTTGTGCAGATAACATCTGAGGACTACTGGAAAACGTTCTCTTCTTCAATTATTGGAGAGGGGTTCGGCTGGCACAAAGTGTTCGTGAACCGTCACGTAGCGCTTGATTATAATATTGATGATGCAAAGCAGGAATATATCGATTATATGAAAAAACAGCTGATTGATCCGGATGAAGCGGTGGGGATGATGACAGCAGCCAGGCTGGAAAACGGCAGGGATATAAGAAGAACGATAGAAGGCGCTGATGTCTGGGTGATGGCAACAGCGGGTGTTTCCAATGCCCTTGATGCCTCCAGGGCTTACGAACAGCATATTCAAATGGAGATAGGCACAATAAATATTTGGATATTTATAGACGGTTGGCTGCCGGAAGCGGCATTTGCCCAGGTTATGATGACAGCTACCGAAGCAAAAACAAGAGCGCTTATGGACCGGAATATTAAAGACCAGGTAACGGGCACTGCAGCGACTGGAACGTCGACAGACAGCCTGATGGTAGCTGCTACGCAGAAAGGGATGCATCACCCTTATGGCGGCACGGCTACTGTGCTGGGCAGGCATGTGGCAAAAGCTGTATACGACAGTGTGTATCATGCATTGGAAAAATAGGAACTAAAAGAAAGAGGCTTTAAAATCATGATACTAATCTTTCATCTGACCGCAGTGACTGCTGCGTATCTGCTTGATCAGCTGTTTGGCGACCCTCATAAAGGCTGGCATCCGGTTATCCTCATGGGAAACATCCTTCATTTTCTGGATAGGCAGGGAAATAGAGGGTCAGAACGGGCCAAACAGATTAAAGGCCTTGTACTCGTTTACGCAGCTGCTTTAGGTTTAACCGGGGCGGCATTTGGTTTCATCAGCCTGTTTTATGCTCTGGCACCGGCTGCGGGTATTGTAGTAGAAGCTGTAATTATCTGGCTGATGATCGGCGGTCGCAGTATGAAGCGCTCGGCTGCAGATATTCACCAGGAATTAGCCAATGGACACCTGGAAAAAGCGAGACTTTTAACGTCTTATATCGTGTCCAGGGATACATCGGCTATGACAGAACAGCAGATTTCCCGTTCCGTCGTGGAGAGTACAGGAGAAAATGCTTCGGATAGTGTAACGGCACCGCTTTTTTATGCACTTCTCGGAGGAGCGCCTCTTGCGGTCTGCTACCGCTTTTTTAATACAGCTGATGCAATGATTGGCTATAAAACGGAAAAGCATGCTTCTTTTGGCTTTGGCGCTGCAAAAACAGATGATCTGCTAAATTTACTGCCCGCCCGCCTGACTGCTTTTCTTATGGGATTCGGTTCAGTATGGCTGAAAAGGCAGACGCTTTTGAAAACATGGAAAGACACGGCAGCCCATGCCCGGCTCCATGAAAGCCCAAACGCAGGTTTCGGAGAGTCGGCAATGTCAGCTGTATTGTTTACTAAGCTGGGAGGACCTGCTGTCTACCACGGTACAGTCAGGAACCGACCTTATTTAGGAGTGGGAACGCTTCCATTAAATAAGGAAAGAATTAAGGAAAGTATGTTCGTATGGGATATGACGATTATACTTTTTCTTGCAGCAGCGTGGATAGGAGGAGTGATTTATCTTGGATTGGCCTGAACATGGAGCAATGCCGGCTGCTTTTATGAAAAAAATAGAACAGTCTGCCCCGGAGAACATAATAGATTTCAGCGTGAACACGAACCCATTGGGAGCTCCGCCAGCCCTGCTCGCAGAACTGCCGGGCTGGGCCGCTGATATTCACCACTATCCGGATTATCAGTATACAGATCTGATCAAAGATCTGGCAGCCTGGAACGAGGTGGAACCATCCTTTATTCACCCGGGCAACGGAGCTTCCGAATTAATTTATATCACGGCTTCATTATTTGCAGATCAAAAGGCAATAATTATTGAACCGACTTTTTCTGAATACCGAAAGGCTCTGCAGGCTTATGGGGGGGAGGTGCAGAGTTTTTTAACATTGGAAGAGGACGGTTGGGAGATCGATTCGGCTGCTTTTAAAGGGGCACTGGACGGTGTAGGTTCGGTCTGGCTCTGCAATCCAAACAATCCGACCGGAACCGTTCAAAGCAGAAAAACGATGGCTGCGGTCATGCAAGCGTGCGAAGAACGCGGGATATACCTTGTTATTGATGAAGCATTTTTTGATTTTCAGACAAATCCGGTAACATACCGTATGACGGCTGATCAATCGAATCCGTACGTTATTATCCTGCGGTCTCTAACCAAGATGTACGCGGTGCCGGGAATCCGCGCTGGATATGCGGTAGCTCCGCCGGCCTTTATTAAAAAAATGCAGGAGCGGACGCCGTCATGGAACATCGGATCTACTGCTGAAAAAGCGATGCGGTTTGCTTCCGGCTTGGACTTTTTCAGGGAACAAACAGCTCAATTTGTAGAAGCAGAACGTTCACGGCTGCTGCCTTTATTAAAAAAAGCAGGTTACTATGTAAGTCCGAGCACGGTGAACTATTATTTAATAGGCCGTTCCGGGCAGAGCTCTATGCTTCCGGTACTAAAAAGAGCCGCAGCACAGGGGTTTATGCTTCGCCATACGTATTCATTTCGAGGGCTTGAAGGCCGTTATATCCGGATAGCTGTTAAACAAAAACAGGATAATGACCGGCTGCTGCATATGCTTAAGGAAGACCTGACGGAATGTTAATTTTTATCGAAGGCGGAGCAAAAAGCGGAAAAACGTCATTTGCCGAAAGTTATATTCAAGAAAGAGCCAACGGGCGCAAAGTGTACCTTGCCACAGCAGATCCGCAGGATGCAGAGATGGAAAGGCGTATTGGGGATCACCAGCTGACAAGAAAAAACGCACATATACCGTGGGTTACCATTGAACAGCCATATGATCTGGAGCAGACTCTGGAGCATATAAACCCGGGAGATCATGTGCTGCTGGACTGCTTAACGACCTGGCTCGGAAATGAGATGTTTGTGTCGGATAGATGGGACGGGCGAAAGAGCCCAGCTCATATGCTGGAAGCTGTCATTGCACTCGAGAAAAAAAGTGCGACTCTTTTGATTGTCAGCAGTGATATCAGTCATCAGCCTGCGGTTCATCCGGATATGGTGCATTTTCTGAAAATACAGGGATGGCTGTCCTGCCGGCTCGTGGAAAAAGCAGATCTGGCTGGAACCGTTAATTACGGATGCCTCCGTCCCATGAAAGGAGAATGGCAATGAAAGGATTAATGGTATGGGGAACCACCTCTGATGCCGGAAAAAGCTACATCGTGACAGCACTATGCAGAGCGCTGGCCAACCGGGGGTTATCCGTTGCTCCTTTTAAAGGGCAGAACATGTCCAATAATTCATATATTACTGCAGAAAGCCGGGAAATCGGCCGTTCACAGGGATTACAGGCCGAAGCATGCAGAACGGAAGCAACAGTGGACATGAATCCAGTTCTGCTCAAGCCGCGAAGTGACAGTACAGCAGAAGTGATTATCCGCGGTGTATCCTCGGGCAGCCCGCAGGCCGGTGATTATCGAAGAGAGTTTATGCCGCGGGCAAAAGAGGCAATCCAAATGTCACTTAAACGGCTGGAAGAGGAATATGATTTTATTATTATGGAAGGCGCCGGCAGTCCGGCTGAAATCAATTTAATGGATACGGACTTAGCTAATTTGTATACAGCTGAAATGGCGGCGGTGCCCGCTGTTCTGGTTGCGGATATAGAGCGGGGGGGCGTGTTTGCCCAGCTGTACGGAACGGAGAAACTGCTTCCGCCTGCGCATCAGCAGAGGCTTTCAGGAGTAATTGTGAATCGCTTCCGCGGGGATCCGGCTTTGTTTACGGACGGGGTAAGCTGGATCGAAGAACATGTATCTCCAGTACTCGGCGTGCTTCCTAAACTCGATGTTGAAATGGAGCGGGAAGATTCGCTATCGCTCAGCCGCCTGACCCGTGAAAAAACGGCTGCATCCGCTATCGATCTCGCAGTGATCGCGCTTCCTTATATTTCAAACTATACGGACATCGAGCCTTTTACAGCAGAACCGGATGTGTCGATTCGTTTCGTCTATGCGGGCGAGGATTTTGGTGAGCCGGATGCCGTCATTATACCTGGGACAAGAAGTACGATTCTGGATCTGCATCATATGGAAAAAAACGGGACAGCCGGTCTGTTAACGAGTTATATTGCCAATGGAGGCACGGCAGTTGGTATCTGCGGAGGCCTGCAGATGCTCGGACAGAACTTAATGGATGACGGGGGCCATGACAGCGGAACAGTCGGAATGAACGCAGCAGGACTTGGCATTCTGCCTGTCGTTACGTCGTTTGAAGCAGAAAAAACAACAAAACGCTGGACCGGTACACAAGGAAGCAATCAGCCTATTAATGGATATGAGATTCATACCGGCCGTTCTACGATTACATATTCGGCAGAGAACGTACCGCTATTTTATTCTGATAAAGACGGTGGACCGGAAGGAATTGTAAGTAACGAAGGCAGAGTAACAGGCACGTACCTTCATCATGTGTTTCATAACGATGAATGGCGCAACTGCTGGCTCAATCGGGTGCGAAAGCAGAAAGGCCTGCCGCAGCTTAGGCCCGTCTACTATGAAAAAGAAAAAGATAAGCGCCTTGACGAGCTTGCTGCTGCATTTGAACAGCATATCAGCGTAGATGATTTAATTGAGTTAATGGAGACACAAAGCCGATGACAAAAAATATAAAACATCTGTATGAGGGGCTGCTTCTGGCTGTAGGTTTTTTAACCGTATTTCCAGTTACCCGTTCCGTAGAATGGACTCCTGCAGCGATGCGCCGGGCCCTGCTCAGCTTTCCGGTATGCGGGACCCTTGCTGCCGTTATCGCTGCCGCTGTGGGAACAGGGCTGTTAAGCATAGGCCTCCCCATTTATGCTGCAGGCTTTCTCGTGCTCGCATCTTTTGTCATCGTGTCAGGCGGGCTTCATCTGGATGGGTGGATGGATGTGAGCGATGCGGTTCTTTCCTGGAAACCGCGGGAAGAAAAACTGGCCGTAATGAAAGATCCTTTAGTCGGTTCCGGGGCTGTATGGACAACTATTTTACTATTGGCTGGAAAATTCACGGCCATTGTTGTTATGCTCGACACTTCGCTCCCGTTATTTTATGCAGCTTTATTTGCTGTTCCCGTGCTGTCGCGGGCTGGAATGGCGGTCGTAGTCAGCCGGGGAGCCCTGTTGTCTGCTGTAGGGCTGGCAGCTTCTTTTCAAGAGGGCAGGAAACCGTCGGATATGCGCTGGCTCGTCGGTATCACTTTGTTATCTCTGCTGCCTGCTTTTTACTTCTCGATTGCTTTTACTCTAAGTCTTGCAGCTGTTACTATCCTATGCACAGCAGCACTGTACCGTTTTTTTGTCCGGAAGCTTGGAGGCGTGAATGGGGACACAGCAGGAGCTGCCCTGGAAGGAACGGAAGTTCTGCTCTGGTGGACTGCCGCTGTTATAGCAGTAATCATATAGGGAAGGTGAAAATAAGTGGATTTTATTTTAGGCGGCACAGCGAACGGAAAAAAAGAATGGGCGTATCGACATTATCAAGAAGAACCGATACGGGCCTGGTATTCTTTTTACGAGACAGACGTGTCAGACTGCGATCTTCCAGATGAATACACAGGGGTAGTAGTTATCGAAGCATTTGATGAAGCTGTAAAGAGATATTTGGATGAACCGGAGACCTTTTATATCTGGTATGGCACCCTGATAAAATGGGAAAATAGCTATACCGGTCGAAAACTGGTGGTGATTGGAACAGATTTAAACAAAGGAATCGTTCCAGTTGAAAAAAAAGACAGACAGCTTCGTGATGCGGTAGGATTATGGTATCAACGATTCATGACAGAAGCAGTGCAGGTGTATGAAGTTTGGTACGGCCTGCCTGTAAAATGGAAAGGATGAGATAAAATGAAGCTATATACGAGAAGCGGAGATAAAGGAACAACAGGTATTATTGGAGGACGCCGGGATAAAGACCATATTCGGGTGGAAGCATACGGGACCTGCGACGAACTAAATTCATTTGTAGGACGTGCGATTGCTCTGCTCGACGATGAGCTGTTTCCGGATATGAAAAGTGAATTGATCCGTATTCAGCATGAATTATTTGACTGCGGAAGCGACCTGGCCAATGTGAAAGAAGATGCAGAATTTAAAGTGACGCCGGAAATGGTCACTGCCCTTGAAGAACATATTGACGAATACATTCCACAGGCACCGGAGCTGCAGCGGTTTATTCTGCCGGGTGGTTCAATTGCAGCAGCAGAAATGCATATTCTCCGCACCGTTACGAGAAGAGCCGAACGGCTTACAGCGTCGCTTATGAAAGAAGAGCCTATTAATGAACATGTGTTTAAGTATTTAAATCGTCTGTCTGATTATTTCTTTGCAGCTGCGCGGGTAGTCAATGCAAGAGAAAAAGTAGCAGATATTGAATACGAAAGAAGTGCGATCGTGTTCAAGGGTTCCCGTAAGAAAAAGCAGTAGCTGTGTATAGTCTATAATAAACCTGAACAAGATAAAAAAGCAGAGGCGGCGGCCCCTGCTTTTTTTGCTTATTATACTTCTATTTTATCTGCCATGATAATTTCTTCAATGGACGTTAAGTCATCCAGTACATTCTGGTTAGGCTCTTTATCGACTGCAAGCATCATAATAGCCTCTCCACCTTCCTGGCGGCGGCCCACCTGCATGGTAGCAATGTTTACGTTGTGCTTCCCAAGCAGCTGTCCCATTTTCCCAATAACGCCGGGACGGTCGGTATGCTGAATATAAATTAAGTGGCCGGTCGGATAAAAGTCAACGTTAAAGTCGTTAATGCGGACAATACGGGGACCGTATGCTTTAACGTACGTTCCATAAATGGAGAATTTCTTTCCTTCGCCTTTTACCGTCGCTTTAATTAGATTGGAATAACCGGACTCATCGGAGCGGTGCTTTTCACCATACGTGATACCGCGTTCTTTGGCAATGATGGTTGCATTTACATCATTTACAGGAGCGTCGACGCGGGAGCTGAGAAATCCGGCGATCAGAGATCTTGTCAGAACGCTCGTTTCAAGTTCGGTGACTTCGCCGCTGTAGTGTACGTCAATGTCCTGAACAGGTGTTTTCATGCTTTGGGAAAGGATATTTCCCATTTTTCTTGTCAGCTCATAGTACGGCTGCAGCGTATCGAAAATTTCCTTGGACATGGTCGGCAGGTTGATGGAATTTAATGCCGGCATGCCGTTCAAAAACTGCAGCACTTCTTCTGATACCTGCGAGGCTACATTCAGCTGGGCTTCTTTTGTGCTGGCTGCAATGTGCGGTGTAGCTACGACCTGATCAAATGCCAGCAGGGGATTTTCATTAGCCGGTTCTTCTTCAAATACATCAAGAGCCGCGCCTGCTACATGACCGCTTTCGAGGTTGTTGTAAAGAGCTTTTTCATCTATGATGCCGCCGCGTGCGCAGTTAATAAGAAATACGCCGGGTTTTGTTTTTTTAATATTTTCTTCGCCAAGAAGTCCTTTTGTATCTTTCGTAAGAGGAGTGTGTACGGTAAGAATGTCAGATGCACGGAGAATGGCATCCAGGTCTGCTAGCTCTACACCCATTTTATCAGCGCGTTCTTTCGTAAGAAATGGATCGTAAACGAGCACATTAATATCAAAACTGTGGGCACGTTTGGACAGTTCCGAACCGATACGGCCGAATCCGATAATACCGAGCGTTTTTCCTCTAAGCTCCGAGCCTTGAAATGATTTTCTATCCCATTTCTTGTTTTTTATAGAAGCATTTGCCTGGGGGATTTTCCGGGCAAGTGCAATAATCATCGCAAAGGTATGTTCAGCTGTAGAAATCGTGTTGCCATCCGGGGCGTTGACAACGACAATACCGCGCTTTGTAGCTTCTTCAATTTCGATGTTGTCGACACCGACACCGGCACGGGCTACAATTTTTAAATTTGTCATCTGGTCCATTAATTCTGCTGTTACGGTTGTACTGCTGCGGACCAGCAAAGCGTCATAGCTGTGTAGATCAGATGTATCTTCAATAGTCTGCTGTACGCAGTCCACCTGATTGTTTTCCAGTAAAGGGGCCAGCCCTTCACTGCTCATCGCATCAGAAACCAGAATGCGGTAATGTCCTTTGACAGATGATGACTGCTGATCTTCCGTTGTAGAATGTTGTATCATAGTGCTCTCCACTCTCCCTCAATCTATTTTTCTCTAAATATATATAGAAAGCTTCCGCCCGCACGAAATCATCGTGAGAGGCAGAAGCTTTCGTGATACTACCCTCATTGCAGGAGTCAGGTGTTCTCTTCAAAAGGACATTTGTCTTTTTAGATGATTGCAATGTATCATACCTTCACAAAGGTGTCAATTTCGCCTATAAGGAGTAAAGCCGGTACAAATGGAAAAATCCCTGCTTATTCACAGGGATTCAAACATTTATTCGAATTTAAGCGCATCGCCGTCAAAGGTTTCATCCGCGATTTTAATAGAATCGGTCGGACAGCCTTCAAATGCGTCGAGCATATCTTCTTCAAGATCTTCAGGGACTGCTGTAATTCCTTTATTGTCGTCAAGGATTACTTCCGCCAGACCTTCATCGTCATAGTCATAAATATCGGGAGCAGCAGCACCACAGGCGCCGCAGGCGATGCATGTATCTTTATCAACGATTGTAAACTTAGCCATTTTCGATAACCTCCTACTTCATTTAATCAGGTGAAAATAATAACAGGGCTCTTCTGGAGAACCCAAACGTCTATTTCATATTGTATTCTTTCGTGGTAAACTTTTCAACAGTTAAAGACGTTAATTTTCTGAAATCCCGCAGGGGAATCATGCGATAACAAGGGGGAAACCTGCGAATGGAATGGAATTTCCGGCGGCGTCTCATTTTGCACGTGTTACTAAAACTCGAAGGCGACAGAACGCCGGGGGCAGTTTATCATATACTAACTGGCAAGAAAAGCTCCCAGTCCATTCAGGATATGAAATGGTACGGATTGACTGAATGGTACGGAGTGTTCCCTAAACTTTCGATGGAAATGTTTCAAAACGACATTTCTCACATGCAGAAGAACCATCTTCTGCTCGTCTCTGCTGATTTTATCAAAACATCAGCCGAGGCAAAAGAAATAGACGAAGCCTTTTGGTCTGTATATTCGCGCCCGGTATTATATAATCAATGGAAATATGGAGCTGCAGCCGAAATTTTCTGGAACCGACTGGCCCTGCTTGTCCAGTGTTTGTCTTTTTCCATGGCCGGTTCGGGGCATTTTATCCCTGTGACTAAAGAAAAAGCTGTTCTGCGCTGGCTTAAGCGGATATGGCCAACGGGAAAGGAAGCAAAAACAAAACTGGCGGCGGCCCTCTTTCATGAATTGGACAGACTGCTGAGCAGAGCCGACGAGCAGGAGGCTGCCATTTTAGTAAACAAGCTGGGCGGTTCTGCCAGGACGGGACTGACATTTTCGCAGATAGCTAAAGCATTGGAACAGGAAGAAGAAGAAATAATATATAGGTTCAACGGAATTCTTCACTATATAATAGAAGTACTTCAGCAGAATTCACCTTCTTTTCCGCTTCTGGCAGGCATGCTTCCATCTGTTGACTCTTCGATCCGGCTGACGAAAACAGCAGCAGAAACAAAGCGGCTTCTCGATGAAGGCTGGTCTTTCGATAAAGTCAGTCAGCTTCGGCGTTTAAAACAAAGCACGATTGAAGATCATATTATTGAAATTGCTTCGGAAAGCAGTTCATTTCCGCTGGATGATTATGTGCCGGCTGCCTACGCGGAGAAAATTAAAGCAGTATCCGAGAGCCGGCGGACGAGAAAGATGAAAGAACTTAAAGAGCAGTTACCTGATGATGTTACTTATTTTCATATACGATTAACGCTTGCCTTTTATGGAGGGAAGACAGATGAATCTTCAACATGAATTAAAAACATACTTTGGCTATGCGTCGTTTCGAAACAGCCAGGAAACGATTATCCGTTCCCTGCTTCAAAAAGAGGACGTACTTGCGGTTATGGCGACCGGCTCAGGCAAATCCGTCTGCTATCAGCTGCCGGCTTATCTTCAGTCCGGTCTTACCGTTGTTATTTCGCCGCTGCTTTCCTTAATGGAAAACCAAATGCAGGAAATGCAGCAAAAGCAAATGAAGCAGGTGGATATGTACAACAGTTTCTTAACCTATTCCGAAAAAGAAGACGTATTGAGAAAACTGCCTGAATTAAAAATATTGTTTATTTCACCAGAGAGCCTGCAGCTTGATAAAGTAAAGCGGGCACTCGGTTCTGTGGCTGTATCACTGCTTGCGGTGGATGAAGCACACTGTATTTCCCAGTGGGGACATGAGTTTAGAACAGACTACCTGAAAATTAAAGAAACCCGGAAAGAAATGGGAAACCCGCCGGTACTCGCGGTTACGGCAACGGCAGCCCCCGAAGTGCAGGAAGACATCGTCCGGCAGTTGGAAATGAAAGAGCCGCTCGTCGTAAAAGAATCAACCAATCGCCCGAATATATCGATTCATGTAAAAAAAACGAGCTCCGATGAAGAAAAAAATGAAGAACTTCTGCAGGTGGTGAGACGGTCACCGGATCCCGGCATGATTTATTTCTCCAGCCGGACTGCAGCAGAGCAGATGAGTGAATTTATTACCGCCCATACGAATAAACGTGTATCAGCCTATCATGGTGGAATGCTTCAGGAGGATAGAATTCTCGTACAGCAGCAGTTTCTTCAGGACGAGCTGGACGTTGTATGCTGCACGAATGCGTTTGGCATGGGTATAAACAAGCCCGACGTCAGGTACATTATTCATTATCATTACCCTAAAGATCTTGAGTCTTATGTTCAGGAAATTGGACGGGCTGGAAGAGATGGAAAAAAAAGCAGTGCTCTTTTATTATATAAAGAGGATGATATTTACCTGCCGCGTTTTTTTATTGAGATGGAGTTTCCTGCAGAAGAAGAAATAGACTGGCTCGTGTCCCATGTTCTGGCTGATAAGGAGGCACCGGAAAGCCGGTGGGCAGAGCTTGCCCAAAATCGCGGCTGGGAGGAGAATCATCTGCGCTTTTTCCTGCATTATTACCGGGAATGGAAAAAGGAGTCCAGCGGTTCACTGCCGAATAAAATAAAAGAAGTGAAAGAGCGGCGCACGGTATGGAAGCAGCAGAAGCTGCACAGCATGGAGAGATGGCTGCAGGAATCGAACTGCCGACGCATAGCTCTGCTTCACTACTTTGGGGAAGTACTAAAAAAGAAGCCCGAACAATGCTGCGATTTATGCAGTGCCGACTGGGTGGCCCCCGGTTCCCATCAAAGCAGGAAAAAAAATGAAATATTTGAACTCTCCTGGAGAAAAAGGCTGAAAGAACTGTTGATAGCTGCTGACCCCGGGAGTGAAAAAGGAGAGAAGGACTAATGATGGAAGAGAGGCCTGGTAAACGAACGGAGAAAAAAAGATTGGAACGAATGGAAGAAGAAAGGAAAAAGCAGGAGCAGAGAAAACAGGCAGAAGAAGAAAAGCACAGAAAAAAAATAAAAAGGAAAAAAGAAAAAGCCCGTTTGAAAAGAGAATGGAAACAACAGGAAAAAAACAACCAGAATTATGACATGCAGCCTGAACAAGCACCGGTTCGAAGAGTGGCTGCACGCAAACAGGAAAAAGAAGAAAATGCGCCGGTCACGATGACACACCTGTTGTTTATTATTTTTTTAGGCATTGTGTTCCTTATTGTAGTGAGTGCAGCATTGATCATTAACCTTTAAGGCTGAAGACTTCAGGTGCACCGGAATATTCTGTTAACGATGCACTGCGGTCCTGGTCAGTCAGAGGTGAAGATAGAATGAGGCCGACAAAACAGATAATCACACCCGCTCCCATCAAAATAAATGGAATGAGGAGCGAGATTTTTTTAGCCAGAAAAAACAGCAGCAGTACAAAACCTGCTCCAAACATCAGCGTACCTATAAGAAATACAGCAAAATCCATAATAGATCTCCTTTCTGTTCATGCGTTATATCCAGTATAACGAAAAACAGTCCGGTACAGGGTTTCTACAGCAAATAGACACAATCCGTTCATGAGTTGAACAAGCCGGCGCTGGTTTATGATAGTAAGATAGAGGGAATATGTGAATAGATAAATTACCGGTAAAAGGACGATATAATGAAATGGATAATCGCGGTTTTCTCAGCAGCAGCAGGTTTACTATTGTATATGATTTTTACTGCCCACCGGGCTGTTGTAAAGCAGGAACAGTTTTTTATAAAGGAGCTTCCTGAACAATTTTCAGGAAAAACTATCTTTTTTATTTCTGACATACATAGAAGAAAAATATCCAAGTCTTTAAGCAGGCAGGTAAACGCAAAAGCGGATATGATTATAATAGGCGGAGACATTAGAGAAAAAGGCGTGCCTTTCGCCAGGACACAATATAATCTGCATCAACTGCAAAAAGGAAACCCCATTTTGTTTGTATGGGGCAATCACGATAAAGAAGAACGGGCTTTGGAACTGGAAAGTCTTTTAATATCCCATCGAATCGAGATTCTCGCAGGAAATATGTACTCATGGAAGCTTCAGGGCCGGGAATTGTCTATTGCCGGTTTTGATGAAACTATCCGCGGAGCAGACAGCAGCTGGACAAAAGCTGAAATATTGGTTTCGCACTATCCGGATACGGCTTTAGAGGCCGCGTCCCGGTCGGATGCTTATTTTATGCTTACCGGCCATTCCCACGGAGGACAGATTCGTCTAGGCCCGTGGGGATTACGCACTCCCGGAGGGTGGAAGCAGACCGGCCGTTTAACTTATCTGGTAAGCAATGGATACGGAACGACACTTCTGCCGCTCCGTTTTGGAGCAAGGGCAGAAGCTCATTTTATTACTTTGGTATCTGCAGGGGATTGAAATAAAGAGGCGCGGGGGGAAAAGAAATGGAACCTATGGAAGGCAAATATAACATAAAGGCTATTTCCAACATGCTAGGTATCCAGGCGGGCACGCTTCGTGCCTGGGAAAGAAGATATAATATTGTTCATCCGCATAGAAATTCAGCAGGGCACCGGCTGTATACGGAAAAAGATGCTGCAGTTCTCAAATGGATTCTTGATAAAACGAACAGCGGGTTTACTGTCAGCCAGGCGGTAGGTCTTTTGGATAAATTCGAAGAAATAGACAGTATGGCCGTTCATCCAATGGAAGTAGACCATACGTATACACTCGCAGAAGAAATTCTCGGACATTTGCTGCGTTTTAGAGAGGCTGATGCCCAGGAGACGCTGAATAAAGCTTTTTCGATGTTTACATTGGAGAAAGTAACGACAGATATATTAGGAACCCTTTTAGTAAAAGTAGGTACCTTGTGGGAAACGGACCAAATTACCATTGCCCATGAGCATTACATTACTTCTTTTCTCCGTACGAAGATCGGAAGTATCATGCACTCCTATAACGTGAAAGGATTTCTACCTAAAATCGTAACGGCGGCAGGCCCAAACGAAAACCATGAACTCGGCCTGCTTTTTTTCACGTTGTATTTAAAACGCAAAGGGTTTGAAGTCATTTATTTAGGCGTTGGCATTCCGGAAGAAGATCTAATACAGGTCATGGATGAAATAGACAGCAGCATTTTCTTTACCTCCTGTACGCTGCTGGAAAACCTGGAAACGTCGCTCGCATTTATTACGGAACTGGAGGAACAGCATCCTCATTTGAATATTGGAATGGGGGGGCATGCCGTTCAGTATTTGGATGTAGACAAGGTGCAGAAATACAGCCGTTTTCTGGTCGGTTCGAATACAGCTGACTGGGATAAATGGATCAGCAACGTATTGAATAGGAAAATGGAAAACAAAAAGAATTAAAAGGGTGCAGTATATGAGCAGAGAAACAGTAATGATTGTAGGAGCAGGACCATGTGGAATAGCAGCTGCGATTGAGCTGAAGCGCAAAGGTATAGATGCGATTATCATTGAGAAACGGAATATTGTCGACGCTATTTACCAATATCCGGTGCACCAGGTTTTTTTCAGCTCCAGCGAAAGGCTGGAGGTAGGAAATATCCCCTTCACCTCCATTAACCGAAAGCCGACACGACAGGAAGCTTTAGTGTATTACAAGCGCGTAGTAGAGCAGGAAAACCTCCGCATTCATTCGTATGAAACCGTGCATTCGATTGAAAAGAAACCCGAAAGCTTTCTCGTGTCGTCATACACTATGAACGGTATACAAAAACAGTACAGGCCGGATTACGTTATTATTGCAACCGGCTATTACGGGCAGCCGAACAAACTGGAAATTGAGGGAGGCAGCCTCCCGCATGTTTCCCATTACTTTAAAGAAGCCCATCCATATTTTCATCGGAATGTTGCTGTAATAGGCGGAAAAAATTCTGCCGTTGATGCAGCGCTGGCGCTTGAAAAAGCAGGAGCTTTTGTAACCGTTCTGTATCGGGGCAGTTCCTTTTCCGAGCACGTGAAACCATGGATTCTTCCGGATTTCGATTCGCTTGTCAGGCAGGGGAAAATTAATCTTCTCTCTGAAGCGGACGTAACGGCTATTTCAGAAGAAGCCGTGGAGTATATACAATACGGACGAAAGCAGCGGCTTCCAGCAGATTTTGTGTTTGCGATGACGGGCTACCACCCGGATCATTCATTTCTTGAAAAGGCGGGGGTTCTTAACGGAGAGGCAGGACGGCCTTTTTTCGACCAGGAGACGATGGAAACAAACGTTGCGGGTCTGTATATTGCCGGCGTTATAGCAGCCGGGGATAATGCAAACGAAATTTTTATTGAAAACGGCAGATGGCACGGCGCACAGATTGCCTCCCATATTAAAGAAAAAGAAAGCTGGCCTTCGTCATTATGACGGCCAGCTTTCAAATGTATCGGTAAGATCCGTTCCGGTGATTCCTGCTTCGAGGGCAATCATTAATTTAAGCCGCGCTTTCTGGCCGTTTAACCCGTTTGAGAAGATAACTCCCTTCTGTTTAAGCTGCATGCCTCCGCCGGCATACTCATAGGTAGCCTGGACGATGCCGCTGTAACACCTTGATACTAAAACTACGGGAATATTTCTTGCTATAAGCGCTTCTATTGCCGGCACGATAGCCGGCGGTACGTTACCCTGGCCGAATGCTTCTAGCACAAGTCCGGAAGGGGAGGCAGATTCAAGCAAATCGATTGTTTCTCTTTCCATGCCGGCGTATGCCTTAAGCAGAAACACCTTTTTCGTTAAAGAGGAGATAGAAAACTGCTCTCTGGCGGAGGGGGTGTGATGAAAAAGGATTCCGCGCCTCGTGACGAGCCCGATTGGGCCAAATTGAGGACTTTGGAATGTAGCCACATTGGAAGAGTGTGTTTTCGTTACGTTGATTGCAGAGTGAACTTCATCATTCATAACAACGAGCACCCCCTTACCTCTGGCCTGTTCTGAAGAAGCTGTTCTTATCGCAGCAAGAAAATTGTAAGGGCCGTCTGCCCCTAATTCATTGCTTGAACGCATAGCACCTGTCAGAATAATGGGGATTGGGGACTGGTGAAGAAGATCGAGAAAGTAGGCGGTTTCTTCAAGCGTGTCCGTTCCGTGCGTAATAACAATCCCATCATATAAGTGGTCAGCCAGTTTTTCATTAATAAAAGACGACAGTTCAAACATATTTTCCGGAGTGATATGTGGTGAAGGAAGATGAAAGAAAGGGATAACAGTAATATCAGCCACCTGTTTTGCTTCTTCATGCCACTGATCCAGCGGGTTTTTTTCGCCGGGTGCTACACTTCCAGTCTGTTTGTCTTCTTTCATGGAGATCGTGCCTCCGGTATGTATGGTTAAAATCCGCTTCATGACAGTACCTCTTTTCTATTTATGGTTAATCGGTCAATTACAGAGCAGGAAAGGACGGATGCGTGAGTGTTTGCTATCATAACTGCGGCCCTTGCGCCTTCGATTGCATTTCTAAGCTACTACTATTTAACCCAGGAAACCGCGTCCCGTTCTTTCTATAAAACGGCCCGTGCTTTTCTCATCGGCATGCTGCTCGTGTTTCCTATTGTAACCGTACAATATGCGCTTACAGAAGAGACACGAACGGAGGCTTCGGTTTTCTTTCAGGCCTTTTTATATGCCGGGCTGCTCGAGGAATTTTTTAAATGGTTTATTCTATGCGCCGCCGTTATTCCTTTTATCCGTGTTCGTTCCATTTATGATACGACACTTTATGCGCTTGCTGTAGGACTCGGTTTTGCCGCAGCAGAAAACATTCTTTACCTTGCAGCGTATGGCGTGGATATAGCGTTTGGAAGGGCGTTTCTGCCGGTAGCCAGTCATGCTCTGTTTGCCTGTACTATGGGATATTATATAGGGAAAGCGTCTTTTTTGAAAGGTACTGTAAGAAAAATGTTTTTGTTTTTAGGTCTGACGGTCCCGTTCGTTTTACACGGCACGTACGATTTGCTATTATTAATCGACCGGCAGTACATAGTCTACCCCATGCTGCCTTTAGGGTTTCTTTTATGGTGGACAGCTGTAAGAAGACAGGAAACCGGAAAAAGGTTTGAGCAGATGGAAGGAGAATAGACGGCCTATGATAGAGGAAAAGCGATATCGCGTCGTCATACGATGCCCGCAGTGCGGGGAGAAATTTGTTTTAAAGGGAAGCAGAAAAGAAGACGGCACGGTGCAGACTGGTTTTGTCCGCTGTATCTGCGGCAACAGCAGCCATTTATATGTAGACACGGCTCCTGAATAAATTCAACAAATTCACACAATTTGATTGCATTTCGATCGTTAATCTTGTAAGGTTTTACTACACAACTATATAAATAAAGCTTTCTTATCCAGAGAGACGGAGGGATCAGGCCCTATGAAGTCTCAGCAACCAGCCTATACAGGTCAGGTGCTAAATCCGCCGGGCAGAAGATGCCCGAGAGATAAGAAGAGGTGCTCTTATAAATCGCAGACCTTCTTCTTACTTTTAGAGGAAGGTCTTTTAGCGGAATGATAAATCAGGATATGCCGGCCACTATATAGTAATCAGCTGCAAAAAAGGGTGACAATAATGGATAAGAAATTTCACATTGAAACAAATTTAGTACAAATTGGAAACAAAGAAGATCCAAGAACAGGAGCCGTCAGCGCTCCTATTCATATGTCCACCGCTTTTCGCCACGAAGGGCTGGGCGAGTCGACAGGGTTTGACTACTCCCGTACCGGAAATCCTACAAGGGACATTTTGGAACGGGCTATCGCCGGACTGGAAAACGGGGCAAAAGGATACGCATTGAGCTCAGGAATGGCAGCAATCCAAACGCTGTTTGCCATTTTTGACAAGGATGATGAAATTCTTGCTTCCCAGGATTTATATGGGGGAACGTACCGGCTTTTTGAAGAAGGATGGAAAAACTGGGGTATTACGATTGCTTATGGGGACCCGAGAAACATAGAAGCCTTTGAACAAAAAATCACAGACCGTACGAAAGCGCTGTTTATTGAAACACCGACAAACCCATTAATGCAGGAAGCAGATATTTCTGAAATGTCTAAACTGGCCAAAAAACACGGCCTCTGGTTGATTGTGGATAACACGTTTTACACACCAATTCTCCAGCGTCCGCTTGATATGGGAGCCGATATCGTTATACACAGTGCCTCTAAATACCTCGGCGGCCATAATGATATTATTGCCGGCCTGATCGTTACAAAAGATGAACAGCTCAGCGCCCGGATTACAGCGTTTCATAACGGCATGGGAACGATTCTGTCGCCCATGGATTCCTGGCTGTTGATGAGAGGGATGAAGACACTGTCCCTGCGTATGGAAAAACATACTGAAAATGCACGGGCAGTGGCAGAGTTCCTGGAAACACATCCAAAAGTAACGGACGTATTGTATACCGGAAAAGGCGGCATGCTTTCCTTTCGGATTGAAAACGAGCAGTGGGTCGACGCCCTTCTGCGCGGACTCGAGCTTGTCACATTTGCAGAAAGCCTCGGCGGTGTGGAAAGCTTTATGACGTATCCAGCCACACAGACACACGCGGATGTGCCGGAGGAAGTCCGGATTGCCAACGGCGTCTGCAACCGGCTGCTTCGTTTTTCTGTAGGTATTGAAAATAAAGAAGATATTATCGCAGATTTAGAGCAGGCGCTCGACCGCCTGTAAAAGAAAATCACGAACCAGGGGAGTGGCTCGCAGTGAATTTGGCAGAGGAATATTCAAAACGTATGTTAATTGGAGACGGGGCAATGGGGACGTATCTATACGAAAAAGGATACAGCGGCTCCTATGAAGCATTAAATCTCTCAAATCCCGGTCTAATTAAAAACATCCATAAAGAATATGTAGAAGCAGGGTCTGATATTATTCAGACCAATACGTATGCAGCAAACCGCATCAAGCTTGCTAAATATCAGCTGGAAGGTAAAACAGACGATATAAACAGACTTGGCGTTGAAACAGCCAGGGAGGCTGCGGAAGGCAGGGCTTTCGTGTTTGCTACAATAGGAGGCATAAAAGGGCTCCAGAAAATTGAGGAAAGCGAAGAAGAGATAAGCAGCGCTTTCTCCGAACAGCTGGATGCCCTGCTGAAAGCAGAGCCGGACGGAATTATTCTGGAAACGTTCTATAACCTCCAGGAAATTTTAGCGGTCATTAAGCTTGTGAAAAGCAAAACAGATCTGCCTGTAATTGCCCAGGTGGCGCTCGGTGAAGTAGGTGTTATGCACAGCGGGCTTCCGCTTGGCGATGCATTTAAACAAATGACGGCAGCCGGAGCGGATGCTGTCGGAGTAAACTGCCGTATGGGACCGTATCACATCCTGCGGTCACTGGAGATGACACCGCTTGACGAACAGACGCTGTATGCGGTGCATCCTAACGCAAGCCTGCCGGACATCGATGATGGGCGCTTTGTGTATCAGTCAAATCCGGACTATTTTTATGAAAAAGCACTTGATTTTCAAAATCAGGGAATCGGCATTATCGGAGGGTGCTGCGGTACAACGCCGGAGCATATCGCTCAAATAGCTGCAGCTGTTAAAAATACAGCCCCAAAAACAAGGACGGCGCAGGCTGTTGCCCAGAAAGCGGGACAATTCTCTGTCGTAGAACCTCCGTCGACCGAGCCGAACCTGAGAGAAAAAGCAAAGCAATCCGTTACGGTTATCGTGGAGCTGGATCCGCCTAAGAAGCTGGCAACGTCCAAGTTCGTGGAAGGAGCCCAGGCTTTGTATCAGTCCGGCGCAGACGCCGTTACGATGGCGGATAATTCGCTGGCAAGTCCCCGGATTGATAATCTGGCAATGGGAGCACTCGTTAAAAGCATGACCCAGGCCCGGCCGCTGCTTCATGTCGCCTGCCGCGATAGAAACCTTATCGGCCTCCAGTCCCACCTGATGGGAATTAATGCTCTCGGTATTCATGATATTCTTGCCGTAACCGGCGATCCCACGAAAGTCGGGGATTTTCCCGGAGCTACCTCCGTATATGATGCGAACTCTTTTGACTTAATTCATTTAATGAAAGAAATGAACAAAGGGTTATCTTTTTCCGGAAAGTCGCTCGGCCAGAATACGACGTTTACCGTAGGAGCAGCATTTAACCCCAATGTTCGGAATGTAGACCGGGCTGTACAGCGGCTTGAAAAGAAAATCACCGCCGGCGCCGATTACTTCATGACCCAGCCGGTCTTCGGAGAAGGCCAGTTTAAAGAAATATATGAAGCGACAAAACATATGGACGTACCGGTATATATTGGCATCATGCCTTTAGTCAGCAGCCGGAATGCTGAATTTTTACACAATGAAGTGCCCGGCATTAAGCTGACGGATTCGATCCGCCAAAGTATGTCTGCATGCGGGGAGAACCGCGGGCTTGCAGCGGAAGAAGGAATCACAATAGCGAAAACGCTTATCGACGAAGCGATGGAATATTTTAACGGCATTTATTTAATTACTCCATTTCTTCGTTATGATATTACGTGCCGTTTAACCGAATACATTAGAGAAAAAGCAGCGGTACGAACAGAAGAAAAAAGCAAGTGAACAGAGTGGAGGGAATCAAATGCCTAAAATAGCAATCCAGGACAGGCTGAAAACATCTATTCTCATTTTAGATGGAGCAATGGGAACCATGCTGCAGAACGCTGATTTAACCGCAGATGATTTCGGTGGAGAAGAATACGAAGGCTGCAACGAGTATTTAAATGTGACCGCACCTCATGTTCTTGAAAAAATTCACCGGGATTACTTGGAAGCAGGCGCGGATATTATTGAAACGAACACGTTTGGAGCCACGAGCATTGTTCTTGCAGATTATGACCTGCAGCATAAGGCGGAAGAGTTAAATATCGCGGCAGCTAAGCTTGCGAAAGACGCTGTCAAAGAAATAGAGACAGAAGATTTTCCGCGTTACGTGGCCGGTGCCATGGGGCCGACGACAAAATCCCTTTCTGTAACCGGAGGAACAACATTTGAAGAACTGACGGAAACATACCGGGAGCAGGCTTCCGGACTGATCAAAGGCGAAGTGGATTTATTTCTGCTGGAAACAAGCCAGGACGTTAGAAACGTGAAAGCGGCCTATTTAGGCATTCAGCAGGCCCAGCAGGAGCTTGGTATTGAACTGCCATTAATGATTTCAGGAACGATTGAGCCGATGGGCACGACGCTTGCCGGTCAATCCATGGAAAGCTTTTATATATCAATAGAGCATATGAACCCGATTGTTGTCGGGTTAAACTGCGCAACCGGACCTGAATTCATGAGAGATCACCTGCGCTCTCTGTCCGAACTTTCGACGACGTATGTCCACTGTTATCCTAATGCGGGACTGCCGGACGAAGAGGGACATTACCATGAATCACCGGAATCCCTGACGACAAAGCTGGAAGGCTTTGCTGAGAAAGGCTGGCTGAATGTAGTCGGCGGCTGCTGCGGCACGACGCCCGAGCACATTAAAGTAATGCGTGAAGCGTTAACCAAATTTGAACCGCGTACGCCTTCACAAGGACATCCTCATGTCGTGTCCGGCATTGAGCCGCTTGTATACGAAGAAGATATGCGTCCGCTTTTCGTAGGGGAGCGTACGAACGTTATCGGCTCCAAGAAATTTAAAAGGCTGATCAACGAAGGCAAATTTGAAGAAGCTTCAGAAATTGCACGGGCGCAGGTGAAAAAAGGCGCCCACGTTATTGATGTGTGTCTGGCTGACCCGGACCGGGAAGAAATGGATGATATTGAAGTCTTTTTAAGCCACGTTATTAACAAAGTAAAGGTGCCGCTTATGATTGATTCCACGGATGCAGCGGTTATTGAAAAAGCACTTACGTACTCCCAGGGAAAGGCTATCATTAACTCCATCAACCTCGAAGACGGAGAAGAGCGCTTTGAAGATATTGTACCGATTTTAAAGAAGTTTGGAGCCGCTGTAGTAGTGGGGACGATTGACGAAGTAGGAATGGCCGTTACGACGGAAAGAAAAGTGGAAGTAGCCGTACGCTCCCATGACATTCTCGTTAACCAATACGGGATGAATCCGAAAGATATTATATTTGATCCGCTCGTTTTCCCGGTCGGCACCGGAGACGCTCAGTACATCGGCTCCGCCGAAGCGACAATTAACGGGATTAAAGAAATTAAAAAGGCACTTCCGGACTGTCTGACTATACTCGGTATAAGCAACGTTTCCTTCGGCCTGCCACCTGTGGGAAGAGAAGTGCTTAATGCCTCCTTTATGTATTACTGCACAAATGCCGGACTGGATTATGCTATCGTTAACACGGAAAAGCTCGAGCGTTTTGCGAGCATTCCGGAAAAAGAGAAAACGATGGCAAAAGAACTGCTTTTTGAAACGTCAGACCAGACTCTTGCTGATTTCACAGCTCACTACCGGGGGAAAAAAGCAGAAAAGAAAACGGTCGAGCAGAATCTTTCGCTGGAAGACAGACTGGCTGAATATATCGTAGAGGGGACAAAAGAGGGCCTTTATAAAGACCTCGATGAAGCCTTGACCAAATACGATGAGCCGTTAAGTATTATTAACGGCCCGCTGATGGTAGGTATGGATAAAGTAGGCAAGCTGTTTAACAACAATGAACTGATTGTAGCGGAAGTACTGCAGAGCGCCGAAGCAATGAAAGCAGCAGTATCGCACCTTGAGCCGTATATGGAAACAAAAGCGGCCGATGATACAGGTAAAGGGAAAATTCTGCTTGCCACCGTTAAAGGCGATGTGCATGATATCGGCAAAAACCTTGTTGATATTATTCTATCCAATAACGGCTTTAAAATTGTAAATTTAGGTATTAAAGTGACTTCCAATGAACTGATTGAAGCCGTTGCTAAAGAGAATCCGGATGCGATCGGATTAAGCGGTCTTCTTGTGAAATCAGCCCAGCAGATGGTGTTGACTGCCCAGGATTTAAAAAACCAGCAGATCTCCATCCCGGTTATGGTAGGCGGAGCGGCGCTGACAAGGAAGTTCACAGAAGAAAAAATCAGCGCGGAATACGACGGCATGGTACTTTATGCAAAAGATGCCATGAATGGCCTTGATCTGGCCAATAGACTTGCACGTCCCGATGATATGAAACAGATGCAGGTGGAGTGGGCGGAAAAACGGGAGAAACGTCTTAATAAGGCAGTGGAAAAACCAAAAGCGGCTACGGCTGTTGCGGAAGCACCGGCCCGTTCGGAAGTTTCTACTACTACGCCTCTGCTCGTACCGCCCGATCTGAAGCCGCATCTGCTGAAAGATTACAGCATCAGCCACCTGCAGCCATATGTTAATATGCAGATGCTTTTAGGCCGTCATCTCGGTGTACAGGGAAAAGTCAGCCGTCTGCTGGCTGAAAAAGATAAAAAGACGGTAGAGCTTAAAGAAAAAGCTGATGACTTAATGGAGCGTGCGAAAAAAGAGCAGATTCTGCGCGCACACGGCATGTATCAATTCTTCCCGGCACAGGCAGATGGCAATACAATCATCGTTTATGCAGATAATGAAGGCACAAAAGAGCTGGAACGTTTTACGTTTCCACGCCAGAACAAGCCGCCATTTTTATGTCTGGCTGATTTTGTAAAACCCAAAGAACAGGGTGTCATGGACTACATTGGGTTTTTAACAGTTACAGCCGGTGAAGGGGTGCGTGCGAGAGCCAATAAAGCGAAAGAAGAAGGCGATTATTTATTCAGCCATCTTATTCAGGCAGCAGCGCTTGAATTAGCAGAAGGCTTTGCAGAACGTGTGCATCAGATTATGCGCGACCAGTGGGGTATTTCCGACCCTACAGACTTTACAATGGAAGATAGATTTTCTGCGAAATACCACGGAATTCGTGTGTCCTTTGGCTATCCGGCCTGCCCGAATCTGGAAGATCAGGCCAAGCTGTTCCGCCTGTTGCAGCCGGAAAAAATCGGTGTGGAATTGACCGAGGAGTACATGATGGAACCGGAAGCATCGGTATCCGCTATGGTATTTTCCCATCCGGAAGGACGATACTTCAGCGTATTGTCTTCCGGCAGATAATAGAGAAACGAATGAAAACGAAAAAGCAGCAGGCTGCTTTTTCGTTTTTCTTGTTTCTGTTAAAACAGGGCAGGGGATAGTATGTTAAAATTCAATAGAATAGACGTGAATAAAGAGTAGAAGAGGAGCTTGAAAATGACAGTTAGTATTGCAATAGACGGCCCTGCAGGCGCCGGAAAAAGTACCGTAGCAAAGAAAACAGCCTACCTGCTTGGCTATACATATATTGATACAGGTTCCATGTACAGGGCGCTTACGTACCTCGCCCTAGAAAATCAGGCAGATCCGGAAAAAGAAGAAGAACTGCTGCCGCTTCTTCAGAATCTTGAAATTGAATGGAAGCAGGAAGAAGGAGAAAATGTTATTTATATTAATCAACAGAACGCAGCAGCTGCGATCCGCACGGGGGAAGTAACCGCAAACGTGTCGGCAGTATCGGCTCATCCGCTTATCCGCGAACGAATGGTGGAAAAACAGCGGGAGCTGGCGGCAGCCGGCAGCGCTGTACTGGACGGCAGAGATATTGGCACGACCGTTCTTCCCGACGCAGAGGTGAAAATTTTTATGACGGCGAGTGTAGAAGAAAGAGCACGCAGGCGTCATGAAGAAAATACAGCTAAAGGAATTGTATCCCGGCTGAAGACGATACAGCAGGAAATTGCCGAGCGCGACTTAAAAGACTCTACGAGAGCCGTCTCTCCGCTGATCAAAGCAGATGATGCAGTAGAGCTTGATACGACAAATTTATCAATAGATGAAGTGGTAGAGAAGATTTTGGAAATGGTAAAGGAAAGGACGTCTAAAGCATGAGATTATATACGATCGGAAAAGCATTATGCAGCATTTTTTTCCGGGCTGCCCTCAGAGTGGAAATAGAAGGGAAAGAAAACTTCCCCTCCGAAGGACCGGTCTTAATCTGTTCCAACCACGTAAGCAATTTTGATCCCCCGCTGGTAGGGACGTTTATTAAACGGGATGTCGTATTTATGGCAAAAGAAGAATTGGTAACGAACCGTTTTGCAGGACCGATTATCTCCAGGCTGGAGGTCATGCCGGTAAAAAGAGGAATGGCGGACAGGCAGGCTTTGAAGCAGGGTCTGCAAATACTTAAAGATGGAAAGGTTTTGTGTTTGTTCCCAGAGGGTACTAGAAGTAAGACCGGTGCAATAGGAGAGGGACTCTCAGGAGCAGGCTTTTTCGCGCTCCGCTCCTCAGCTGTTGTCGTACCGGTTGCCATAACAGGAGAATTCAAGCCTTTTGGAAAAGTGAAAATTTCCTACGGAACTCCGGTTAACATGTCGAAGCTCCGCAAGGAAAAAGCCAACGCTGAAACAGCAACTAAAGTAATTATGAAGAGTATTAAAGAGCTGAAAGAGTCCCAGATTCTATTGAAATAACAAAGAAATAGGTATTTTCTTTTGCTTATGGCCTATTTTTTATTATAATAGATATAGTAGCGAGGAAAAGTAGAAGGAGGCAATGGACAATGGTCGATGAAATGAACAACGAGTTAGCTGGAATGAATGATATTAAAGAAGGAGATATCGTCAAAGGCAAGGTAACAAAGGTTGAAGAAAAGCAGGCCTTTGCTGATGTGGGATACAAGGTGGATGCAGTTATTCCAATAAGTGAGCTGTCCGGTCTTCACGTGGAAAAAGTAGAAGACGTCCTGAAAGAAGGGGACGAGATTGAGTGTAAGGTTACAAAGATAGAAGATGATGAACTGGTTATTTCAAGAAAAGCTGCGCTCGCTGATAGAGCATGGGGAGAACTGGAATCCAAGTTTGAAAACGGTGATATTATTGAGGCAGAAGTAGCAGAAGTAGTTAAAGGCGGCCTTGTAGTTGATCTTGGCGTACGTGGATTTATCCCGGCTTCATTAGTGGAAAGACACTTTGTCGAAGATTTTTCTGATTACAAAGGACGCACCCTTTCTTTAAAGATCATTGAAATTGATTCTGCGGACAACAAATTAATCCTATCCCAGAGAGCGGTATTGGATGAGCAGGCAAACCGTCAGAAAAAAGACGTGCTCGAACAGCTTCAGGTTGGCGATACCGTGAAAGGTACCGTGCAGCGTTTGACTGACTTTGGTGCTTTTGTTGACGTAGGCGGAGTAGATGGACTGGTTCACATTTCACAGATGGCTCATCACCGTGTAGAATCTCCAGGTGAGATTGTTAAAGAGGGTGAAGAAGTACAGGTGAAAATTCTGGCAGTGGATACTGACAGCGAGAGGGTTTCCCTTTCTATTAAAGACACTCTTCCTGGACCATGGACCACGATAGAAGGACAAATGGAGCCGGGCGATATTATCGAAGGTCAGGTAAAGCGTCTTGTTTCTTTCGGAGCATTTGTTGAAGTGGCACCAGGTGTAGAAGGACTGGTTCACATTTCTCAAATCGCTGATCGTCATATTGGTACGCCGGGTGAAGTGCTCGAAGAAGGCCAGGCTGTGAAAGTGAAAATACTGGATATTACTCCTTCCGAGCAGCGGATCAGCTTAAGCATCCGTGAACTGGAAAAAGCGGACAAACCAGATCAGAAAGTACAACAGGAGTACGATGCACCGGAAGACGATCACTCTGGATTTTCTCTCGGAGACATGATCGGCGATCAGCTGAAAAAATATAAAAAATAAGGGGTTCGATGTGTCGTGTCAAGAGCACAGCGTAAACAGGACCACATCACTCATGCATTAGCGACAGGGTTCGCTGATGCATCGAGTTATGATGATCTTCGTTTTGTACACAACAGTCTCCCCGGCTCCTCAGTGGGCAATATAAGCTATACTACTAATGTCGGCGGACTTTCCTTAAGTTCGCCGATTATTATTAATGCGATGACCGGAGGCGGCGGAGAAAAAACAGAATCGATTAACCGGATGCTGGCACAGGCGGCGAAAGCTACTAACACTGCAATGGCAGTAGGGTCTCAGATGTCAGCAATTAAAGATACGGCAGAAGCTGCATCTTACCAGGTCGTACGCCATGAAAATCCTGATGGTATTATTTTTGCCAATTTGGGCAGCGAGGCGACGCCTCAGCAGGCCGCGCAGGCTGTAAATATGATTGAAGCAGATGCTCTGCAGATTCATCTGAATGTTATTCAGGAACTGGTTATGCCTGAAGGAGACAGGGATTTTAGAGGGGCGCTGGATCGTATTCAGGAAGTGCGTCAAAGCCTGAACATACCTATTATCGTAAAAGAAGTAGGATTTGGTATGTCGGCGGAAGCATTTCAAACGCTTGAAGAAGCAGGCATTACAGTGATTGATACGGGCGGAAGCGGAGGCACCAACTTTTCTGCAGTCGAAAACAGCAGGCGGGAAGCCAAATGGTCTTTTTTTGATCAATGGGGCATCAGCAGTGCAGCTACCGTAGCAGAGTCTGCATTTGTACATAAACAGGCGGACATCATTGGTTCCGGCGGTATCAGGCATGCATTGGACGCTGCGAAAGCTATAGCACTCGGTGCTTCTGCAGTAGGCATTGCAGGGAAAGTACTAGAAGCAGTTCATGAGAACGGGACAAAAGGAGGCACCGCTTACCTGAATGCGGTGCTTGAACAGCTGACGTATATTATGACGGCCGTCGGTGCAGAAGATATTCGGTCGTTACAGCGGGCTCCTCTTGTTCTTTCAGGAGCAACAGCACATTGGTTAAAAGAAAGAGGATTTGATACAAAAAGCTATGCTGCAAGAGCAAAATAACGGCAGGAGGAGGCCGGTTCTATGAAAAAACATAGAACCGGCTCTTTCTATGGTTATGTAGAGGGTGAAAATCTAGTATAATAAACGAGGAACAAATAAATGACAGAGTTTTTGTTAAGGGATAGGAATGAGGGAGTAAGATGGCAAAGCCAACAATAGCAATAGTAGGAAGACCGAACGTAGGAAAATCAACCGTTTTTAACCGGATTATAGGAGAGCGGGTGGCTATCGTCCAGGATGAGCCGGGTATTACCCGTGATCGTTTATATAATAACGCGGAATGGCTGAACAGAGAATTTTTTGTTATAGATACCGGGGGAATTGATCTCGGAGACGAGCCGTTTCTTGATCAGATGAGAGCCCAGGCTGAAATTGCAATCGACGAGGCGGATGTTGTCTTGTTTGTAGTAAACGGCCGGGACGGAATCACGACGGCTGACCAGGAAGCAGCAAACCTTCTGCTTCGTTCAAAAAAGCCCGTAGTAGTAGCAGTAAATAAAATTGACAGCCCGGCTATGCAGACGCAGATGTATGAATTTTATTCATTGGGATTCGGGGATGTGTATCCGGTATCTGGTTCTCACGGCATCGGCCTTGGTGACCTGCTTGACCGTGCCCTTGAATTCTTTCCGGACCAATCGGAAAAAGAATACGACGAAGATACCATTCAAATGGCAGTGATCGGACGGCCAAACGTCGGAAAATCCTCCCTTGTAAACGCGCTTCTTGGTGAAGAACGAGTCATCGTAAGCGAGATCGCAGGAACTACACGGGATGCTATTGACACTCCGTTTGAAAAAGACGGCCAGGAATACGTCATCGTTGATACTGCCGGCATGAGACGCCGGGGTAAAGTATATGAAGCAACGGAAAAGTACAGTGTACTCCGTGCGATGAAAGCACTGGAGCGCGCAGATGTTGTGCTCACGCTGATTGACGGGGAACAGGGAATAAAAGAACAGGATAAAAAAATTGCCGGCTATGCCCATGAAGCAGGACGGGCCATCGTTATTGTCGTTAACAAATGGGATGCGATGGAAAAGGATGAAAAAACAATGCAGGAATTCACGCAGAAGATTCGGGAAGAATTTCAGTTTCTGTCGTATGCCCCCATTGTATTTTTATCCGCCAAAACGAAAAAAAGAATGAAAAATCTGCTTCCAATTGTAAAAACAGTAGCAGAAAACCACAGCCTTCGTGTGCCGACAAACGTCTTAAACGACGTTATTTCCGATGCCGTTGCGATGAACCCAACGCCAACTGAGCATAATAAGCGCCTGCGGATTAATTATGCAACACAGGTAGCGATTGCTCCACCGGTAGTGGTGTTGTTTGTAAACGAACCGGAACTTATGCACTTCTCCTATAGACGCTATATCGAAAATAAGCTGCGGGAAGCTTTTCATTTTGAAGGCACACCGCTTAAGATATACGCGAGAAAAAAGAACGAATAGTCTACTGTAAGGGAGCAGAAGCGAATGGGAGTCATTCTGTCAATTATCATAGCCTACCTGATCGGTTCGATCAGTTTCAGCTATGTTATCGCTAAAAGGGTTAAAAAAATCGATATTAGAAAGCATGGCAGCGGCAATGCCGGAGCGACCAATACCCTTCGGGTGCTGGGAAAAGGCCCGGCTGTCCTGGTCCTGATGCTCGATATAGCAAAAGGGATTGCTGCAGTATGGATTGCAGCCGGGCTGGAGGCTGTACCCTTCCTGGCCTCCGGTGCTGAAGGGCTTGCACCAGCGGCAGCCGGACTGGCTGTCATTCTCGGCCATAACTGGCCGGTATATTTTGGATTTAAAGGCGGTAAAGGGGTGGCAACAACGATTGGCGTAATCAGTACGCTGTTTTTCTTTCCAGCAGTTTACGCTGGTATCGTTGCTATCGTTGTCATTCTCATAACGCGCTACGTCTCGCTTGGATCCCTGTTGTTTATTCTCGGCACATCGCTGCTGTTAATTATTACAGCAGGGTCCGGCACCCATCCGGTGTCCTATATTTTTCTCAGCATCATCTTGTCCGTGCTTGCCGTATGGACCCATCGTTCCAATATAGACCGGCTTCTTAAGGGACAGGAAAACAAACTGGGAGCGAAATAAAGGAGGATCACTATGTCAAAAGTGAAAGCAGCCGTTATCGGGGCAGGAAGCTGGGGAACCGCTCTTGCCCAGGTGCTTGCTGATAATGGACACAGCGTCCAGCTCTGGGGCAGAAGGAATGAACTGGCTGTAGAAATTAATGAGACACATATTAATTCACGCTACCTGCCTAATGTGGTGCTCGATTCTACTATTAAGGCTTACAGTGATTTGTCGGCAACCGACACGGATAATGATTATATTATCTGCGCCGTGCCGACAAAAGCTATCAGGGAGACGATAGAACAGCTTCGCCCGCTTCTTCATGAAAACAGCATCCTCGTCCATGCGTCCAAAGGCATCGAGCCGGGAACGTTTAAGCGGATTTCCGAAATGATGGAAGAAGAGCTTGAAGGGGTATCCTATAAAGCTGTAGCTGTATTATCGGGACCAAGTCACGCTGAAGAAGTAGGCATTAAACAGCCGACTACGGTAGCTGTTTCATCCAAAAATCTGGAGGCAGCAGCCTCTGTCCAGGATTTATTTATGAATAACTATTTTCGCGTTTATACAAACGAAGATATGATTGGCGTGGAAATCGGAGGCGCGTTAAAAAATATTATTGCGCTGGGCATTGGCATGACTGACGGCCTCGGCTATGGCGATAATACGAAAGCGGCGCTGATGACGAGAGGGCTTGCAGAAATTACCCGGTTGGGTGTTGCTCTCGGCGCCAATCCGATGACTTTTATAGGTCTTTCCGGTCTTGGTGATTTAATCGTGACCTGCACGAGCGAACACAGCAGAAACTGGAGAGCCGGCCGTCTTCTCGGCCGGGGCAGGAAGCTGGATGACGTGCTTGATGAGATGGGCATGGTCGTAGAAGGAGTCCGTACGACAAAAGCGGTGTTTGAGCTGGCAGCAGCAGAGAACGTCGAAATGCCGATTACGTCGGCTCTGTACAGCGTCCTGTTTGAAGAAGAACCGCCTCTGCAGGCGGCGGACCGGCTGATGGGCCGAGTGAAAAAGAATGAAGAAGAAAGCTCTTTTATGGGAAGAAACGAAGGCGGCCGGGAAAGTTAGGCCGCTTCTTTTCCTTTATAGAAAAAAGGAGGATGTAAAATGACAGCGCTTCAAAATATGTGGGTGTCGTTTATTGGATTGTTTTTAATGTTTGTTTCTACGGCTGCCGCAGTACTCGGCAAAGAAAAGCTGACAGGGGTGCTCCGTTTTATCGTGATGACGTTCTCGTTTATCTGTTTGGTTATCGCGGGGCTTATCGTCTTTATTGTCGTATTTAGAGGGCCTCTGGCAGAATAATACCAGAAAGGGGAAAACCAGATGAATAAACAAAAAAAAGCCGTTATTTTGGGATTTATTCCTCTTTTGCTGCTCGGTGGCTGTTTTTATCCCAACAGCGGAGCTGAACAAAGACAGGGGCCGGATGAAAGCCAGATTGCTGCCGTGCAGCAGGCCGTAGACCAGTACAGAGAAGATGAAATCAACCTTTTACCTATTCGTACCCCGGAACACAATCCCCCATTGTATGAACGGTACGTGATTGATTTCAGGGAATTAATGCCGCGCTATATGCAGGAGCCTCCTGCCAACTCTTTTGAAAGCGGAGGAAGCTACCAGTACATGATTGTAGATCCGGAAGACGATGCGGAAGTGAAAGTAATCGACCTTCGAATGACCCGTGAGATCAGGGAGTTTGAACAAAGAGTCGGTGTCTACATAGCAGAAAACGAATTTGCCCCTATTAAAGAAGCTGTGGCTCCGGGAATATTTGAAGCAGACCTTGAAAAACTGGAATATGATGAGCAGCCGACGGTAGCGAGTCCCTACTTTAACACGAGCCTGCCGCTTCTTATCAACGCAGACGGCGAAGCGATCGTTGACTATTCCATCGATATTAACCGTGCGCTTGAAGTACATGGTGCCTCGATAGAAGAGGGAGAAGATGCAAGAACCGTACTCGTCGAACACTATCCGGTCGTGCCGGCTTTTTCCGGTACTTATGAACTGGATGAAAACGGTGAACCTGTATTAACAGGTGAAGAAGAGCCGGGCGAGCTGTAATGCCCGGTGATAGTTTACATAATATAAATATCAGATACAAGATTCCTGCCAATCCCTTGAAGTGCTAGCTTTGCTTTATAAATAGCGGTATGCTAAAATTTTCAAAGACAAAGATAAAATAAGGGTAGGGGGAAGAGTAGTGGCTCCTTTTGATCATAAAAAAATAGAACAAGCCGTTACATTAATATTAGAAGCAGTTGGGGAGGACCCGAATCGGGAAGGCCTGGAAGATACGCCGAAAAGAGTGGCAAGAATGTATCAGGAAGTATTCAAAGGTATTCACGAAGACCCTTCCAATCATTTAAAAACCGTCTTCGGAGAACAGCATGAAGAACTCGTCTTAGTAAAAGATATTGATTTTTATTCTATGTGTGAACACCATTTAGTTCCATTTTTTGGTAAAGCCCATGTAGGCTACATACCCAAAGGCGGCAAGGTGACCGGCCTCAGCAAGCTTGCAAGAACAGTAGAGTCGGTAGCAAGCAAACCACAGCTGCAGGAGCGGATTACATCAACGATTGCAGATACAATAGTAGAAACGCTTCAGCCCCATGGAGCGATAGTCGTCATAGAGGCAGAACACATGTGCATGGCGATGCGCGGAGTGAAAAAACCAGGAGCGATGACGGTAACCTCAGCCGTAAGAGGAAGTTTACAAAAGGACGCAGCCGCTAGAGCTGAAGTCTTTTCTTTAATAAACAAAGGGTAAAAACAAAAAAGGCAGGGGAACTAAAAATGAGCGGAGCGCAGGATTTTTTTGTAGTAAAAGCAGAGGAAGATGGAGTAAATGTGATTGGTTTAACCAGAGGTACAGACACAAAGTTTCATCATTCCGAAAAGCTTGATAAAGGCGAAGTGATGGTAGCACAGTTTACAGAGCATACGTCCGCTATTAAAATCAGAGGCAAAGCTCTTGTCCAGACGAGCCACGGGGAAGTTCATACGGATTCCCAGACATAAATAAAAGGCGCATTGCATGTATAAAATAACGAAGCAGGCGCCTTTTTCCTGCTTTATATGAAAGCGACAGCATTTTTCGAAAACATGTCAATGGGGGACAATGCAATGACAGATCAAACATTCAGGGAAGCTGATATCGAACGGATTGAAGCGCTTTTTCGATCCAAAGCCTCTCATCAATATGTGTCAACGATTACAGGTGAAATAGCCGTAAATAAGAGCATGATCTATTTTCTGCTTGATATTATGCAGCATGTGGATTTAGACCCTTTTTACAAAGAGGAACAAATCGTAGCGGCACTTATGGTAGACGGAGCTTTTGAAACACATGAGCATGTGCAGATTGCACCGGTGCAGTCTGCGCTGCAGAAAAAAAAGCGCCAGTTAACAATTTTGGCAGGGGACTATCACTGGAGTCTTTATTATTCGATGCTTGCCCACCAAATACACGCGCCGATTTTAAAAGTGTTCAGTACTTCTATCCAGCTTATCAACGAAGAAAAAATGCGGCTTCATCTTGCAGAAAGTACGGGCAAAGCCGATTTTCTGAAACGTCTGGAAACGATTGAATCGGGTTTCCTGCAGAATATCGCCATGTATTACGGGCAGAAAGAAACGGCGGAAGCTGCGAACGCATTTTTTATGTTTAAGCGTTTAAATGACGAACTGCAGGTTCAGGAGCAGCAGCCTTTATCCGCCTTTATGGCGGCGGTTCATGCGTATTGGACGAACGACGTCGAGGCTTCTCTTCAGGAAGATGCGGTTCTTGGGCTTGAAGAGCTTCACTGGCTGCAGGATCTTCGGGAGAACTATTTTCTTGAACTGCAGCGGTATGCAGCCCGGGTACCGGAAACTTCTTTGATTTTCAGGCATTTAAACAATACCATCTCACAGTATGAGAATAAATTTATTTAGTAAGGAGGGCGTATGTTGGGGCAGTCTAAAGAAGAACGCGTGCATGACGTATTTGAAACTATTTATGAAAAATACGACTCAATGAACTCGATTATCAGTTTTAACCTGCATAAGTCCTGGAGAAAAGAAGTGATGCGGCAGATGAACGTTCCCAAAGGAGCTTCCGCTTTGGATTTATGCTGCGGGACTGCCGACTGGACGCTCAGCCTTGCGGAAGCAGCCGGGCCGGAAGGACAGGTCAAAGGCCTTGATTTCAGCGCAAACATGTTAAAAATTGGACAGCGTAAAGTCACGCAATCCGGCTGGGATACGATAGAGCTGGTAGAAGGCAATGCGATGGACCTGCCGTTTGCGTCCAGCAGCTTTGATTTTGTTACGATAGGATTCGGCCTGCGCAATGTCCCTGATTACGATCAGACGATGCGGGAGATGTACCGTGTGCTGAAGCCGGGAGGAATGGCAGTATGCCTTGAGACCTCCCAACCGGAAAAAAAGTCGGTCGAAAAAGTATACTCTCTCTACTTTAAGTATATTATGCCAAGGCTAGGAAAGTACCTGGCGGGACGTTTTGATGAATATTCCTGGCTGCAGGAATCGACGATGAATTTCCCTAACAAAATGGCCCTTGCCGTTATGTTTAAACAGGCCGGTTTTAAAACCGTAACCGTTCATTCTTTTTCAATGGGAGCAGCTGCAGCGCATTTTGCACATAAACAATTGGATCAATAGATAGGATGCTTATAATGAAAAAAATTAAAGTGATATTGGAAATGATAAAGTTTGAACATACCGTGTTCGCTCTGCCGTTTGCTTTTCTTGGAGCTATTCTTGGAAGTATGACTGTAGAAGGAACCTGGCCGACTATTATGGAATGGATCTTTATTACACTGGCGATGGTCGGAGCCAGAAGTGCTGCGATGACGCTTAACCGCGTTATTGATGCCAACATCGATAAAAAGAATCCACGTACGGCAGACAGGGCCATACCGGCCGGGGAAGTATCCGTTCCCCAGAGCCTGCTGTTCATCGGGGCCTCTTTTGCGCTGCTGTTTATCGCAGCCTTTTCGCTTAATACGTTAACCGTACTAATGCTTCCGTTATTTGTATTTCTGCTCACTTTTTATTCCTATACGAAACGCTTTACGTGGCTCTGTCACGTATTTCTTGGTGTCACAATAGCGATGGCGCCGGTTGGCGGCTGGATTGGAGCGACCGGCCAGTTTTCAGTGGAACTGCTGTTTCTCTTTTTGACGGTAACTTTTTGGACAGCTGGTTTTGATGTTATCTATGCGACTCAGGATGCTGATTATGACCGCAGGGTTAAGCTGCATTCCATTCCGGCACGGTTTGGTATTGAAAAAGCCCTTCGTATTTCAAAAGGTTTTCACTTGATCAGCTTTGCATCACTGCTGCTTCTCAGTATATTTTCTCCGCTCGGGTGGTTGTTTATGATTGGAGTTATTATAGTAGGCGCGATCATGGTCTACGAACACTCCTTGGTAAAACCAACGGATTTAACGAAAGTCGGCGTGGCCTTCTTCCAGATGAATGGAATTATTAGTATTACCATGCTGGTTTTTGCTATTGGGGATCTGCTGATATGAACAACACAAAACGAATATTTACAGTAGCCATCACCGGTGCAAGCGGTGCCGTTTATGGAATTAGAGTCGCTCAACAGCTGCTGGAAGCTGACTGCAGGGTGCACCTTCTTATCAGCGAAGCCGGCTGGGAGGTTTTCAGGCTGGAAATGGAGCTTGATACATCCGACCGGCAGCAGTGTTTAAACGGTTTATTTGGGGATTATGATAAAAACGACCTTCTTGTGCACGGACTTAGAGACTTTACCGCCCCGATTGCGAGCGGATCGTATAAAACAGAAGCGATGATCATTGTGCCATGCTCGATGGGGACGCTCTCTAAAATTGCGAATGGCAATTCAGGAAACCTGCTTGAACGCGCAGCGGATGTTATTCTTAAAGAAAAACGCAGACTGGTAATCGTTCCGAGAGAAACACCGTTAAATGGAATTCACCTGGAAAACCTCGTCCGGGCAGATCGGGCCGGGGCCCATATTGTTCCAGCTATGCCCGGCTTCTACCACCTGCCTAACAGCATGGATGACTTGATCAACTTCGTAGCTGGAAAAGTGCTCGACAGCGTTCACGTGGAGCACACCTTGTTTACTAGATGGGGGGAAAAGCGATGAGCCTGCATCTCGGTGAAATATCCTACACGAACATTCTCCCTTTTTTTCATTACCTGGACAGAAAAGAACTGCGGGGCAGAGGCGTTCAATTTTATTATGAAGTGCCGTCTTCGCTGAATCAGTCGTTGGCGGAAGGAACCATTGATATTGCGGCTGTCTCATCTTTTGCGTATGCAGAAAATTACGACAGGCTCTCTCTGCTTCCGGATTTGTGTGTTTCTTCAAAAGGAGAAGTTCGTTCGATATTTTTGATTTCCAAAAAGCCAATTCTGGAACTGGAAGGAGCGGATATAGCGCTGACATCAGCCAGTGCCACATCCGTTCATCTCGTACAGATCCTGCTTAAAGAATTTTACCACTTCGAGACGCTTCACTTCGAAACGGTTTCTCCGGATTTGACTAAAATGATGGAGTCCTATGATGCGTGTGTACTTATTGGAGACGATGCCATAAAAGCACGACGGGAACATACAGAGTATTACTACTATGACCTGGGAGAACAATGGTTCACTCATACAGGCCTGCCGATGACGTATGCGGTATTCGCAGTACAGAATGATGCGCTTCGTTCCAGCCCCGGCCTGCTTTCTTTATTGAGTCGGGAGTTTGCCCGCAGCCGTGACACGGCTCATGCTGATGAATACGAAGAGCTGTCGCTCGAAGTTTCCGGCAGTATGGGAGGAGACCCTGCTTTTTGGGAAAGCTACTACAAAGGAATTCATTATGTGTTCGGAGAAGACGAAAAACGTGGACTCCTTTACTATTATTCGTTAGCATATAAGTATGGATTTATTGATAAACCAATACATGCATTAAACATATGGGGAAGCGGAAGAGAGGTGCAGTCTTCAAAGTGAAAGTAAACGCGGTGAAATTAGCAGATTTGTATATGTATTTAAACGCAGATATTAAAAAAATTGAAAAAGAGCTGGAGCAGTCCGTTCTATCGGAGCACCCTGCCCTTAAACACGCTTCTCTACACCTTCTGCAGGCGGGAGGCAAGCGTATCAGGCCGGTATTCGTCCTTCTTGGGGCAAAATACGGGGATTATGATATAGAACGCGTAAAGCATATCGCCGTCTCGCTGGAATTAATCCACATGGCCTCCCTCGTGCATGACGATGTAATAGATAATGCAGAACTGCGCCGGGGATCACAGACGATTAAAGCAAAATGGGATAATCGGGTTGCGATGTACACAGGCGATTACATTTTCGCAAAAGCAGTGGAAAAAACCACTTTTTTTAATGATGGCAGTATTAATTCCATTCTTTCCCACGCCATGATTCAAATGTGTCTGGGGGAAATTGAACAAATTCGGGACCAGTACAACTGGGAGCAGAATATGAGAATCTATCTGCGCAGAATACGCCGGAAAACAGCGCTGCTTATTGCAGTAAGCTGTCAGCTCGGAGCGATCAGCGCGGGGGCATCAAAACAGGAACAGATCCGGCTGTATCAATATGGATATAATGTAGGCATGTCATACCAGATTATTGATGATATTCTTGATTTTACCGGCACGGAAAAGCAGCTTGGCAAGCCGGCCGGAGGCGATCTGAGGCAGGGGAATGTAACGCTTCCTGCCCTCTATGCGATGGACCGAGACCCGGCTCTCAAAAAGGAAATTGTTCATTTAATTGAGGATGAAGCATCAAGTTCCCAGGATATTACTCCGATTATAGAAGCAATTAAAATGTCGGGCGGCATTGAGTATTCGAAAGAACTGAGCCGCAAGTATTTGAACAAAGCATACAGTGCCCTGGATAGTCTGCCGGACATTAAGGCGACTAAATCGCTCAGAGAAGTAGCGACGTATATAGGCGGCCGCAAACATTAAAACAGGAACTTTGTCCGCCAGACGGATAAAGTTCCTGTTTTAATTGAACATTGCTAACGCTTACATGGTTTGATATAATCATAAAGGTTGAACGCTTTCATTTACATAAGGAGGAACAAGTATGGAGCAGACATTTGTTATGATAAAACCGGACGGAGTACAAAGAAATTTAATCGGGGAAATTGTGCATCGTTTTGAAAAAAAAGGATACACGCTCAAAGGCGCTAAATTAATGAGTATTTCCAGAGAGCTTGCAGAACAGCATTACGGTGAGCATAAAGGTAAACCATTTTTCGAAGAGCTTGTTGGGTTTATTACGTCATCGCCGGTTTTTGCGATGGTGCTTGAAGGAGATGAAGTTGTTTCCTCTGCCAGAAAGCTCATGGGGGCAACAAATCCGCAGGACGCTGCTCCAGGAACGATTAGAGGAGATTATGGTGTCCGCATCAGTATGAATGTGATCCATGGATCGGATTCAACGGAAAGCGCAGAGCGGGAAATTAATCTATTTTTTAACGAAAATGAATTGACCGGCTACGAAAAACAAGTGTCGGCCTGGGTATAAATGAATAATTACATGCCGGCTGCTGCAGTTCATTCTGCGGCAGCCGGTATTTATTTTTACGAATAAGCAGGCTCTGCTCTTCTCCGGAAGCTTTTACTCATGATATGATAGACATTGCGAAACAAACCGCGAATGAGTTGAAAAGGATGAAAAAAACCAATGAAGAGCAGAGAAACCAGTGCTTCCCCTCCACCACGGAGATCAGGCCTTGCGACCGATGATTATATTGTTTTTACGGAAAAAGTCAAAACAAAAACGGGCATTGATTTGTCCTTATATAAAGAAGATCAAATGAAGCGTAGGCTGAAGACTTTTTATGAGAAAAAAGGTTTTTCGAACTTTGTTTCTTTTTTTGATGAAGGTTTGATGAAAAAAGATGAGCTGTTTCATCAATTTCTGGAGCGCATGACGATAAATGTATCGGAGTTTTACCGCAATCCAGCCAGATGGGAGCAGCTTAAAGAGACGATTTTCCCTTCGTTATGCGACAGTTCGTCGGCATTTAAAGTATGGTCGGCTGCCTGTTCCACAGGAGAAGAACCGTATACGATTTCCCATATTTTAAATGAAGCTCCTTATTGCAGCCATTACGTGATTCTCGCGACCGATATTGATACGAATGCCCTGCTTACCGCTGAAAATGGAGTCTACACGTCCCATACACTCAGTGCTGTACATATGGCAAGGCCGGGACTGCTGAAAAAGACGGAAGGCGGATACGAAGTGCCGGTACATCTGCGGAACAAAGTAACATTTAAACAGCTGAACCTTCTTGGCGATGCATTTGATCGGCAATTTGATTTTATTTCATGCCGAAACGTGCTGATTTATTTTACCGAATCAGCGAAAGCCGATCTGTATAGAAAGTTTTATCACTCGCTGAAAGACGGGGGCATTCTATTTGTCGGAAGCACCGAACAGATTTTTCAGCCGCAGCAGTTTGGGTTTGAAACAGCGGGGCCTTTTTTATACAAAAAGAACAGTAAGCTGCTGTAGACAGAATAGATAAAATCTTCAAACACAAAATACGTATAATAAAGCACCACTAAAAGAATTATGTTACAATTTAATGCATAAAAGCACTAAAGAGCTCATGGAGCGTATGGAATAGGAGAGAATAAACGATGAGATATTTAACAGCGGGAGAATCACACGGCCCTCAGCAGACAACAATTATAGAGGGGGTTCCATCACAGCTGGAACTGCTTCAGGAAGATATTAACACAGAATTAAAAAGGAGACAGGGCGGCCACGGAAGAGGACGGCGCATGCAGATAGAAAAAGATACCGTCGCGATCGCTGGCGGCGTAAGACATGGAAAAACAACAGGCGCACCATTAGCCTTAATCGTTGAAAACGATGATTTTAAACATTGGACAAAAATTATGGGAGCAGACCCGCTTACCGAAGAAGAGGAAAAGGAAATGAAGCGTGTCATCAGCAGGCCGCGCCCGGGCCACGCAGACTTAAACGGTGCTATTAAATACGGCCACCGGGACATGCGAAATGTGCTGGAGCGTTCCTCTGCAAGAGAAACAACAGCAAGAGTAAGCGCTGGAGCGGTAGCCAAGAAACTTCTCAAGACATTAGGTATCGAAGTAGGCGGGCAGGTGCTGGAAATCGGCGGAATTGAGTCCAAAGATCGTGACTATACAGATATCCATGATCTAAAGGAGCGTACAGAAGCGTCTCCAGTGAGATGTTTAGATAAAAACGCCGAAAAGGAAATGATGCAGGCGATAGATGACGCTAAAAAAGACGGGGATTCCATCGGAGGCATCGTTCAGACCGTTATTACCGGTATGCCCGCAGGAGTAGGGAGCTACGTGCACTACGACCGTAAGCTTGATGCGAAAATTGCCGGTGCGGTAATGAGTATCAATGCGTTTAAAGGAGTGGAAGTAGGCTTAGGTTTTGAAGCCGGACGCATGCCTGGAAGCAAAGTGCATGATGAAATTCTTTGGGAAGAAGGCCGCGGCTATTACCGCAGCCGCAACAACCTCGGAGGTTTTGAAGGCGGCATGACGACTGGAATGCCTATCGTCATCCAAGGTGTAATGAAGCCGATTCCGACGTTGTATAAACCGTTACGCAGCGTCGACATTGAAACGAAAGAGCCTTTTGAAGCAAGCATTGAACGCTCGGACAGCTGTGCTGTACCGGCTGCTTCTGTTGTAATGGAAAATGTGATTGCATTTGAAGTAGCTAATGCGATTTTGGAAATGTTTGGAGCGGACCGTATCGATGCGATTCAGGGAAATATGAAAAAACACAACGAATGGGCGCGTGATTTTTAATGGAGCGGCTCTTCGTTAATGCTTCTGCTGCCTCTTATCCGGTTTATATTGGAGAAGGAATCAGAAGCAGAGCGGGGGATTTACTCCTCTCTGAAGCAAAAGACGCGGAAAAAGTATTTATTATTTCGGATAGTGCTGTCGCTCCATTGTATTTGGAGGGTGTTGTGCAGTCTTTTCAAAGCAGCATAGAAGTATTTACATTTACGGTGGAAAGCGGAGAAGCATCTAAATCCTTTGCGGTGTATGAGCGTATTTTAACAGCCATGCTTGAAAGCGGCCTGGACCGTAAGTCTGTAGTGGCTGCACTCGGCGGCGGCGTAGTAGGAGATCTGGCAGGCTTTGCAGCGGCAACGTATATGCGCGGGATTCCATTTGTCCAGATGCCGACGACTCTTTTGGCTCATGACAGCAGTGTAGGCGGAAAAACCGGGATCAATCACCCCCTGGGTAAAAATATGGTTGGTGCGTTTCATCAGCCGGCTGCGGTCATTTATGACGTAGAGATGCTGCAGACACTGTCAGACAAAGAATGGCGCTCCGGTTTTGCTGAAATGATGAAACATGCCTACATTAAAGACGCTTCCTTTCTCGAATGGCTGCAGCGTCATATAACAAGCATTGAAGATGTAAAAACGTCAGCTGTCTCGATGCTTAAACGTTCCATTCAAATCAAAGCCGATATCGTTGCTCTTGATGAAAGAGAAACAGGAGTACGTGCGCATCTTAATTTCGGCCATACGCTCGGCCATGCTATAGAAAGCACAGCCGGCTACGGCAAATGGGCTCACGGTGAAGCCGTGGCGGCAGGTATGCTCTTTGCCATGCAGGTCAGCAACGATGAAGGTTTATCGAACTGGGACATCGAAAAAGAGAAAACGTGGCTGCTTTCATTGGGCTATCCGCTTGATACGAAAGAAATGAAAGCTTCGAGTCTGATGGAAGCTATGAAAAAAGACAAAAAGACGTCAGCTGGTGTGCTGACCTTTGTGCTTGTGACGGAGCCGGGCGAAACAATTACAAAGCAGATGCCGGACGAAACCGTTCACAGGCTGTTGAAGTCATTTATTGGAAAGGGGGAGATTGAATGATTAGAGGACTGAGGGGAGCAACAACGGTAGAAGGCAATGATGCCGAGGAAATTACACAGGAAACCGAAGTACTTCTCGGACAGATGATTGAAAAAAACGACATTTCCCCTGAACAGGTGGCACACGTTTGGTTTACTGTTACGGAAGACATTGATGCTGCTTTTCCAGCTAAAGCAGCCAGACAGTTTGCAGGGTGGGAGTACGTACCCGTCATGTGTGCCAGAGAGATCCCGGTTCCGGGAAGTCTGGAAAAGTGCATTCGTATTATGCTTACCGCGGATACCCGGAAAGCACAAAAAGAAATGCATCATATTTACTTAAATAAAGCGGTAGTGCTGAGGCCTGACCTTGAGTTGACAGATACAAAAGAATAAGAGTAGGATTATTGATAAGATTAGAAGAGCAGTCAGAATAGATAAAGAGCAGAGTAAAGCAGAGCAGCAGCAGAGATGAGTGGAGCTTAGACAGAGATGAACCATGACCCGCAAAAAAGCATGACTAATAAGCAGCAGAACGTGCGGGCCACACCCGCCCGCTTTTTGCTGTACCCACCCTCATTCTCCTTTTCTGCCGGACTTCTGTTCTTGAGAGGAGCATTATGATGACAGAAACATCGATGGAGTCCTTCCAAAAACAGGCTGAAAGCCATCCGCTTGTACCCTACGTGCGTACTTTTTTCACAGATTTATTAACCCCTATTGAACTATTTAAAAATGTTGAAGAACAGGCTGTTTTTATTTTAGAGAGTAAAGACCCGGCATCCTCCTGGTCCCGTTATTCTTTTATCGGACTGAATCCATCTTATCGGATCCAGGAAAAAAACGGCTTGTTTCAATTTGTGGAGGAAACCTCCAGGCAGGTGAAAGCAGAAAACGCCAGCCTTGCTGCCTTATTTGAAGAAAGCCTGTCGATTATTAATCCCGGTATCCCGTCAATTTCGCTTCCTTTCAAAGGTGGTGCAGTAGGAGTGGTAGCCTACGATACGATTGAACAGTTCGAGGACGGCATTGAGCCGATAGGTAAAAACGAAGACGACAGCAACGTGCTGTTGTTATTCTGCGAGACTATTATTGCCCTTGACCATGACACGAAAGAACTTTCCTTTGTTCATTACGAAAATAATGAACAAGAAAAGCCGACGGTCCGTTATCAGAACGCCCGGGACACGGTGGAGAGTTTAATGGCCCTGATGCAGGAAAATAAAAAAGCAGATACCTTTTTATCTCCATATGATGCTAATCAGGATGTTGATTTTTCCAACGTTGTCTCTAATTATAAAAAAGAAAAATTTCTGGAAGATGTCCGGACGATTAAAGAATATATAAAAGCCGGCGACATTTTTCAGGCGGTTCTTTCCCAGCGTTTTGAGCGGGATATACACGTGACCGGATTTCAGTTGTACCGGATTCTACGGATGGTTAACCCCTCCCCTTATTTATTTTATTTGAAGCTGGATGACCGCGAAGTTATCGGAAGTTCACCAGAGCGTCTTATACAGGTCGATAATGAACATGTAGAGATTCATCCGATAGCAGGCACACGCAAGCGCGGAAAAAGCGAGGAAGAGGACCTGGCACTTGAAAAAGACCTGCTTGCCGATGAAAAAGAAAGAGCGGAGCATTATATGCTCGTTGACCTGGCGAGAAATGATGTAGGAAGAGTAGCTGAATATGGTTCTGTGCAGACACCGGTTCTTTTGGAAGTGGGACGGTTTTCCCACGTTATGCATATCATTTCCAAAGTAACAGGACGCCTTGCAGACGGTACGCTTCCTATTGAGGCGCTTCAGGCTTCTTTCCCGGCCGGTACCGTATCCGGTGCGCCCAAAATCAGAGCGATGCAGATTTTAAAAGAATTGGAGCCGACGCGCCGGGGAATCTATGCCGGGGCGGTGTGCTATTTAGGCTACGATGGCAATATTGATTCCTGCATTTCCATTAGAACAATGGTAGTAGAAGGAGGAAAAGCCCGTATTCAGGCAGGCGCCGGTATTGTCGCAGATTCGGTTCCGGAACTGGAATATGAAGAAACACAGAATAAAGCAGCGGCTCTGCTTCGCGCGATTGAAGTGGCCGAGGAAATGTTTTATGAGAAAGGGGAGACGGTACAAGATGCTTAAAAAACTGCTGGCTTCGTGTATAGAAGGAAACAGGCTCAGCGAAGAAGAAGCTTATGAGGCGATGGACGTTATTATGAAAGGTGAAGCCACAGAAAGCCAAATAGCAAGCCTGCTTTCTATATTGCGCTACCGCGGGGAAACCGTAGATGAAATGACGGGTTTTGCAAGAGCTATGAAGGAACACGTTATTCAGATTGACCATACACAGCCGTTTGTAGTGGATACGTGCGGCACCGGAGGAGATCTAAGCTCAACGTTTAATATTTCCACCGCTGCGGCCATTGGATTATCTTCTATGGGGGTTAATGTGGCAAAACACGGAAATCGTTCGGTTTCCTCCAAAAGCGGAAGCGCGGATGTGCTGGAAAAGTTAAATATTTCTGTACAGTCCACCCCGGAAGAAGCGGCCCGTTCGCTCAAAGATAAGCAGATGGCGTTTTTATTTGCTCCTTTGTACCATGTGTCCATGAAGCATGCCGTCGCACCCCGGAAAGAAATAGGATTTCGTACGATTTTTAACCTGCTGGGCCCGTTAACCAATCCGGCAAATGCAGATGCCCAGGTCATCGGCGTTTTCAAAAAAGAAGCCGGACTGCAGATGGCCGAAACGCTGCAGCGCCTCGGAGCTAAGCGGGCCATGCTTGTAACCGGAGCGGATGGTCTCGACGAAATCACAATCACCGGAAAAACGTACGTAGCTGAGCTGAAAGATGGAAAGATCTCTGAATATACGATAACGCCGGAAGACATCGGAGCTGTATCGGCCTCTATTGAAGAAGTACAGGTGGAAACCGCCGAGGAAAGTGCGGCATTAATAGAAAAGATTTTTGCGAACAAAGCCGGCCGTGCCGCCACCGATATTCTGCTGTTGAATACGGCTGCTGCTTTGTATGTGTCAGATGAATCGGCTTCTATTAAAGAGGGCTACCAAAAAGCAAAAGCAGCACTCGAGGATGGACTCTTTTTAAAACAGCTTCATCGTTTACAGGAAAGCGGGGTTAAAGAAAGTCATGCTTGATAAGATTCTTGCTACAAAAGCAGAGGAGATAAAAGAAATTACCCTTGAAAAACGGGTGCAGGTGCCTTTTTACTCGTTAAAAGAAGCACTCGAAACAAAGCAGGGTGTGATCCGCGTCATCGCCGAAGTAAAAAAAGCTTCTCCTTCCAAAGGTGTGATCCGGCAGGATTTTGATCCAGTCAGCATTGCTAAAAGCTACGAAGCAGGAGGTGCCGCGGCGCTGTCCGTGCTAACGGATGTCACCTATTTTCAAGGTGCAAAAGAATACGTTACGTCGGTAAAACAGGCTGTTCACCTGCCGGTGCTCCGTAAAGATTTCATTATCGATGAAAAGCAGATTGAAGAAAGCCGGCGCATTGGAGCAGATGCCATTCTATTGATTGCAGAAGCAATGAAGCCGAAGCGTCTTCATGAATTGTATAAAGAAGCAAAAGGCTCCGGTCTGGACGTTCTTGTGGAGTGCCATTCCAAAGATGAGTTAACAGCGCTTCTGGACGAATTCGAGCCGGAAATTATCGGCATCAACAACCGGGATTTGAAAACCTTTTACACGTCGCTTGATACGACAAGGGATTTATCCGCCCTGCTGCCGGAAGGAAGCCTTTTAGTCAGCGAGAGCGGTATTGCCACGTATGAAGATGTACTGGAAGTAAAAAAGGCAGGAGCGCGCGGCGTTCTCGTTGGAGAGTCGCTGATGCGTCAGCCGGACGTGGAACAGGCGCTGCGAAAGCTGTTAGGAGAAAACGATGTCTCAACCGGTATATAAATTCTGCGGCGTGCATTCAGAAGCAGGGTTGAAGACAGCCGTTGATTCGCAGGCTTCCTACATCGGCTTTGTGATGGCAGAAAGCAGGCGGTATGTTTCCCCTGATACAGTAAAAGGATGGCTGGAGCATTATCCGGACCTGGACAAAAAAGTGGTGTTTTTATTTGTGAATGAAACGATGGATACGATAAAAAAGGCTGTGCAGACTGTCCGTCCGGATGTCATTCAGCTGCACGGTTCCGAAACGCCGGAACAGACAGCTGTCGTCAAAACCGCGTTTCCAGATATAGACATATGGAAAGCTATTCATCATGATCCAAATTCTCTGTTGTTACTGGAACAGTTTTTAAATAATGTAGATGGGTTTGTTATTGATGCCAAAGCAAAACATGCCTGGGGCGGCACTGGAGAATCCTTTGACTGGTCGCATGCCGGCCGTTATATAGAGTATGGAAACCGCCTGAATGTGCCTTTGTTTATTGCCGGAGGCATAACGCCTGATAATGTGCAGGAGCTTTTGGACCATGAGCCGTGGGGAATTGATCTTTCGAGCGGTCTCGAAAGCAGTGGAGAAAAAGATCCGGAAAAAGTACGACAACTGGAAAAGAGGTTATATAAAAATGAGTAAAGTATATCCAGATGATAAAGGACGGTACGGGGCTTTTGGAGGGAAATTTGTCCCGGAGACACTAATGTATGCTTTGGAAGAATTGGAACAGGCCTTTGAAGAAGCATGGAATGATGAAGCATTTATGAACGATTACCATCATACGCTGGAAGAATTTGCCGGTCGTCCAACTCCTCTTACGTATGCCGAACGCCTGACAGAAAAACTTGGCGGCGCTAAAATTTACCTAAAACGCGAAGACCTGCTTCATACCGGCGCGCATAAATTAAATAACGCTGTCGGCCAGGCGCTTCTGGCAAAAAGAATGGGCAAAAAGAAAATAGTTGCAGAAACCGGAGCCGGTCAGCACGGAGTGGCTACGGCGACCGTCTGCGCGCGCATGGGGCTGGAATGCAAAGTGTTTATGGGAGAAGAAGATATGAGACGGCAGTCGCTGAATGTCTTTCGGATGGAACTGCTCGGAGCAGAAGTCGTCCCTGCACTTTCCGGCAGCAAAACGCTTAAAGATGCGACAAACGAAGCCATTCGTTACTGGGTATCCAATGTAGAAGACACTTTTTATTTGATAGGTTCTGTCGTAGGGCCCCACCCGTATCCGAAAGTTGTCCGCAATTTCCAACGCATTATCGGCGATGAAACAAAGCAGCAGCTCCAGAAGATCGAACAGTCCCTGCCTGATGCAGCAGTAGCGTGTGTCGGAGGAGGCAGTAACGCCATTGGCATGTTTTATCCGTTTTTGGAAGACGATGTAGAGCTGTACGGCGCTGAGGCTGCCGGCATGGGAATCGGAACAAACCAGCATGCCGCGACTATCAGCAAAGGCACAAAAGGGGTGATTCACGGTTCCCTTACCTATCTAATTCAGGACGAAAACGGACAGATTATTGAACCGTATTCTATTTCAGCCGGCCTTGATTATCCGGGCATCGGTCCGGAACACTCGCATCTTGCTGAAAGCGGCCGGGTACAGTACGAAGCGGTAACAGACGATGAAGCACTGGAAGCCCTTAAAGAATTAACCCGGACAGAAGGCATTTTTCCGGCGATTGAAACGGCGCATGCCCTTCATTTGGCTTTTGCCCAGGCGAAAAAGATGTCTAAAGATCAAATACTGGTTATCTGTGCTTCCGGCCGCGGCGATAAAGATGTAAACACGATAAAGGAATCATTGGAACAGGAGGATAAGTCATGACAAGACAAACCGTCCGGGAGGCCGCTGAAGGCGCCTCCTATCCGCTGTTTATTCCATTTATTATGGCAGGGGACCCAAATAAAGAAACGACGATTGAGCTGGCAGTGACGATGCAGAAAGCCGGAGCCCATATACTGGAGCTGGGAATTCCTTATTCTGATCCGCTGGCTGATGGTCCCGTCCTGCAGCGTTCCGCCCTGCGTGCTCTTAAGCACGGAATGTCGCTTACTGCTGCTATTGAATTAATTCCTGAAATGAGAAAAAGAGGACTAACGATTCCGGTTATTATTTTTTCCTACTATAATCCGGTCCTGCGAATGGGAATTGAGACCTTTATAGAAAAGCTGAAAGAAAATGAAGCAGACGGCGTGCTTATTCCGGATCTTCCTCTAGAGGAAAGTGAAGAATTAAGCACCTTAACTAAAAAAGAAAATCTGGCTAATATTTCTCTTGTGGCTCCGACTTCAAGCACAAGGCTGGAAAAAATCGCAGCGCAGGCGGAAGGATTTCTATACTGTGTCTCGAGCCTGGGCGTTACAGGCACAAGAGATGAGTTTCCTCCTGAAGCCTATACCTTTATCGAACAGGTAAAAGCGAGCAGTGAAGTGCCGGTTGCCGTAGGGTTCGGCATTTCCACCCCCGAGCAGGTGAAGAGGTTGCAAGGCTCAGCCGATGGGGTTATTATTGGTAGTGCGATTATGAAAAAAGTGGAAGGACTTCAGGCTGAATTAGAGCATGAAGCGAAACGCAGGGATGCGCTTGAGTCCATACAGCAGTATGTAGAAGGTTTATTAGCGGTCCCTTCCTCCCACCAACAATAAATGGAGGAATCCAAATGAAAGCTAAAAAGCAGATATACGGTATGACACCGTATCAACCGGGAAGACCGATAGAAGAAGTAAAAAAAGAGCTTGGTCTTTCAGAAGTAACTAAGCTTGCTTCCAATGAAAATCCTCGCGGGGCCTCCGACCGGGTAAAGCATACGCTTGAAGAAACCGCTTCCCGTCTGGAAATATACCCGGACGGCTATGCTGCGGCACTGCGTAAAAAAACAGCTGATTTTCTTGGAGTGAAAGGGGAGCAGCTCGTATTTGGAGCAGGTTCCGATGAAGTGATTCTTATGCTCTGCCGTACCTTTCTTGATCATACGACGAACACCGTGATGGCTACGCCCTCTTTTTCGCAGTATAAACACAACGCGTTAATTGAAGGCGCTGAAATTCGGGAAGTCCCTCTGCAGGACGGAGTACATGACCTCGATGCGATGCTTGAAGCAATCGATGAGCAGACGCGGATCGTATGGGTATGCAATCCGAATAATCCAAGCGGTACGTATGTAAACGATGCAGCTTTTCGAAAATTTGTCGAACAGGTACCGGAGCACGTGCTGATTGTATCGGATGAAGCGTATATTGAATATGTTACAGCAGACGATTACCCACAGACGATGTCTATGCTGGCTGACACGCCGAATTTAATGCTGCTGCGCACGTTTTCTAAAGCATATGGGATGGCTTCCCTGCGGGTAGGCTTCGGAATCGCTTCAGCGGAGCTGATCTCTCTTGTGGATAGAGTGCGACCGCCGTTCAACTTAACGACAACAAGCCAGGTTGCTGCGATTGAAGCACTAGAGGACCAGGAGCATATTAAGCAGTGTGTAGCAGATAATGCAGAAGGGCTGGAAGAACTGCAGGCATTCTGCAGCAAACACAACCTTACGTACCTGCCTACACAGGCAAACTTTCTGCTAATTTACGTTAAAGTGCCGGGAGATGTAATGTTTGATGCTCTCCTTAAGAAAGGGTTTATCGTCCGATCCGGTCAGGCACTTGGCTTTCCGGAAGCAATTAGGGTAACAATAGGGACAAAAGAACAAAATAAAGCATTTATGACAGCATTCGCTGCCTGTTTAGAAGAAGTCAACGTATCTTCCAAGTAACAAAGGATACGCTTAAAGGAGTACAAAAGTGGCAAATAAAAAAGTAAGTGTCATTGGAATGGGCCTGATAGGCGGTTCCATTGCTTTGGCGATAAAAAAAGAACATCATGCTGAAATAACGGGTGTCGACGTAGACAAAAATCAGCTCCGCCTGGCTAAATCACTGGGTGTGATTGACGTCTGTGCCGAATCGCTTGAGACGGGAGTGAAAGAAGCGGATCTGATCGTCGTAGCTGTGCCCGTAACAAAAACCGTCAATATACTAAAACGGCTTCAGGATACTGAGCTGAAGCCGGGAGCTATCATTACCGATGTTGGAAGCACGAAGCAGCAAATCTGCGCAGCAGCAGATTTTGCAGACCAGGGGGTTACCTTTATCGGAGGCCACCCTATGGCAGGATCGCATAAAAGCGGGGTACAGGCAGCCAAACCACATTTATTCGAGAACGCTTATTATGTACTGACACCCGTGAGCGGCACCGGCATGAATCGGGTCATTCAGCTGCAGAACTGGCTGAAAGGCACGTCGGCAAGATTTATTGAAATGGCGCCGCAGAGGCACGACCAGCTGGCCGGTCTTATCAGCCACTTTCCTCATATCATAGCTGCCGGACTTGTCCACCAGGTCCGGGATGCCGGAGAGAAAGACGGAATGGCAAGCCAGCTGGCAGCCGGAGGCTTCAGGGATATTACGAGAATTGCATCTGCCAACCCTATCATGTGGCGGGACATACTTCTGCAGAACAAAGAAATGCTCCTGAAGCTTCTTGCTGATTGGAAAGTTCAAATGAATAAAATGGAACTGCTCATAGAAGAAGAAGACAGCAACAACATTCTGGATTACTTTTCAGAAGCGAAAAGTTTTCGCGATACACTGCCAACACGGGAAAAAGGAGCACTGCAGTCTTTTTATGATTTATTTGTAGATGTTCCGGACCATCCGGGGGTCATTTCGGATGTCACCGGCATTCTTGCGAAGAATAATATCAGCATTATTAATATTCGTATTATGGAAACCAGAGAAGATATTACCGGTGTTCTTCAGCTGACATTCCGTTCGGAAAAAGACCGGGAAGAGGGAAGCCGATTCCTTCAGTATTCCTTATATGATACGTATTTAGCTGAATAATAATTTGTAAACCGTCTGTTTTTTTCAGGCGGTTTTTCTTCTAAAAAGAGTTGACAATATGGAAATTTTTGATAGAATATAGTTAGCGTATGGTTTCTCTCCACTCCTATCCATACTCATTCAATTGAATAGCAATTTTTTGCTAACCTGATTTGTAAGCGTTTACGAATCAGGTCTTTTTTTCGTGTTCCTACATAAAAGGCGCCGGTCGAACTAAACTGTATAATTTGATATACTATACGAGGCAAAGAGGAATACAGAAAGAACGATGGAGGGTTTTAAACCAGTGGATTTAATAAATATTTACGATATGATAAATAACGGCAAAGTAGAAGAAGGACTCGAAAAGCTTGAAGCACTTGAGAAAACCGCATCACACCAGGAAAAATACGACATCCTGCAGGTTTATGAAGAGCTCGGTCTTGCAGATAAGTCCAAGCCTATTATTGATGAGCTTATTCAGCATTACCCTGATGAAACCGAACTGTATTTAATTGCAGCAGAAAATGCAATTGACCTCGACCAGGAGGAAGATGCGATTGAATGGCTGCTGGAAATAAAAGAAAAAGATGAAAACTTCTTGCAGGCCCAAATGCTGCTGGCTGATTTGTATCAGCTGCAGGGACTTGATGAAGTAGCAGAATCAAGGCTTCTGCAGGCGCTGCAGAAAGCACCGGAAGAGCCGGTTCTGCTTGCCGGGCTGGGGGAGTACTACCTGGAAAGAGGAGATTTTGCCAAGTCGATTCCTTATTTAAAACAGGCAGAACAGCATGGCTTTCAATACCCGGAAGGCAGCCTGTCTTTACGTCTCGCCGAAGCCTACAGTGCTACCGGCCAGTTTGAAGATGCCATGAAATATTACAAAACGGGCCTGGAAGAAAAGCGTGAAATGAACGCGCTGTTCGGTTATGCGTATACGGCTCTTCAGGTGAAGGACTATGAACTGGCAGCACAGAAATTTGAAGAACTAAAAGCGATGGACTATGAATACGCCTCTTTATACCCTTATTTAATTCAGGCCTACAAGCATCAGAAGAAATGGGAAGCAGCGTTTGAAGCAGTTCAGGAAGGGCTGAAAGTAGATAATTTTAATGATCAGCTTTATGTAGAAGCAGGCATTGTCCAAGGCTCTCTTGAAAATACAGAGCTTGCCGAAGGATATTTAAAAGAAGCGCTTGCTCTGAACCCGGCTAATGCAGAAGCAGCCTCCGTTTTATTTTCTATGTGGCATCAAAATGATGAATATGACCAGATGATTGATCTGGCTGAGCACCTCCAGAATCTTGGAGAAACAGATGTATTGTTTGATTGGAATAAAGCCAGAGCATATGCAGGCAGAGATGATCTGGAAGAAGGACTTGCTCTATTTGAAAAAATTTATCCTGAACTGAAAGAAAACACCGTGTTTCTTGATGAATACGCGGCACTGCTTTTGGAGATGGGTTATAAAGACAAAGCGATTATGATGTGGAAGCAGCTTCTTTTAGAAGAGCCGGATAATCAGGCGGCAGTGCTTAGACTTGAGGAGCTGGAACAGGAATAATAGGAGGGTTTGTATTGAAATGGACCGCAGATGATGTGACCGTTTTTCACAGGGAAAAACAATATATAGATACACTGCTGCTGCCTCTGCAGCCTGTATCATTTACAGACGAAATAAAACAAAGTGCCTCGATGCAGGAATTTGTAGAAGCATTAACCTGGGAAATAGAAAAGCAGTTCAAAGGCAGGATCATGCTCTCTCCCGCCTTTCCTTATTTAAAAAAAGAATCGGTGGAAGAGCAGGTGCCGGAAATCCAGAAATGGATAGAAGAGGCGAAGCAGGGCGGCTTTTCCCATATTATATTTGTCACGTCGGATGCCAGTTGGAAACAGGTGGAAAAAAACCTGGACGGGATGCTTTTATGGATGCCGTTTGTGCCTTTTGAAAACCTGGAAAGTTCTTATAAAAAACAAATTATTTCAGAGCAGATGAAACAACTGCTGCCCCTGCTTACAATGAAATGGAACGAATAACCGGCGCGTTTTAACGCGGTTTGGAGACAACGTTGACATATAGTTAAAAGCTGGGATATTATAAATGTATCCCAGCTTTCTTTTTATCCAGAAAGACAGGAAAGAGGGATTGTTTTCTGTTATACTATAGTTAACGAACCAGGTTACGAAAATGGTGTAGTTCTGCCTTTAAAGGCGTGTCTCTGCAATAACAAATCAAAAAAGCAGAATGATGTTTCTTTTTTTCGTTTGTTTTGTAAGGGCTTTATTTCTTTTTAAATGGGGGAGGGAAATAGATTGAGTGAAAAAAAGCATAATGTATCCAGGCGCCAGTTTCTTACATACACGCTTACTGGAGTTGGCGGATTTATGGCGGCAGGAGTGATACTGCCTATGGCGAGATTTGCAGTAGACCCGATTTTGAAAGCGGGGGCGGAAAGCGATATGTACGCGGTTGCTGAACTGGCGGATTTAACGGAAGAGCCGCAGCGGTTTGACTTTTCCTTCGAGCAGGTCGATGCATGGTATCAGTCAGAAGTTACTGAAACTGCATGGATTTACAGAGAAGGGGACGATATCGTTGCACTTTCACCTACCTGTACGCATTTAGGATGTACGGTCAACTGGGATGCCAATGAAGATTACCCGGGACAGTACTTCTGCCCTTGTCATTTCGGCCGTTTTGAAAAAGACGGAACCAATGTGGCGGGAACACCGCCTACAGAGCCGCTTCATAAGTTTGTAACAGAAGTACGGGACGGCACAGTTTACTTAGGTACAGCAGAACCACAATTATAGGGGGTGAATTACATATGTTGCAGCGCGTGTACGACTGGGTAGACGACCGTCTCGATATCACTCCTATGTGGAGGGACATAGCGGACCATGAAGTGCCGGAGCACGTCAACCCGGCCCACCATTTTTCCGCTTTTGTATACTGTTTCGGCGGCCTTACCTTTTTTATTACTGTGATTCAGATCTTATCCGGTATGTTTTTAACGATGTATTATGTTCCAGATATTGTAAATGCGTATGAATCCGTTCGTTACCTCCAGGGGGAAGTGGCATTTGGAGTAATTGTCCGGGGGATGCACCACTGGGGAGCGAGTCTCGTCATTGTTATGATGTTTCTTCACACTCTGCGTGTCTTTTTTACCGGATCTTATAAAAAGCCCCGTGAATTAAACTGGGTAGTTGGTGTACTTATATTTTTCGTTATGCTTGGACTGGGCTTTACAGGGTATCTTCTTCCCTGGGATATGAAAGCTTATTTTGCAACAGTTGTTGGACTTGAAATCGCAGAGAGTGTTCCTATCGTTGGGGAACTGACGAAGACACTGCTGGCGGGAGATCCTGATATTATTGGGGCGCAGACATTAACCAGGTTTTTTGCCATTCATGTATTCTTCCTGCCGGGTGCACTGCTCGGATTGCTGGCTGCCCACTTTATTATGATTAGAAAACAAGGTATTTCTGGTCCATTGTAAAGGACAGTGAAGAATATATTGATTGGGGGGATATAAACGATGCATAGAGGAAAAGGCATGAAATTTGTCGGAGACTCCCGTGTGCCTGACAATAAAAAACCGAATATCCCAAAAGACTATTCGGAGTTTCCAGGAAATACGGAAGCTTTCTGGCCAAACTTCCTTCTTAAGGAGTGGCTCGTTGGTGCCGTATTCCTTATCGGATTCTTATGTTTAACTATTGCCCATCCGGCTCCGCTGGAAAGGCTGGCTGATCCTACGGATTCAGGCTACATACCGCTTCCTGACTGGTATTTCCTGTTTTTGTACCAGCTGTTAAAATACGAATACGCTTCTGGACAACTTACTGTTATTGGCGCCGTTGTTATTCCGGGACTGGCTTTTGGAGCACTTCTGCTGGCACCATGGCTGGATACAGGACCGGAGCGCAGAGCTTCTAAACGTCCTATTGCTACTTCATTAATGGTGCTGGGTGTGCTGGCCACTGTTTATCTCACGTGGGAATCAGTAGACAGCCACGATTGGGAAGAAGCGGAAGCGCAGGGCGAAATGCTTGATGAAGAGGAAATGGAAGCCGCGGAAAGTGTCGATATGGAAGCTGCCGGGTATGAAATATACTCGGAGCAGGGCTGTATTGGCTGCCACGGCGATCAGCTGCAGGGTTCAGGTGCTGCCGGACCGCCTATATTTGATGTACCTTATGATGCAGAAGGTGTAGCAGATATCGCAGTTAATGGTATTGGTGAAATGCCGGCAGATCAATTTGAAGGCAGCGATGAAGATCTTCAGACGCTTGCTGAATATATCGCTTCCGGTGGAAACCCTGAAGGTGGGGAAGAAGGCGGAGAAGAGGGCGAAGAAGAAGAATAAAGCATTGACATCATCGTCCTGTAAACGATATCGTTTATAGGACGATTTTGTATGGAAAAAATGCTATTGGAAAGAGGGACTATATGATTTTTCTCCGGTGGATGACCTATTCTCCAGTACTATGGATACTGCTTACAATTAATGTGTTCGGGACGCTCTATGGGTATTACTGGTACGCATATCAACTGGCGGCAACCCCTCCTATATTTCTTCCCTTTGTCCCGGACAGCCCGACAGCAAGCTTGTTTTTTTGTTTTGTCTTATTCTTGTTTATTATTCGAAAACAGAATGGGCTGATAGAAGCACTTGCTGCCGTTACGCTTATTAAATACGGAATATGGGCGGTAGTGATGAATACCGCAGCCGGCCTTTCCGGCGGGGCCCTTGAATGGCAGCACTATATGCTCATCGCCTCCCATGCAGGTATGGCGTTACAGGCATTTTTATATATGCCTTTTTACCGTATCAAAGCCTGGCACCTTTCAGTGGCGGCAGTTTGGACGGTCCATAACGATATTATTGACTATGTGTACGGGATGTATCCCTGGTTATCCCCGGCCTTAAGCGAGTACATCTCCCATATCGGGTATTTTACGTTTTGGCTGGGTATGCTATCTGTCGGAGCTGTGTATTTCTTCGGCGTGCGGAACCGAAGAAAAACGATGAGTCCCATGTAAGCCTGCGCCAGCGTTGTCATATAATCGTCAAAACCTTTAAAGCGTAGTGATTGACTTTCTTTGACGTTTTACATAAAATTAATGTATACACTAATTATGGAGGGGTCAAAGACACTATGGGAATAGGTGCATTTATTATTTACTTCCTGCTGCTGATGGGAATTCCCCTTTGGGCACAGGCAAAGGTAAAACGAGCGTACAAGAAATATTCCAACGTGCCGAACTCGTCCGGGATGACGGGTGCGGAAGTAGCGCAGCGGATTTTACATGAAAATGGTATATACGATGTGAGAGTAGAGCCAGTAAAAGGCAAGCTTACCGATCATTATGATCCAAGTAAAAAAGTAGTGCGTCTTTCTGAAGGGAACTACAACAAACGTACAGTAGCGGCCCAGGCGATCGCAGCCCATGAAGTCGGCCATGCGATTCAGGATGCAGAAGATTATGCTTTCCTTCGTGTCCGCAGCAAGCTGGTACCTGCCGCTACGACAGGATCAAACTTTTCGTTTATCTTTATTATTGCCGGTGTGCTTCTACAGTCACAGGGTATGCTGCTCGCCGGTATTGTATTCATGAGTGCAGCTGTCCTGTTTCAAGTGGTTACACTTCCGGTCGAATTTAATGCCAGCAGCCGGGCAATGACCCAGGTTGTCAGTACTGGAATTATAAAAAACAACGAAGAAAAAGAAACAAAAAAAGTACTTGATGCCGCTGCATTAACGTATGTAGCCGCAGCACTAGTCGCTGTCCTGGAACTTGTGCGATTCATCGCCATGTATTTTATGATGGACGACTAATAAACAGTATAGAAAAAAGCCGAGAAGAGAGATCTTCTCGGCTTTCCTTCTGTTTAGAGCTATGAAATATGAATCGGCTTTTTGTTTTCATCCAGCGTAAATCCTTCACCAATCACGTCCTGCACGTCGTTTACGGTCACAAAGGCATGCGGATCGATGTTTTCCACCAGGTTTTTAAGCCGGACGAGTTCATTACGGCCGATGACACAATACAGCACTTGTTTATCGGATCCGGTAAAAGATCCTGTCCCTTTAAGCATTGTTCCACCGCGGCCCATCTCTTTCGTAATGGCAGCAGATATTTCTTCTGTATAATCCGATATAATAAACGATGCTTTCGCAGAGTATGCCCCCTGCTGGATAAAGTCAATGACCTTTGCAGCAACAAAAACAGCCACAAGCGTATACATAGCCTCCCGGTAGTTTAAATAAACAAGTGAGCTCGTAATAACAGCGGCATCAAATAAAAACAGTGTCCGGCCCATGCTCCACCCGAAATAGCGGAAGCCTACTTTGGCCAAAATGTCAGCCCCTCCCGTCGTACCTCCAAAGCGGAAAACAATGCCCAGGCCGGAACCGACAAGAACCCCGGAAAACAAGGCAGCAAGCGTCAAATCTTCCGCGAGGGGAAGATGAACGAGAGGGAAGCGTTGAAAGAGCCATAAAAATAAAGAGATACTGAACGTGCCGATAATAGTATAGACGAATACGACCCGGCCGAGTACTTTCCAGCCGATAAATAGAAGCGGAATATTCAATATAAGGTTTGACCAAGCGGGATCTATGTTGAACATAAAATATAAAATTAATGCAATACCAGTCAGCCCGCCATCAGCGAGATTGTTTTCCATGTTAAAATAGACAAGTCCAAAAGACATCACGGCAGAGCCGAAAATAACAAAAGCAATGTTAGTCAAATGCGTGCTCGTTTTCATCGAGATTTCCTCCTTTATTCCATCAGCCTTTACCAGTATAAGCGAAGAGGCACTCGGAGACAATTTGTTTCGGATTGTCAATAAGCAGGGAATCAGATACGATATCAGCAGGAGGCGGATAACCAAATGAGTAAAAAGACGATACAGGACATGCAGCAGGAAGTAGACCGCTATATCGGCCAGTTTGAAGAGGGGTACTTCAGCCCGCTTGCCATGATGGCCCGATTAAGTGAAGAAACCGGCGAACTGGCCCGGGAAGTCAACCATTCCTATGGGGAAAAGCCCAAAAAGAAAGAGGAACAGGAAAATTCAATGGAACAGGAAATGGGAGATATCCTATTTGTATTAATATGCTTTGCAAACTCTTTACATATTGATCTGGATGAAGCATTTGATCTCGTTATGGATAAATTTCAATCACGGGATGCAGATCGTTGGACAAAAAAAGAACAGGGAGAGAATGATTGATGACAAAACATATACGTATAGCTGTAGCAGGCCCGCGCGGCAATATGGGACAAGAAGCAGTGAAGCTTGCAGACCGGACAGAGCATTTTGATCTTCGTGCCGTTATCGACTCTAAAAATAATGGAAGCCGCTTAAAGGATATTGCCGGCATGCCGGCATTGGATATACCGGTGTATACTGACATCCACGAATGCTTTCAGGAAAATGAAATAGACGTACTGATCGATTTAACCAATCCGGAAATCGGCAGAAAGCATTTGGAAGCGGCTCTCATGCACGGTGTAGCACCTGTTGTAGGCACAACCGGCTTTACAGAAGCCGATATTGAGAAACTGAGCAGCGAAGCGCAAGAAAAGCAGATTGGGGTCGTTATTGCTCCTAACTTTGCTATTGGTGCTGTTCTGATGATGAAATTTTCCAAAATGGCAGCAGCCTACATGCCGGATGTAGAAATTATGGAAATGCACCATGACCGTAAACTGGATGCCCCGTCCGGGACGGCAATCAAAACAGCTGAATTGATCAAAGAAAATCGTGAACCTCGTAAACAGGGACATGAAAAAGAAACCGAATCGCTTGCCGGAGCCAGAGGGGCAGATATAGACGGAATGAAAATTCACAGCGTCCGGCTGCCGGGACTTGTAGCCCACCAGCAGGTAATGTTTGGAGGAGCAGGCCAGACGCTTACGATCAAGCATGATTCCATCAACCGTGAATCCTTTATGCCGGGCGTTCAGCTGGCTGTAGAATATGTAGTAGAGAACAACGTGCTTGTGTACGGTTTAGAAAACATAATGTAGGAGGACGAACATGAATATTGCCTTGATCGCCCACGATAAGAAAAAAGAAGACATGGTCGGATTCGCCCAGGCATACAGCCGTATACTGCAGGAACATCAGCTGTTTGCCACCGGAACGACAGGAAAAAGGATCCAGACAGAAGCAGGTCTTGACGTTCACTGCTTTCAGTCTGGTCCGATCGGCGGCGACCAGCAGATCGGCGCCCTTGTGGCAACAAACGAGATGGACTGTATTTTATTCTTCCGCGATCCGTTAACTGCGCAGCCGCATGAACCGGATGTATCAGCCCTGCTCAGACTTTGTGATGTACACGGTGTTCCGCTGGCTACAAATATGGCTACAGCGGAAGTCCTGATTAAAGGAATCGAAGATGGGCTCCTTGATTTTCGTAATGCACCAAAGAAAGCGGACTTATAATGGCTGCTTCGTTGACCCTGCTGGCGTTTGGCGCCCACCCGGATGATATAGAAATTGGAATGGGAGGCACGGCCGCCCTTCATGCTCAAAAAGGCGATAAAGTAGCTTTTTGTGCGTTAACGAGAGCTGAGCTTTCAAGCAATGGGGATATCAAAACAAGGCAGAAGGAAGCGGCGCGGGCGGCGGAAGTGATCGGGGCACAAGAGCGGTACCAGCTGAATTTTCCCGATCGAAAATTAACAAAAGAAAGCCCGGAGTATGCAGAAATAGTGACGCTGATCCGTTCCCTGCAGCCGGATCTCGTATTTTTCCCCTGGCATGAAGACCGCCATCCGGATCACATCATGTGCGGCACCATTATAAAAGAGGCACTGTTTGATGCGGGAATCCGCAGATATACGGAAGCGGGAGGAGAGGCATGGCGCGTGCCGTATTCCTATCAGTACAGCATAAACGGAATGATAAACCGCCCCGGCTTCTATATAGATATTTCAAATGTTCAACAGGTTAAAGAAAAGGCACTGCTCTGCTATGAAAGTCAATTTATTTTAGGCGAAGAAAGTGTACAGACACCGCTTACGAGCATGTATATTGAATCCGTGCGGGCACGTGATCTTCTTATGGGCAAGCAGGCTTCTGTTTCCTATGCAGAAGCTTTCACTCCTTATTCACCCGTACTATTAAATGAACTGCCAGGAAGGAAAGAAGAATGAAACTTAATATTGGTATCTCCTGCTATCCGACAGTAGGCGGATCAGGAGTCGTTGCAGCAGAACTTGGAAAACAACTGGCAGAAAGAGGGCATACGGTTCATTTTATTTCAACAAGTATGCCATTCCGCCTGAATAAAACATACCCGAATATTTATTATCATGAGGTGGAAGTAAATCAATATGAAGTGTTTCAATATCCTCCTTATACCTTAACGCTGGCAAGTAAAATGTCAGAAGTCGCCAAACGGGAAAAGCTGGATATTCTTCACGTGCACTATGCTGTGCCTCATGCGGTCTGTGCTCTGCTGGCTAAAGACATGGCCCAGACTGGATTAAAGGTAGTAACAACGCTTCATGGAACCGACATCACGGTCCTTGCAAACGATGCTTCACTGAAAGAATCCATTTATTATGCAATAGAAAAATCAGATGCTGTCACAGCCGTGTCGCGGTCGCTCGCCCAGCAGACAAAAGATATGCTTGGCATTAAAGCGCCGATTGACTGTATATATAATTTTATTGATCATACCGATGCCGTTCAAGAACACAGCAGACAATGGTGGAAACAGGAGTACAAAATTCCTGAAGACAATAAAGTGCTGATTCATATTTCCAACTTCCGTCCGGTCAAACGGGTCGAGGATGTTATTAAAGCATTTTATACGGTGCAGCTGAAACAAAAAGCCACCCTGCTGATGCTTGGAGATGGACCGGATCTGAATAAAGCATGGCAGCTCGCAGAAAAACTTGGCATCGCGGAGTCCGTTCTTTTTTTAGGGAATCAGAAGAATATATCCGACTTTTTATATATGTCGGACGTGATGTTTTTATTATCAGAAAAAGAAAGCTTTGGACTGGCTGCTTTAGAAGCAATGGCGTGCGGGGTTCCTGTAGTGGGAACCGATGTGGGCGGCATTCCGGAAGTAATCGAAGACGGCCGCTCAGGCTTGATCGTTCCGGCAGCAGATCCGGAAGCGGCAGGAAAGGCAGCCCTGCAGATCATGGCAGGGCGCGATACGTTTCAATCTTTTTCCAGTGAAGCAAAAAAGCGTGCCAATGAAGAATTCTCAGCATTAAAAATCGTCCAGCAATACGAAGACGTGTACAAAAGGGTGCTTGCTGATGGAGAACGTTTATAACGAAGCAGCAGCGTTTCTTTCGTTATTAAAGAAGCGGGGTATAACAGGCTGGCTGACCGGGGGATGCGTAAGAGACTGGGTGAAAAATGGCTGGGATTCTATCCCCCGGGATATCGACATAGCAGTGGATGCTTCCGCCCAGGAAGTAAAAAGCAAGTTCGGCAAAGCACACCGTATGTCCAACAGGCATGAAACGATTATTATTAGGCGCGGGGGACATATTTATGAGTTAACAGAGTTGAAAGGCGCGGGCATCCACGAGGATTTGTCTTCCAGGGATTTTACATGCAATGCGATGGCGGTTGATGCAGATGGAGAGCTGGTGGATCCTTTCGATGGCATAAGTGCTGTTAGGTCCGGTTTAATTAAAGCCGTTGATTTAACCCGCAGTGTACAGGAAGATCCGCTTCGGATTCTGCGGGCGCTTCGATTTAAAGCCCAGTTCGGCTGGCGTATAGATACCGACACAGAAGATGTCTGCAAAAAGGAGACAGAAACCCTGCAGGAAACAGCTGTTGAACGCATAAAAGAAGAATGTTCGCTTCTTCTTGAAGGCAGATTTGCAGCCAGTGCGCTTCAAAAAGCAGATGAATTCCGGGTGTTTCAGTTTTTTCCCGGGATGATTCGATCGCATCCGCTTTGTTTATGGCGGTACCCGAGTGAAAAATTAGACGATGAACTCCTGCGCTGGACGGGTCTGTTTCTTATGCTGTATGGAGAGGCGGGATCGGTGATTTTAGGAAGCTGGCCGTTTTCCAACCAGCAGAAAAAACAAATCCGACGGCTTTTGGAGGCAGTAAAAGATCCAGGGTACAAGCAGGATCTGTACACTCTTTATACACTAGGACGCGAGCAGGCCGTACGCGGCTATACGCTGCATCAATGGAAGTATCAGTATACTCCGGATGAACAGGAACTAAAAGTATTTGACAGCCGGTTGAACGCCGTTCCTATACAATCAATCAGAGATCTAGCCGTAAACGGAAAAGATATTCAAAAGCAGTTTCCAGAGCTTTCGTCTTCCCGTTATAGCAGCCTGCTTCGTTTTTTGGAAAGAAAAGTAGTAACTGGAGAAATCGCCAACGAAAAACATACACTTTTGGAGGAAGCCGGTATTTATACAACAAAAAGAGGGAGGGAAAATAGTGAGGGATAAGCTATTGGCATTGTTAAATGAATCAGACAGCTCTTTTGTTTCCGGACAGGAAATAAGCGATAAGCTGGGAATATCCAGAACGGCCGTATGGAAGCATATCGAAGAACTGCGCAAAAAAGGCTATAAAATAAATGCGGTAACGAAAAAAGGCTATCAAATCGAATATACTCCCAACTCCTTAACCGCTGACGAAGTCAACGCCCATTTGGAAACTAAAGCGTTCGGCCGGGTTATTCATTCGTTTGATCAAGTGGCTTCGACCCAGATTCCCGCCCATGAAGCGGCAAGAGAAGCGGCGCCGGAAGGAACCATTGTGGTGGCAGAAGAGCAGCTGAAAGGAAAGGGGCGGCTGGGCAGGCCCTTTCACTCCTCAAAAGGAACCGGACTCTGGTGCAGCCTGATTCTGCGTCCTTCCTTTCCTCCGCAGCAGGCCCCTCAACTCACGCTGTTAACAGCTGTCGCTATTGCAGAAGGAGTAAGAAAAGTAACCGGTCTTCCTGTGGATATTAAATGGCCGAATGATTTATTAATTGCGGATAAAAAAATAGCAGGAATTCTCATTGAAATGCAGTCAGATCCTGATCAGATCCACGCGGTGATCGTTGGTTTCGGTTTAAACATAAATCAGAAAACAGAGGACTTTCCAGAGGACATCCAGGACCGTGCAACTTCGCTTGCATTAGAGGGAAATCAGCTCTACAATCGGGCCCGGCTGCTCGCAGAAATATTAAAAGAATATGAATACTGGTATTTTAAAATGCTCGATGAAGGATTTGGCCCTGTGCGTGAAAAATGGGAGTCTCTGGCTGTTACCATTGGAAAGCAAATTACAGCAGTCACTTCGAAAAAAACAATGCACGGACTTGCCAAAGGCATTACAAAAGACGGCGTACTTCTTCTTGAAACGCAGGACGGAAAAATAGAATATATTTACAGTGCAGACATTCATGAATAGCGCAGTTCTTAATAAAATTTGATATACTAAATGCATCTTCAACGTTTAAGGACAGTATCGATTTTATCGAACTGTACCGCCTGCCCGATACGACGAATGGTTGGTCTGCCTTGATCCGGCAATGGACGGGGACGGAGAAAGATGAAAGCATAATTACTTGATGAATCTTGTATTTCATCCTTCTCCCTATAAATTAGGAGGAGAGATTAGCATGCATACCACATCAACATTACGAAAGTTAAAACAGAAACATATCCCGATAGCGATGATGACCGCATACGATGCCCCATCAGCTGCTGCCTGCGCGCAGGCAGAAATGGATCTGCTGTTAGTTGGAGATTCTGCAGGGATGGTCATCCATGGATACACGTCGACGGTGCCCGTCACAGTAGATGATATGATATTGCATACGCGGGCGGTGAAACGCGGGGCACCTGATGTTTTTACCGTCACGGATATGCCTTTTCTAAGCTGCAGCGGAAGCCGTGGTGAAGCCGTGTCGGCCGTAAGGCGTACGATTCAGGACGGCGGAGCGGATGCTGTAAAAATCGAAGGAGCCGGAGGATTTGTTCCTTTGATTGCCGCTCTTACAGAAGGAGGCGTAGCCGTCATGTCCCATCTCGGATTAACGCCGCAGTCGTTTGCTGTGCTTGGAGGCTATAAAGTACAGGGAAAAAGTGAAGAATCAGCCTCGCGCTTAATTGAAGACGCAAAGCAGGTGGAGCAGGCCGGGGCTTTTGCTCTTGTACTCGAGTGTGTTCCCGGTGAATTAGCAGCGTACATTACATCCATCCTTTCTATCCCGGTTATCGGAATCGGAGCCGGCAGCCAAACGGATGGACAGGTGCTTGTGTACCATGATGCTCTCGGTATAGGAAACGGGCACGTACCCTCTTTTGTCAAAGCATTTGTTGAACTGGAACCATCCATTCATACGGGGCTTGCGGATTATGTAAAAGAAGTAAAGGAGCGCTCGTTTCCTGATGCGTCCCATACGTTTACGATGCCCACAGCTATTCTGGAAAAAGTAACAACAGGTGCCGGCATATGAAAATAATCCGTACGATCCAGGAAATGAAATCAGAAGTCAGCCGGCTGAAAGCAGAGGGCCATTCGCTCGGATTTGTTCCTACGATGGGTGCTCTGCACGAAGGGCATACATCCCTTTTTAAACGCTCGGCTGAAGAAAATAAATACACTGCGGCCAGTATATTTGTAAATCCCCTGCAGTTCGGTCCGAACGAAGACCTGGAGGCGTATCCGCGGTCTGAACAAGAAGACATCGCTGCAGCCGATAAGCATGGGGTGGACCTCTTGTTTCTGCCGTCCGTTCAGGAAATGTACCCCCGCCCGATGACGACGGTGATCCATGTGAAAAAAGGGGCCGATGTACTCTGCGGAAAAAGCCGGCCGGGCCATTTTGACGGGGTGGCCACTGTCGTTAATAAACTACTGCATATTGTTCCGGCTGATCGTGCTTATTTTGGCAGAAAAGACATTCAGCAGGCAGCCGTGCTGATAAATATGATTCGTGACTATCATCTGGACACAGAGTTAATTATCTGTGATACCGTAAGAGAAGTATCAGGCCTGGCCAGAAGTTCCCGCAATGTGTATTTAAGCAGCAGCGAAAAGCAGGAAGCGGCCCACATCTATACAGCTCTGACAAAAGCCGGGACGCTCTGGGAGAACGGTGAACTGCCGCAGAAGACAGTGGCTGCTGTAAAAGAGCATCTAACCACACATACGACGGGACGCATTGACTACGTGGAGGCGCTGCCTTTTCCTTCTCTTGATCCATCGGATACTACAAGTGAAATGTGGGTGATTGCCTGCGCAGTTTATTTTAATAAAGCGCGGCTCATCGACAATATAACGGTACCAGCAGTATCCCCTTACGTTCAGACAGGAAAAAAGGAGAAGAGCCATGTATAGAACAATGATGAAATCAAAGCTGCACCGGGCCACAGTAACCGAAGCGAACCTTCATTATGTCGGCAGCGTCACGATTGATGAAGAATTAATGGAAAGCGTCGATCTGCTGGAAAACGAAAAAGTGCAGATCGTAAATAATAACAATGGAGAACGTTTCGAAACGTATGTTATAACCGGACCTCGGGGCGAAGGCACCATCTGTCTTAACGGGGCAGCAGCACGCCTTGTGCAGCCGGGCGACACTGTAATCATTATCGCCTATACGATGATAGAAGAAGAACAGGCTGCTTCGTGGCAGCCTAAAATAGCGGTGCTGAATGCAGAGAATAAAATTGAGCAGTACATTAATAAAGAAATACACGCAGCGACGCTGGAAACAGAACGTTAACGTGCAACGATAATAACGGGGTGAATGAGCTTGCCAAAATATGTAGTAATTGATACGGAAACAACAGGAAATGCGCCGCAGGCCGGAGATAATATTATTCAAATAGGAGCCGTGTTAATGGAAGATGATTCCATCGTTGACACGTTTTCTGCTTATATCCGCCCGGCTCATTCGATCCCCCCGTTTATTATGGAGCTGACAGGGATTACAAACGAAGATGTGGAAAAAGCAGAACCGTTTGCTCTTGCAGCAGCACCCATGCTTGCCTGGCTTGAAGATGCGGTGCTGGTAGCTCATAACGTTCCGTTTGATTTAAGTGTACTAAACGCGGAGTTAGCCAATGCCGGTCTGCCTCTGTTTCAGGGCCAGACGCTTGATACGGTTGAATGCGGGCGTTTCATGTTCCCAACAGCACCCGGCTATCAGCTGACCCAGCTCGCTGATTGGCTCGATATTTCCCACGACAGGCCGCATCAGGCAGACAGCGATGCAATCGTTACGGCTGAAATCTGGCTTGCCATAAAAAGAAAAATAGAAACACTGCCGGTTCCTGCCCTTCAGAAGCTGATGACGGCTTCCAGATACATGCAGAGCCACTTGGAGCCGGTATTTATGCAGGCAAAAAATAACCTCCGGCTCAAAGAATCGGAGAACATTCAAGTAATACACAATATAGCGTTAAAGTCCCCACAGGCACCGTCTGTAAAAGAAACGCTTCCTTCTCTTTCCATGCCGCCCCTTTTCAGCAGGGACGGCTATTTCTCAGAGAAGTGGGATGGGTTTGAATTCAGGGAAGGCCAGCAGGAAATGGCAGATAAAATAACGGCCTGCTTTTCTCAGCGTTCCCATGCTTTAATCGAAGCGGGTCCGGGAACTGGTAAATCTTTAGCCTACTTAGCGCCTGCTGTTTTCCGCAGTCTTGAACAGCAGGAGCAGATTGTAATCTCTACTTATACAAATGCGCTTCAAGAACAGCTGTATGAAAGAGACATTCCTTTTTTAAAAACGATGCTGCCATTTTCATTCAAAGCATCTATTCTTAAAGGAAGACAGCATTATCTATGCCTGCGCCGCTTTTCCATGCAGTGGCAGGAACCTGTGGCCACGCACGATGAAGCACTGGCCCTCGCGCAGGTAACCGTATGGCTGCTTGAAACACAGACCGGCGATTTAAATGAATTAAACCGGGCCGGAGGAGATAATCATGCGATCTGGCAGAAAATATGCAGCCGGAGAGCGACTGCACCAGGACCCGGCTCTTCGTGGTTTCCTTACTGCTTTTACGAACGTGCCAAAAAACAGGCAGCCGAAAGCCAGATTGTGATCGTCAATCATGCCCTGCTTTTTTCGGATGTGAAACGCAGAAACAGTATACTGCCGCCCTATGACAGACTTATTATAGATGAAGCGCATCAGATCGAAGAAGCGGCTTCCAAACATCTCGGAGCAGACGTTGATTATTATTCATTCCAGTATTTATTAAACAAAATCGATGCCGGTACCGGGAAGGGCAGTTTTTTTAAACTGCAGTTAATCGAAGAAGAAACCGTTCATGCACTGACAGAAATCTGGTATCAAAAACGCCGGGACCACATCGCCCTCTTGAAATATGAGTGCAGTGAACTGTTTCGACTTCTGCGGCAGATTTGTATGAAAAACAGCCATTCCGGGCGCACGGATGTAGGACGAATGCTCTACCGCTACGAGCCCGCGGCTCAGAACGGACCGGCCTGGAGAGCAGCGAGGGAAGCGGTCCACCGCCTCGAGATGATCTTTCAGGAGGAGAAAAAAGAATGGACGTATTTTAAGCAGATTCTACAGAAAAATACGATCCATTCAGATTATAATGAAGCCCTGCTTACGGATTTTCAGCAGACCGCAGATGACCTTAGTGAGGCATTCAGCGAGCTCAGCCAGGTAACACTCGTGCAGGAAGAAGACCACGTGTACTGGATGGAAGCTGACCATAAAGGGGCTGCAAACGGAGTAGCTGTTTACAAACGTCCGCTGGATGTTTCAGATGATCTTGCAGATAAACTGTTCGGCGCCAAAAGCAGTGTTATTATGACGTCTGCTACGCTGATGGTCGAACAGTCCTTTTCTTATGCTGTATCAAAATGGGGACTGGAGGATTTTACACCGGAAACGTTGTACATTCCTTCGCCGTATTCATATAAGAACCGCTCCGCTCTTCTCATACCAAGTGATTTCCCCGGCGTTCGGGCGAGCGGGTATGTAGAAGCGATGGCTGACTTTATTTATCATACCGCTTCTGTTACAGAAGGCAGAGTGCTTATTTTGTTTACTTCTTTTGATATGCTGTCCGACACGTATTATATGCTCCGGGACTGGGATGAAATGAATAGTTTCACCATTATAGCCCAGGGCATTCAGAGCGGCAGTAAAAGCAAACTGCTCAAAACGTTCCAGCAGAACAAGCGGACGATTCTTTTAGGAACAAATGCTTTTTGGGAAGGAATTGATTTACCGGGAGATCAGCTGCGCTGTTTAATTATTGCCAGGCTGCCATTTTCTCCCCCCGGAGATCCACTTATTCATTCTCAAATGCAGCGGATTGAAAAACGGGGAGGCAGTGCATTCCAGGAAATGTCTCTGCCGCAGGCAATCCTTCGTTTTAGACAGGGGTTCGGCCGGATGATCCGGGGACACTCGGACCGGGGGACCGTCGTCGTGCTTGATAAACGAATCATGACAGCGTCGTACGGGCCGGCGTTTTTAGATTCCCTGCCGGATATGCCGGTTGTGCATAAACAGTCAGATGCGCTGTTAAACTATATTCATGATTTTTATAACGAAATTAATTAATAAAGGAGATAACCATGCGTTACACTATAAAAAATGTTCATATTGTTCGAGGAGATCAGGATAATGCTGTCTCTTATGATCAATGGCTTCGGGTTGAAGACGAAAAAATTGCAGCCATAGGCAGTGGAGAGCCTGATCTGCAGGCTGGAGAAGAAATCATTGACGGAAAAGGAAGGTGGCTGACCCCGGGCATGTACAATACCCACGGTCACACGCCAATGGCGCTCCTGCGCGGCGTATCCGATGATGTCGTGCTGCAGGAATGGCTTGGCAATAACATCTGGCCAAGGGAAGCGCTGTTTGATAAAGAAGTGTCAGAGGCAGGAACCATGCTGGCTCAGGCTGAAATGATCCGTTCGGGAACGGTAGCGTTTCAGGATATGTATCACGTCGATATGGATGCGGTCTTCCATACCACTCAGGATTCCGGTTTAAAGGCAGTGCTGGCACGTGCCATGATTGGTTTAGTTGATCAGCCTGAACAGCAGCGGCGTCTCGATGAAGCTGTATACCTTGGAGAAAAATGGGACACAGAAGGCGGATCCCGTATTAAAGGAATGATGTTTCCACATGCCCCCTATACGTGTCCACCGGATTTCATGAAGGAAGTAGTAAAGGCCGCCCATGACAAAAAGTGGGCGCTCGGCATTCATTTAATGGAAACACGCCGCGAGAAAACAGATTACGAGAAAGAAAACGGCGTCGATTTATTTGAGGATTTGATGAATATGGGATTTTTCGAGGAAAAGACCATTCTTACGCATACGGTTCATATGAGCGAAAAGGAAATGCAGCAGCTTAAAGAAAAGCCTGCTTATATTTCCCACAATCCAATGAGCAACGCTAAACTGGGCTCAGGCATCATGCCGATGATGCAGATGAAAGAAAACGGCCTGGCGATTTCTATCGGTACGGACAGCACCGTGTCCAATAATAACCTGGATATGTTTGAGGAAATGCGGATGGCCGGATTTATGCAGAAAGCATCTCATGAAAATCCAGCTGTCATTTCCTCTGAAGAACTTTATAAAATGGCGACTAAAAATGGGGCGGAGACCCTTGGATTTGGAAATGCGGGTACGGTGGAACCAGGGGCAGATGCTGATTTTCTGTTTATTAATGCAGAGGAGCTTCATCTGCAGCCAAAGCAGAACATTTCCTCGCATCTCGTCTACGCTGCTTCCGGCAGGGATGTAACGGATGTGTTTGTAAACGGGCATCGTTTAATGAAAGACCGGGAGCTGCTTACGATGGATGAAGAAAAAATCCTCTATAACGTAAACCGGCAGTTTGATAAACTGGAGAAAGTATATCAAAGCAGAAAATAGGAGGATTAACATGAGTGATCAAATTGAAGTAATGGCAACAACGCGGTTTAAAGCCGCAGATGACGTGTACAAAATAGTAGACACCTTAAACAGAACCTTAAAAGACGATGATTTAATGTTTGGGCTTTCTCTGGATGAAAAAGATCCGGAGTATATGGTATTTACGATCTACCGCACATAAAGGAGGCAGATCTATGCTGAAAAAATGGTATGTTATTCTGCCTGCAGCAGCTGGTTTGTTTTTAGCTGCAGTGTTTATTTTTCTTCTGATTGCACGAGGACCTCTTCTGGAAGAACGAGCCCAGGGCGAAGAACTGGCGCTCGAAGAAGAAAATGTCGAAAGCGTGGATGACGTGTTCATATATAATGGGAGCACTTTTTTATACAGTACATTAGTCACAAATGAAGACGACAGCCGCGACTGGGTATTTTTAAATGAAGAAGAGGCAGTCGACCGGATAAATGCCGCAGAGGCGCTTACGGTGGAAGAAGCTGAATCCCGTATTATGGAAGACAACAACCTGGAACGAATAAATAAAGTGACGCCGGGAATAGAAGACGGCGTACCGGTCTATGAGGGAGTATACGAAGCAGACGGCAGGCTTCAGTATTACTATATCCGGATGGCAGACGGAGAATTTATTAAGCGCTACAGCTTTAGAAAAGATTAAGGATTAACAGGAGGTCCGGAAAATGAAACCAACGATAGAACAAATCAGCCGGCACGTAGATCAGACGATTACGCTTGGCTGCTGGCTTGCCAATAAACGTTCAAGCGGAAAAATTGCTTTTCTGCAGCTTCGGGACGGTACAGGCTTTATTCAAGGAATTGTAGTCAAAAGTGATGTAGGCGAAGACCTGTTTCAAAAAGCAAAGGGATTAACACAGGAAAGCTCTATGTACGTGGAAGGAATCGTAAAAACCGACGAACGTTCTCCGTCCGGTTACGAACTGCAGGTAACAGGGCTTGAAATTATTCATGAAGCCGTCGATTATCCGATCACTCCGAAAGAACACGGTACGGAATTCTTAATGGATCACCGCCATTTGTGGATGCGTTCCAAAAAACAGCATGCTATTCTGCGTATCCGTAACGAAATTATCCGGGCAACATATGCCTTTTTTGACAGAGAAGGGTTTGTCAAAATTGACCCGCCTATACTGACAGGTAATTCAGCAGAAGGCACAACAAACTTATTTCACACTAAATATTTTGATGAGAATGCCTACCTTTCCCAGTCCGGGCAGCTTTACCTTGAAGCCGCCGCGATGGCATTCAACCGCGTTTTTTCATTTGGCCCTACATTCCGGGCCGAAAAATCAAAAACGCGCCGCCATTTAATCGAATTCTGGATGATAGAGCCGGAAATGGCGTTTACGGATCACGAAGAAAGTCTGCAGATCCAGGAGCAGTACGTATCGCATATTGCAAAAAGCGTTATCGACCATTGTCCGCTGGAACTCGAAGCATTGGAACGCGATATTACGAAGCTTCAGCAGATCCAGGCACCGTTTCCACGCCTCACATATGATGAAGCCATCGTTTTTCTAAAAGAAAAAGGATTTGATATTACCTGGGGTGAAGACCTTGGTGCGCCTCACGAAACGGCTATCGCAGAATCTTATGACAAGCCGGTGTTCATTACGCATTATCCGCTTGGCATTAAATCGTTCTATATGAAGCCGGATCCTGAAAATCCGGAAGTAGCGCTGTGTGCGGATCTTATTGCACCGGAAGGCTACGGCGAAATTATCGGCGGCAGTCAGCGTATTGACGATTTCGATCTGCTCGAACAGCGGTTTGAAGAACACGGTCTTTCCGAAGATGCTTACCGCTGGTATTTGGAGCTTCGTCAGTACGGATCTGTACCGCACTCCGGATTTGGTCTGGGACTGGAACGGACCGTTGCATGGATGTCCGGTATTGAACATGTAAGAGAAACCATTCCATTCCCGCGTCTGTTAAACAGGCTTTACCCATAAACCAATAGCTGCAGCCCTTAAAGCAAAGCCCTCTACTGTGAGGGTTTTGCTTTTAAGTCCTATAGGTAAATGATAAAATGAAACATGGCAGAAGGAGAGATCGGCTCATGGAACAATCGGATATTATTGATATTATGCACAGCGGGTATTTAAGTGTCCCTAAATTTTTATTTGATCATTACAATCAGATGGACATTTCTGATTCTGAAATGATGATCCTGCTTCATCTGCACCGCTTTATGGAAGAAGGAGAATTTTTCCCGACACCCGATGCCATTGCAGCAAAAATGACAATTACAGCCGAACAGTGCGCAAAAGCACTCCGCCACCTGGTCGCCCACGGCTTTATTACGATAGAGGAACGGGAAAATAACGAGCGGGTGCGCTTTGAAACCTATTCGCTGCGCCCGCTTTACGAACGGATCGTGGAGTCCATTACATCAGAAAGGCAGCAGCAGAAGGCCCATAAAGATGTAACCGAAGAAGGAGAAATCTACGCAATGTTTGAAAAAGAACTGTCCCGTCCGCTTTCGCCGATGGAGTCAGAAACAATCAGCGTATGGTTTGACCAGGACCACTATACACCGGATATGATCAAAGCAGCACTGAAAGAAGCCGTGATGTCACAGACGCTCAGCCTGCGCTACATTGACCGGATTCTGCTTGAATGGCACCGGCGCGGTATTAAGACCGAAGAACAGGCAAAAGCGCACAATGATACGTACCGGAGAAACCAGGTTCAGCCCCCCCAGCAGAAAGAAAAAAACAAGCCGGCTTCGTATCCGAATATAAACTGGCTTGATGAATAATGGAGGAAAAACAGCATGCTGACGAACAAACAAACGACGGAGGCAATGGATATCATTGAGGAAATGTTCCCGGAGGCCGAATGCGAACTGGTTCATGCCAATCCATTTGAGCTGCTGATTGCGGTCGTGCTTTCGGCGCAGTGCACGGACGCTTTAGTAAACAAAGTAACCCCTGGATTGTTTGCAAAATACAAAAGCCCCTTAGACTATACAAAAGTCGAGCAGGAAGAACTTGAAAAGGATATCCGTTCGATCGGCCTGTTCCGCAGCAAAGCAAAAAACATCCAGAAGCTCTGTGCATCGCTGATCGAACAGCACAACGGCGAAGTCCCGAAAACGCGTGAGGAGCTGATGGAACTTGCCGGAGTAGGAAGAAAGACAGCGAACGTAGTGGCATCCGTCGCCTTTGGAATGCCAGCAATCGCGGTAGACACACACGTAGAGCGGGTATCCAAACGGCTTGGTATCTGCCGCTGGAAAGACTCCGTGACAGAAGTCGAGAAGACCCTTATGAAGAAAATACCGGAAGAAAAGTGGTCTGATTCCCATCACCGGCTTATTTTCTTTGGACGCTATCACTGCCGGGCCCAGCGTCCCAAGTGCGAGGATTGTCCTCTTCTCCTTCTCTGCCGTGAAGGCACGAAGCGGATGAAGAAACTCCAGGCCCATGCCTGAATTAATGATTTATTCCGAGTGGAAAACCCCTCCTTTTTATCAAAAAGAGGCTGTTTCAATTCAGGCGGGTTCCACCGATTGGAAAGAGGAAATGGGCATTTATCCCTTTTTAGCTGAAATTGCTTTTCAAAATGGCCACGAGGGTTTCGCCTTATGGGAAGATCCATTTGCTTCGATAGAGCAGTGGCAGCTGTACTGGCAGCAGACAAAAACAGAAATAAAAGACCTTATTGCCGCAGGAGAAGGAAAAAAAGCCAATCCATTAATCGTTCCCGCCATCTCCGGTTTAATAGAAAGTTTTTTCTGGATGAACGGCCGGCCGGCGGGCCTTGATGCAGGCAGCTGGGACGAACTGGACATACTTCCTGTGAACGGGAGGGAACGCATCGACTTTATCTGCAGCCGGCCCGTGCATCATCACAGTTTTGCCCAGCTTAATGAACTTTATGAAGAATGCCGCCGGAAGGCTGCTGTACTTAAACGTAACCAGTAAAGAAAAAGAAAGAGGGGGGTCATTCAAGGTGGAAAACACAGCGGTATCAACCTGGGAAGATTTATTTGAACAAAGAAGCCTCCGCCGGAGGGAGGCACTACAGGAGAAGTCTGAAAAGAACTCTTTTGAACTCGCGTTCTGCGGTCATTTCTCCGCCGGTAAATCAAGCGTAATCAATGATCTTCTCGGCCATGACATACTTCCTACAAGTCCTATTCCAACCAGTGCCAACATTATTTCGATTAAAAAGGGTGAGGTGGCGCTTGAGCTGGTGGACCAGGGTGGCAGCACGCGCAAATGGGAGCAGGAAATCCCCTGGGATAAAGCAAGAAAATGGGGAATGGACGGCAATGCGATTAAAGAAATGACAATTTACGGGCCGTTTCCTTTTCTTGACGACCATGCAGCCATTATTGATACGCCCGGTGTGGACTCTACGGACCCGGACCATCAGAAAATAACAGCCTCCCAGCTGTTTACGACAGATATGATTGTATACGTGACCGATTACAATCATGTACAGTCCGAAACAAATATTGAGTTTCTGCAGCAGTTATCCAGAGAGAAAAAACCAATTGTTCTCGTTATTAATCAAATTGATAAACATAATGACAAAGAGTTAAGCATCCAATCGTTTGAAAATGCGGTAAGAAATATGCTGGCAAAATCCAATATACGTATTTTATCGCTGTTTTTTACTTCGATGAAAGAAGAGTCCCACCCTTTAAATCAAAAACAGGACTTTACCCGGTTTATTAAGTCCGTTCTGTATCACAGCGAATCCTTGAAAGCGCCAAGCATCCAGGCACTCGAAACAGCAGCCGTATATGATCTTCTCGAACAGCTTGAAGATGAGCAGGAAGAAGCCTGGGAGAAATGGGAAGAAGAAGTGCAGGCGGAGGGCATGGACCCGGCGGTTCTTCAGAAAATAGACAGAGCCGGTGAAGACCGTTCCAAAGAAGAAGCGGAGAAAAAAGAAAAGCTGGCGCACACGGCAAAAGAAAGAAAGCAGATACTGGAAAATGCGATTCTTTTTCCACATACAACGACTGAAAAAGCAAAATCATGGCTGGAAAGTATGGATCCCGGTTTCAAAACAGGAGGACTACTTAAATCAAAGAAAAAAATTGAAGCGGAAAGAGAAAAAAGGGAAGCAGAACTTTGTGCGGATCTAAACGAAAAAATTAAAAAACAAATGGTCTTTCACCTCCGCGATCTGTTAAATCAAATGGAAACATATGATGAAGAGCTTTTTAATACAAATAAAGAAGCCATTCAACGTGTATCGTTTGAAGCAGACTCTGCATTTCTACGCTCGTTTATTTCTTCCCAGACGACCGACCGCCAATTTTTGTATACATTTATCGATCAGGTATCCCAGTCCGCAGCCCGCCATTTAAAAACACAGTCAGCTGATCTGTTTGATACGCTGCAGGAAGCGGTGCATACGTATTATGAAAATCGTGCCTCCCAACAGAAGCAGGAAGCAGAGCATTCCGCGGCGTACAAACAGTGGTGGGAGCAGTGGAAAGAAACAAAACAGCAGCTGGAAGCAAAAAAACAGGCGGCCCGAAACTGGCTGAAACAAAACGAATCCAAAGCACTGCAGGAGCAGATTGAACAGGCCTCCGTACAGGAAGCGCCTCAGGACATTCCGGAAATGCACATCGTGCAGGAGACGGAAAGCCTGATCAGCGCAGAAGAATATACGGAGGAAGCAGCGGCAGTTAGACAAATGGATGAATCGGTTATTCCTGCAGTAGAATCTTATTTAGAAAAATTTATTGAAAAGCCGCTGTTTCAAAAAGAGAAGCAGGCCTTAAGACGTGAAGTAAACCAGTATAATAACAACCATATTAAAATTTCTTTATTCGGGGCATTCAGCGCAGGGAAATCAAGCTTTATTAATGCGATGCTCGGCAGTAATGTGCTTCCGGTGTCTCCACACCCAACGACCGCGGCGATAAACCGTGTGCTGAAGAGTGATGATACGCATGAACACGGAACGGTGGATCTGCATTTAAAAGAAGAATTATTTCTGGATAAAGAAATACAGGCTGTCTCCAAAGAAATCGGCGAAAGCTGGACGTTTCACACGTTGAAAAACTGGAAACGCCCATCCGGCCAGCAGGCTAATGCCCGGCTGAGGACATACTATCAGCACTTATACACGCTGCAGCAAAGTATAAACCGCTACAAACAGGACCTGGGAACGAAAAAAACCATTCTGTTGGACGAGCTTCAGGACTGGGTGGCTCAGGAAGAGAAAGCCTCCATGATTAAAGAGGTAATCGTATATTATGACTGCGACTGGACACGAAAAGGTCTGGAACTTATTGATACACCCGGAGTTAACTCCATTCACGGAAGGCATACGAATGTCGCCTTCGAGCAGATCAGACAGTCCGATGCTATTTTTTACGTAACGTACTATAACCATGCTTTTTCCAAAGCCGACCAGATCTTTTTGCAGCAGCTGAACCGGGCTAATGAGAGCTTCTCCCAGGATAAGCTGTTTTTCCTAATAAATGCAGCGGATCTCGCGGACAGCCCTGCCGAACTAAATGGAGTAAAAAGCCATGTGCGCGATCAGTTAAAGCGGAATGGATTTGAAGCACCGCGTCTTACTGCTGTATCAAGCAAACAGGCGTTAACGGATAAACAGGAGGGCAACAGGGCTGTATCGAGCGGGTTTCAGGACTTTGAAACACAGTTCACTAATTCAGTCTGGCACGACCTCCGTTCCAGCCATCTGGCAGCTATCCAAAACCGCATTTCCAGCATAACAAAAGAATTGCAGCGTACGCTGCAGGCTATGAATAGGGACACAGCTGAGCTGGAAAATAAAAAGCGGAAACAGGAACAGGCTGTTCATGCTAAAAAAAGCGAACTGCAGGAGCTTTCCCTGCACCCGCACCTGCCGACCTTTCTGCAGGAAATTGAGGAACAGTGTGCTTACTTAATTGACCGGGTAACATTCGGAATGAACGATTACTTCTCGATGGCAGTGAATCCTGCTGTCATTTCGGCCTCATCCAAGAAGCAGCAGAAAGAGCAGCTGAGAAATGGTATTAGAGAAGTGGATGGATTTGTACGCCAGTTTGTGATGCAGGAAAAAGAAACCCTGCATATACGGATAGAATCCCTTGTAAAGAAAAAAACGATGCAGGAAATGAATCTTACCGCAGATAAATGGAAAGAAGAACTGCCGCTTCTGGATGTTCCGGAGGTGGAGTGGAAAGAATGGGAAACACCGATTACCTTCCCGTCTCTTGAAGAAGAAGTGTACGTGTCAATGTTTCGTTCGAGCCGTGATTTTTTTGAAAATAAAGTGAACCTGGATATGAAACAGCAGGTGTCCGGCGATATTCGTTCCCAGATGAATACGATCGTCAAAACTTACCAGGAGCTGCTTGTAAAAGAAACAGAAGCGATTACGGCTGATTTGGAAACCAGGGCCGCTCAAGGCTTCGAACAGCAGCTGAACGATGAGCTGGAGCGCCTGAAATGGCTCTACGATATTAACAAAAAATCTTTTATCGAAGAAGAAGCAGACTGGCTGAAAGCCGAATTTGAAAACCAGTAAAAGTATTTGGAAATAAAACCTAACGACGTACAAAAAGACAATAAATACGTATTTTTATACAAAAGCCTATATAGGGGTGCTTTCCGCAGGTCATACCTCAGCTAAAGAGGAAAAGAACGACCTCTTTATCTTCACCAATGGCTGTTCTGCAGGAGTCACCCCTCCAACAAAGTATTAATAGAATTCGATATCATATATAGATATCCAAGGTGAAATAGTTTCTCGACAATCCGAAAAGAGAGCAGCCCCGGCAGGCTGCTCTCTTTTTGTATTTATATAATACTGCTTAATCGGTTGATTCTTCTTCTGAAGAATCGGGCACACTGTTGGATGAAGCAGATCCTTCATCCTCTGGTGCACTATTGGATTCTGCTCCTTCATCGGGGCTTGACTCTTCCGTGGAAGACCCGCCGCTGCCCTGATCGGTTTCACCGGAGTTGCCTTCTTCGGTGTTACCACTGTTCTGGCCGCCGTTGTCTTCGGAAGGTTCTGTTTCCGTACCGCCTGAGTCAGCAGGTTCATCCTCTGTTTCTGTGCTTTCTTCTTCTGTCGTGCCATCTGTTCCGTCGGAAGACTCCCCATCTTCAGGTTCATCTTCCGGCGTAACTTCCTCTTCTTCGGTTGCTTCCTCTTCAGGAGGAGCCTCTTCTTCTGGTGCTTCTTCTGTTTCCTGGACCGGTTCTTCTACCGGAACTTCTTCTACTGGTGCATTATCCGTTTCGCCGGCATCATCACTGGAGCCGATGTCGGGCTCGGAAGGTGGAGCGGTCAAGTCCTGATTGCTGCCTTTGACAATCAGCTCGGTTGTAATATCAGATGAAGACGTGGAGCCGGTGGCCCGCTCTCCTGTGCTTTTAACTAAATCTACTTCCTCTACAGAATCCGGCATTTCAAAATCTGGTGTATCGATTCCGGCAGAGATATCATCCATTGTAAGCCTGAATATTTCTTTCGCAATTTCCCGTTCGGATTCATTCATATAATTGGCTCCGCGCTGGCCGCTGAATCCGGTCCAGACGGAAGCGGTATACCGGCTCGTATAGCCGGTGAACCAGACATCAGGCACGCCGCCTTCCGGAATGCCGTTCGCATCAAGTTCATCCTGGGTAAAGTTGGTCGTCCCGGTTTTTCCTGCAAGAGGAAGACCAGGGATGTTTGCTGCCTGTCCGGTTCCGGATGACTCAGACACTACATCTTTTAACATATCTGTCATCATGTAAGCCGTGTAATCACTCATCGCTTCAGTGGATTCCGGCTCCATTTCTATTTCACGACCATCCGGAAATTCAATCCGGGTAATAGCATGTGGTTCATTGTACGTACCGCCATTGCCAAAAGCCGCGTAGGCTCCGGCCATATCAAGACTTGACACGCCGGGTTCAAATGAACCAAGGGCGGCGGATTCGTAGAATTCATCAAATTCAATGCCGAGTCCTTCAGCAAACTCCTCTGCTTCCGGAAGGCCGGTTTCCTGAAGAGCTTTAAGTGCCGGAATATTCAATGAACGGGTCAGTGCTTCACGCATGCTGACTTCCCCGGCGTAGTTTCTGGAAGCATTTCGTATCGGTGTGCCATCTGAATAAGAGTGTTCTGCATCCGTAAGCTGATGATACGTGGACCATTGGTTGTTCTCAATGGCCGGACCGTAGTCGACGATAGGCTTAATAGTCGAGCCGGCATCGGCGTTCGCCCCGGTCGCGTAGTTAAAGCCGCGGGCAACATCAGCTCCCTGGCGGTTGCCGACCATCGCTTTGATGGCACCGGTTTCGGTGTCTATTAATGAATAGCCGACCTGAAATTCTTCACTATCCGGAAAGCCCGCTATTTGTTCATTGGACTGAACCACTTCTTCACCATAATCCTGAGCATCGCGGTCAAGTGTCGTATACACCCGCATGCCGGCAGAATATAAATCGGTGGAAGTAATTCCTTCTATGTTTTCAAGTTCATTCTGCACATGGCTGATAAAGGAATCATAGACAGCACCTTCCTCGGAAGGGGTATGGTCAAGCTGGTCTTCCAACGGAACGCTGGATGCCTGTTCCGCCTCTTCCGCTGTAATGAAATCCTGTTCTTCCATTAGATGAATAATAAGATTCCGGCGCTCCAGCGAATTTTCCGGATTCTGAAGAGGGTCATAGTAGCTTGGGCGTCTTGGGATAGCAGCGAGTAATGCTGCGTCTTCAATTTCCAGCTCGGCTGCTTCTTTATTAAAGTAAATACTGGAGGCTTCGCCGATGCCGTAGGCTCCCTGGTTAAAATAAATAAGGTTCAAGTACATCTCCAGGATTTGATCCTTGCTGTACTGCTGTTCAAGCTGGACAGCCAGATACTGTTCCTGAACTTTTCTTGCGACTGTTTTATCTGGAGATAAGAAGGCGTTTTTAACAACCTGCTGGGTAATCGTACTGGCACCTTCTGCCCCGAATCCATCGGAAACGTTAGCGAGCAGGGCACCGCCGAGACGGCGGAAATCTATGCCGAAATGATCATAAAACCGGGCATCCTCTACGGCGATAAACGCCGCTTTTGCATCATCGGGTACTTCATTAATATCGATAAGCGTCCGGTTTTCCCCGGACTGCAGACGCGTAATCTGATCCCCGTTCTGGTCGTATATTTCCGCCGCTTCCGAGAGAACAAGCTGCTCCGGATCAAGGTCCGGTGCACCGCTGATCATGGCAACGGCGGTTACGGCCCCGATGGTCATTACGATAAGGGCGGCGGCGATCAAAGCCATAAATAATTTCTTCCATAGAGGCAGGCCTCTTTTTTTCTTGGCAGGCTTCTTTTCAGCGCCTCTGCTTTTTGAAGATTTACGCCTATCCTGGCGGGAACGGTATTCGTTACTCATGTAGTTATTCTTCCTTTCTTCGATCCTGCTTTCAAAAAGATCAGCAGCCGTTAGTCGCTGATCTTTTAAAAAAGTTACATTCCTATGTGTAGTGGGAATCGATTATCTGTAAGTAATCGACTCTGGCCTGATAGCTTTGGGGAACAAGGTAGCCGTTTTCTTCGAACGCTGCTTTAGGAATGGATTTACGTGTGTCACTATTGTCATACCATTCCAGAAAGTGGCGGGCTTCAAAAAAGTATACTTCTTCTAACAACGTAAAGCGGATGAGCAGAAATGCAATCCCTCCCTGATCTATGATCCGTTTCATGTGCGCCACCTGATGATCATGGATGTTACGCATCGGGAAGGATGTTTTGTTTCTGGTTTCTTTTGCTTCAAAATCAATATAGCGTCCTTGATAAAGGCCGTTATAATCGGTAGTGGAAGCCTGTTTGAAATAAGCTTCCGTGATTTTGGCGGCGCTTCTGGAAGGATAATCGACGTTAACGATCTGTACAGGCGTCGGTTTCTTATGAATAACGGCTATATTCATCTCCAGATAATATTCATTAGTGGCGTTAATATCTTCTTCAAGCGACATGCCCCGGTTTGCATAATCTTTGGCAGAGACAGGGACAGGCTTTTTTTTCTTCTCATGGGAGAGCGGTGTATATTTTTTTCCATTTGGATAACGGAATGCCATTAATGATTCGCTCCTTTCATTGCTTTACGAATGGCATGACATCTCTACTATAATAGCACAAACTGCACAATGTGAGAATCAGAAGAATGCGGCGGGGGGTGGACAGAGGAATGAACTTTCATGTTACGATTACATAGGAAAGAAAAAGGGGGATATCATGACAGAAAAAGCAATTAATATAGGGTTTGGAAACATGGTTATTTCGGATCGGATCGTATCGATTGTGAGTTCTGATTCAGCGCCGACAAAACGGATGATACAGGAAGCAAGAGAAAGAAAAATGCTGATCGACGTGACGAATGGCAGAAAAACAAGAAGCATTATTCTATCAGACAGTGACCACGTCATGCTTTCCGCGATTCAGCCGGAAACGGTAGCCCAAAGACTTCATGAAAACGATTAAGGAGGCTTTGGCATGAATAGACTAATCGAAGTGACAGAAGAGCTTCTTGAGCAGAATGAAGCGATGCTGCGCTATTATGAAGAACGCATGGAACATGCGAAAAATAGAGACTATTTTTTTGAAACGGTCAAACCTTTTGCTGATAAAGTGAAAACGCTCGCCGATGAGTGGTTTTCACTTGCTTCAGAATGGGTACTAAAAGAACAGCCGGTTTATCTGCATCAAAAGCAGCTCGAAGATACGCACGAGAATATGACGATCGCTTCTGTTACGTGTTTTCAGCCGGACACAAAGGAAAAAAGATTTAAAGAGATGAACCAATCTATCCATTATGTACTCCGGAGCCTGGAAAGCGCCTGGAAAGAGAAGGAAAGCAGGGGATAAAGGTGAAGCATCTTATTACAGCAGATGAACTGGAACAAAAGCTCGGAACAAAAACAGTAATAGCAGACTGCCGCTTTACACTTGGCGAGCCGGAACAGGGGCGGCAGGAGTATGAAAAAGGACATATACCGGGAGCAGTCTATGCACACCTGGAAGAAGATTTATCTGATATTGCTGAAGAGCATGGAGGCAGGCACCCGCTGCCGGATATGGACAGCTTTGCTGTCAAAGCAGGAGAGTGGGGCATTGATCTTACTACAGAGGTAGTCGTTTATGACGATCAGAACGGGGCAATGGCAGCCAGACTATGGTGGATGCTGCGCTATCTCGGGCATGAACATGTATATGTGCTCAACAGTTCTTATTCTTCCTGGGAAAAAGAAAAGCGACCGGTAGATACAAACATTCCGGCGCCGGATAAAAAGATATTTACGACCGAATTAAAGCCGAATATGCTCGTTCATATTGAAGAAGTAAAAGTAGCTCTGCATGATGACAAAACAAAGCTCATTGATGCAAGGGATTATGAACGGTATTCCGGACAAAAAGACGAAGTAGACCCGCAGGCCGGCCACATTCCGGGCGCAGATCACTATTTTTGGAGTGATGTTGTAAGCGGGTCAGACACATGGAAAACCCCGCACCAGCTCAAAGAACACTTCCAGGAGCTTGGGGAGTATGATCAGGTGGTCTCTTACTGCGGTTCCGGCGTAACTGCGGCTGTAAACGTCCTGGCCATGGAAGAAGCCGGATTTGATCATGTGCGGCTCTATGCAGGCAGCTGGAGCGACTGGTCCTCCTACCCGGATCTCCCGATTGAGACAAACGAAAACAAATAGGAAAAAGCCCGGTGCGGAAAGCACCGGGCTTTGCTTATGAACTTGGAAGCTGTCTTCGGGGCAGCTGCCAGTTATAATAAACGCTCAACATGCGGAGCGCAACAATGGAGGCGAGAATAAGAACATAGCCTAAGAATTGATCAATGAGTCCGCTGCCTATTAATAAACCGGCAGGAATCGTCCAGGCTACATATATATCACGACTCAATACGAGCGGGCGGCGGCCGGCGAGAAGGTCACGGATGATCCCGCCACCGGCTCCCGTTAATGCGGCTGCAGCAATTGCAGCGCTCAGCGGCAGATCCATCTGTGCAGCAAATATAGCCCCCTGGACGGCAAATGCAGCAAGACCTACCGCATCGAACAGGACGCCCCATCTCGTCCACTGCCGGAACCAGATCTGGGGCAGAAAAAAGGCCCCTGTCATTAGAAGAAAAGCAATGGTAAAAAGCAGCTCCTGGTCCCAAAGAGCTGAAACGGGCACCCCGATCAACAGATTACGCACCGCGCCCCCTCCAAAAGCCGTCACAAAACCTAATATATACACACCGATAATGTCATATCGTTCTTCCATCGCTACAATCACGCCGCTTAAAGCGAAAGCAATCGTACCAATAATATTTAATAATTCCCATGAAATCATTGCATCCGCCCTCTTCCGGTATTTACTCCGCCCATAAAAAAGAGACCCGGCTGATAAGCCAAATCTCTGTATAATCAATAAAACAAAGTCTCATTATAATAAATGATTTGCCGTTTATTGGCAAGTCCGTCAAAAGCGTCCCGAACGAAAAATCGCAAATAACAGCCAAATGAACATAAAAAAGGAAATAATAAAGCCAATTTCAATAACCGGGATCTGCACAAGCGGAGAAGAGGAAGCGCCGAAAGTGGAGCCGATGATCAGCCCGACCATTATAATACTAAACGCAAGCAGAATGACGCTGAAGGAAAGCCGGTTGCTGATTCGGTCCATTTTATTAAGAATAAAATGTATTTCCGGAATATCCATATCAACGCCGATTTTTCCTTTAGCCACTCTCTCGAGTGAATCGCGCATGTGTTTAGGCATGTCCCATAAATATTCAGATTGTTTTTTTGCTTCGTCTACTGCTTCATCCATATACCGTTTGGGATGAATTTTTTCTTTAAAAAGTCGTTTTCCATAAGGCTCGGAAAGCTCCATAATGCTGAGATCCGGATCAAGCTCTTCTACGACACTTTCAATCGTAATCACGGCTTTGGCCAGCATAACGTACTCTTTATGAATTTTAATCTCATAGCGGTGGGCGGTGGCAAATATATCATTTATGGCTTTTCCGATGCTCATGTCATGTAAGGGCGTCTCGTAGTATTTGGATAACAGGTATTCAATATCTTCTGTAAATAATTCGGTATCCAGGTCGTCCGGAAAATCTGCCATTTCGTATATAGCTTTTGTCACTTCATCCGGCTTCTTTTTAGTCATGGCGATGACATAGTTGACAAATTCCCAGCGCATCGAACGGCTTAACCGGCCAATTTGTCCGAAATCAATATAGGCGGCCGTGTCTTTCCCTGTAAAAATAATATTTCCGGGATGAGGATCACTGTGAAAGAAACCATTAATCATCATTTGATGAAGAAAAGAATCAGCGAGCTGACGTGCCAGTTTTTTCTTATCATACTTTATCGGGGAATGTTCCAAATGATGCAGGCTTTCGCCTTGTATAAATTCCATCGTAAGCACACGGCGGCTGCAGTACTCTTCATAAATATGAGGAATGTAAACGGAAGAAAATTCTTCCATATTTCTAGCTATTTTCTGCGTATTACGTGCTTCGATGTAATAGTCGACTTCATCACGTATAGCTTCTACATATTCTTCCACGATCGTATCAAGCCTGTAGTACCTGGCCCAGTGGAAACGCTGGCACAAGAGCCTGGCAAGATCCCGGAGAACGTCAATGTCTTTTTCAATTATTTCTTTAATGTGGGGTCTGGATATTTTAACAGCTACTTCTTCCCCCGTATGTAGAACGGCATGGTGCACCTGTCCGATAGAAGCTGCAGCCAGAGGTTCTTCTGTAAAGGACTGAAAAATTTCGTCTACCGGTGCATGAAGGTCGTGTTCAATCATGCGTTTTCCAAGCTCTACTGAAAAAGGAGGAACTTCAGCTTGAAGTTTCTCCAGTTCTTCTATAATAGAAGGGGGGAAAATATCTTTGCGCATGCTGACAAGCTGGCCGAGTTTGATAAAGGTAGGACCGAGTTCTTCGATGACGAGTCGAAGCCTCGTACCGATCGACTGCGCGTTAAAATCATCCGATTCTGCAGACAATCGTTTAGGAAGAGAGAGGATATGGAATAGTCCTACCTCACGCAGTATATAACCAAAGCCGTGTTTGGCCAGCGTTGTTGCAATTTGTCTGTATCGGTTCGCATGCTTTAGTCCTTTCGTAATAGCCATGGTTCCTGCTTCCTTTCCTCAGCCTGTATCACTCAGCCGGGTGATCCCATCCGTCTTTTTTCGGCCTCTCAGCAAGCTTTTGTTCAATATCATGCAGCTTTTCTTCGAGGCGGAGAATATCGGATTCCGTAGCAAGGCCCATATCTTTGAAAGACTGCTCGGTTTTATCCTTGCGTTTTTCACTCCACTTGTTTTCTTTTTCCCGGCCGCGCTGGATTAATTCCTCTTTCCACTCCTGCGCTTCTCTAGGTGTGATTTTTCCTTTATAGACCAAGTCATCCAAATAATTCTGCACTTTCTCCCGGCTGTATGCTGCGGCTCCCAGACCTAGAAAAAAGCCTCTTTTTAACATATCATTCATTATCGTCAGTCCTTCCGGTTTTGTTTGTATTTATATTCCCTGTTTTTTTCATTTTAATCGGCAGGAACGGAGAAACGAACACGGTAAAAGAAAAAAGCCCCCCGAAACAGAATTAGTCCGTCCCTGCAGGAAGCTTATTTTCCCTTCTTCAACCGTTATCCCGCACCATGAAAAAGATAAACGCCATAATGCTTACAATAGAAAAAACAGTCAATACGACAAGTAATAAAGGTTCTGCATCATTCCACGCGTTTACAGATGCGTGGGCTGAAGCAGGCCAAACAGCTAGAACTGCGGCTGTCATTAATGCAGCCATCCACTTGTACATACGCTTACCCCCTGTAAAATGCTTAACTTATGTAAAACATAACACAAAACTGCTTACCTATTATATAGTATAGTGAATTTTTTGTATTTAATCAATTAAGCACTGTATTTCCTCTCCATTTTATTTTCAAAGGTTCCCAGATGTAGTACAATGTACAGCAGTTGAACACAGAAGACAGCAGGCGCATAATGGAATGTGTGCAGGATAGTTTTGTGAGGCAGAAAGGATAATGACAAATGAGCAGGATTCATATAGAAGATATCATTATTGCGAACCAAACGCTGAAGGACGTTGTTAATCATACGCCTCTCCAGAAGAACCAGGTTTTGTCTGAGCGCTATCAGGCTAATATTTACTTAAAAAGAGAGGATCAGCAGGTAGTCCGGTCCTTTAAAATCAGAGGGGCCTATCATTTGATGCACAGCCTTTCCGAAGAAACGATGAAAAATGGGGTAGTCTGTGCTAGTGCAGGGAACCACGCGCAGGGGGTAGCCTATTCCTGCAGCGCCTTAAAAGTGAAAGGACGCATCTTTATGCCAACGACTACTCCGCGCCAAAAAGTGGGACAGGTTAAACTGTTCGGCGGCGATTATGTAGATGTTGTTCTGACGGGAGATACGTTTGATGATTCCTATAAGGAAGCGATGGCTTACTGTGACGAACATCAAATGGCTTTTATTCATCCATTTAACAACGAAAAAATAATTGCAGGCCAGGGGACCGCAGGCCTGGAAATTATGAATGACATAGAAGAGCCGCTCGACTATCTTTTCTGCTCGATCGGCGGCGGCGGACTTGCTTCCGGCGTTGGTACCTATATTAAATCCATCTCCCCGAACACGAAGATTATCGGCACCGAGCCCGCCGGAGCAGCTGGAATGAAAGCATCATTTGATAACGGCGGCGTCACGGAACTTCAGAAAATAGATAAGTTTGTTGATGGAGCAGCCGTTAAGCGGGTGGGAGATATTACGTACGAAGTATGCAAAGAGATTCTTGATGAAATTAAGCTCGTGCCGGAAGGCAAAATCTGCACGACGATTCTGGAGCTGTACAATGAGAATGCGATTGTGGCGGAACCGGCCGGTGCTATGCCTATTTCAGCGCTTGATTTTTACAAAGAGGAAATCAAAGGAAAAAACGTCGTTTGCATTTTAAGCGGAGGAAATAACGATATTGGAAGAATGGAAGAAATGCGGGAGAAATCCTTAATTTATGAGGGACTCCAGCATTACTTCATTGTTGTTTTTCCTCAGCGTGCGGGGGCACTGCGTGAATTTCTGGATGAAGTTCTCGGACCCGACGATGATATTACCCGGTTTGAATATAATAAAAAGAACAACAAAGCAAATGGACCGGCTCTCGTCGGCATTGAGTTAAAAAACCAGAAAGATTATAAACCTCTGATTGAACGAATTAACAAAAAAGGATTTTCCTACAAAGAAATCGATAAAGAGGAAAGTTTATTTAACTTCTTGATTTAAAAGGAGGCCGAGAGCATGATTGTCCAGGAATTCTCCTCATATTATTTTTTAATAGAACAGCATGAACATGCCCGGCTCAGTGCAGAAGCAGCCGCGCAGATTAATAATCCGAATTGGAAAGAAGACAAAAAGTGGGATTCGCTTTTATATGCAATCCGCCGGCATGACAACGCCTGGATTCCTCTGGACCGGGTCGTTCTCTCTTCTCCGGAAGGTCATCCTTACTCTTTTTTGAATTACCCGCTCGAGGAGAAGCTGGATGCATATAAAAAAGGAATCGAAGCGGCAGGAAAAGAAGATTTGTACAGCGGTATTCTGTTGAGTATGCATTATGCTTCCTTTCTAAAAAATGATACGTCTGCAGCAGGCGTGTCTTTTTTTGAAGGAGAGCAGAAACGGCAGAAAGACTGGAAAAAAAGAATAAAAGATACAAGTCGTCTGGACAGGCATTTGAGCGTTCTCCAGTTTTTTGATGATGTATCATTATATGCCTGCATGAACAAAGCAGGCACCCCAAAAGCAGAGGAAATCAGCTGGTTTCAGCAGGGATTCCGGCACCGCTTTTCTTTTCTCGGCAAGAAAAAAGTGTATCCGCTTTGGCAGGACAGCTCGTCTGTGCAGATGAAGCCTTTTCCCTTTTTGGATTCTTTTAGTTTTACGATTCAAGGCAGAAAACTGCCGAAAGATATGTGGCAGCAAGGAAACAAAGCGGTCAGTACAGCAGAGCTCCAGGTAATGCCCCAGAAAATTCGTTTCGTATAGGAAAAACAGGGGAAATAAGTAACAGCACAGCAAGAGAAAGGGGAACTGGATATGAGTTTAACCAATACACGCGTGATTGCATTAGTAGAAGATGATTTCGAGGACCTGGAGCTTTGGGTGCCGGTTATGAGGCTCCGTGAGGAAGGCGCCGAAGTGGTGCTTGCAGGAAAAGAGAAGGGCCGTGTGTATAAAGGAAAATACGGCGTTCCCGCAGAAGCAGAGGCAGCTTTCACAGATCTTGACGCAGCCCAGTTTGATGGAATTCTTGTCCCGGGCGGATGGGCACCGGATAAACTGCGCCGCTATGAAGAAGTCCTGAACTTTGTAAAGCATATGGATGAAAACAAGAAAGTGATCGGCCAGATCTGCCATGCCGGCTGGGTACTTGCCAGTGCAGGGATTCTGCAGGGCGTCACGGTAACGAGTACACCAGGAATTAAAGACGATATGACCAACGCAGGAGCGGTCTGGAAAGACGAAGCGGTCGTTACAGACGGCCACATTGTATCGAGCCGCCGTCCGCCTGACCTTCCCCAATACGGTAAAGCATTAGTTGAAGCGTTTCAAACCCTTTGAAGAAAAGAGGCAGAACCTATGAGTGAATTAAAAAGAGAACTACAGGAATTTACCAGAGCTGCTAACGAATTAAAGGCAGTATGGAACAAAATGAGTGACCTCGACCGCAAAGAGAGCTTAAAAGAATATCCTTTTGCAGAAGATTTCCCTAAAGTCGCCAATGATATAAAGAAGTGGAATGACGCCGTCCACGAGTCGTAGAAAGAGGAGAAAATGGAGCAGATTAATCAAACAGATCTCAAGCTGCTGAAAGAAAAGCCATCCGGCGCAGTGTTTTACGCGTCTCCTTTCTGCAGAACATGCCAAATTGCCGAACGGGTAATAGAACCAATGAAAAAGTTATATGACGTTCCTTTTTATAAAGTAAACATTAATGAAATACCGCAGGAAGCTGTGACAGAAAAAATTCAGAGCGTGCCCTGCCTGATTGTTTTCAAAAATGGAAAGTCTGTAAAGAAAATGCATACATTTGACAATCCGGCTTATGTGCTGGAACAGCTTCACGGACAGCTGCAAAGCATGCTGAAATAAGGAGTTATCGAAAATGAACGCACCGGACTTTCAACTGCCGGATATACACAGTGATACGATGCATCGGCTGGAAGAATGGAAAGGGACACCGCTGATTTTGACGTTTTGGGCATCCTGGTGTCCGGATTCCATGAAAGACCTTCATTATAAACACCTGTTTTATGAACAAATGGATAAAGACATTATGGGGTTTTTAACCATTAACGTAACGGGCAGAGAAGGCAGGGAAGACGATGCCGTCCGTTTCTTGGAAAAGACGGGCTACCACTTTCCTGTTTTAAAGGATAACGGCACCAAGGTATATGATGCTTATCAATGCGGTGGAGTACCGACTACTTTCCTGTTGGACGAACATCTGGAAATACAGAAAAGCTATTCGGACAAAGCTTCCTTTCCGGAAATTATCCAAGGGATTCATCAGTTAATAAAGCGTTAAATAAATAAAAAGAGAGACCATGCCATTGGCAAAAGGTCTCTCTTTTTGTGTTTGGTCCGGGATTTTAAAGCTGCTTGTAGTTCCAAGAAGCCTTACTTGGGCTTTTTGCCAGTTTTTACGATGTTTTTCATCTGGTCTTTATTTGGGTAATCGCCTGCGTCATACTGTTGAATGACGCGCGTGTTATCGTAATCAACGCGTTCTATCACAGCTTCCACCTGGCCGTTTTCTATCGTAAGAAGTGCAAAAGAAGGACGGGGATCCCCATCAAACGGCAGACCGATGCTTCCTGTATTTACAATCGTCTTGTTTCCAATTTTTCGGACAAAAGGCGTATGAATATGCCCGTAAATATAAATATCGGCTTCTTCAGCCGAAGCAAGCTTATCGAGCATTTCTTCATCACTTGCATCTGCAGGCACGACATCGAAGGGATTGGATGGAACAGCGTGGAAGGCATGCATCGTAATACCACCCTCAAGCTCGTCCAAAAAAGAAGTGGGGAGGTTTGCCAGGTAAGTTAGATCGTTTTCTGTCAGACGCTCCAGCGCCCAGTCCCTTTCCTGGCTCATCAGGCCAAGCGCCCGGTCCGGCACTTCGCCTTTTTTTATGCCTCTTGTGATCCATTCATCCGCATTGCCTTTTAATACTTTAGCTGGAGTGGAGCGTACGGTTTCAAGGACGTTTTTTGGTTCAGGACCTCTAAAGCTCAAATCCCCGATGATGTACATTTTGTCGATATTCCGGTCCGTAAGCTCCCGGAGAACTGCTTTTAATGCTTTGGCGTTTCCGTGTATGTCGGATAAGACGGCTACTTTCATCGTAATGACCTCCTTGTGCTACTGCCTCTAACAGCTGTACAGCTGAATTCTTTACTAGTATACCCTATCCCTGCTTTTTCATACATGAATCTCCACATATTCCTTTGAAAACAAATAGTGGAGATTGGCTGTCTGAAACGTGGGTATGTTACAATTTAAAAGAAAGAAAACCTGATACGACAGGAAAGGCAGGATGATAAAATGAGAATTACTTCGATAGAACCAACACCAAGTCCAAACACGATGAAGTTGACGCTCGATGAGTCTTTGGAGGCTGGAAAAAGCCACAACTTCACGTTGAAAAATAAAGAAGAGGCTCCGGAGGTAATCCAGAATATTTTTACGGTAGAAGGAATTAAAGGCGTTTATCACGTAGCCGATTTCATGGCAATTGAACGCCACCCGAAAGCAGACTGGAAAGAACTGCTTCCCAAGGTAAGGAATTTATTCGGCGAAAAAGCGGAAGTATCTGCTGATGGGGGAGAAGAAGGAACGGAAGCATTTGGCGAAGTTATGATCCAAAAGCAGATGTTTAAAGGAATTCCGATGCAGCTGAAAATTATGGCCGGAGAAGAAGAGAAAAGACAGGGACTTCCTGAGCGCTTTCAGCAAGCAGCATTCAAGGCGCAGAAAGAAGAAGATAACATTGTTCTGCAGAGAAAATGGGAAGAGCACGGCATTCGTTACGGAAACGACCTGGATGCGATTGGAGAAGAAGTAGCGGAAGAGATCTCTGCTGTCTACAACCAGGATCGGCTGGACCGTCTGGTGAAAATGGCATTGTCCGAAGAAGAAAACAGCGAACAGTATGCCCAGCGTTTTAAAAAAGTAACGCTTGATATGCTGGATGCTCCGGACTGGAAAGAACGGTACGCGCTGCTCGAACAAATGGATCCCAAAAAAGAAGATATTCCGGTTCTGGAGAAAGCCCTGCACGATGAAAAGCCGTCCATTAGAAGGCTGGCTGTCATGTATCTGGGAATGATAGAAGATCCGATTATTCTGCCCTACTTGACTATAGGGTTAAACGACAAGTCGGTAACCGTCAGACGGACCGCCGGAGACTGTTTTTCCGATTTAGGCGACACCGGCGGCACTCCTGCTATGATTGAGGCGCTGGAAGACAAGAATAAACTTGTGCGCTGGCGTGCAGCAATGTTTCTTTATGAAGTAGGGGATCATTCTGCTGTGCCTGCCCTGAAGAAAGCTGCAGAAGACACGGAGTTTGAAGTGGCCCTTCAGGCGCAGATGGCACTCGAGCGTATTGAAGGCGGGGAAGAAGCAAAAGGCTCTGTATGGAAACAAATGACCGAGCGGATGTCAGAAGGTAAATAATTTAAGGGCGGGAGGCAATTTCGATGACAAAAGACGAAGTAAAAAGCAAGCTGAGAGAAAAGCAGCTGCAGGAAGCACTGGAACTCGTGGAAGATGCGGAAAAAGGCCATCTGGATGAACTCGAGCTGGTGCGCTCGCTCGGCCTGCTGGCTGATGAAGAATTAAACAGGGAAACGCTTGCTGTTCTGGAAAACGAAGGCGTCACAATTATTTATGTGGAAGAGGATGACGAATGAATTCCCGTCCTCTTCCTTCCCAAAAAATATCTAAAAAAGCATTATCTGTATGGAGAATAAAAGGAGCGATCGAAGCGCTGGTTTATCTGGCGCTTCCGACTGCTCTGCTTATTTTTACAATCAGACAGGACTGGCCGGTATGGCTTGTAAGCGTGGTGTTTCCTGTAATCGCTGTCTTTGCCGTATGGAAAGCCTGGTTTTTTCCGGCAATGACCTGGAAGCGCTGGCGCTACGAAGTATATGAAAAAGAGGTAGAGCTGCGGCGCGGTGTAGTCATCACCAGGCATACTCTTATTCCGATGTCGCGCATCCAGCACGTAGATACAGCCCAGGGACCGCTTTATAAAAAATACGGACTTTCCGCGCTGACCATCTCCACTGCAGCCGGTATTCATGAAATCCCGGCGCTTTCCGAGGAAGTCGGGCAGGAGCTGAGGGACCATATTTCCAGGCTGGCGGAGGCAGAAGACAGCTTATACAGCAGGAAAGAAGCTGATGCGGATGATGAATAAATGGAAGCGAATGCATGGAGCTGCCATAGCCGTTCTTTTTGTATCACGGATAAAAGATTTTATTTTTCCGCTGATTTTAACGTTTTTCGCGGGCGGTACAGGTACTTTATTTGGTCAGCAGTGGATATTTCCAGCATTGCTGCTTATCTTATTTCTGCATAGTTTATTTTCCTGGCTGTTTTTCCGTTTTAGGTTGGAAGAACAGGAACTTCGCATTAAACAGGGAATATTTGTGAAAAAAAAGCGGTACATACAGCGCAAAAAAGTCCAGTCTGTGGATATATCAGCAGGAATTATCCAAAGGGCGTTCGGCCTTGTGAAAATTAAAATTGAAACAGCAGGCGGCGGCACCATTCCCGAGGTAAGCATTATTGCACTTACAAAAGAAGAAGCAGAAGAAATCCGGGAATCTCTTTTATATGGAACGCCGGATTCTGCAGATCTGGAAGAGGCCGAAGCGCTGGATACAGATCCAAAGCAGGAAGTAACGCGGGAAGAAATAACGTACCAAAAAAAAATACCAACCCGTTACATTCTTCTGGCAGGGCTTACCTCCGGAAAGGTCGGGCTGTTTTTTTCAGCGGCGGCGGCTGTCTTTTCGCAGTTTGATCAATTTATTCCTGAATCCTTTTACCAAAGCACCGTTGGGTATATTCTGGATTTAAGCTTGTGGTTTCTTGTTTTATTTTTATTTTTAATTGCGATCATTGCCTGGACCGGCTCGACAATTGTAACAATGCTGCAGTACGGCCAGTTTGAAATTACACTGATTAATAAAGAAATGATTATTAAACGGGGGCTGCTCGAGAAAAAGCAGCTTACCCTCCGGCCCGAACGAATTACGAGCGTCCGCTATACGTGTAATCCATTTCAGCAGATGCTCGGTTTGTGGAGAATTTATATTGACAGCGCGGGGGGCGGATCGGAAAAAGAATCATTTTCCACCGTACTGCTTCCGCTTGGGCCGCGGCACGCAGCAGAAGAAATAATTCGCCACGTCCGCCCCGATCTGCAGATGGAGCCGGATCTCTCCCATGTACCAAAGCGGGCGGCGAGGCGCTATATGTTCAGGGCATCCTGGATATCATGGCTGCTGGCGGGTGCCGCAGCTATCTGGGTGCCTTATGGCTATATTCTGTTTGTGCTGCCGCTGCTACTATGCTGGCTGGGCTGGAATCAGTACCGCGCGGCCGGTTTGTTTGAAAACAGCAGTAAGCTCGTGCTGCAGAACCGTCTTGTCAGCAAACAGCATGCGGTCCTTCCAAAAACCGCCATCCAGTCTTATACAAAACAGCATCATTATTTACAGGAAAGGCATCAATTATGTTCCATTACGGTCGATATTTTATCGTCAAGCGGCGGCAGGGAATTTCACCTCCGCGATACAGAGGATAAAAAAGGAGAAGAGCTTCTTCAATGGTTTTCAGAAGCACCAAAAATAAAAGAAGTGCCTGCAGAGTAACTGCACGCACTTCTTTTTTATTATAAATTATTGATCGGTTTTCTCGTTTTTTGTATACGCATTGTTTGTATACACATAAATTTTACGTTCCCCGTTGTCTGCGGTGCATTCAAACCGGTCATATACATAATCTGTTTCTTTATTATGAATATGGCGTACGTAGTGATGCTGAATCATAACCGTCAAACCATTACGCTGGTAGGAAATAAAATTAACGCCCTTCAACGTGGCTTCCGGGCTGCTCTGCAGCAGCTCATACAAAAGACGGTTATGGCATTCAAGCAGGTCGCTGTCTGTTAGCGAAAAATGAACAAGCGCCTGTTTTAAGCCCTGGCGGGATGTTTTATCCAGTTCAGTTAAAAGAATGGTATACGGTTCAAACTGTTCTGGATGGATACGTACCCAATCATGGTTGCGAAGTGTCAAAATATCACCGGCTTCATCGGCAAAACGAAACCCTTTAATATGGGTGACGTTGATCCATCCCTGCTTGGGATCGGCTGCTTCCAGCTGAAAAGGGCAGTTTGCCAGTTCCAGCACGTCTCCCATTTTAGGTTCGGTTAAATAAATAACGTCTTTGGATCTTTCTATTTTATAATAAATATAGTGGACGTCATCGATAGGAGGATGAAGAGCGGCATCCTTTGGGGACAGCTGGCGGAGTATATCATTGTACTGCTTCATCTCAAGGGAGTTCTGTCTGCTCCGCTCTGTAATCTGTGCTTTTTTATCTTCAATCGCTTCGGATAGTGTAACAGAAAAAGAAACCTGCTGACGGTCCGGAGAAACCGGGAATATTTTCTGCCCGTTGACGTGCATTGTTTTGCCGGGCTTATCCAGCAGAGTATCGATTTTAGAAAAGACAGGCAGTGTAAAAATACCGGTCACTGTCACTTCTCCATTCCATACCTGCTGGGGCGGGGTTACGATCGAATGTAATGTAGCAAAAAATGTCCCTTCGTTTCCAAGGTCAATCAAAACGGTCCGGCCCTGTTGTTGCTTTGCATCTGCTCGATTCACAAAAAAACCTCCAATTGCATATATATAACTATTTATCGTTCATGGAAATGTAACCATTATAAGCAATTTTGGCTGCTTTTCGCAAGAATTAGTTATTCTGCTGTTTCTTTTTAACGTAATCAAGAAGTCCCATCGCACAGACGTGCATATCCAGCTGCAGAAGATATGTTAACGGATCATCTTCTGCGAGCAGGGGAAGATCATAATAGTCAAGAATTTCCCGGTATAAATCTTTCTGGAGATTTTCCAGGGCATTATCTTCACCGGAGAATTTTTCTGCCCGTTCTACAAACACAGGCAGCCAATAGCGGATCTGGCTGCTGACTGCTGTAATGTCTTCACTCCTGCCAAAATGCCCGAAATAAATAGCGGCAGGCTGTAGTGAGAGAAGAAAGTCCAGTGAAGCAAGCATTTGTTCTGGATCAAACTGGTTGGGAGATGTAGTGGGAAGAAATATCTGTCTGTTATGAGCGGTGGCATCGACATATTGGATGCCGATCGTATCCCCTGTGAAAATGCCATTCGAAGAGCTGTCGTGGATACTGATATGATGAGCAGCATGTCCGGGTGTATGATAAAAAGTCAGCGTTCTCTCAGAGGATAAAGAGAGGGTTTCCCCAGGCGCTGCGGATATGATGCGGGCTGCAGGCACCGGAAGGACCGGGTTAAAAAGCCGGTCAAAATCATCGCCGTAAACTCCTCTGGCGCCTTTTATAAGCCTGGATGGGTCTGCTAAATGCCGGGCGCCTTTTGGATGTACGATAATTTCGGCATTCGGACATTCCCGAAGCAGCAGGCCGGCTCCACCGGCATGATCAAGATGAATATGCGTCAAAATAATATAGCGGATATCTTTAAAAGAGTACCCAATTTCCTGAAGGTTTTCTTTTAAATGGGAAATAGAAGAACTTGGACCCGTTTCAATCACTGCGAGGCTGTCACCCGGTAAAACATAGGTACCTGTACGTCCCGGCACCGATAAGTCCATCCCATCTGAAATCCATAAGTCGTTTTCCAGCTTTGTCATATTTTTTAATTGATCCATCGTGTCACTCCTTTTTTATGTAAGGGTTTACAAAAAAGATAAAACCAAAAAGCGGCGCAGGCTACCGCTGGTCTTTTGGAGGGTATCGTTTTTCATGAAGCTTAAACAAATAATCAACACGCTCTGCCTTCAGCGTGTCCACTTTATGATGAAGTTCTTCAAGTGTGGAACGCATCTGCCGCAAAGTAGAGGTGAGTTCTTCCTGTCGTACAAGCTGATTGTCCGGAGAAAGAAGGCGGTAAGCTTCGAGCAGGGAAGGAATGTCTTTTTGAAGCATGCGCTTAACCGTATACCGTTCCTCAAGATCAAGAAGCTCGTAATGTTTGGTGATTTCCCGGGCCTCCTGCACAATTTCCATAAGACAGCGTTCCGAAGCACGCGACAATCCGGAGCGGGCCAGTTTAATGTGGCTTTCTGTTTTATAAATAAACTGAAACGGCTCTTCGGAAGAATCGACAAAGTGCTTGTCTTCTGTGGTAAGAGCAGAAGAAGCTGTCGGTTCAGCCGCGGGAATTCTGCCGAGCAGCTGGTCATCGAGCTGCTCCAGTTTATAAAATACCCCTTGAAAAAAACGGGATTTTCGGATGCTGCGTAAATACGTTTCGCCATTTTTACGGTATTGAATATAGGCTTCTTTGAAACGATTTTGTTTTGAACCGGGATTGTAAGCTTTTCGGACATATTCAATCGTGACGCGCTTTTTGATGGCCGCCTCCGATTTATACGTTTCATAACTCAGCAGCCGCATCCTTTTTTGATTAACGCGGAGCCGGAAGTAAAATGTTTTCCCGGATTTTTTGAAGGTCTGGGTTGTTTTAACTTGTTTGCCAAACTCAATGAGCCGGTCAAGTGCCGCCTCCATATCCTGAATCATGACAAGACCGTGTGCATCGGAAAATATCTGATCTTCTACTTGTCGACGGTGGTCTGGAACAAAACGGTCCACCCATGGATGAGCCATCCAATTCTTCGCCATGTCTACCACCTCTTTGCTTTCACTTAATCGAGCAGCTTTGTTTTCATTTGTTTATTCAACTCATCCAGCTCGGAAATAAATTGTTTGCCGGAGTGGACAATGCGCTCGTTGGACTGTTCGGTTAGTTCAATAGCTGCCTGCACATCGGCGTAGGCTTTTCGGAATGTTTCCATAGCCACTGCCGGTTCTTCAAGCGTGCGAAGTGTGTCTTCCGTATTGGTTTTGAGCATCTGTGCGTTCGTTAATATCATGTTCTCCGTTGCTTCATTGACGCTGTTAACTGCATTTATAACGTTACGCTGATTGCCGAGGGCCAGTTGAATGGATGCTGTTACCGTAATAATATTCTTCGTCATCGTAATCGCGTTAAATACGGCTTCTTCCAGCTTTTCGTTGTTTTCTTTAATAAGATCGACACTTGCCAGGGATTGTTGAAGTACCATAACAGCCTGGCTCATATTTTTAACGCGTGAAATCACTTTCACCTGGCCTTTTTGAAGTTCAGCCGGGTTATCTTTCCATTCCTCCGTTGTCATTTCCTGTTCAAGCATGTCATTAAGCTGCCGTCCGGTTTCAATCTGCTTTTCGAGGTCTAGTATCCGTTCACGTGCTGTTATTTTCAGCTGATCGAGCATCAGGTTATCTTCCTGCAGCTTATCGCGCCCTATAAGCAGGGCTTCCACAATGTTTTCCACCTGGGCTTCTACCGTTTCATATTTCTTGGAATACTGTTCAATCGGATTCCGGCGGAGCAGCTTGTTCCAGGTTTTCTGCAGTTTTGTCTCATTTAAATATTCAGGCTCCAGCTCGCTGACCATTCCTTTAAGCTCGTACAATCTGTCCGGGAGATCATTTCCCTCCTGATTCATCATTTCCTTTACAGGCCGTTTTAGTGAATCGAGGGAATCCCCGGCGCTTTTTTGTTCAGACTGTCCCAGTCCGCCAAGAGATGTGAGCAGTGCATCTGTATCTTTAGATTCACGGAAACGCTGTATAAACTTTTCCGCCTCTTTGGATGTACTTTTTTCTTTATCTGCGTTCAGGTGTTGATTCGTATCCATTTTGTATCCTCCTTTGGATTCGTTCAAAAACATTCTCATCTATATTGAAAATATTATATCATTTTGCCGGAAACTGTGTGCAAATGACTTCCTATTTTCCTCATTATTAGATACGATTAACCTCATCGCTCGTTTCATTGGATAAACCAGTAGAAACAGATAGAAGGCGGTTTGTTATAAAAAAGGAGCGTTTAACGTGTTTTCCTATTATTTTACCCTTGAAGAAGCAAATAAAACACTGAAAGACCTGGCTGAGGAAATGCTCGCCCTGCAGAAACTGCAGCTGAAATACCGGGAACTGCTGGCCGTGCGTCTTCATCACAAGCAGGAAAGTTCTGCCGGCAGTCAGGCAGATGAAGAACAACTGTTTATGCTGGAAGCAAGAATAGATTTTTGGGAGTTTCAGTCCCGCCAGCTTATACAGCAGCTGGAGAAGCAGAGCATTTTTGTAAAAAGCATTGATCAGGGTCTCGTGGATTTTCCGGCCAAGATAGACGGCAGTCCGGTTCTTTTATGCTGGAAGCAGGGAGAAGCGGAAATTCTGCATTATCACGGCGTTTTTGAAACATATAAGAAAAGAAGAAAAGTAAACTATATAGATGAGTGATTAGGAGAGACGTACATGTGTTTATTGACAATAAGCTATAACATGAGATCAGATTATCCTTTGATCATTGCCGCCAACCGTGATGAATTTTTCGAGAGACCGACAGAGCCGCTCCATGAATGGACAGACTCTCCTATTATCGCCGGCAAAGACTTAAAGCTTGGCGGCACCTGGATGGGAGTGACAAAAGCCGGTCGTTTTGCCCTCGTCACAAATGTAAGAAATCCACTGGAACAGCCGGGGGATCTGTCGAGAGGATTTATTGTGAAGGAAGCTTTGGAAGCGGAGAATCTGGAGAGCTATTTAGAAGCGCTTCATACAAGCAGGTACCGTTACTCGGGGTATAATCTGCTCACGGGCAGCCTTGAAGAAGTGTATTATCACTCCAACCAAAGCGACCAAAAGCCTGTGCGGCTTGAAAAAGGGCTTTACGGCCTGAGTAACGCAGCGCTTGATACCCCGTGGCCGAAAGTAGAGGAATTAAAGGCAGGGGTAAGTAGAGCTGCCGCTCGTGATAAGATCAGCAGAGAAGAGCTGTTTTCCTGCCTGTCAAGCGAACGGAAGTATGAAGAGCCGGACCTTCCTGATACCGGGGTGGGAAAAGACCTGGAAAAGAACCTTTCCTCGGTTTTTATTAAAATGAAAGAATACGGAACAAGATCTCAAACTATTTTGTTAATGAATAACAAAGGCGGAGTAGAGATTACAGAACGGCTCGTAAACGAAGAGGGAAAGGCTGACGGGGATCGGTCGATTACATTTACGACAGAAAATGTTTGGCAGAAGTAGTTGTATAAATATGTAATAGCTTTTATCACTATACATTCGTTGAATAAATAAAAAATTCTGTTAAACCCCTAAAGAAAGCGTTTTCAATACTTTTTTTTCATGGGATATAATTTGCCGAAATGTCAGAAAAATGATATGCTTTTGTATATTAAATAAGAAGTAAATGAATTATATATAGTAGCAGAGGGGTGGAGAGGGCAATGACAAAGCCTGTATATTCACGGAGGGAGGGTCTTTATGACTCTCAATTTGAGCATGATAACTGTGGTATTGGTTTTCTTGCAAACATTAAAGGAAAAAGGTCGCACGATATAGTAGAAAAAGCGATGCAGATCTTAAGAAATCTTGAACATAGAGGCGGCCAGGGTGATGAGCCAAACACAGGAGACGGCGCAGGAGTACTGCTGCAGGTTCCGCATCGTTTCTTTAAAGAAGAAGCGGACTTAGAATTTTCTCTTCCTGAGGAAGGCTTTTACGGAGTAGGAATGGCCTTTCTATCCAATGATGCATCAAGACGCGAAAAGTGCGAGCAGCAGGTGGAAGATATAATCAGCCAGGAAGGTGCAGAACTTCTTGGGTGGAGAGATGTGCCGCATGATGACAGCACGCTCGGAAAAGCTGCCTTAAAAGCGATGCCGACGATCCGTCAGGTGTTTGTGAAACGTCCTGATCATATAAAAAGCAGGGAAGCATTTGAACGGGCGCTGTATGTTATACGAAAGCGCAGCGAAGATGAAGCGCAAAACGGGCTTCAGGAAAATGATGCGTTTTATTTTGCCAGCTTTTCTTCGCGGACGATTGTCTACAAAGGCATGCTTACAACAGCACAGGTAAAGGAATTTTATCTTGATATTTCTAATCCTTCGTTTGATACAGCGGTGGCGCTTGTTCACTCGCGTTTTTCAACGAATACATTTCCAAGCTGGGAAAGAGCCCATCCGAACCGTTATTTAATTCACAATGGCGAAATCAATACAATCAAAGGAAATGTAAACTGGATGCACGCCAGAGAAGCTATTTTTCGTTCAGAAGTGTTCGAAAAAGATATTAATAAAATTCCTGTCATCGACCAAAGCGGAAGCGACTCGGCTATGTTTGACAACGCGTTTGAGTTTTTGACGCTTGCCGGCCGCAGAATGCCTCATGCAGCAATGATGATGATCCCGGAGCCATGGCAGAATGATGCTTCAATCAGCGAAGAAAGAAAAGCATTTTACCAATTCCACAGCACGCTGATGGAGCCGTGGGACGGCCCTACAGCGATAGCCTATACAGACGGCAGCCAGGTAGGAGCCTGTCTGGACCGGAATGGACTCCGTCCTGCCCGGTACTATGTAACTAAAGATGATCACATACTCATGTCTTCCGAGGTTGGCGTTCTTGATATTGAGCCGGAAGATGTACTTTATAAAGAAAGACTTCACCCCGGTCAGATGCTGCTTGTAGATATGAAAGAAGGCAGAATCATTCCGGATGAAGAGATCAAACACGAAATTGCTTCCGAAAAGCCCTACAAGCAGTGGGTAGAAGAACATATGATTGATCTGGAAGATGTATTGGAAAGCCGTGAGGTTTACAATACGGATTTCGAGCAGCTTGAAACAAAACAGCTCGCTTTCGGCTATACGTATGAAGAAATGGAAAAAATGATCAAACCGATGGCGCTCGAAGGAGCAGACCCTGTTGGCTCTATGGGATACGATTCCCCGCTGGCGGTGCTTTCTAAACGTCCGCAGCTTTTGTACAATTATTTCAAACAGCTTTTCGCCCAGGTGACCAATCCGCCTATTGATGCAATACGTGAAGAACTGGTAACGGCTGTCGGCACTTCAATTGGACGTCAGGGCAACCTGCTCCATCCGAAACCGGAAAGTGCAAGACATCTTTATTTGAAAACGCCGTTTATTAACAACGAAGAGTTAGCAAAACTTCGGTCAAATAGAACTGAAGGCTTAAGGTCCGTCACGCTTTCTATGGTATTTAAAAGCAAAAAAGGGGCAAGAGGCCTGAAACCTGCGATGGACAGGTTGTTTCATGCAGCTGACCGTGCCGTTGAGCAGGGCGCTACCATCCTTATCTTAAGCGATCGGGATGTTAACAAAAACTATGCTCCAATTCCAGCACTCCTTGCCTTGTCCGGACTGCACCATCACTTAATCCGTAACGGTCTGCGTACGCAGGTCAGTCTGGTGGTTGAATCGGCAGAACCAAGAGAAGTACACCATTTTGCCGTGCTATTGGGCTACGGTGCAGAAGCAGTGAACCCTTATCTCGTGTTCGACTCCCTTGATGGAATGGTCAGGGACGGCCTGCTCGAAGATACTTCCTACGTGGAGTCCGTTCAGACATATATTAAAGCCGTTACAAAGGGAGTTATGAAAGTACTGTCCAAAATGGGCATATCCACTATTCAGAGCTACCGCGGCGCCCAGATATTTGAGGCGATCGGTGTTGATACGCAGGTGGTGGACGACTACTTTACGTGGACACCTTCACGTATCGGAGGCGTAACGCTTGATATGATCGGTGAAGAAGTGATGATGAGGCACCGCCGTGCTTATACGGAACTTGCAGGACAGGACAAAACCCTCGATCCGGGTGATGATCTGCAATGGAGAAGAAATGGTGAACCGCATCAGTATAATCCGCATACGATCCATATGCTTCAGCATGCAACTAAACGCAAGGACTATAAGTTATTCAAGAAATATTCCGAAGCAATCGATAAGCAGGAAAAAGATCAAACGACGCTCCGGGGGCTGCTTGCTTTTAAAAAGAATGGCCTGAACCCGATCTCTATCGAAGATGTAGAGCAGGTATCCGATATTGTAAAACGATTCAAAACAGGAGCAATGTCTTTTGGGTCGATTTCGGAAGAAGCCCATGAAGCATTAGCGATTGCCATGAACCGAATTGGAGGAAAGTCCAATACAGGAGAAGGCGGGGAAAACCCGAAGCGTTTTAATCCGGAAGAAAATGGAGACTTGAAACGAAGTGCGATTAAACAGGTAGCGTCCGGAAGATTCGGCGTGACAAGTCACTATTTGGTAAATGCCGACGAAATTCAAATTAAAATAGCGCAGGGAGCCAAGCCAGGAGAAGGCGGCCAGCTTCCCGGCAATAAAGTGTACCCATGGGTAGCAGAAGTAAGAGGCACCACGGCTGGAGTAGGCCTGATTTCTCCACCGCCTCACCATGATATATATTCCATTGAAGATCTGGCGGAACTGATTCATGATTTGAAGAATGCCAATCCAGAAGCCCGGGTGAGTGTAAAGCTTGTTTCCGGAACCGGAGTAGGAACGATCGCTGCCGGTGTTGCCAAAGGCCGTGCCGATCATCTCGTAATCAGCGGATACGACGGAGGAACGGGAGCAGCTGCCAGAACAAGCCTTAAGCATACCGGCCTTCCGTGGGAAATCGGCCTGGCGGAAACCCACCAGACGCTGGTGCTTAATAACCTTCGGGACCGTATTACAGTGGAAACAGACGGAAAGCTGATGACCGGAAGAGACGTAGCTATTGCTACGCTTCTGGGCGCAGAGGAATATGCATTTTCTACGGCACCGCTTGTTGTTCTCGGCTGTATTATTATGAGAGTCTGTCACCTGGATACGTGTCCGGTCGGCGTAGCAACGCAGAACCCGGAACTTCGCAAGAAGTTTATGGGCACACCGGATGATGTAGTCAATTTTATGGAATTTGTAGCAGAAGAAATGCGTGAGATCATGGCAGAGCTTGGTTTTAAAACCATCGATGAAATGGTAGGACGCACGGACCTTCTGGAGCAGAAACAGGAAGTAGACAACTGGAAAGCAAGTACAGTTGATCTGACTAATTTATTGTATCGTCCAAGAAAGCTGGACCAGTCCAAGCATTTTGGAACAATCAAACAGGATCACTCCCTTGATGTTTCACTTGACCGCACAACGCTGATGAAAGCCGCAAAGCCAGCTCTTGACAACGGTGAGCCGGTATTCGGAGAATTTTCAATTCAGAATACGGACCGGGTAACAGGAACCATTGTCGGCAGTGAGGTTACGAAAAAGTATGGAAGTGCCGGGCTGCCGGATGATACGATCCGGTTTACCTTTAAAGGGTCCGCCGGCCAGAGCTTTGGTGCATTCGTTCCAAAAGGGATGACGCTGAACCTGATAGGCGATGCCAATGACTATATCGGAAAAGGCTTATCCGGTGGAAAGATCACTGTAGTGCCGCCCGATGAGGCTACATTCATTGCAGAGGAAAACATTATTATTGGAAACACCACCTTTTATGGAGCTACTTCCGGTGAAGCCTATGTACGTGGAATGGCGGGAGAGCGCTTTGCCGTTAGAAACAGCGGTATAAATGTCGTTGTGGAAGGCGTTGGAGACCACGGGTGCGAATATATGACCGGCGGAGTTGTCGTGAACCTGGGCACCTGCGGACGGAATTTCGCAGCTGGAATGTCCGGCGGAGTGGCGTATGCTCTTGATACAGACGGTCATTTTGAAACCCACTGCAATACAGAAATGGTGCATCTTGAGAAAGTGGAAACCGACGCAGACAAAAAGGAACTAAAGCAGATGGTGGAAAACCACCTCAAATATACAGATAGTGCCCTTGCAGAGAGTCTTCTACAGGACTGGGACAATAAAGTGAATGCATTTGTAAAAGTAATACCGCATGACTTTAAGCAGATGCTGTCGTTTATTGAAAAAGCAAAAGACAGCGGACTTGATGAGCAGGAAGCGATCATGCAGGCTTTTGATGAAAGCAAGCTCAGCAAGGCGGAAGCTGGTAAAAACTAAAAAGGCAGGATAAGGGAAGACGTTTTTCTTCCCCTGCTTTCACACATAGATTGACTAGAAAAGAATGTTTGGAGTGAAGGAAATGGGGAAACCTACAGGATTTATGGAGTATAAAAGAGAGACTCCATCAAAGAGAGACCCGCTTGCCAGAGTGAAAAACTGGCAGGAGTTTACGATTATTATGCCTGAAGAAAAAGTAGAAAAGCAGGCAGCGCGCTGTATGGACTGCGCAATCCCTTTCTGTCAGACAGGTACATCCATGCCTGGTTCCGGCGATATTGGCTGTCCTGTTTACAATCTTATTCCTGAATGGAATGATTTAGTGTACCGGGGGAAATGGAAAGAAGCATTAACAAGGCTTCATAAAACGAACAATTTTCCGGAATTCACTGGAAGAGTCTGCCCGGCACCATGCGAAGGTTCCTGTACGGTAGCTATCAACGATGATCCTGTTTCCATTAAATCGATAGAATTTCAAATTGTAGAAAAAGGCTTTAAAGAAGGATGGATTAAACCACAGATTCCTGAGAAAAGAACCGGCAAAAAAGTAGCCGTGATCGGCTCAGGGCCGGCCGGCCTATCCGCTGCCGCCCAGCTCAATAAAGCCGGCCATTCGGTGACGGTGTTCGAAAAAGATGACCGGATCGGCGGTTTACTGACATACGGTATTCCTGACGTGAAACTTCCTTTTCATATTGTTAACCGCAGGTTGAATATTATGAGAGAAGAAGGCATTGAATTTCGCACCAGCGTAGAAATTGGCAAAGATATTTCTTCAGAAGAGCTGACCAACGACTACGATTCTGTTATTTTGTGCACGGGCTCTCAAGTACACCGCGACGTCCCGGCAGAAGGAAATGATCTCAAAGGGATTCATTATGCGATGGATTTTCTACGCCAGAATACGAAATCCCTTCTTGATTCAGAGTACTCCGATAATAAATATATCAATGCGGAAAATAAAAATGTCATCGTAATCGGCGGCGGGGACACCGGAGCAGACTGCATAACAACATCTCTCCGCCACGGCTGTACGTCACTTACTCAATTTGATATTAACGTGCAAAAAGATGAGGAAAGAAAAGAAAACAATCCATGGCCGCTTTATCCAATCGTTCACAGCAAAGAAGATGCGCATAAAGAAGCAGAAGCTGTGTTTGGAGAAGATCCACGTGCGTATAAAGTGATGACAAAGAAATTTGTCGGCGATGAAAATGGGAATGTAAAAGAGCTTCATACGATTGATGTAGTAACGGAATGGAAAGACGGAGAAAAAATCCGTACAGAAATTCCAAATACAGAGCGTGTCTGGAAAGCTGAACTGATTCTTCTTGCGGTAGGGTTTACCGGACCGGAGCAGGGCATCTTAAAAGATATGAAAATAGAAACCGACAGCCGCAGCAACGTGAAGGCGGAATACGGTAAATATGTAACCAACCGTGAAGGCATATTTGCAGCCGGTGACAGCAGAAGAGGGCAGAGCCTTGTCGTCTGGGCTATTAACGAAGGCCGTGAAGCAGCCAGAGAATGCGATAGATATTTAATGGGTGCAACCAATTTAGTATAAAAGAATAACCCGGGCAGCCGGGTGTTTCTTTTAGGCATTTTATATAATTTCACAAACCATATTAAAAATGATTTTTTTGCAAAACTTTGGTAAGATGAAAAAAACACTTAAATAAACGAGGGAAATTATGAAAAAAGCATGGAAATTTCTACTTAGAATACTAGCCGTCTATGCTGCGGTGATTGTATTGATTCTGACTGCCACCATTATTACGGTTATGCTTTCCTTTGCTATTATAGTAGCAGACGAAGTGTTCGGACTAAGCAGTCTCCGTCCGTTTGCAGATGACACGTTAACTCCCTGGTCTGAAAGACTGTGGGATTGGTTTGTGCTGATAACACCCGGAGGCTGAAACATTTACTAAACAGGAGGAAGAGATACTATGGAAACAGCTATTGTTCGTGTTCCTTATAAAACAGGGGTATACATCGGAGAGAAAATAGATGAAAAAAACGATAAATCACTGATCAAAGTCCGGGAAGTTCGTAAACATCCAAAACAGGGGGACCTGCATAATCCGAATCAGGTGGATGTAGCGATGTTTCACGAGCGTAAAGCGCTGGCGGAATTTGAAAAAGTCTGGATTCCAACTGCTATGGTTAAAGAGGCCGAGCTGTGCGGCAGCAGCTACAACGAAACATTAAAGCAGGCATACACTGCCTATTTTGAGGAATTGGAAAACAAAGAGACTCCTTTTGACAAGAAGTCTCTCGAGACACTGCAGAAAGCAGCCGAAGATTATACGTTTTAATGCAAAGACGAAAAGCCGTAGGGCGTTCCGGAACGAAGCATATGAAGTCTTACGGATAAATCAATAAGAAACAGTTCGTCAGAGTCATCCAGGCTGCAGCCGGTAAGGTTCTCAATTTTTTTCAACCGGTACAAAAGGGACTGGCGGTGAAGATTCAATGCCCGTGCCGTCTGGCTCACATTTCCTTTATGCTGATTGTAGACGACAAAAGTGTGCACGAGGTCTATTCCCCTTTCTTTTGAATACTTCCGGAGAGGAGCGATAGTAATCTCTGTAATTTCTTCAAGTTCCTCATTTTCCGTCATGGCAAATAAAGCGCGGTCAAAACGAGTGTCAGCAAATGTGCTGATAAATCCCTTCTCTTTGTGGGCATGCCCGATATCAAGCGCCGCTTTTGCTTCCTGAAAACTAACGTTAAAGCAGTAGCGTCCATACGTTTTTGCCACTCCCCAGGATACAACAGCCTGGGGGTTTTTCTGTTCAAGCCGGTATTGCAGCAGGTCAATAAAAGGATAGGCGGTTTCAATGCTTTTTTCGGTGAAAAGTTCCACAAATATGATCAATTCTTCTTTTTGGAAGGTGCTCATTGTTTTTATGTTCATAGTGCGCCCGGCATGGTACGTTTCTTCCTCAAGAACGTCCCCAATGGAGCGGAGCCAGGTAGAATAAGAATGCGACGCGTGATTGCCGTGCTTAAAAAGCTGGCTGTTGTTTTCCGGCTTTGCGATCAGGCATAAATATTCTGTATCCAGGTCATAGTTCAAAGATTTGGCCCGCGATAAAGCGTCATCGAGCGAGTCAAACGTTCCTTTAGCCAGGCTCCATACAAAATCATCCTTTAAGCGAAGCTCGGTTTCCAGTGCCGTCTGGTCATGCAGAAAACATAAAGCAGACGTTGTCGCTGCATGTTCTAAAAGAATGAGGTGGTCAAGCAGTTCTTTTTCCGCTTTTATTCCTTTACTAGGCCACTGAATTAAAATAAACCCCTGAATTTCCCGTGCTGTCTGCACTGTCAGCTGCAGGATGCTGGATTGGCTGGTGCTGATCCAATGCATGTTGCTTGGAAGGGTCTTTGCGTCCACGCCGTCTTCATAGGAGTAGGAAAGAGGATCTCCCTGGTTAAGAAGATAATCGTTCCAAAGCAATTTAAGCCTTTCGGCATTTCGTGTCTGGTGTTTCAAACGGCCGCGGCGGTCTGTCACAATGACCGGCATCTCCAGCTGCTGCTGAAGATAAAAGGTGATTTCACCAAGCCCCTCTCCGCGAAGGACGATCTCCAGCAGTTCTTTTCGAATGCCGTCGGATCGCTTCACAGCGTCCCGTTCTTCCTGGTTTAAAGCAGAAGAGATCTGCTGGGTTACTTCGCTGAACCGTACGTCCCAGGGAAGTTGAACAAGAGGGAACTTCTGTTCACTGCAATAGGATATGACAGATTCCGGCAGCTGTGGTATGTAATGGCCTATCGACACTACCAGCGCGGCCGCCCCGGCCTCCCTTACTTCCTGCACAAAAGTAAGCAGGCTGTTTATATGGTCTTTGTAGCCGATACCGGTCGTCAGCACGACCTCATTTTTACGGACAAAATCTTCTACAGGGGCTTCAATAATTGATACCCATTCTACTTGGTTTTGTTTGCTTGCTTCATAAGCTGTAAGCAGGAATGATTGATCCATCACTGGAAGATCCATTACATCTTTTACGGTAAACAAAGGTATCACCCCACTTTTTTCTACAGTGTATTCTATTGCATTTATTGTAGCATATGTTTATGGGAGATAATCTATTATCCAACTTGTCAAACGCTTAGTCAGAAACTTCATACAATTTGACGAATGGATTATAATAAATCTTTCTATACAATAAAGGTAGACAGGAAATTGTATACGAATAAGGAGTGGTTTAAAATGACAGAATTTAAAGATAACAACGTAAAAGCCTCAACAAAATCAGTATGGGCAGGCGAAAAGGAATACCGTGCTTTTGGGGCATCCCAGGTTCCTGTAGTACACAGCGTGGCTTATACGTATGATGATTTAGACCACTGGTATGATGTAGCAATCGGTAAAACAAAAGGCCATATCTATGGTAGAAACACGAATCCAACCGTTGAATCCTTTGAAAAAAAAGTGCAGGAGCTTGAAGGAGCAGAAGCGGCAACCAGCTTTTCAACAGGAATGGCTGCCATCAGCAACTCCCTTGCTACGTTTCTGCGCCCGGGAGACCGTGTTGTTTCTGTTAAAGATACGTACGGCGGGACAAATAAGATTTTCAGCGAATTCCTGCCGCAGATGAATATAGATGTTATGCTCTGTGAAACGGGCAACGAGGCCCAGATTGAAGAAGAAGTAAATAAAGGCTGCGAAGTCCTTTATTTAGAAACACCGACCAATCCAACCGTTAAAATTACAGATATTGAAAAGATGGTTAAAATCGGGCACGATGCCGGAGCGCTTGTTTTTGTAGATAATACGTTTGCCACCCCTATTAACCAAAATCCTTTGGAATACGGAGTGGATCTGGTTCTTCACAGTGCTACGAAGTTTCTTGGAGGCCACGCCGATGCTCTTGGAGGCGTAATCTGTGGAAGCAAAGAGCTTGTTGAACAGGTGTATCATTATCGTGAAATCAATGGGGCGACTATGGATCCGATGGCTGCCTATCTTATGATCCGCGGCATGAAGACTCTTCATCTCCGTGTAAGGCAGCAGTGCGAATCCGCTATGAAAATTGCAACGTTTCTTAAAAATCATGATCAAATAGACGAAGTATTTTATCCGGGACTTGAAGATCACCCAGGCCACGACATCGCTAAAAGGCAGATGAAAGATTTCGGAGGGATGTTCAGCTTTTCTATGAAAGGCGGACTGGAGGCAGTAAAGCTGTTTCTTCCTAAATTGGAACTGGCCAATAGAGCAGCAAACCTCGGTTCAGTCGAAACGACGGTAGGCCCGGCCAGAACCACGAGCCATGTGGAAAACACGCCGGAAGAAAGAGCGGCACTGGGTATCCCGGAAAGCCTCGTACGTTATTCTGCAGGTATTGAAGATACCGATGACCTGATCAGAGATTTAAACCAGGCCCTGGCGTGTCTGCCGGAGCCGGTTGCAGCCAAAAGCTATTAAAAGAAAGGTTGACTAGATGCATGGACTCCAGCCACCACATTTATACTCAGGCAAAAGCTATGACAGAGCAGCTTACTTCCTGGAGAAGAGAGCTTCATCAATACCCGGAGCTCAGCTTTCAGGAAACAAACACATCCGCTTTTATTGCTGAAAAGCTGGAGAAAATCCGAGGAATGACCGTATTAAAAGGCAAAAAAGACACCGGGGTTGAAACCGGTGTCGTTGGAATTCTGAAGCGGGGGACAGGTCCGGTTACCGCCCTGCGCGCAGACATTGACGCGCTGCCTATAACAGAAGAAAATGACCATCACTACGTTTCCCAAAATGAAGGAGTGATGCACGCCTGCGGCCATGATGCTCATGCCGCTATGCTGCTGGGTGCAGCACGACTTGCTGCTGAAAATATAGAGCACGCAGCCGGAACGATTAAATTTATTTTTCAGCCTGCCGAGGAAGATACGGACCGGGCCGGCAAAACGGGAGCGTCTTATATGCTGGAAAGCGGGATCTATGATGATGTGGACCAGGCTTATGCGCTCCATATAGACCCGGAACATCCTCTGGGGAGCGTCAGACTTCATGAAGGCGCGAGTATGGCAAGCGTGGATACTTTTGAAGCAGTTATTGAAGGAACAGGCGGGCACGGCGCCTATCCACATCTGGGAACTGATCCGACGTGGATGCTTTCGTTTCTCCTGCAGGCCATTCAAGGAGTAAGTTCCCGGCGGATTTCTCCGCTTGAACCTGCCGTAATAAGTATTGGGGAAATTAAAGCAGGGTCCAGCTACAATGTAATTCCAGACAAAGTGTATATACGAGGCACAATGCGCAGCTATTACGAAAGCACACGCAGCCGGATGGAGCGGGAATTAAAACAGGCATTTAATGTTATTGATTCGCTCGGCGGAACGTACACGCTCTCTACCCACCGCGGGGAACCGGCTTTATTAAATGACCGGAAGACGGTGCAGTTTCTAGATGATACTGTAGCAGACCTGTTTCCTGAAATGACTATTCTGCAGGAGCCATACGGGCTGGGGGGAGAAGATTTTGCCCACGTGGCGAAAGAAGTGCCGGCGGCTATGATGTTTATTGGAGCCGGAATACCCGGGCGCAGCCACAGTGGGCTTCACATGCCGCTGTTTGATTTCGAAGAGGCAGTGCTTCCAGTCGGCGCAGCTATACTAGTAAATGCAGCCCTTCGTCACAGCAAAAGAAGTAATACGTAAACCGAAAAGGAGAGAGCGTATGGCACATAAGCTTGCATTTATTGGATTTGGAGGAGTAGGGCAGGGACTAGCCTCTATTCTCATCGATAAAAAAGAAAAACTAAAAGAGCAGTACGGTACCGATTTTCAAGTGGTCTCTATCTCCGATTTGTACAAAGGGTCCATTCATGACCCGGACGGACTTGATCTCGAGAAGGTGCTTGATTCTCTGAAACAGCACAAAACGCTGGAAGGCTATCCGGAAAGCAGCGGGCTAGTACGAGGCTGGGACAGTATCGAAACGATAGAAAAATCAAATGCCGATACGATGATCGAAATTACGTTTACGGATGTAAATACCGGACAGCCGGCGATTGACCACTGTAAAAAAGCGTTCGAAGCCGGGAAAAATGCTGTATTGACCAACAAAGGACCTGTAGCCCTTGCGGTAAAAGAACTGCAGGCACTGGCTTCTGAAAAAGGCGTAGCGTTCCTTTTTGAGGGAACGGTGATGAGCGGGACACCGGCTATACGCATGCCGCTGACTTCTCTGGCAGGCAACGATATCAGGGAAATCAAGGGCATCTTTAACGGCACTACAAACTATATGCTGATGAGGATGGACCAGGGGCTTGAGTTCGAGGAAGCGTTAAAAGAAGCGCAGGATAAAGGCTTTGCGGAAGCAGATCCGACGAATGACATCGAAGGATACGACGTCATGTACAAGATGGTGATTATGGCTAATGTCGTAATGGGAGCCTCTATTACAAAAGAAGAAGTGTCCAGAAGCGGCATTACCAGCCTTACACCTGCTGATATGAAAGAAGCGAAAGAAAACGGGGAAACCTGGAAGCTGATAGGCAAAGTAGTCCAGGAAGAGGGCAGGGTAACTGCCTCCGTTGCACCGGAACGTTTAAAGCTCGATGATCCGCTTGCCGGAATTAACGGCGCGCTGAATGCGGTAACGTACGAATGCGATTTATCGGGACCTGTGACGCTGATTGGTGCGGGGGCAGGTATACCGGAAACCGGTTTTGCCCTGCTGATAGACCTGCTGAACATGAAAAAATAATCTATTTAACAGTACGAGAAAGGTGGAGAAGCAATATGGCGACGAAAACAGCTGGAAGAAAAATGCTTTTAGGCGGAGAATGGGTGGATCGTGAAGATCGTATTCCTGTATATGACCCTGAAAATGGAGAGCAGATTGATTCCGTGCCGGCGGCTGCAAAGGAAGACATGGAATATGCTATTCAAGTGGCTGAAGAAGGAGCCGCTATTGCAGAATCCCTTACTGTACGGGAAAGAATGGATATTTTAAATAAAGCAGCAGCTTATATTGATGAGCGCAGGGAAGAATTTGCAGAAACGATAGCCAAAGAAGGCAGTAAAACAATTAATGAAGCGCGCGGGGAAGCAAAACGTGCCGCTGAAACGCTTCGACTTGGTGCAGAAGAGGCAAGGCGCTTAACAGGGGAATCAATTAATTTTGATCAAATGCCCGGAAATGAAAACCGGATGGGCTATTATTATCACTTTCCGGTAGGTATTATTGCTGCAATTACGCCGTTTAACGACCCGTTAAACCTTGTAGCCCACAAAGTGAGCCCGGGTATTGCTGCGGGTAACGCCATCATTGTAAAGCCGGCTACTGAGACACCGCTGAGCGCTCTAAAGCTCGCAGAAGCACTAATGCATGCCGGGCTTCCTAAAAAGGTTCTTACTGTTATTACAGGAAGAGGCAGGGACATTGGAGACACGCTTGTAGAGAGCAGTAAAGTAAACATGATCAGCTTTACCGGCGGACTGGAAACAGGAGAAGCCATTGCAAAAAAAGCCGGTCTTAAAAAATTATCCATGGAACTTGGTTCAAACTCACCGGCCATCGTTATGGCGGATACAGATTTGAAAAAAGCAGCGGCTTCTCTTACATCCGGAGCGTTTGCCGCTTCCGGGCAGAACTGCCTCGGCGTGCAGCGGATATTTATCGAATCCAGCGTATATGATGAATTTAAAAAGCACATGACTAAAGCAGTAAGCTCGGTGAAATTAGGCAGAAAGCTATCTGAAGACACGGACATGGGCCCGCTGATTAATGAAAAAGAAGCCAAGCGGGTGCAGGAATGGGTGGAGGACGCACTCGATGCCGGAGGAAATATACTAGCCGGCGGAAAGCGCGAAGGGGCCCTTTATCATCCAACCCTTCTTGAAAATGTGCCGGAAGATGCGACCATTGTAAAAGAAGAAGTATTCGGTCCGGTTGTGATGATTTTCCCAGTGGACTCGCTTGATGAGGCGATTACACGATCCAATCAGGTGAACTACGGCCTGCAGGCAGGCATTTTCACTAAAAATATTGATGCTGCGATGAAGGCTGCGCGCAGGCTGCACGTCGGCGGCGTTATGATAAATGACAGCAGTGATTTTCGTATCGATGCGATGCCTTTCGGCGGAGTGAAAGGTTCGGGTCTCGGCCGTGAAGGAGTAGCCTTTGCGATTGAGGAAATGTCGGAAAAGCGGATTATTTGTTTCAAGTTGGAAGATTTTTAAAAAAATCGGCTGTGAAGGAGTGGAGAAATGTTTCCTCTTGATGAATATAAAGTTCGGATGAACCATACAAAGCAAAAAATGATGGAATATGGAATAGAAGTGCTGCTCGTTTCCAACCCGTCTAACATGTACTATTTAACGGGATATAACGCCTGGTCGTTTTACGTACACCAAATACTGGTTGTTATGATAGACGAAGAGCAGCCTATCTGGATAGGCAGGGAAATGGATGCGCACAGCGCAAAAGTGACCACTTGGCTTGACGAGAATCATATTATTCCTTATCCGGATGAGTTTGTGCAGTCTTCTATTAAGCATCCAATGGATTTTGTAGCAAATATTCTTATTGAGATTGGTCAGGGATCCAGGAAGATCGGTTTGGAGATGGACTCGTTTTACTTCACGGCAATGTGCTATGAGCGTATTACAACCCAGCTCCCCGATGCCGAATTCAGAAACTATAATACACTCGTTAACTGGGTGCGTTTAATTAAATCAGATCTGGAAATAGAATATATGAGACGGGCTGCAAGAATTCTGGAAAATGCAATGGCGGCAGCCTATGAAACGGCAGATGTAGGAGTAAGGGAAAATGATGTAGCAGCGGCCATCACCGCAGCACAGATACGGGGTACAGCTGAATACGGCGGCGACTACACGTCGATTGTACCGATGATCCCAACGAGTGAAAATACGGCAAGCCCTCATTTAACGTGGACAGACCGTCGTTACGTAGAGGGAGACTATCTAACAATTGAAATAGCCGGCGCCTATAAGCGCTATCATACGCCGATGTCGAGAACGATGGCCATCGGCCATGCACCGGATAAAGTAACGGAACTCTCCAAAGTCGTTCAGGAGGGCATTGAAACAACTCTTGATGCCATTCAGCCTGGAATGACCGCAGAAGAAGTAGAAGCGGTCTGGAGCCGTACGATTGCAAAGCGCGGCTATTACAAAGAGTCCCGGCTCGGGTATTCTATTGGACTAAGCTATCCACCGGACTGGGGCGAGCATACCGTCAGCTTCAGAAAAGGTGACAAAACGATTTTGCAGCCGAATATGACGTTTCATTTAATGCCGGGCATCTGGCTTGATAATTACGGCGTCGAGATTACCGAGTCTATTCTTATTACGGAAAATGGATGTGAAACGTTCGCAGACGTTCCAAGGCCGCTTTACGTAAAAGAAGCAAATTCGAGTAAAAGCAAACAGCTTTTCTAACGATAGGAAACGAAGCGAAAGCCTCCGGTTGAATACAGCCGGAGGCTTTTTCTCTGGGCAGGAGTGCTTTGCAAACCCCGACGGAGGTGGTACGATGAAAATATTGTTTTAAAATGGACTCTACTACAAGCATTGGGCGGGATGTGAAAACTCATGCAGCATATATCAATATTGGAACGGTTACTGGGCTATATTACCTTTCTGGCGGTCTTGTTTTATTTAGCTGATGAGATATTTTCCATGCCGGGTGCTGTGTATACATACAGCACGGCTGCCGGGGTACTGCTTTTATTTTCCCTTTCGAAAATGGATCGGTTTACGAGAAGTATTATTATTTTGCTGCTCGGCAGCGGGTTCTGGATGTTTATATTCTATCGGGAAACGTTTTCTCTTATGCTCTTTAGTTTAGGAGAAAACATGAACCTGCTTGCTTTGTTTATCCTCGTTCCGCTTTTTGGGGTGTTTATGAGCAGGGCCGGCTTTTTAAAAGCGCTGCAGCATGCCCTGCAGAAAAGAGAACAAAAACACCGGTCCAGGCCCTATCTGTTTGGATATGTGTTAACAGCCGGAATGGGATCATTATTAAACCTTGGTTCGATGCCGCTTGTACATAAAATTGGTTCTGAGAGTTTTACCGCCTTCGAGAATAAACGTTTCGGCCTGCTGATTATTAGGGGTTTTGGATTTTGCATGCTCTGGTCCCCTTATTTTGTTAATGTAGCACTGATTCTGGTACTATACGATTTATCGTGGACAGACATTGGAGGCTACGGCTTGATCATGGCCGTCTTTTATAGTGTGATTGTAGCCTTGTTTTTCCCGTCTTCTGCATTTGCTGATCCGGATGAACGGGTAAACCGCACGGAAAACAAAGAGCCGGTTTTTCTGCAAAGGCAGCTTGGGCTGTTCTTACTATTTGTTGTTCTTTTGCTTCTCCTATCCTTTACAATGGAAATGATCCTGCCGTTCGGGATGCTGACGGTCGTTGTTTTATTGGGATTGATCTATCCTTTAATCTGGGCAGCGGTGCTTCATATGTTCCGGAGATATATTATAAGTGCCCATGAGCAGGTAAGCTGGAGTTTTAAACGATTATATAATGAACTTGGTATTTTTATTACAGCTGGTTTTTTTGGAGAGGCGTTATCTTTGAGTCCGGCTGGGGACGTGCTGACCCGTGTATTAATTGATTGGTCGGGGGGAGCGGTGCCGGTTCTTGCTGCCTTGTTAATGGCAATGGCTATGGGATTGGCCTTTATAGGAATTCATCCTGTTATTATTGTTATTGGGATAGGAGGCTCGCTTGATCCGGCTTTGTTTGGCGTGACGCCTTCGTTTATGGGGATGCTGATGCTGGCCGCATGGATGCTGGCGACGCAGTTTTCTCCTTTTTCCGGTTCGGTTCTTATGGCGTCTAATCTCATGAATGTGCCTGCCTGGAAACTGATTAAAAAAAACACCCCTTTTTTAGTAACGGTGTATGTTGTTTTTATCTTTTTATTAAGCGGGCTTCACTGGTTTCAAAGCATAGGAGTATAAAGGGGTCTTGTTTATGAATGGTTCAGCACAGTGGATAAATTATATGCTGTTATTTGCCGTAATGATTGCCTGGGGGATGAATGTAGTGGCGATTAAGATACTGGTGGAATACGTGCCTCCAGCTGCAATGCAGTCATGGAGAATTCTATTAGCCGGCGTAGTGCTGGCAGTTATTATTTCCCTCAAAGGAGAATGGCGGCGTTTGACGAAGAAACAGGCGGTGTACATTACCTTTGCGTCATTAACAGGAGTAACGGCTCATCATCTGTTCCTGGCATTTGGACTCGCAAACACAACGGCCGTAAACGGCTCGCTAATCGTGGCACTCGTTCCCATTTTTACCTCTATCCTGGCCCTGCTTATTTTAGGAGACCCTTTTACGAGAATTAAGTTTATCGGGATTGTTTCGGCATTTGTCGGCGTCTGTCTGGTCATTGCGGCAGGTGCCGGGAGCGGGCCGGGGAGTGTGGCATCCGGGGATATACTGATGCTTGCTGCAGTGTTTGCCCAGGCATTGAGCTTTGTGTTTATTAGAAAAGCGACGATTGATTTGTCTCCAAGGCTGGTGACCGGCATGATGTTTGTTATTGGTTCGGCGGGGTTATTCGTGTTTAGTACGCTGCTTGAACCGGGAGGGCTGCCGCCGCTTGGAGAGATACCGGCTGGCGTCTGGCTGATTTTCCTTGGCTCCTCCGTATTGGCAACCGCTTTAGGTCATCAGGTGTTTAACTTATCCATTCAGAAGATAGGAGCAGGGGAAACTGCCGTTTTTAACAACTTTGTTCCTTTTTTTGGAATGGTAAGTTCTGTTATATTTTTAGGAGAATCTATCTATATGCTGCAGGGGGTCGGCTTTTTATTAATTGTAGCCGGTGTCTTAATGGGGACAGGTTATCTTGAACAAAAGTGGATACAAAAAAGAAAAGCCTATTAAAGCTTTTCTTTTTTTTGTTTCTCTGGGACATAATCAATACCGCCCGGGTGAAAAGGATGGCATTTACAAATTCGTATTATCGTGAGCCAGGCGCCTTTGAGGGCTCCAAATCGGGAAAAGGCTTCATATCCATACTGGGAGCAGGTAGGATAAAAACGACAGGTAGGTGGGGTATAGGGTGAAATAAACCGCTGATAGCCCCGTATAATCCATAAAAAAAGGTGTTTCACAGCCTCGTGCCTCTTTTCGAAAAAAAGCAGCCTCCGCTGGATGCGGGGCTGTTTTTTATAATGAGTATAACGTGTTATCCAACATAAAGCGATTTTTTCGGTTCAATGGCGGTAAAAACCAGCGCAGCTTCTTCTTCTGTCAAGCGTACCATAGGCAGTCTAACGTCCCCGGAAACAATGCCCTGCATTTCAAGAGCGGCTTTTACAGGAACTGGATTTGGTGCGGAGAACATAGACTTCATGACTGGAAGCAGCTCCCGGTGAAGCTTGGAAGCATAAGCGATATTTCCATTTAAAAAGCTCTGCACCATATCCTGCATTTCATTTCCAATAATGTGAGAAGAGACAGATACAATACCAGTGCCTCCAATAGAGAGCATAGGCAGCGTTAAGCTGTCATCGCCGCTGTAAACGAGAAAGGAGTCAGGAGTGCTGGAAATGATCTGTGATGCCCAGTCCAAATTGCCGGTCGCTTCTTTCACGCTCATAATATTTTCGACTTCAGAAAGGCGGATAACCGTTTCCGGTATCATTCCTGCTGCACTGCGGCCCGGAATATTATAAAGCATAACCGGAAGGGTCGTTGCCTCGGCAACGGCCTTGAAATGCTGGTACATACCTTCCTGGGAAGGCTTATTATAATAAGGAGTAACGAGCATGACGGCATCTACGCCAGTTTTTTCGGCAAGTTTTGTTAATTCCATAGAAGCGTGCGTGTTGTTACAGCCGGTACCCGCAATAACCGGTACCCGGCCGTTGGCTACGTATACAACATGTTCAAAAAGCATCAGCTTTTCTTCGCGGCTGAGCGTAGGTGACTCACCGGTTGTACCTGCTACGACAAGACTTTCGCTTCCAGTGCTGATTAAATGGTTTACAAGTCTCGTAAGGGAGCGGAAATCAATCTCCCCATCTTTATCAAATGGCGTGGCCATTGCTGTACTGATTCTTCCAAAATTCATCATTACAATCACCCTTTTCTTGAGATTTATGTTTCAAAATCACAAAACGAATAGAGTGAGGGCAAGGTACTTTCCCGAAGCGTTTTTCCATACAAAAAAACAGCAACAGGAGAGACCTCATTGCTGTTTAACGTTTCCGGGATTATAAGAACCGTTAAAGCGTGAGATAGCCCTCCATACAGCCGGGTGGCTGCATGACAGTTCCGCACCTGTTAAATACGAAACCAGCTTCTAATTCTTGAGAATAATAGAAGCTTCGGCAAATACTCCTTTTATCAGCCTTCACAGAAACTCAAGTTTCTCCGGCAGATTACTGATAGCATTTGCACCTCTAACCTCACTTCTTCTAAAAGAAGTAGGATATTACATTTTGTTGTAACGCCACCATATCAAATATTATAGTATAATGCAATAGTTTTTATTTCGATAAGATAAATAAAAATAAGACACTAGCTTTAGCCTATATTTATCAATAAAAAAGGCTTTATTATAGGGAAATACAAAAAAAAGAAAAATATTATTTTCAATACACGCATATTTGCTTTATACTGAGGGTAAGGAATAAATATGCAGGGGGTCATTTTGATATGTCACCATTTCACCAAGTAGCGTTTGAACTTAGAGAAGATCTTTATTCTGAGATCAAACATTTAACGGAACAGGAAAAAGATTCATTTTTTCACGATGTACTTCTCGAACAGATTAAGAAAAGAAAATCTAGAGACATGCAGGAAAAAATGAAGCATGGCTATTTGGAAATGGCCCAGCTTAATGCACAGGTTTGCCGTGAGTTTGAAGAAGCGGAATCTGAAGCCCTAACTGTCGGAGAATTGGTTTTAGCTGCCAGATAGGCAGCTGAAACCGCCTTCTTTGGCGTTTCTTATTTCCTGAAATAAGACCAAGGAGGTGAACAGATGAGTTGAGTGAACGTAGTCATGATCACTATTCATCCAAAAAAATAGTAAAACGAGGCGACGTTTTTTTTGCTGATTTGTCTCCAGTTGTAGGTTCGGAACAGGGAGGGGTAAGACCCGTTCTTATCATTCAAAATGACATTGGGAATAGATTTAGTCCCACCGTTATTGTAGCTGCAATCACGGCCCAGATTAAAAAGGCCAAACTTCCAACCCATGTAGAAATTGATGCCGAGAAACATCGTTTTGATAGGGACAGCGTGATTTTGCTGGAACAGTTGCGTACAATTGATAAGCAGCGCCTTACAGATAAAATTACTCATCTGGACGACGAAACGATGGAGCGTGTCAAAGAAGGCCTGGAAATAAGCCTTGGCACTAAAGAAGTCTAGTAGCTTAAACGAACCCTTACATAATTTTAGTGAAAAAAAGACGTGCAGTGCCTGCAGTCTGCATTTCTTTTTTTTACTGCCTACAACCTAACTCACAATAAAACACGCTGATGCAGCGTGTTTTTTTTTCGAAATAAACGTAAAAAGGAGAATAAATATGAATAAAACGATAGAAACGCTTCTGGACCACCGTTCGGTCAGGCAGTTTAAAGACATAGCGCTTGATACAGAAACGGTCGAACTGCTCGTACGTGCTGCTCAGGCGGCTTCAACTTCGAGCTTTGTTCAGGCCTACACGATTATTGGTATAGAAGATCCGCTCAAAAAAAGAAAATTGGCCGAACTAGCGGGAGGCCAGCAGTACGTAGAACAAAATGGTTACTTTTTTCTATTCTGTGCGGACTATAACCGTCACGAAGAACTGTTGAAAACAGGTGATACGGATATAAGTGTTTCCACTGAAAGCACGGAAGGGTTTATGGTGGCCGTCATTGATGCTGCGCTGGCGGCGCAGAATTTGGCAGTTGCTGCCGAGTCCTCTGGACTTGGAATATGCTATATAGGCGGCATACGTAACAACTTACAGGGAGTGGATGAACTGGTGGAAACCCCGGATTATGTAGTCCCATTGTTTGGAATGGCGGTAGGATATCCTGAAAAAAGAGAAGATATTAAACCAAGGCTTCCATTGGAAACTGTTTTTCATAAAGAAGCTTATAGAAAAGATAAGGCTGCGTTGAGCGAAGCCTATCACTCTTATGACGAAGTAATTAAGGCGTATTATCAAAACCGGACGTCGGGCAGGAAGTCCATCACATGGGCAGGGCAGATGCAGGAGCTTTTAGGTCGTTCCAAAAGGCAGTATATGAAAACATTCGTTCAATCTAAACAACTGGACCGTCATTAGCCTGCTTCTATTATTTACGAAATTATAGGCCATATATGTGAATAAAACGGAATATATGATGATTTAGCTTATTCAGAAGCCCTCACCGCTTATTTATGTTCATAAACTTGCATATACTCTATTTTATTTTTCATTGTTGTATGATACACTACTCTTTGGTCGATCAGACAATCATAAAAACGGGACATAAAATAGATATGGAGTCCAAGCATGAAGGGGGGCTTTCACATGTTGAAAGCATTGAGAGAGAAATACAGCCAGAAAAGAACGGTATGGTCCAACGAGACCGCTGAAAGAATGGAAGCATATGCTGCGTCCGAACAAGTAATGTATGAAGAACAAAAAACAGTCGAAGAAAAGCAGAACCATCTGCTTTATTCAGAAATGGAAAAATATTTATATACGATTCATCCATCTTTTTTATTGAATGCAGGGGTAGCGAGAGCGCTTCATAATCGTCTCCTTGCCCGTTCACAGGGTAAATTTTCTATTTCTTTGCATGTGACAAGTGAAATGCGCCTGGCGTTGGATTTTTACAATACGGATCTTTCCATTTTTATCCGGCTTCTGGAGAAAAAAGGCTACAGTATAAAAGGTAGAGAAGAGCAGTTTATGACTGTACTATTGAATATGCTGAGTGAAAATAATTACCGGATGTTTCTGGATCGCTACAATGACTTTGCTGATGCAGAAGATTCATTGGAGGCTGCGATTTACACTTATTTAGAACTCGTGGATAACCGCAGTAAATATGAAAGCGGACGGATGGACTTTCTTAATAAATATTTGATTAATAAAGGACTGTTAAGCTCTTCCTATACAAAGAAAAAGCTGATTAAATTAATTAAAAGCTTTGAAAAAGAATTTAAAGAAGATTTTAAGATGAATAACATGGAAAAGCGGATGCGCGGCATCAGCTGATTAGAATCCTGATTGAAGAAGCTCTCCGGCTGGAGGGCTTTTTTGTTATTTTTTTGCAAGCGGAAACAACAGAATGAAAGTTTCCTGACCGGTTCGGTTTACTTATCGAAACAAGTTGTTATAAAATGGGGTAAAGGTAAGGGATAGGGAGTGAATGGATCGTGTCAAAAGATACTGGGAAATATCTAATTCATAAGCTTGAAGAATCCAAAGAACAATTTGAAAGAACAATCGACTGTAAGCACACTGCATTTGATGATTTATATCCTTATATGAACGAGCAGCCGCAGTTTTTCTGGTACAAACGTTACGTGGCATGGCAGGAGCTTCTTACGACAGTAAAACATGCCGAGGACCTGGACGTGAATTGGAAAGATGTATTTAATGATTCGCAGCAGGCTTTTATTGATAAACAAGTATTAGATGCTAAAGTGCTTGATGAATGGTACGGAAAAGAGAGAAAAGAAGTATAAAAAAGCATCCGGCCCTTTCGGGGGCGGATGCTTTTTTTTCTGGATTAAAAGATAAAGTGGGCGCAGACTACAATAACAGGCAGTGTAATAATGGTCCGTTCCAGAAAGATTATAACAAGATCAAGAAACGATACCGGCAGCTTTGATGCAAGAAGCAGTCCGCCGACTTCAGACATGTAAATTAACTGGGTAACGGATAAACTGGCAATAATAAACCGGGTCATATCACTTTCGATGCCAGATCCCAAGATAGCAGGGAGAAACATATCGGCAAATCCGATGAGCATGGATTCAGACGCTGCGGCCGCTTCCGGAACCTGCATGAGTGTCAGCAGCGGAACGAATGGAGCGCCAATGATGGCGAAGAAGTTAGTAAATTCAGCCACAATCACTGCCAGCGTACCAAGCGCCATCACAATCGGCAGAACGCCGATCCACATGTCGAGAACATTTTTGATACCGCCGGTAAAAATAGAACGAACGCCATTTTCGCCGGATTTAGAAACCGCCTGGCGGATACCCCAGGAAAACGTGCTGACAGAAGCCGGGCGTTCTTCCGAGGACTGCTTCGTGCGTGTTCTGAAAAAGTCATCTTTTTTTCTGGACAACGGAGGAATTCTCGGCATAATAACAGCCGCTACAAAACCTGCTGCGATAATTGTAAAGTAATAAGGGAGAAAATAGCTCAACAGATCCATCTGCTCTAATATTACAATACTGAAAGTGATGGAAACGACAGAGAAAGTCGTGCCGATCACGGCCGCTTCACGTTTAGTATAGTAGCCCTGTTCATACTGTTGGTTTGTCAGCAGTACGCCGATGGTTCCGTCTCCCATCCAGGAGGCCGCACAGTCAATCGAAGACCGTCCGGGGAGCTTAAACAGCGGCCGCATAATAGGTGTGAGCAGAGCGCCGGCAAATTCAAGCAGGCCGAAGTTAAGCAGCAGCGGCAGGAATAAGCCAGCAAACAGAAAGACGGAAATAAGTACCGGAATAAGGTCATACAAAAGCAGTCCGCCGGTAAACTCTGAAATAATCGGCTCCGGGCCGATACTAAACAAGACCATAACGGCAAAAATAAATCCCAGCACCCTTACAATCAGCCAGAACAGCGAAACGTTGAATAAAGTCTGAAGAAAGGGGGAAGAAACATGTACAAAGCGTACGGTGACAGTCCCAATAACAGCAGCGAGCATAAAGGCAGCTGCAATATACGGAAGGGCAGGACCTATCGCCCCCTGAAGCCAGTTGGCGAGAATAGCTACTACAATAGTCACTTCTCCTCCAATAGATACAGGGACCATAAATAGCAGGATCCCTATAATAGATGGAACCAGAAAACGCAGCATAGAGCCCCGGGCCGCCGGGGGCTTAGTTGGAGAAGAATAATTCATGTCGACACCTCTTTATGTATATTTTTTGCATAAAATAATAAGACTTTCTAATTATACTCCATATTTGACGCAAAGAGCACTGTATAAAATCTTGAATTTCATTATAAAAATAACATTTCCTTATACAAAAAGAAAGAGCTGGACGGTTGATGGAATGTTCAGATAATTGCTATGAAGCCATTTTAGCATGAACGACAGGCAATAAAAAGCAGTAATTGCCTAGACGTTATTATAGAAAAAAAGTTTATACAAAGAAGCGGACGGGAGCTGGCACAGTGCAGTATATTTTTGAGATCGAAAAAATTACAGAGAAACAGCCTAAAGATGAACTGGACACGAGAATTGCTGTCGTTAAAGCAGAAGTCATTCATGTTTCAGAGGGTACGATTCTTTATGAAATGACAATACCGGTCGAATATCATTACTATGGGGTTTATCCTGACATTAAAGCGATAGGGAAAGTGGTAAAAGACCAGAAAGTAAAAAGAGAAGCTTTTTTTAAACTAAGGCGGTATATAAAAAAAATGCGGCCTTTTCTGGAATTAACAGAAGAAGACTAGTGCCTTCTTCTCCAGTAACTGTGGTTTTTATATTCTATTTATTTTTTTGAAAAAAAGCATCTGCGGCATGAGTGGTTTCCCAAAGATCAGTCGTTTGAATGGAAGCGGGTACTTTTTCGTCAGCCGGTTTATTCTCGCGGTTAATCCATATGTTGGAAATGCCTGCGCGATTGGAGCCTAAAATATCCGTATAAAGATTATCGCCAATCATCAAGGCTTTTTCTTTGTCTACATCAGCAAGTGTTAAAGCGTGCTCAAAAATAGAGGGGTCCGGCTTGCCCTTTCCAAATGCTCCTGAAATAATAATATGGGAGAAATAAGGCACCAGCTGCGGGGTCATCTGCAGTTTAATATGCTGCAGGGAAGGAGCTCCATTTGTCAGTAGAATAAGCTGATAACGGGAGCTGAGTTCCTCAAGAACTTCAAACGTATCCGGGTATACAAAGGGCAGATGCCTGCGGTGAAACACAAACTGTTCGGCAAGGTACACCGCGAGTTCTTCATTTTGTATATCCTGATCAATCAGTGCTTTTTTCCATACAGCTGTTTGATATTCTTTAATAAGCTTTTCCATCAGTCGAAACCGGTGATCGTGAATATCTCCGAAAGCTCCCCAAAGTCCTTCAAATGGATTAATACCTATGTTTTGAGTGAACGTATAGCTTTCAAGCTCGGCATAAAGCTTTGGAGCCCACTGACGTACGGACTGTACGAGCGATTTTGCGTCTGCTCCGTAAGCCGTACTCTCCAAAGCGGCTGCCCGGATGGATTCTTCCACACTTTTTTTATCCCATAACAGTGTATCGTCTAAATCAAAAATCAATGTATTCATTATGTAGGCCTCCTTTGTTTCTTCCCGTCTATTATAAGCGAACCCGTTCAAAAAGGCACCCTCTCCCGTGCGAATAACGGTCTGTTCTCCCTAATTTGAATTTTTTCTTTATTTGAAACACAATTGGTGTACAATAATGGGGTAGGATGTTAGGCCATCTAATGGGAACATAAAGTAAATAAAAAAAGTTTTATGAACAAAACAACGTGTTCCTTCATATTTAAGAAAAGCGTTATATAGCCAGTGAACTTTCCCCTTTTATGATATAAGCTTTTGAGAACGCGCTTTCAACGTGTTAAAATAAAAGAGCAAAGCAGGCTTAGCATCCTTTAACAGTCCAACTACTATTTTTTTATCATTATCACAAAGCACATCGCTAAAATGACGTGAAAAGAAGTGGTTTATGATTTAAGAAAAAAACATGCCGGTAAACACATGAAAACCTATTTCGTCTTGTATCATAATTACACAGCAGCGGAGGTATGGAACAGATGAGTAAAAATTCAGCCAAGCAAGAAGCATGGCAAGAATTTTATGGCCCCAACCTGGGGTATTTAATGGATCTTTATGACCAATACACGGAAGATCCAGATTCTATTGATAGTGAAATGAGAGAATGGTTTGAGCAATATGGGGCACCAGTTAATGGTACAGCTCCTACTGCAGGGGTAAGTGCAGATTCCAGCACTACCGTAACGGATGTTTCTTCCATAGACGTAGACAAAATTGCCAACGCAGTAAAACTTGCAGAAAACATCCGTATACACGGACACCTGTCTGCAGATATTAATCCTCTTGCCAAGCCGGGCGAGGAAACGTCCTTTTTAAAAATTAATGAATATAACCTTTCTGAAGAAGATCTGCAGGCGCTTCCAGCGTATATTATCTGTGAAGACGCACCAGAGAGAGTAACGAACGGCTTTGAAGCCATTAATCATTTGAAAAGCATGTACACCCGCTCTATTGCTTTCGAATTCAACCATGTTCATGATGTGGAAGAACATAGATGGCTCAATAAAAAAGTAGAGTCCGGTGAAATATATAAAGGTCTCTCCGATGACAGACGAAGAGCGCTGTTAAAGCAGCTGACAGATGTCGAATCATTTGAGCAGTTCCTTCATAAAACATTTGTCGGTCAGAAGCGTTTCTCTATTGAAGGAGTAGACGCGCTGGTACCGATGGTGGACGAATTTGTACAGGATGCCATTCATGAAGGTGCAGAAAATGTCATGATCGGTATGTCCCACCGTGGACGTTTAAGCGTATTATCCAACGTCCTTGGTAAGCCATATGATTTAATATTTTCCGAGTTCCAGCATTCACCTAACAAAGATCTGGTTCCTTCTGAAGGATCAATTGGATTGAACTATGGCTGGACCGGGGATGTAAAGTATCACCTTGGAGCCAATAAAGAAATTCAAAAAGAAAGCGTCGATGCAACGATCACGCTTGCGAATAACCCAAGTCACCTCGAATTTGTTAACCCCGTGGTGGAAGGCTACGCCAGAGCCGCTCAGGACAGCCGCAGCGAACCAGGTTTTCCTCAGCAGGATACAAACAAAGCAATCGCAGTACTTATTCACGGGGATGCAGCTTTCCCCGGCGAAGGTGTAGTTACAGAAACCCTCAATATGAGCCGTTTAAAAGGATACCAGACTGGTGGAACGCTTCACATTATTGCAAACAACCAGCTTGGTTTTACTACAGACGCGCATGATTCAAGAAGTACAACGTATGCAAGTGACCCTGCTAAAGGATATGAAATTCCAATTGTACATGTAAATGCCGATGATGCAGATTCCTGTCTGGCAGCTATTCACTTAGCACATGAATACCGTAACAAATTTAATAAAGACTTTGTCATTGACCTGATTGGATACCGTCGTTTCGGCCATAACGAGATGGATGAACCGGCTTCCACACAGCCGCATTTGTATGAGGTCATCAGAAGTCATCCAACGGCTCGCGAAGTGTATGCCGGCGAGCTTGTTAAAGATGAACTGCTTTCCAATGAGGAAGCTGAGAAATATAAAGAAGACAGCCTGCAGCACCTGCAGGAGAACTATGACCGGGTGTCAGGGGATAAATCAGAGGATGCTGAAGATGTTAGCATCCCTGAGGAAGTCGAAAAGCACCTGCCGCAGGTAAACACTTCTTATAATATTGATGATCTGCAGCAGCTGAATGAAGAATTAATTACCTGGCCGGAAGAATTTAACGTCTTTCCGAAGCTGAAAAAAATTCTGGAAAGAAGAAAAGATGCGCTTCAGGAAGGCGGAAAAGTAGACTGGGCCCATGCAGAAACACTTGCTTTTGCAAGTATCATTTCCGATGGAACACCGGTACGTCTGACAGGCCAGGATTCCGAGCGCGGGACATTTGCCCAGAGACATATCGTTCTTCATGACAGCGAGAACGGCGATATTTATTCTCCGCTGCACACACTTTCCAAAGCAAAAGCGTCCTTTGCCGTGCATAACAGCCCGCTGTCTGAAGCCGCTATTGTAGGATTTGAATACGGCTATAACGTTCAGGCTCCAGAAACACTAGTCTTATGGGAAGCACAGTTTGGTGATTTTGCCAACGCCGCCCAGGTTATATTTGACCAGTTTATTTCAGCGGGACGCGCTAAATGGGGGCAGAAATCAGGAATGGTTATGCTGCTTCCACACGGTTATGAAGGACAGGGGCCCGAGCATTCCAGTGCACGGCTGGAACGTTTCTTAACGCTTGCTGCTGAGAACAACTGGAATGTCGCCTACTTGTCCAGTTCAGCGCAGTATTTCCATCTGCTTCGCCGCCAGGCTTCTTTCCTTGGTAAAGAAGAGATGAGACCGCTTGTGCTTATGACACCAAAAAGCCTGTTAAGAAATCAGAACGTAGCGTCTGGACCGGATGCGTTCAGCAAAGGAATGTTCCAGTCCATCGTAGAAGATCCTAAAACAGGCAAAGAACCTAAGAAAGTAAAACGTATGCTGTTTGCTACAGGAAAAATGGCAATTGATCTTCATGAAGCAATCGAAGACGAAAAAGAAGTAAACAATACGCATATTGTAAGAATTGAAGAATTATATCCGTTCCCGGACGATAAAATTGCAGAACTGCTTGAACAGTATCCTAACGTAAAAGAATTCAAATGGGTACAGGAAGAGCCGTCCAATATGGGACCTTGGAATTACGTACAGCCGCTTCTAAGAAGCGTGGCAGGCAGCAAAATCACAACAGAATATATCGGACGCCGCAGGCGTTCAAGCCCGTCTGAGGGAGATCCTAAAGTCCACAAAAAAGAACAAAGCCGTATTATCGATGAAGCATTGAGAGGAAAATAACAAGGAGGATTTACTCATGGCGGAAATAAAAGTACCAGAGCTTGCTGAATCAATTACAGAAGGAACGATTGCAGAGTGGCTGAAGTCACCAGGCGATTACGTGGAAAAAGGCGAAAATATAGCTGAATTGGAAACGGATAAAGTAAACGTTGAAATTCCAAGTGAAGAAGCAGGCGTTATTAAAGAACTTCTTAAAGAGCCCGGCGATACAGTGGAAGTCGGAGACGTTATCGCAGTGATCGACCAGAACGGCGAAGCCGGCGGAAGCACAGAAGCATCCGAAGAAACGTCGTCTAAAGAAGAACCTAAAAAAGAAGAATCCAAAGAAGAAGCCAAAGAAGAAGCACCGGCTGCTTCTAAAGAACAGTCAGATGCAGAGGAAAGCGATGCTTCTCCTTCTGAATCTCCTGTTGCTTCGCCATCGGCAAGAAAACTTGCGCGTGAAAAGGGATTAAATCTTGATGATATTCCAACAAGAGATCCACTTGGCCGTGTAAGAAAAGAAGACGTAGAGAACTACGAAAGCAATACAAAAGCTGCCGCGAAGTCGGAAGCTCCTGCTAAAGAAAGCAAACCAAAAGAAAGCAAAGATGAGTTTGCCGGGAAGCCGGTCGAACGGGAAAAGCTTTCCCGCCGCCGCCAGACCATTGCAAACCGCCTGGTTGAAGTACAGCAGACGTCAGCTATGCTTACTACATTCAATGAAGTAGACATGACAGCTATTATGGATGTAAGAAGCAGAAGAAAGGATTCCTTCCAGGATTCCCATGAAGTTCGTCTTGGCTTTATGTCTTTCTTTACCAAAGCAGTTATTGCAGCTTTAAAGCAGTTCCCGCTTCTTAATGCTGAAATTCAAGGCAAAGAAGTAGTGAAAAAGAAATTTTATGATATTGGTATGGCTGTTTCCACAGATGACGGATTAGTCGTTCCGGTAGTTCGTAATGCAGATCGTCTGTCTTTTCCTGAAATTGAACAGGAAATTATCGGACTGTCCAAAAAAGCGCGCGATAATAAGTTAACCCTGCCGGATCTGCAGGGCGGCTCCTTTACCATTACAAATGGTGGAGTATTCGGCTCCCTCTTGTCTACGCCAATTTTAAATGGCCCGCAGGTAGGTATTCTCGGTATGCACACTATCCAGTGGAGACCGGTAGCTGTAGATAAAGAGACAATGGAAAATCGTCCAATGATGTACCTTGCACTTTCTTACGACCACCGCATTGTTGATGGAAAAGAAGCAGTAAGCTTCCTCGTAAAAGTCAAGCAGCTTTTGGAAGATCCGGAATCCCTTTTATTGGAAGGGTAATAGTTCAAAAAGAGTCCTGTTTCAGGGCTCTTTTTTTTATTAAAAAAGAAGTCATGAACGTTATAATCAAAGGCAATAATCCTTACCTTTTCCAATATTTTATATTAAAATAGTACATAGGCGAACATATGATTCTATTGAACGAAGATCCACAGAAGGGAGCATCTATATGACAGTGCATTACTTTATCGGAAGAACAGGCACAGGAAAAACGGAAACACTGCATGATCATATTATTAAAGAGTCAAAAGACAATCCTGCGGGAAAGCCGATTATTTTACTCGTTCCCGACCAGATGACATTTATATCCGAACAAAAATTAATTAAAAAGCACACGGTTGGCCTTCAGCGTGCCCAGGTGTACAGCTTTCCAAGACTGGCCCGCCGCATCCTGCAGGAGCAGGGCGGCCTTACTCACACCTTTCTGCAGAAACAGGGAATGCATGTACTATTACGCAAAGTCATGGAAGAGCATAAAACCCATTTTAAACTTTTCACTAAATCATCGGATACCCCCGGCTTTATTGAAAATATGGATATGATGCTTAAAGAGTTTCAGCGCTACAACGTGGAACCCGGTCATATTAACGATATAAAAGAACAGGCAGAACAAAAACCCATTCAAACGGCTAACGACAAAATCCTTTCTGATAAGCTGTCGGATATACTGCTGTTGTGGGAGAAAATGGAAGCAGAAATGAAAGGCCGCTTTGTAGGGTTGGAAGACTACCTTCCCATGCTCCGTGACAAGCTGCCCCATTCCCGTATGCTGGAAGGCTGCCGGATTTATATAGATGGCTTTCATTCGTTTACCCCGCAGGAAATGGAAATTCTAACGATGCTGATAGAAAAAGCAGAGCAGACGACGATAGCCCTTACGATGGATAAAGCGCATATACAACAGGACACCCATGCTTTAGACCTCTTTAAGGAGCCGGCAGAGACGTTTCATCTGCTTCAGCGTATGACCGCCGATAAAGAGCAGCAGGTCAGTATATTTGAAGCAGAAGAAGACAAAGAAGCACGGAAGCCTGATCTCAGGCATTTGGAAGCATACTTTGAGAAACGCCCAGTTCATACGATCGCACAAGCTCCGCATGTGCACATATGGAGCCCGGCCAATAAACGGGTAGAAGTGGATCATACAGCGAGAACGATTCTGGAAAAAGTAAAAGAAGACGGATACCGCTTTAAAGATATTGCCGTCATGGCACGTAACATCGGAGATTACGATGATTTACTGCAGACTTCTTTTCGGGATCACGGGATTCCGCTTTTTACAGACCAGACGAAAAAAATGGAGCATCACCCTGTGCTTGAATTTTTACGATCGGTACTGGAATGGCTTACAGAAAGCTGGCGTTATGAAGCCGTATTTCGTGCCGTAAAAACAGACATGTTTTTCCCGGTTTCAAAGGACTGGGAATCATGCCGTAAAGACATGGACCGGCTGGAAAACTATGTTCTGGCGTATGGAATTAAAGAAAAACATTGGAAAAGCAAAGAAAACTGGTCTTTTTCCCGGTTCCGTACGTCGGCCGGAGAATATTATGAACGATCCCGCGCAGAAGAAGAAATAGAACAGCTGATTAATGAACAAAAAGAAATGATTAAAGACCAGGTAATGCCGCTGGAAAAACGATTAAAAAAAGGAACAACGGTGGAAGCCTATACCGCTGCGGTGTACCGCTTTCTAGAGGAGCTGGATATTCCGGCAAAACTGGAAAAACTAAGGGATTTGGCGCTGGAACATAACGATCTGACAAAAGCGGGGGAACACGAGCAGGTATGGAGTGAACTGATGGAGCTGTTTGATCAAATTGTAGAAGTAGCAGGCGATGAAAAAATGAGCATGACCCGCTACCGGAAACTGCTGGAAGCAGGGCTGGAAAGCCTGTTATTCCGGTTGGTTCCACCGGCGGTTGATCAGGTGAGTGCTGCCGACATGGAGCGCTCGCGCCTCGAAGATGTAAAACTGCTCTTTGTACTTGGCGTAAATGAAGGAATTATCCCGTCCACGATGGAAGAGGATGGGATTCTTGGAGACGAAGACCGCAGATGGTTTCAGGAAAGCGGGGTTTCCCTCGCACATACGTCGAGCCAGAAACTGTTAAATGAATCTTTTCTCGTATACAGGGCTCTGAGCCTGCCCTCCAGGGAGCTGTATGTCAGCTATCCGCTTGCCAATGAAAAAGGAGAGGCGCAGCAGCCTTCTATTCTCATCAGCCAGATAAAAGATATGATGCCCGGCCTGCAGGAAGAATTTGTGTATGCAGAGCCGCAGGAATTCCAGTCAAAAGAGCAGGAAGCAATGTTTGTCCACTCATCCAGACGAACACTGTCCCAGCTGATTTACCAGCTGCAGCGATGGAAGGCGGGAGAAGCGATATCCGATTTATGGTGGGGCGTGTATAACTGGTATGCACAGAGTCCGGCAGCGCATCCTGATTTTGTTAAAGGCATGGAAAGCATTTTTTATAAAAATAAAGCTTACCCACTTACTGAACAGATGAGCACTCAGCTGTACGGAACGTCTTTGAAAGCAAGTGTATCCAGAGTAGAACAGTTTGAAAAATGTGCCTTTGCCCATTTTGCCTCCTACGGCCTGAGGCTGAAAGAGCGGGATACGTATACGCTGGAAGCACCGGATATCGGCCAGTTTTTTCATGCAGCCTTAAAAGATATGACAGAAGCCATTCAAAGCGAAGGAAAAGAATGGAAAGATGTAACAGAACAGGAATGCATCGAGAAAGCCGCCCATGCAGTAGACCAGCTTGCACCAAAAGTCCAGCGGGAAATTCTTTCCAGCAGTGCCAAGCACGCTTTTGTGCAGAAAAAGCTGCAGGAGACGATCACAAGAGCGTCTCTTGTAATGAGAAAACAGTCTATACAGTCTGCGTTTTCCCCGATCGCTTTAGAAGTAGCGTTCGGCGAACATCAGGACCTTCCGCCAATGACGTTTACGCTTGAGAATGGCACGAAGATGGAGATAGCAGGAAGAATTGACCGCGTGGACAGAGCGGAGGGGCCGGACGGTGTGCTGCTCCGCGTCATTGATTACAAGTCGAGTGTGAAAGACATCCGCCTGAGCGAGGTGTACTTTGGACTGGCTCTGCAGATGCTCGTTTATCTGGATATAGTAATGACCTACGCAGAAGAGTGGATTGGGGAAAAAGCCGATCCGGCCGGTATCCTCTATTTTCATATCCATGATCCATTTGTAAACGTAGAGGATGATTCAGCAGATGATATCGAAGAACGGTTGTTTAAAGAGTATAAAATGAAAGGTCTTATTGCAGATGATGAAGAATCGGTCCGCCTGATGGACACGGATTTAAAGGAAGGGCATTCGACGACCATTCCTGCCAGAATGAAAAAAAGCGGAGAGCTCTCCAAAACCAAATCCACAATCAGCCGGGAGAATTTCCAGGCGGTCCACCAGTTTATCCAGAAGAAGCTGCTGGAAGCCGGAGAGCGTATTATGCATGGAGCTGTAGAGATAAATCCCTACAAAATTGGAAACGATACAGCCTGTACGTTCTGTTCTTTCAAAGCCGTCTGCCAGTTTGACCAGCAGTTTGAAGCAAATCATTTCAGAGTATTAAAGGCAGACGATAAGACGATTAAAAAAGAGTTACTCGGAGAGGGGGAGTCATCTGATGAAAAGAACAAGAAAGGCTAAGCCGGATAATGTCCGTTGGACAGACAGCCAATGGGAAGCTGTTTCCGGAAGCGGAGCGGACACGCTCGTTGCAGCTGCTGCAGGAAGTGGAAAAACGGCTGTCCTGGTGGAGCGGGTTATTCAAAAGGTGATCGACGAAGAAAGCGGCATTGATATTGACCGCCTGCTTATTGTGACTTTTACAAATGCCGCTGCCGCCGAGATGAAAACCAGAATCGGTAAAGCGCTGGAAAAAGAAATACAGGAAAAACCGGGTTCGCTTCACCTGCGCAGGCAGCTATTTTTACTAAATAAAGCCCAAATTTCCTCACTGCACTCTTTTTGCATGAGCGTCATCCGCAGGCATTACTTTCAGGTTGAACTCGACCCGAAGTTCCGCGTATTGGATGAAACCGAAGGGGAATGGATGAAAGAAGAAATACTCGAACAAATTCTGGAAGAAAAATACGAACAGCCGGAAAGCAGCTTTTTCATTCAGGCAGCTGATTCTTACAGCGGCAATCGAAATGACGAAAGGCTGCGCCAGCTGATCCGAAGGCTTTATGATTTCTCGCGGGCCCATCCGGATCCGGACCGCTGGCTCCAGGAAATGAGCAGCCAGTATGAAACGCTCAGCGGGGATAATTTAAATGAACATCCGTGGTCCCGGGAAATTATCCAGGAAATCCGTATTACGCTTGAAGGGGCACTTCGAATGCTTCACCGTGCCGAAGAACTGACGAACGCCCCGTCCGGTCCGTTTCCTTATGCTGAGGCGATCCGCTCCGATATTGAACAGCTTTCAATTATTAAAGACTACGACACGCTGGAGCAGCTTTATGCCGGTGTTCATGCGGTTCTGCCTGCGGGACTGAAGCCTATTACGAAAAAACATGATGTGGATGAATCGTTAAAGGTGGAAGCAAAGCAGCTGCGGGATAAAGCAAAAGAAATTGTGAAAAATACAAAAGAACTGCTGTACCAATCTCCGGAAAAAATGCTGGAAGACATGCATTTTATGGTTCCGGCAGTGAAGGAACTGACGCTTGCTGCCGAGGAGCTGAACAGCCGTTTTACGGAGAATAAACGGGAAAAAGGGGTGGCTGATTTTTCCGATCTGGAACACTTAACCCTGCAGATTCTACGGGATCAATCAGGCAGTGTACAGGCATCCGCCTATTATCAGAATCATTTCCAGGAAGTGCTTGTTGATGAGTACCAGGATACAAACTACGTACAGGAAGCAATCCTTCAGCTGGTGGCGGCACCGGACCGGCTGTTTATGGTGGGGGATGTAAAGCAGAGTATTTATCGGTTCCGGCTGGCTGAACCCGGCCTGTTTATCGATAAATACGAACGCTATACAACAGAAGACTCAGAAAATGGCTGGAAAATTAATCTCGATAAAAACTTCCGCAGCCGCAAAAACGTTATTGATGCCTCTAATTTTATTTTCCGGCAGCTGATGGACAAAGATATTGGTGGAATTGCCTATGATGCAGAAGCTGCTCTTAAACAGGGAAATGAAGGGTTCAAAACAGAAGCAGACCCTACGGCAGATATTGCTGTTATTAACCGGGGTACCCCTCTTTCCGGTATGGAAGTGGAAGAATCAGAGGAAGATACAGAAAAAGCCGTACTGGAAGCACGTTACATTGCCGGCCGCATCCATCAAATGATGGAAGAGAAAAAACAGGTTATCGATGACCGGACAGGAGAACCGCGCCCGGTCCGCTACAATGATTTTGTCATTCTGATGCGTTCTATGGCCTGGTCCACAGCGATGATGGAAGAGTTCCGTGAACTGCAGATACCCGTGTATGCAGAGCTTCGGACCGGTTATTTTAAAGCAGTTGAAATTCATATTGTGCTGTCGCTTCTGCATGTGATTGATAACCCGATTCAGGATATTCCGCTGGCAAGCGTGCTCCGTTCCCCAATCGGCCAGTTCAGCGAAGAAGAGATGGCAGAGATACGGATGGCTGATACAGGGGGCACCTATTATGATGCGCTGCTGGCTGCAGCGGAAACCGCTTCCTGCAAAGAAAAAATTCATACTTTTTTAAAGACGCTGGAAGAATGGCGGACATACTCCCGTCAGGAGTCGCTGCCTGAATTTATTTGGCGGGTACTTCAGGAAAGCGGCTATTATGACTTTACGGGAGGACTCCCCGGCGGAAAACAAAGACAGGCGAATCTGCTGGCTCTGTACGACAGGGCACGGGCTTATGAGCAGACTTCTTTTAGAGGATTATTCCGCTTTCTCCGGTTTGTCGAACGGCTTCAGGAAAAAGGAGACGATATGGGAACCGCTCGTACCCTTGGAGAAAAAGAAGAAGTAGTCCGGCTGATGACAATTCATAAAAGCAAAGGGCTTGAATTTCCAATCGTCTTTCTCTCCGGATTAAGCAAGGATTTTAATATGCGTGATATGTACAACGATATTCTTCTTCATCAAAATTTAGGAATCGGCACCAAATATATTAATCCGTCCAAACGAATTGTGAAAACATCCCTTCCCCAGGCAGCCATCAAAATCAGGGAAAAAAAAGAACTGCTGGCAGAAGAAATGAGAATGCTGTATGTAGGATTAACGCGGGCGAAAGAGCAGTTTGTTTTAGTAGGTACAGTTAAAGATGCAGTATCGGATTTTTCTAAATGGGCTGTCACAGCGGCTCAGGCCGGAGAGACGCTTTCGGCATTTGACAGACTTCAGGCTAAAACGTTTTTTGACTGGATTATGCCGGCCGTTCTTCGTCACGCCGATCACGCAAAATGGCAGGAATCATCACGGATGGATTTTCTAATGGACGCCTCCAGCTGGAACGTAGAAGTGATTGAACAGCATACATTGACTGGAGAAAGGGAAGAGCCCGAGCAGTTAAACATGCAGGAAAAAGAAGCGCTCGTTCACCTTGATCCTGTACCGGGCTATACCGCGGAAAATGAAGGCGTCAGCGCAAGAATGAACTGGGAATATCCGTATGCCGACACAGTAGTACTGCGCTCCAAGCAAACCGTGAGCGAATGGAAGCAGGCTATTTCTGACCCTTACAGCGAACAGCCGGCCGTTCAGACCGGCTTCCGCTCAGCCGGAGCGGAGCGGCCCCGGTTTCTTCAGGAAAAAACAGTAACTCCTCAGGAAAGAGGAACTGCTTTTCATATACTAATGGAACATGTGCTTTTGGAAGAGCCTGTCACTACAGCGGATTTGACCCAGCTTAAAACCCAACTTGTGGAAGGAAACTGGCTCACGAAAGAACAGGCGGAAGTAATAGAAGAAAGCAAAGTTATGCCTTTTTTTGAGAGCCGTCTCGGCCAGGCGCTGATCCGCTCCACAGACGTCTGGCGTGAGGTACCCTTTACTTACGGGCGTCCTATACCTGAATCTGGTGGAGAAGACATAACGGTTCTCCAGGGGATGGCTGACTGTGTTTTTCGAAATGAACATGGTGATCTCGTGCTTATCGATTACAAAACAGACCGTTTGTCCAATGTAGAAAACAAAACCCGGGAAGAACACATGGCAGGTATGAAAGAAAAATATCAATTTCAGCTGGATGTGTATAAAGAAGCCCTTTCTGCCATATGGGGAGAGCCTGTGCAGGAATCGTATATCTACGCATTTGACCAGGAGCTGATCATCCCTATGAAAGAAAAAGGCGCATTATACGAAGATTCGACACACGGACTATGAACTGCCTATCAGCATACAAGTAAATGATCGAATCCCATGACCTGCATGGATAGCAGCATATTCTTCCCGTATCGGTCAGTTGAATCGCCTACAGGAGAAAAAGAATCAATTAATTAAACCAAAGATAATAAAATCCTATACCAGACGTGGGAAAGCAGCAGAGTGGAACAGCATTGTCCTGATTTATTAAGAAATGCAGAACAAATTTTTCGAGCACCTGTGGATGATACGAACCGATAAAAATGGAAGCAAATCTTTCATTTTTATTACATTATAAAAAAATTAAGCAATTAAGGTTAACAGCGAAAAAAAGTGGGAAAGGTAGGGAGGTAACCAAAAATAATGGAGTGATAAAAGATGAGTAATTGGAATGGCAAAACAATCATTATTACCGGTGCAAGCAGCGGTATTGGAGAAGCAACAGCAGAACGTTTTGTAAAAGAAGGAGCTAACGTTGTATTAGCTGCCAGAAGAGAAGATAGACTTAAAGAGCTGCAAAACAAGCTGAACGGCGGAAGCGGCAAAGCAGTATACAAAACCACAGATGTAACATCTGAAAAAGAAATGAAAGAGCTGGCGGAATTTGCTATAAATGAGTTTGGGCAAATTGATGTATTGTTTAATAATGCAGGCCTGATGCCGCTTTCATTTATGAAGAATACAAAAGTGGATGAATGGGACCAAATGGTCGATGTGAACATCAAAGGAGTATTATATGGTGTAGCAGCCGTTCTTCCGCACATGATAGAGCGCAATGAAGGACATATCCTGACGACGTCTTCTGTAGCCGGTCATGAAGTAATGCCGACCGGAGCCGTATACTGCGGTACTAAATTTGCGGCACGTATCATTATGGAAGGCATGGGCAAGGAACTTGCGGAAAGCAATATCCGCACTACTTCTATTTCCCCGGGTATTGTGGAGACAGAGCTAACTGATACAATTACAGACGAGGATGCCATGTCTTTCCTAAAAGACGGTATTGGTCTTGGTTCCATGACGCCACTTGCAAGTGAAGATATAGCAGAGGGCGTATTTTACGCTGTTAACCAGCCGCCTCATGTTGATGTAAATGAAATAATCATCCGCCCGACAAACCAAGGCTAAAAAATTAACGTAAAAAAAGGGAGACGCGATTTTTCGCGTTTCCCTTTTTGTTATGGCTGGCTGTCTTCTAAAACGTGGGAATGATCTACTTCAAAAATGAGTCGTTCATCGTTTTCTACGATAGCTTCCTCATTTGTTGTATCTTTTGTCAACTGACGGAAAATACGGAAACGGTGGACAAATTCAGTTAATCCTTCAACGGGACGCGGCTGTGCCTCAAAAATACGATAAGGTTTAAACTCAACGCGTGCCGTGCCGTCTTCCATTAATTCATATTCTGCCACTGCGCTGTCTCGTGTACGAGTCCAGCCCTGGTCAAAAATAAAGTTACCCATTGAATACATGATTAAGGTGTCGTTGTAAACATCTACAGATTGAAGCACGTGCGGGTGATGGCCTATGACAATATCCGCACCGGCATCAGCAATGGCCTGGGCCAGTTCCTGCTGACGGGTCGTAGGGGAGCTGTCATACTCCTGGCCGGCGTGAAGGTGTACTACTACCAGATCAGCTTCTTCCTGAGCCTCTTGGATCGCCGGAATGAATTCCTCCGGGTCCGATGTTAATACACCGGGGGAATCAGGACCGGGCTGCTCCATAGCAGAATAGGTAATATCGTTTACACCTAGTGTGGCGACGTTAAGGCCGTTGTATTCTCCTAAAGAATAACCGGATGCCTCGACTTCGTTTCTGCCGGCACCAACAGCTGTAATAGAAGAGTCGTCGAAAGCATTCATTGTGTTTGTAAGACCCTCCTGCCCATAATCGAGCATATGGTTATTAGCGAGGTTTACTGTTGAGAAATTATATGCTTCGAGCGCTTGTATAGCTTCAGATTGTGCACTCAGGTGGATAATTTTATCCGCCTCCGGCACATCATCGCCTTCATCTACGATTGGATTTTCAAAGTTTCCTGTCATGTAGTCCACCTGATTAAATAAATCTCCGGTGTACTGAAATAATGCTTCATAGCCATCCCGTGTGGCTACTTCCTCCACGTGGCGGCCCATCATCATGTCTCCAACCATAGCAGCGGAAAACACCGATTCATTTGATACTCGGTCCGTGCTGCTTTCAGCAGGGGGTTCAGCGATTCGGATAACGGTGATTAGTACTATGCAGATGATGATTGCAATAATAGCATGCCGAAATCCTTTCTTTTTTTCTTGTTTTGTTAAAGCGAGTACACGCTCTTTAAAACTCCATTTTTTTCTCATGTGTATAACCCCTAAATCAGATAGTAGAGTGTAATAATGACAAACGTTGCAGCCGTTAATACAATCGTGCTTGCTACCGTAGGGATAACACCCTGACGCTGCATAGCATTTGCAATGAGTCCGGGAACAATAACACCAAGTCCTCTAAATTCATATATTTCAAAGGGGAGTATGGGGTAAAAGTAATCAAATAATAGTTTGAGCACAATTCCTGTACACAACATCGCAGCAAATTTTCTGCGGCCGTAAAGTACCATAAAGCGTGAAAGACCGTACGTAACAATCAAATAAGTGAACAAGCTGACTAGGAAGATAACAAGCAAAAATACAGGCTGGTCGAATACAAGGGCAAGGTAGCCCGGCACAATAAGGCCGGCCGGCATAATGCCGGTGCGTTCTGCATAAATGAGACTAAGTACGACTCCTACCACTAAAGCAATATATAAATCTGTTCCAAACAATTAAATGGCCTCCTCGCCGACATTTCTCTCTATTACATCAGGAGAATTTCTTAATTCCTCCATGAATAGTTCGCCCATTCCATGGATGTTTCCGACTCCGTAAATAGTAGAGCCGTTGGCTTCTCTTTTTACTGTTTCTAAAATCATTTCACGGTTTTCTGCTTCTAGGTTAATGACACGGTTATAAGGCAGAAGGCCTTTTTCCATTGCTTTCAAAGCAGGGTAGACGTTACGTCCAATTAACACAAGCTTATTAGCTGGAAGGTAGGGAAGCACGTTTTCGCAGAAATCTTTTGTGCGGTCTACACGATCTTCCCGGCAGTTCATAATAATCATAGTATCGTCTTTCATAAACGCCGAATCTTTAAGGCGGTCCCAAATCGATAAAGTAGAATGGGCATCGTTGGCAGCAAATCCATTAATCATAAAGGATGGCTCTTTTCCGGCCTGGGCGAGCGAAAGAATTCTAAGCGCGCCGGGGTCTGGATTGGCACGAAGCATGCCGCGCAGTGCCGTTTCTTTATCAATTCCTACCGCCTTAGCTACAGCAAGAGGAATAGTTATATTTTCAGGGAAAACCATGTACGAAAACTTTTGAAGAAATCCTTCCGGGATTTCATCTTCGTCCGCAACAAATACTTCCGTGTTGCGCTCTTTAGCTATTTTGGAAAAGAGATCGTAATAAGGACCTTTTCCGATAATCAATTTTCCGTTATACGGAATAGTTGTAGTGAAGCCATCTGCTACGTGATCAAGCGAGGGACCCATAATATCCATATGATCCTCATATACATTTAGAATAACGCCGATGTTGGCTTTCAGGAAATCCTGCTGCAGAATCCGCTGGTATTCCGGGTTGATGGCCATACATTCAGAAACAAAAGCTTCGGCTCCTTTGGAAGAAGCTTTTTGAAGCATGAATTTCTGTTCTTTAATGTTGGCTCCTTCAGGTTTTCGGATAATAGGTTTTTCCGAGCGGTCCCAATATATCATTCTTGCTTCCGTACCGGTTGTTTTACCGATCGTTTTGTAATTTGCTTCGGTCAGGATACCGGTAATAAGCCGGGTTACCGTTGATTTACCTCTTATGCCGTTTACGTTAATACGCAGAGGGATTTTATCAATTTCCCGGTCGTGTTTACGTTTTTCCAACAGGCCTATTAACACGAGCACTAAACAGGCCAAAATGATTAAAAGCATGTTTTTCTCCTCCTCATGATTTCAAGAAGAGCCCTACAGGAAGTTTTTACACATAAGGAAAGTGTCTCTACTATAGTATGTACAGAAGAGACACCTACGTCTGTGAAGCGAAACGATTTCAGGCTTTTACTTGTTCTAGCTGGACTATCCTCTTGTAACAAACTTGTATGCAGCGTGGAACAGCCTAAAGGCTTATTCCGAATCGCTGAACAAATCGCTGCTTTCTTCTTCGTAAAGCTGGGAGTCGATGTATTCCTGTTCCTGGTGAGTTAACACTTCATCAGATTTAAAGAAATACATAAAGAATACAAGAGCAACCAAAAACACGTAGGGGAATACTTTCATCATTACTTTTTTTGAGTGTATTAACACATCTGTTTCCTTCTTTCTTATTAATTAATATCGTAGGCTCCACCGCGTCTGTCGTCAGAAATGCCTTCCATTGTTTCCTCTTCATTGTTTCGGACAAGGCCGGTCATGTTCCCAAAGTACGTAGCGACCGACTGGACTTCTGTCTGGTAGCCGTAAGCTTCGAGATCTTCAATCAGCTGGTCATTTGCCATGCGCTCTTCTATATGAATCAAGTCTACTTCCGGATGGAACCTTCCGTGATCTACGGAATCCTGAACACTTTCATCCGTGTAGGCCTGTCTTAGCAGAAATTCCACTATTGAGCTTGGAATACGGTCTCCGCCCGGAGAACCGAGTCCCATAACGGAGGAATTGTTTTCCCCTTGAATAATAGTCGGAGCCATAAAGCTTCTTGGACGCTTGCCTTCTTCAAGAAAGTTAGGTGACTCGGGATCATCACTGTAGTTGCCGAGCTGGCTGTTCATCCAGGCCCCGTCTATATAGTTTCCGGAACCAAAGAAGTTACCAAGGGTATTCGTAGCTGAGATCGTTTGACCTTCTTCATCCATAATAACAAAATGAGTGGTACTTGTGTGCTCAACTCCATCATGTTCGTCTAAAGCAGTGACATTGTCAAGTCTGCTTTCCTGAACAAAATCTGCACGGTTCTCGATATAAGTGCTGCCTGTTAGTAATTCTACATCTACTTCCTCAAACGCAGGGTCACCTAATCGATTCAAACGATTAAAGTACGCCTGTCTCGTAATTTCGCTTACGAGCCTTACGTATTCCGCTTCGTTATCTATGACATCTCCGGCATTTAAATATTCGGCCATGCCAAGCATTTGGATAATGGTAATGCCGGAAAGAGGAGGTGCGGCTGAATAAACGGTGCTGCCTTCAAATTCGCCGGCCGCCGCTTCAGTTTCAGCTACCGTATAATTCTGCAGGTCAGCAGGTTCAATATGTGCTACATCCGTACTAATCTGGTTGGCAATTTCGCCTTCATAAAAATCATCCAGTCCATTTTCCTGAAGCGTACGCAGCGTTTGAGCAAGTTCAGGCTGTACGAGTGTTTCACCTTCCTGAATTGGTTCATTGTTAGGGAAAAAGTTTTCGGGCAGAGGTCCATTTACCATGATCCTATCCTTAGCATAGGTAAGCCTGTTGGCAAGCGTGTTATCCACTTCAAAGCCGTTTTCAGCGTAATCGATCGCCGGCTGCAGAAGATCTTCCATTGGAAGCTCTCCGTGCTGCTCGTGAATCGTCTGCATGCCTTTTACGAATCCGGGTACGCCGATTTGATCAGCAGGATTGGTGCTTGTGGCGGTTTCCCGGTAATCGTAATATGTAGGCACATCTGCAGCTGACGGCATGTACATCATGCCGCCGCCGCCGCCGATACCAGAGCCGAACGGTTCTGTTACTCCAAGTGCGAAAGACACAGCGACTGCTGCATCAACAGCATTCCCACCCTGATCCAGTATGGCCATCCCGGTATCAACGGCCTGCTGGTTGGACGAACTCACCCCGTACCCTTCATAATCATCCAACGAGTATTCCTGATCAGGTGAAGACTCGTTATTTGAATCATCAGCACTTTCATTTGAACTGTTAAAGCCGAAAAAGTATACGAGGATCCCAATTACAATGAGAGCAGCAAGTATATTTGTTATGTTTTTAGCATTCCACGTCATATACGTCTTCCCTTCAATAAATATTCACTATTTTATATACTAACAATATTTCTGCTAAAATACTATTTTAATTTGATTAAACTTTATGTCTTTTAGGTGGATTTTTAAGATGGGAACGATTATTGAATAATCTGAAACAATATAATGAAGAAAACGAGTATATAAATGTGATTATTTGAAGGAAAAGAGACCTTGTGTGCTCCTGATTATTTCGGTTTTGTTACGTACTGCCGCTGTTATGAAATATATATACCGTATTATAAAGTAAAAAGGGGATATTTCCCACCTGTTTGAATACGCTTTCTTTACGTTTTTGTAAAATCATCGACAACCACTTTGAGGTTGTGGTACATTAATGTAACAACATTATATTCTGAATTTTCTCTAGTAAGGGAAAATTCATAATGCGGTGTAGAGTAAGTTTGAAGGAGGGATTTACATGCCAGTTAAAGAAAATCAACATACGCTGGTGGTAGAAAAAGCTAAAGAGCTCTGCAGCGCCATGGAACTTAAAGGGTGGGCCAGTACAAAATTTGTGCCAACACCGCCCTACGGACTAACTCTTATTAGCACAACAGGCTGCAGAGCCTGGTTTGGTAAACGCTGGGGAATGATTTGTGATGATATGGATGATCACTTGAAAATTGTCCTTGATATCCCTAAAGGCCGAATTGACGCAGAACAAGTCAGCAAGAGGCTCCAGCTTCCTGTAGTAAATGAAAAAGCTGAAAAAAGCAGTGTAGAAGTAATTGATAATCGCGACAGGCATACGATTATTATTTATTTATTTACCGAGGAATTAAAAGGCACAGAATTCAAAAATAGTGATATCACAGAACTTGTGAGTGATGTAAGACGCTGGTCCTGCCTGTAATAAAAGCAAATAGATAAAAAACATCAGTCCCCGGGGTCTGATGTTTTTTGCTGTTAGGAAGAAGACTGATTATGCGTGTAAACCCGCGCCGACGCGGCAGCGGCTGTCAAAATAGTTAAAATAACAGCCGGCCATAGAAAAGTGGAGCCTTCTATAATAGGGAGCAGAATAAACCCAATAGTTAAAATAACAGTGCCGGCGGCAGCAGCTGCTGAGCTTACGTGAGGATAGAAAAGCAGAAATCCTGCCATACTTACAGCAAAGAAGAAAAGTACTGCAGAAGCATATGGGTAAAGGCGCATTTCTTCAATAGATACAACCAGTGCAGCTAAAGCGCCAACGAATATAAAAAGCAGAATAAACCGATCACGAAGGGCCATGTAAAGACCTCCCATCCCACACATTCATATTAGTAAGAAAATTCATGTTTCTATGATACCATAATATAACAGAAGCAGAAGCTCTAGACGGTGTACTGCCGGAAAATGAGGGGATTCCCGTGAAATTTATGTCCTGGTATCGTATTATTACTATTTTAACAATGAGCATTTCTATGTTTTTAAAAGTAATATGGTTTAAAAAACGTCATGCGAAACAGTGGGATGAAGCAAAGTGGAGGGAGCTGCTGCGCAGGCAGGCCTCAATTTACCGGAACAAAGCGCTGGAACTGGAAGGTTTGTTAATTAAACTGGGCCAGTTTTTAAGCACCCGTGCGGATATTCTGCCAAAAGAGTTCATAGATGAATTATCTGATTTAATTGACCGTGTGCCTCCGGAAAAATGGGAAGACTGTATGGAAATAATAGAGACAGAGTGGCAGAGTAATATATATGACCACCTTACATCTATTGATACCAATCCGGTAGCAGCAGCATCAATCGGACAGGTATATAAAGCCGTGCTTGCTGATGGGAGGGAAGCGGCAGTAAAAGTCAGGCGTCCAGGTATCGAAAAGATTATCAGGGCCGACTTTAAAGCGCTCCGCATGGTAATGGCGCTTGCTGACCGATTTACGAAAATCGGGGATTCTACAGACATGAAGCGCCTTTATAAAGAAATAGAAGATGTAATCGGCGATGAGTTGAACTTTTATAAAGAATATAAAAATGCGATGAACTTTAGTGAACGCTACAAAGATTCCGAACAATTTTTCATCCCGGTGTATGAAGAGTCGCTCTGTACGGAAAAAGTTCTCGTAATGGAGTGGATAGATGGCGTGAAAGTGACTGATACGGCATTTATCGAAAAATACGGGCTCCCAAAAGAGGAACTGGCGCTTCGTTTATTAACAGGATTTCTGGAGCAGGCTCTAAAGCCGGGAAAGTTTCACGCCGATCCTCATCCGGGAAACATTTTTTTAAACAAAGATGGTACATTCTGGCTGATTGATTTTGGAATGGCAGGAACGATTACGCCGGCCCAGGCCGTCTCCCTTCGTAAAATTGTAGCGGGGTTTGTGTTTGACCGCTATCAGGATTCCATCGAAGCTATGGGAGAGCTGGGCTTTCTGCTTGATCATGCCGACAAAGACCGGCTCAAAGAAAAATTTGAAGAACTGATGGACCGTTATTTTCAAGAAGATATGTCGCAGTGGGATGAACAGAAAGTGGAAGCGTACCTCGAAGATATCCAGGACTTAATGAAAAAAGAACCAATCCAGATGCCGAGCGAATTTGCTTTTCTCGGACGGGCCGTGTCTACTTTAATCGGTGTTTTATATATTATTGATCCGGAGCTGGATTTAATTGAAGCATCTAAACCCCCGGTAATGGAATGGATTATTGCCAACCAGGAGGATGTGGGAGGCGTTGGTAACGGCTGGCAGGGGATTGTAAAAGATTATGCCCGGCCGCTGCTTTCCGCTCCGTCAGACCTGCAGGCGTATCTACGGGCACCTGATAAAAAAAGAGTGTCAGAAGAAAGACAGAAACAATTTACGTTTGAATATTCTCTGCATCTGCAGAATCGTCTGTTTCTATTTATAAGCTTTTGGCTGCTGGCAGCGGGAGGGATTCTGTTTGCATCCTTCACGCTCTGGATTCCTGCCGCCGCTGCATCTGCAGCTTCTCTTTTCAGCCTGATCTGGATTTGGAGAGCAGGAAATGCTTTTCGATACCGTACAAAACAATGGAATAGATAAAAGTTTTAAGGAGTCTGCCATGAAAATGATAAATATGCCGCTTCGCGCTTATCGGGGCAGTTATTACGATATTGGACGCGAGCAGGGCAGAGAGTGGAAGGATACATTAATTGAGAAGGTACACTGGAAACGGCGTGAAAAATCAACGAGGCGGTACAGCATTGATTTTAAAGATACGAAACAGCTTCTAAATCGTTACTCCAGCGGTATTTGGGATGAGTTGGAAGGAATCTCGGAAGAGCTGAAATGGCCTTTATACGATGTGGTGCATGAATACAGCGGCTACCAGGGAGACCGGGTGCGTGCCGGCTGCAGTGCGTTAATGGTCAATGGCATCTATGCAAGAAATTACGATTACTTTCCAAAAACATATGAAGGCCGGATGATGATGCATCAGCCGGAAGATGGAATTGCTACATTTGGTTTTTCCCAGCGTATGGTTGGGCGTACAGATGGTATGAACGAGTTTGGCCTGGCAATCGGGTATCATTTTGTGCACCGTATTAAGCCGGAAGAGGGTTTTGTCTGCTCGAATATCTGCCGGATGGTACTTGAAAACTGCCGCACTACAGAGGAAGCGGTTCAGTTTTTAAAAGAAGTGCCGCACCGCCATTCTTTTAATTATTCAATGTATGATGCGGGCGGACGGCGTGCCGTAGTAGAAGCATCGCCCCGAAAGCTTGCGGTCAGGCAGGAAGATGACTTTTGGTGTACCAATCATTTTGTGACCGAAAGGCTGCAGGAAGAGAACCGCCATTTTTTAAAAGATTCATACCGCAGGGAAAAGATTTTCAAATCGATGGACTTATCCAGGGTGCAGGCTCTTGAGCTGTTTTACTTGTTTAATCATGAGGGGAAGGGAATTTACACAAACGATTACAAAAACTGGTCAGGCACGATCCATACCGCTGTTTATGTACCGCAGACCCTCTCTATTCATGTAGGAATTGGAGGCAACAGGCCCCCTGTTCAAATCCCTTTCCGGGAGTTTTTAAATGGAGAGCGTGTTTATATTAAAACGATTAAAGGGCAGATGGATACAGAACTTGATTTTCCTTTTAATTGGTAGAGGGGTGAGTGCAGAATATGAATGAAAGACAGGCATACGATATGCTTCGCAGTGTGTACACAAATGAATTAATGATGAATGAAAAGCGGCAGGTGCTGAAAGTAGTATACCGGCATCTGGAAGAACAGGCTGCTGAACTGGCTGTGGAAAAAGAGCTGGCAGCAGAAGCAGGGAAAAAAGTAAAACGTTACAAAGAGTATGCCTATATGCCGGGAAATACATTGTTGAAGTCTGTTCAATTCGTCTTTAATACGGCAAGAGGAGATCCTACTGCCGGGGAACCGGATGTCATGATTCACGTACAGCGCATATACAAAGCGCTGTATCAGGCCCCCGCAGCAAGAGCACCTGTGATTCCTGATTATTTCTGGAGAACACCCCTCGGTGTGGCCTGTTTAACTGCCGAACACGGGATAACGGCGGTGTATGGCATCATAGAGGAACTTGAGCAGATAGAGAAGACCGAATAAAAATAGTAGGAAACGTTCTTGTTAAGTGTTACAATGAGAAAAATAAACTACATTGATTAATTTAGAAAGACGGGGTGTCATATGAAAGCTTATCGCCGCAAATTTTACTATGTAGGGACCAGCCAGACGACAATGGAACCAATGAGTATGGATCGTATTAGACAGGCTGGTTTTGATATAACTATTATAAAGGATGATCTCCCGTACTTGATCAGCTTCTGCCGGGAATGGCGTTCGCTGTTTGAAAAAAAAGCGAAAACAGTAGATCCGCTCTACCGTCCATACGTAGAAGAAGCAGCGGCTTTTTTCGATGACCAGGTGGAGCACATGACGTTATGCACAGCCTCCCACCATGACTCCAAAACGTACATTATGCCGATCACTGATCTGGTTGGGGCATTAATGCTTGCTTATGATGCATTTGACCGGGTGCTTGATGAATATAATAATATGCCTGCCCATTTTGAAACGGCACTTAAATACTACCGCCAGTTTTCATCGCGTTCGGATTCAGAGAAATCACAGTTTATACTTAATCACCTTCCGGATCTTCGGTTAAGCGTAGAATAAATACGATTGGAATCCTGCCATCATCAATGGCAGGATTTTTTTGTTTTTTTACGGTATTCACAGTGAAATTACGAATTTTTTTGTGATTCGTATATGATGTAAAGGAATATTACATAAAATTTGTTCGATTCAGCAAACGGCTGTTTACTTTTCGTTATTTATTTGATAAAGTATCCATGTTCTTTCCTAATTTAAAGGGAAGGAGAGCGTTTTCAAAAAAGGAGTGAGTGACGGCCAATGAACTTTTTATGGGGTTTAATGGGTATTGTTTTTATACTATTTCTGGCTTTTCTGCTGTCTACCGGAAAAAAATCAATAAAATTCCGGCCGATTTTAGGTGGTCTTGCGTTTCAGGTATTTTTTGCTTTTATCGTTCTGCAGTGGAGTTTCGGAAGAAGTGTTCTGGAGCAGTTTACGATTGGTGTACAGGAAGTTATTAACAGTGCTAATGCAGGTGTGCAGTTCCTGTTCGGTGATTTTATTCTGGAAGAGGCAATATTTGCTTTTACCGTCCTGCCGGTTATCATTTTTTTCAGCTCACTTATCGGAATTTTATATTACTTAGGTGTAATGCAGGTCGTAATTAAAATCATCGGTGGTATTCTTTCAAAGATTCTGGGTACAAGCAAAGCCGAATCGATGTCAGCCGCCGCAAACATATTTGTCGGGCAGACAGAAGCCCCGTTGGTCGTTAAACCGTACCTTCCGAGCATGACCCGCTCTGAGTTGTTTACTGTAATGACAGGAGGACTTGCCAGCGTGGCAGGTTCTGTACTATTCGGATATGCAGGTCTTGGTATTCCATTAAACTATCTGCTTGCTGCAAGTTTCATGGCAGCGCCGGCCGGTCTTATCATGGCTAAAATGATGATGCCGGAGACAGAGGCGGAAAATACAACAGATGACATCGTTATTGGAAAAGATACCGAGTCCCAAAACGTAATTGATGCAGCTGCCCGTGGCGCTTCCACAGGGATGACGCTTGCCTTGAATGTTGCGGCGATGCTGATTGCATTTGTCGCGCTAATCGCGTTGATTAATCTCCTGCTCGGGACTGTCGGCGGCGTTTTTGGAGCCGGTAACCTGACGCTGGAATTAATACTGGGGTATGTGTTTGCACCGGTCGCCTTTATGATTGGTGTGCCGTGGGCAGAGGCGATGCAGGCCGGAAGCTACATCGGCCAGAAGCTGGCTATTAATGAATTTGTAGCCTATGCTTCTTTCGCACCGGAAATTGAGAACCTATCAGAGAAATCGGTTATTGTTATTACATTTGCGCTTTGCGGTTTTGCCAACTTATCTTCCATGGCTATTATTCTTGGTGGATTTGGTGCACTAGTACCGGAAAGACGCGGAGAAATTGCTCAGCTTGGCCTTCGTGCAGTTGCAGCAGGTGCTCTTGCATCGCTTCTTAGTGCTTCGATTGCAGGTATGTTCGTCTAATCTGAACCGGCTTTCCTTTAAGGGAAGCCGGTTTTTTGTTATACTTTTATGAGTAAATAAGAACGAAACGAGGGAGTGCAGCATGATACATAAGACGTGGGAAACCGCAGAAACCGGTAAACAAATTAAATGTATTCACGCCAATGCGGCCAAATACAAAGTGGATAGTGTACTGACACCCGGCAGTGTGTACGATGTGAAAAATGAAACGGAAGAATTTTACTTTATTATTGACGACAGCAAAAAAATGGCCGGATTTAAGAAAGTTTATTTTGAGCCGGTTTCTTCTGAAGCATAGAAAAAAGACACGGAGATAAACTCCGTGTCTTTTTTAACATAATTGGCACAGGCGAGAGACGCCCGCCCCTTAGATTGAATCAGAACCACTGTTTTAGAGGCGCCAGTGAGTCGTAGGTAATGTCAGGGGGAACATCAAGTTCTTCCTGGGGCTGGCCGCTGCGGTTAATCCAGGCCGTGTGAAAACCGAAAGACTGGGCGCCGCTGATATCCCAGCCGTTACTGGATAAAAACGCTATGTCTTGTCTTTTACATTCGGTATGATCTAAAATCAATGTGTACGCAGCTGGAGAAGGTTTATACTGCATGACTTCATCCACAGTGAGTACTAAATCCAAATATTGATTGATGTCTGCATAACGCAGAAGAGGAAGCAGCATATCATCAGAACCGTTGCTGAAAACAACAAGCTGCTTACCTTCCTGCTTTAGATGTTCCAGCGTTTCGCGGCTTTCCGGAAACAGGTCGAGCGTTTGATACGCCTGCATGAGCTGCTGTTCCTGCTGGGATGACAATCTTCTGCCGTGCGCTGCTGAAGCAAAACGAAGAGCATCCATCGTTACTTTGGAAAATGGTTCGTATCGCCCCATAATCTGGCGGAGAAATGTATACTGGATCTGTTTTTCTCTCCATAAGCGGCTGACGCTTTCTCCTTCACCCGGAAAAAATACTTCACAGGTAGAAGAAATAGACTGCACATCAAATAGAGTGCCATACACATCAAAGGCGATAGCTTTTATAGGTGAGTTCATTTGGATGGATCGCTCCTTTCTTTTCTCTGTTCCCGCTTTTGCGTGGTTCTACTCATAGTCACGGAGGACTGCTGCATGATCCGGGGAAAGAATGCGCTTCATAAAAGAAACCGTCTGGTCAATAATGATTTGTTTATCATAGTCCATCGTTGCTACGTGGTAAGATTGCGGTAACGTAATACACGTTTTATCCGGAGAGCGGATGGCATGATAAATTTCTGTTGTGTTTTCAGGGGGAACGACATGATCAACCGCCGATTTAAACAGCAGAGCTGGCATTGTAATGGAAGGCAGCAGCGGCTTGACCGCTTCGGTTAACTTGACCAGCTCCCGGACCGCATGCACGGGAAGACGGCGGTAGGCTATTTCGTATTGCGAGCTGTCATGAATGTCCGGCTCTCCTTCTGCGATATAGGAGGCAGTGCTTGTTTCTGCCATTTCTGCTAAGCCGGGAACCTCCATGGCAGCATTAATGAGAATCATGCCGGACGCATCTTTAACAATAGATGCTAAATAGGAAGCAAGGGTACCACCCATGGACTGCCCCATAACAAATACGTGCTCATGCCTCGAAGCGAGCCATTCAAACGCATCTTTTACATCCCGTTTCCATTTGGCTGCAGTCACGTAGTCCAGGTCAGTAAAATGTGTCCCATGTCCGCTCAGAAGAGGCGCATACACAGAGTAGCCGTGTTTATAAAATGCAGCGGCCACATCTTTTACGCTTTGCGGGGTACCGGAAAAACCGTGACAGAGCAGAACAGCGCTGTTTCCAGCCGGGTAGTAAAAAGACTCGGCGCCTGGAAGAACAGAATGTGGTTTCATGACCTATCGCCCTTTCTTAATATGAGTATTCATATTAATTTACTAGGCTTTATTCTAGCTAGTTTTCCCTGTTTTGTCAATTGCCTGAAGCAGGATCGGCGGAAGAGAGCTTATTACATAGGAGAGAAACGTTGATGACAAATAAGAAAAAAGACAGTATAGAAGAACTGTACGACGAAAAGTATGAACATCCAGAGCTCGAGGATTTTTTGGAAGAGGAACCGGAGCCTCCTAAAAAACACAAGCGGAAAAATGGCAAAAAAGCCGGGGTGAGAATAGTGGCCATCGGTATTGCGATGGTACTTGTGTTTCAATCGAGTTACCTTCTGTTTGATGGGTTTCGTCTGGACTCGCTGCGGCTGCTGCATGAATCCAATGCAATTTTCCAGGATGAGGAGGTAGAAAGCTGGAGAGATTCGATTGTAACGGTTCAGGGACAGGCGGATGGCGAGGAAAAAAGAGGTACGGGCTTTGCTCTCGAGCAAGAAGGCTACCTTTTAACCAATCAGCACGTGATTGAAGGAGTAGAACAGATAGGAATATACACCGAAGACGGGGAGTGGCAGGAAGCTTCGTTAGTGGCGGCTGATGAAGAAAACGATCTGGCTCTTCTGCAGGTGGAAGAGCCAGCGATTCCAGGACTTGCTGTAAAGGAAGCTTCGGCTGAATCAGGAGAATCGATTTATGTTATCGGTAATCCGCTTCGGCTTACGTGGGTTGCAAGCAGCGGAGAGATTGTTGAACCGGGAAACACCGAAGGAGAGCGGATGATTATCTCGGCATCGGTGTTTAATGGCAGCAGTGGAAGTCCGGTTTTAAACGAAGCCGGGGAAGTGGAAGGCATTGTTTTTGCGAGGGGAACAGCGTCCGATGAACCAGTTGGGATTGCGGTGGAGGCAGAAACGATTACCGGATTTTTAGAAGACAATGGGTTATAAAACTAGAAGGATTACCTTACAATCTAAAAAAAGCGTTCCTTCGACTATGAAGGAACGCTTTTTTGTCTATTATTTGGAAGCTGTTTTTTTCTGACTGTTCTGTTCTACAATATACTCGTCGTAACTCATTTCTTTGTCGATGAAGCCGTTGTCCGTAAATTCAATAATACGGTTGGCAATCGTCTGGATAAATTCGTGGTCATGGGAAGTAAACAATAGAGAACCGTCAAAATCAATTAATGCGTTGTTTAAAGACGTGATGGATTCCAAGTCCAGGTGGTTGGTCGGCTCATCCATGATCAGCACGTTTGATTCTGCAAGCATCATCTTAGAGAGCATGCAGCGGACTTTTTCGCCACCGGAAAGGACATCTGCTGTTTTAAATACTTCTTCGCCTGAGAAAAGCATACGGCCAAGGAAGCCGCGGATAAAGGTTTCCGTCTGCTCATTTGGCGAATACTGGCGCAGCCAGTCCACGAGGTTTAAGTCGACCCCTTCAAAGTAGTCGGAGTTGTCAATCGGGAAATAAGAAGTAGACGTGGTTAGTCCCCACTTAAACGTTCCGCTGTCCGGCTCCATTTCACCGGCAAGAATTTTAAACAGCGTTGTTTTTGCAATTTCTTTGCTGCCAATAAACGCTACTTTGTCTTTGCTGTTTAAACGAAAGCTTAAGTTGTCGATGACTTTCACGCCGTCAATGGACTTAGTCAAGTTCTCAACGACCAGGAGGTCATTTCCAAGTTCACGTTCCGGTTTAAAGTGCACGTAAGGATAGCGTCTGGAAGAAGGCTTAATATCTTCTATACTAATTTTCTCCAGCGTTTTCTTACGGGACGTGGCCTGTTTTGATTTCGATGCGTTTGCACTAAATCGGGCGATAAAGTCTTTTAATTCTTTTACCTGTTCTTCTTTCTTGCGGTTGGAATCTTTCGCCATGCGCTGGGCAAGCTGACTGGACTCATACCAGAAGTCGTAATTTCCGACGTAAAGCTCAATTTTCCCAAAATCGAGGTCGGCAATGTGGGTACAGACTTTATTCAGAAAATGACGGTCGTGGGAAACGACCAGTACTGTATTTTCGAATTGAATCAGAAATTCTTCCAGCCACTGTTTAGCATGAACATCGAGGTGGTTGGTCGGCTCATCCATTAGAAGGACGTCCGGGGAACCAAATAGTACTTGAGCAAGCAGAACTTTCACTTTCTCTGAACCTGTAAGCTCACTCATGTTCTTAAAGTGGAATGAATCCGGCAGACCCAATCCGCGCAGAAGCTGGCTCGCTTCTGTTTCTGCTTCATAACCGTTCATTTCTGCAAATTCGCCTTCGAGTTCAGCTGCTTTCATACCGTCTTCGTCGGAGAAGTCCGGTTTCATATAGATCGCATCTTTTTCTTTCATGACAGAATAGAGGCGTTCGTGGCCCATAATAACAACGTCCATCACCTGATGGTCCTCGTAAGCAAAGTGATCCTGTTTCAATACGGCAAGGCGCTGGCCTTTTTCCATATGAACGTGACCAGACTGGGATTCAATTTCTCCGGAAAGAATTTTCAGGAATGTCGACTTTCCGGCGCCATTTGCCCCAATCAGGCCATAACAGTTGCCGGACGTGAATTTAATGTTTACATCTTCAAATAGTTTCTTGTCACCATAACGCAGGCCAATATTTTGGCAAGTAATCATTTACATACATCCTTACATTTAGTTTTTATCTTTACAGTTTTTATCTTTACTATGATAACACTTATTCACAGAAACTTCGATGCATTTCCGTAAATAAGGAAAAGACCTCTTTAACTAGTTTATTATAGGGGAAATAGGGAGAGAAGGCAAAATAACAAGATTAACCCGTCCGAAAATATAATTTCACAAACTATAATATGAATGAAATATCAGTTGGCTGGGATAATAAAAATCATGTACAATCTATTATTAAGAAGAAGATTGGAAAGTAGAAAAGGAGAATAACAAGATGGCGAAAGGTCTGACAAATAAACACGTAGCGGTTGCAGCATCCAGAAAAACGGATGAGATGATTGAAATTATTGAACGGCAGGGTGGTACAGGAACTGTAAGATCGCTGCAGGGAACGGTTTTTCCTGCAGGGGATGCATTAAAACCTTCCATTGAAGAAGTTCTCGCAGCAGCTCCCGACTGGTACATATTCACGACAGGTATCGGTGTGAAGTCAATGATGGACACAGCCGGGCAGATGGGAAAAAAAGAAATGTTCGTGAATTTGCTGAAAGCGGCTGAGGTCGCAGTAAGAGGGTACAAAACATACAACGCCATGAAGGAGCTTGGTATAACGCCTGTTGTACGTGATGATGATGGAACAACCAAAGGGCTGATGCGCGGGCTGGACGAGACAGATATGGCAGGTAAAAAAGTAATGGTACAACTTCACGGTGTAAGCTCGCCCGTCCTTTTTCAATTTCTGCAGAACAAAGGCGTGGAACGTATTCTCGAAGTGCTCCCATACCAGCACGTAGAGCCGGACCGTGATACGGTCCAGCTGTTGTGCAATGAATTAAAAAGCGGTACCTACCAGGCACTTTGTTTTACTACGGCGATACAGGTGCATTCCTTGTTTCGATTCGCGGAAAAAAATCAGTGTGCGGATGAGATCCGTTCTATTTTAACAGAGCAGACCACCTCGGTATCTGTAGGAAAGGTAACTACAGAAGCGCTTCATGAAGAAGGTGTTGAGAACATAGTGGCACCGGAGAATGAGCGGATGGGGGCTATGATTATCGCTTTGTCCAAGCATATGGAAAGCGCTAAGTAATTTTCTCATGCACAGTCTGATAAGCACCGTCTTCATAAATGAGCGCATTCAGCTGCTTTTTAAACCCGGCTCCTCCATCGATTCCTATTTTGTCGGATTGAAACCATACACCGGCATGTTCTTGAAAACGCAGTGTAGGCGTATGGCCGAAGATCACTTTTTTGCCGTTCGTATTAAGAATGTCTGCGTAATGGAAAGCGTCTCTAATCCACAGGAAATCGTGAATGGATGTTTCTTTCCAACTAGCATGTCCCGGGTTTACACCGGCATGAACAGCAATATGATCTTCGGTTTCGTGATGTATTGATAAATGCTGAATAAAATTGTAGTGGCCGGGGTATTCATTTTTAAAAAGTGAGGCCGCTTCCTCATACGGGAGGGAGTGGTCTTTATTCATGTAACTTAACAGCGTTTCCCTGCCGCCGTTCTGCAGCCAGATGCTGACGGCGGTCTGATCGTCTGGATGCTGGAGCGCTTCTATCATCATACTTTCGTGGTTTCCCATCAGAAAATAAGCGTGAATACCGGGATCGTTTTTTATCTGAAGCAAAAGGTCAATAACTTTTCTGGAATCAGGGCCGCGATCCACATAATCTCCTAAAAAGATGAGTACATCATCAGATGCCGGCTTTACTTTTTCTAATAATGCGGCTAAGGCCGAATACTGTCCATGAATATCAGAAATATACACCAGTCTCATTGCATCACACCCTTTTTCTTTCACGTTTCCGTTCTTTCTTCATTTTAAACAATCATACGATAGAAGAAGGAGAAAGGTTTGTCTGCCTGTTATAATAAAAAGAAAGCAGGCGGTACGAGTGGAGAGAAGGGAGAGTATGAAACGACATGAGCGAAAGGTATACCGTTATATTGGAGAACAGGCAGTGGTCATGGGTGGAAATAGACCCCGATACAATGAATACCGGAGACCAGTCATCTTCTATTGAAATGTGGTGGAAGAAAGCACAGCAGCTAGCAGCAAATAACATAGAAATTATTTATGATAAAACATCGCGTGAACCCGTTATAAATGGTATGCTTCACGACGTGTCAGCGGTCAATGCAGACCAGTTGTTTTATTTTTCCATTCGAAAAAAAGATCTATTTACGTCCGGTACTTGGAAAACATTTCTGGATGAAAAGCAGAAAGCTTCTTTAATGGATTCTATGCCCGCGGCTTCCAACGGATTTGAAGCATTTCTATGTATTATTCAGGAGATGCTTGGGGATTTGTTAAATGGTATTGATGATTACGAGGAAAAAATCAGTCATTTGGAGGAGAAAGCCCACGCTGTTAGCAGTAAGGCCATTCTTGCAGATATTTTTGAAAGACGGGAAGAGCTGCTGTTTCTAAAGCTTGTAGCGATCCCGATTGAAGAAACCGTGGTAGCTTTAAAAGAAGCTCTGCTCGATGAGTTAATAAATACGACGATTTATAAACGGACAAACATACGCCTGGAACGGGTAATGACTCTGTTGAATCATTATGATAATCAGATCGGCACTCTTCTGGATTTAAACATGAACTTATTTTCCTACCGTGCCAACGAAATTATCAATGCATTGACGATTTTTACTGTAATGACGACACCGGTTATTGTGCTGGGGGCGTTATGGGGCATGAATTTTGAGACGATGCCGGAACTTTCGATGCCTTTTGGCTACGGATTTGCCTGGCTGATCATTCTGATTTTCACGCTTGTTATTTACTTCTGGCTGCGCCGGAAAGGGTGGCTCGGTAATAAAACCAAACCGTTAAAAACATTCAAAAAAAAATAGAGTGAACAAGGTAACGAAAAGTACCAGAGAAACGACAGCTTATGATCCGAAACGCAAAATACTGTCGAGGTGAAGAACGTGGCCGAAAAAACAGGAGCAAGGGATTATTTTTTTGATAACGCTAAATTTCTTCTTATTGTATTAGTAGTCATGGGGCATGCTGTAGTTCCATATATTGGGGAACATACAGGGGTTCGTACACTCTACTTGATTATCTACTCTTTTCATATGCCGCTGTTCTTTTTAATTGCCGGATATTTTGCAAAAAAGGCAATTGACCGCAGGCAGTTTTGGAAACCTGTTCAGACGATTCTGCTGCCTTATATGATTTTTCAGGGTATTTATGCGGTATTCTACTATTTTATTGAAGACAGGGAGCTTGTGTATCCTCTGCTTGAGCCGCTCTGGAGTCTTTGGTTTTTATTAAGCCTGTTTACTTTTTACTTATTAATGGTGTTTTTTAAATACAGTATTTATCTGCTGATTCCAGCCGTGCTGCTTGGCATGCTTGCCGGCGTCTGGGACATCGAGCCGGTGCTGAGTATTTCCAGAACGCTTGTGTTTTTCCCCTTCTTTTTACTCGGTTATTTTATGAAGAAAAGCTGGATGAACCAGGTTAGAGCAATCATTAAGCCAAAAATAGGTATTATCGTGTTTGCAGGAGCTGCCGTTCTTTTATATCCTTTTGCAGACAGTATTATGTTTGAATGGTTTTATGGAAGTGAATCCTATGAGTCCCTTGGGACTGGCGCTGCGGCAGGCATGGCTGTGCGGCTTGGGTTATATGCCGTCACTATTTTTATGAGCCTTTGTTTTCTGGCGCTCGTTCCATCCCATCCGACCGCCTATTCAGCGTTGGCATTGAATACAATGTATGTGTATTTACTGCACGGCTTTCTTCTACGCTACCTGCGCACAACGGATTTTTATACTATATTTAACGGTAACTTAGAGGTTATGCTCTATATTGCCGCTGCCGCAGTCTATACATTTATTTTATCAACCAATACGGTTAAGAAAATATTCTGGCCGGTCATAGAACCTAAGCGTTTATGGTCGTAACACTTTGTAAAGTAGAAAGGAGCAGCAATAGAAATGAAAGAGAAAAAAGTACTTCTCGTAGACGGAATGGCTCTTCTTTTTAGAGGGTATTTTGCTACAGCTGTCCATGGCAATTACATGTATAATAAAGAAGGAATTCCGACAAACGGGGTTCATGGATTTACCAAGCATATGATAAAAGCAGTAGAGTCCTTTAATCCAACCCATATCGTATGCTGCTGGGACCTTGGAAGCCGGACGTTTCGGACAGAACTATTTCCAGCCTACAAAGGAAACCGGTCTGCACCGGAAGAACAGATGGTTCCCCAATTTGCAATGGCACGGGAAATAACGGACGGATTTGGGATTCCAAGTATAGATGCCGTAAACTACGAAGCGGATGACTGCCTGGGTACGCTTGCGGTTTCTTACGCAGAGGACGCAGAAGTTTATATTCTTACCGGCGACCAGGATATGCTTCAGCTGGCCAACGAGAAAGTCCGTGTCGTTATTATGAAAAAAGGTCAGGGGAATTATCAGGTATATGATGAAAAGACGGTAAAGGAACTAAAAGGCTGTCATCCCCATCAGCTGGTCGATATTAAAGCATTGATGGGCGATACGAGCGATAATTACCCCGGCGTAAAAGGTATTGGGGAAAAAACGGCATTAAAATTAATTCAGGAGTATGAAACGATAGAAGGAGTACTGGAAAACCTGGAGCACCTTCCGGCAGGACAGCGGAAAAAAATTGAAGCAGAACTGGATATGATGCACCTGTCGAGAGCGCTGGCAGCAATACGCTGCAATGCACCGGTATCACTTCCACTGGAAAACGCCCAATGGCAGGCTGACGGAACAACAGCTGAAGAAACACTGGCACGACTTGGAATAAATATTTCAATAGAACAATTAATGATGGGAAGTAGATAAAATGAGAGAATTAGGATCTGTACAATTCTGTGATGTAATTGGAGAAGAAAACCAGGGGTTTGTACTGGAAAGAGGAAAACACCAAATCTTTATGCCATACGTGGATGCAGAAGAAGACACAGAAGTAGGAGAAGAGGCGGAAGTGTTTCTTTATCAAAACAAAGAAGGCAGTTATTTAGCGACAAGCTACCTTCCGCAGGTTACCGTTTCTTCTTATGGATGGGGTACAGTCGCTGACATTATTCCCAAATTAGGAGTGTTTGTTCATATCGGCCTCAAAAAAGACATGCTTGTATCCAAAGATAACCTTCCGCTGATGCAGGAAGTATGGCCCAAGCGAGGGGATAAGCTGTTTGTAAAACTTCACCAGGATCCAAGAGGACGTTTGTTTGCGGTCCCGGCGGATGAAGATGTGATTATGGATTCTTCTGAAGAAGCACCGGAGGATATTCAAAACCAATCTGTAAAAGGGCACGTATACCGGGCGTCCAAAGTAGGATCATTTTTATGGACCGAAGAAAGGTACCGTGCTTTTCTTCATCACAGCGAAAGCGAACGTGAACTCCGGCTTGGTGAAAAAGCAGAGTGCCGGGTGATCGGCCTGAAAGAAGACGGCACGATTAACGTCAGCCTGCGTCCTATGAAAGTAGAAGGGATGGACCGTGATGCAGAAGCTATTCTTATCTACCTGACAAGAAACGGCGGCGAAATGCCTTTTACAGACAAGAGCGGGCCGGACGATATCTACGACGCGTTCGGCATCAGTAAAGCCGCGTTTAAACGAGCAGTAGGACGGCTTTTAAAGAAGAAGTTAATTGTTCAGACCCCTGGACAATCGATCCGGTTCAATACCGAAAAAGAAAACTCCGCTGAGTAAGCGGGGTTTTCTTTTTGTTTACAAATATGATAAGGATGATAAAATATGAGTATATAGACATATAGATAAGGTGGTTTTGAATATGGGAGCACAGCATTATGGACATTCCCACAGCCATTCTCACGGAAATAATGTAAATAAGAAACGACTCATACTCGCGTTGATTGTTATTGGAAGCTGGATGGTCGTAGAATTAATAGGCGGGTTATGGACAGGAAGCCTGGCCCTTCTGGCCGATGCGGGGCATATGTTCAGCGACTTTTTTAATTTGTTTATCAGTCTGGCGGCGATGATTGCAGCAGGCAAAACGGTAACGAATAAAAAAACGTTTGGAAACCACCGCTATGAAATCCTGGCGGCTTTATTTAACGGAGCGGCCCTGCTCGTTATTTCCTTGTTTATCGTATCAGAGGCGGTCCAGCGTGTCGGCACAAACGAGGGGATTCTGGGAGGGCCGATGATAATAATTGCCGTCGTAGGATTATTGGCTAACATACTTTGTTTGTATATCCTATCCGGGGGAGAAATAAAAGAAAATCTGAATATGAAAGGAGCTTTCTTTCATGTTATCGGGGACACCCTTGGATCAGTAGGGGCTATTATTGCAGGACTGAGTATTTACTTTTTTAACTGGTATGCGATGGACCTGATTTTAAGTGCAGGCATCGCTGTACTAATCGGCATCGCCGGCTGGAACCTCTGCAAAGAAAGCATTCATATTCTTGTGGAAGGGGCCCCGGCCCACGTAGACTGTGGGAAAGTTAAAGCAGAACTTGAAAACCTTTCCGGGGTGGCAGCTGTACATGACCTGCACGTCTGGACCATTACATCCGGCCTGTACAGCTTTACCTGTCACCTTGTGGTGGAAGAACAGTACCATGCAAAAGGCCAGGAAGTGCTTGTAGAAGCAAACCGCTGGATTTACGAGAATCTCGGTATTAAGCACAGCACGATACAAATAGAATATGAGGATTTAAGCCATCTTGAGCATTCCCACGTATAGAAAGGAGTGTCGTACATGAAAAAGGAAGCCCATCAGCGCCTGTCAGAACAGCATGCCCAGGATACGTATCATTTATTTAAAGCGCTCGCCGATCCGACCCGGATAAAAATCCTGCATCTTCTGGCTGAAGAAGAATGTCCGGTGAACCATATTGCCGATATTCTGCAGATGAATCAATCGGCCGTTTCCCACCAGCTCCGGACGCTACGGCAGATGAAGCTCGTGAAATACAGACGCAGCGGTAATCAGCTTTACTACAGCTGCGATGACAGCCACGTAATTGAGCTGCTGAATCAGGCACTAAGCCATAGTGAACATACGTAAAATAACATCCTCCCTCTAATAACAAGAGGGAGGATGTTTTATTCCTTATTGGCATACATCTGCTCGGTCGTGTGTGAGTAGATTTCAATAATGTTTCCAAAAGGATCTTCGCAGTACACTAGATAATATGGTTTACCCGGCCATGTATTCCAGACTTTGCTGCGCTGTTTTCCACCATGGGAGGAAATGTGATCTGCCATCGCCTGTACATCTTGGGCTGTCATACATAAATGAAAGAAGCCTGGCTGCCATAAAGGGGGACGCTCCGTTTTGGGAGCGTTGGGAAAGGAAAAAAGCTCAAGTCCAATCTGGTTATCGGCCAGCAGGTGGGCGTTTTCCATTTCGGTAATATCTTCACCGAGCAGATCTTTAGTCATGGAATTGGAGCTGTTGTCGTCTTCAGAGAAAGTGGTATGAAAGGGCCCGGCCAGCAGCTGAAAGCCTAAAATATCGCAGTACCATGAGACGGCAGCCGAAAGATCGGGAACGGTTAATCCGACGTGGGTAACAATAGTCATTCGGATTTTCCTTTATGCATATACTCTGATACTACTATCGACAGGTCTTCATTTCCAAAAAGGCTGAGAACGTTAAGCAGCGTAGAATCAGCAATAGGCTCCGATTCTTCCTTGGATACAGTTAATGCGATACCGTCCCGCAGAGCAGCGTTCTCAGATTGAAGAGGATAGGCTTTTTTATATAATTCAGCAGGATCAAGATCTTGATTAACACACCATTGGGCAAAGACAAGAATCATCATCCGCTCATCCTGCTGATACTGTTCAATCACCCGTTTTTCTACTTCATTGTATTCTAGTTCACTCATATTCAGGCACTCCTTTTTTTATTCTATTCATTATAACGCAAAAAAACCACCGTTAAAATAACAATAGATTTTTGTCGGCTGAAACAGGATTTAAACCGCATATAAAAATGAGTATTAAGAGAGAAGAAAACTGGACAACCGCCATTCTTTATTAATTCCGATACTAATGTATGGTAGAATAATCTACTGGAGAAGCAAAGCTGTGTGTTTTGTTTGAATCTGATTAGAAAGGGTATGAGAAACAGGCTGTACATAAGAAAAAATTCGAACATATGAGGTGAAGAAGTGAAGAATGCAACGTTAGTATTTTGGCTTGCGATCTCAATCTGCCTCATTATGGTAGTTTGGGGAAGTATTGCTCCGGAACAGCTGGAGGCTGTTACCACAACCATGACCACGACATTTTCGACAGCATTTGGCTGGTATTATCTTATCATCGTCGTGTTTATGCTGGTTTTCTGCGTGTATCTTATCTTTTCAAGAATTGGACGCATACGATTAGGAAAGGACAATGAAAAACCGGAATTTGGCCTTCTCAGCTGGTTTGCGATGCTGTTTTCCGCCGGCATGGGAATGGGTCTGGTGTTCTGGACAACATCCGAGCCGATTTCCCATGCTTTTATCAGCACGCCGGGTGCTGAGCCCGGGTCTGACCAGGCGATTGAAGAAGCGCTTCAATATTCTTTTTTCCACTGGGGTATTCACGCCTGGGCGGTCTATGGAGTCGTAGCGTTGGTCCTTGCCTATTTTAAGTTCCACAAAGGATATCCCGGCCTCGTAAGTGCTACGCTGGAACCGCTTTTTGGTGAAAAAGCAATGAGGGGTCTGCCTGGTACGCTTATCGATACACTGGCTGTATTCGCTACGGTCGTAGGTGTCGCTTCCACACTTGGTTTTGGCTCCGCACAGATGAACGAAGGAATATCTTTCTTGTTTGGCACACCAAATAGTTTTGCAATGCAGATGGTTATTCTGGCGGTGGCTACGGTATTATTTATCATTTCGGCCTGGTCCGGTGTCAGCAAAGGAATCAAATATTTAAGTAATTTTAATATGATTCTCGCTTTTATCCTTCTTTTGATTCTATTAATCGTTGGGCCGACCTTATATATTTTCAACATGTTTACGAGTACAATGGGCGGGTATATTTCCAACTTCTTTGACATGAGCTTTCATTTAGAACCTTTAAATGAAGACAACCGCTCCTGGATTAATGCCTGGACTATTTTCTACTGGGCATGGTGGATCTCCTGGTCACCGTTTGTCGGCATCTTTATTGCCCGTATATCCCGGGGACGTACCATTAAAGAATTCATGCTTGGCGTTCTATTCGTTCCAGCTGTTGTCTGCTTTATCTTTTTTGCAGTATTCGGCGTTTCAGCTATAAATATTGAGCAGCTCGGAATTGCTGCAATATCAGATTATTCACTGGAAACGGCAACTTTTGCGGTGTTACAGGAATATCCGCTTGGGTTCTTAATGTCGATTATCACTATTGTCGTTATTGCCGTTTTCTTTATTACGTCTGCCGACTCGGCGACGTTCGTACTCGGAATGCTTACGGTGGGAGGTTCCATTAATCCGCCGAACGCAGTAAAGATTATGTGGGGTCTTACGATGTCTGCAGTAGCAGCTGTAATAGTCTATTTCGGAGGGACACAGGGACTGCAGAATATACTCATTATCGCTGCACTCCCTTTCTCGGTAGTCATATTACTAATGGGAATCTCCTTTTATAAAACAGTACGCAAAGATCCTTCTCTTCCGAAAAGAAGGTAACAGCAGCAATCAAAATCAACAAAGCTCTTCCTATTATAATAGGAGGGGCTCTTTTTATGCATTTTGTTATATTTGGCATATTGTGTCCACAGTTTCCACTAATTACAATAAAATAGGGTTATTCTGCCTTTTTTACTATCTATTAGAATAAGATAGAAAACATCAGGAATCCACACCATTACTAGGAAAAGAGGGGAACAATGACCAAACAATTAATGCTTGCAGGCCTCCTTATCGGAGTGAGCCTGAGCGGATGCCAGGAACAAACGACAGAGCAGGAGCCGGAAGAACAGGAAGAGACGGAAGAACAGCATGAACAAGAAGAACAGGAAGAACAGAACGAACAGTACGAAGAGGAATGGACGTATGAAGAAGATACAGGACCGGAAAACTGGGGAAGTCTTGATCCTTCCTATCAAACGTGCGCAGATGGCACAGAACAATCGCCAGTTGACCTGGAATTTTCTGAGGTTACTGAATCCTCTGCCCGGGAAAATGTAGAGTTGACCTATCAACCGGGAGAATTCAGTCTTTCAAATGACGGGCATACTCTTATGGTGCATGCAGCCAAGCCGGAGAACGTGTTGTCTATTGAAGAAGATGACTATAAGCTCGTGCAGTTTCATTTTCATACGCCAAGCGAACATCAGTTTAACGGGGAATATTATGAGATGGAACTGCATCTGGTACATGAAAACGAAGAAGGAGAGCTTGCTGTGGCTGGTATTATGATACAAGAAGGGGCCGAGAACGAAACACTGCTGCCTGTCTGGAACAAGCTTCCTGAAGAAGAAACAGAGAGTAGTATACCTGTGGAAAATTTAATCGACATACAGGCTCTGCTTCCTGAAGATGCTGATTCATTTCATTACAATGGTTCACTGACCACACCACCCTGCTCGGAGCAGGTAAAATGGATGATTTATGAGGAACCTATCACGATGTCTTCCGAACAAATTGAACAATTTCAGAACATCTTCGGAGAAAATCACCGTCCTGTCCAGCCTTTAAATGATAGAGAAGTAGAACTCTCTTCAAGTAACGAATAAAGTATCGTATGATAGGGAGGAGCGGGAGAAAAGCAGAAACGCTGATCTTCCTGAATGTTTATAGACTTTTGGATACAAAGGAGTGATCTGAATGGCTGAATCAAACAAAACAGGTATACAGCCTTTTCTGCGCAATGACCAGTACAATTTTCTAAAGCGTCAAGTGAAAATTATTGTGCAGGCACATGGAGCCACTCAGGATCAGGGGGTGCTGGATGCAACCCGGATAAGTGCTGTTGAAAAAGTTCTGGAAATGCTGCCGCCGCTCACTGACGAACAAAAGCAGTTTATTTTAAGAGCGGCAGCTATGAGGGAATCCCTGCAGGCCGAGCTGTACCTTGCAGAAGGAAGGGAATTTGTTATTCCGTTTCCGGATATAACAGACAACGAAATCCGTGCCCTTTTTCCGAAAGCAAAAAAATTAAAAATGCCCGAACTGGTAAAAGCTGATGCGAAGCGGATGACCTACTTAGGCTGGAATGATGTCCGCTCAGAGCGTAAATATATTGTGTTTCCCCATCGTCACGGTACGACCGGATGGAGCGGCTCGTTTAAACCAATGCCTCGTAAAGGACTATGCGCAATCTGTCATGGGCATACGAGAATAGGGCTGTTTATGGCTGTTGTCAAAAGCAGCCGGGAAACGTATACAAGCAGAGGGAACTACATCTGCCAGGACAGCGATACTTGTAATGAGACAATCAGCTCCCTTCAGCATATAAACGACTTTGTCGAAACGCTGAATAAATTTTGACTGTTTTCCACTTACTAAAAAGAAACAATATCCTCTTTTTGCAAAAATAAGCAGGCAAATGTTTATTTTTTATGTATAATCAACCATGAGCGGTACTTAATCGTGGTTTGGGTATTTAACCTGCTTCGTAATGTATGATATGATGTTCATCTGAAACAATTGCACATTCGCTGAATATGATCCAATACTCCGGCCAAAAAGCGTGTCGAACCGCCGAAAAGGCGTCTTTCAAAATAAGCGCTTTTTCATGGATGACCCTGGGATGCCTTGATTTAATAACGTTTTAAAGCAGGGAAAAGAGGGGAAGGAAAGATAATCAGCATTGTGGCTATAAATGATACATATCCCAGTAGAAATACTTCCCTTCGTTTATAGGCATGGGCTGGTTCCAACTATAGTAAAGGGGGAAAAAGAAATGGACAAGAAAGAACAAAAGTGGCGTTTTAACAGCGTGTTCTGGATCTCGTTTATTATTGTACTGGCTTTTGCCATCTGGGGATTTTTAGCGCCAGGCCAGCTTGCATCTCAGGCTACAGTTACATATAATTTCATATCCAATACGTTCGGATGGTTTTATCTTGTATTTGTATTATTTTTAATTATATTTAATTTCTATTTGGCATTTAGTAAGTATGGAAAAATCAGGCTGGGCGGGGACGATGTCAGGCCCAAGTATTCTATGTTTACATGGATTGCCATGCTGTTCAGCTGTGGATTCGGTGTAAGTATTGTATTCTGGGGTGTAGCAGAACCAATGACTCACTTCGGTACAGTGCCTCCTGGCACCGATGCAGAACCGCGTACGGCGGATGCCGCAAGAGAAGCTATGTGGAATGCCTTTTTTAATAACGGGATTCACCAGTGGGCTGCTTTTACTTTTGTTGGTTTGTCTATATCCTATTTTCTATACCGTCAAAAAGAAAGAAGCTTAATTAGTGATACGATGAACTCCGTTATTGGTGAAACAGGAAAAAAACCACTGCGTAACACGGTGGACATTATTGCTGTTATTGCTACAGTACTGGGAGTGGCTACGACACTTGGATTGAGTGTGCTGCAGATCAGCGGGGGACTTAATAATGTATTTGGTATTCCTGCAGGAAATGCAACACAGATATGGATCGTCATAGCAATGTTTGCCTTTTTCATGGTATCGACGGTTTCCGGTCTCGACCGTGGAATTAAATACTTAAGTAATGTGAATTTAGGATTAGCTCTAATTTTAATGGTTTCAGTTTTATTGATTGGACCGACCGGCTTTATATTAAACACGATTACGACCGGTGTCGGAGACTATATTCAGAATTTCTTCCAGGCGAGCCTGCGGCTTGACCATTACAACGAAGGAACCTGGGTGCAGGAATGGCCGGTTTATTACTGGGCCTGGGTTATTGCCTGGTCTCCTTTTGTCGGTATGTTCGTGGCCCGGGTATCCAAAGGACGCACCGTGCGCGAATTCGTATTCGGCGTTATGGTGGCCCCGCCGGCTATCGGTATTTTATGGATCGGTATTTTCGGCGGAACAGCGATTAACATGGATTTATTCCAGGGAACAGATATCACGACGGCGGTTGAAAATGACGTAACCAATGCGTTATTCGCCATGCTGGAAAATCTGCCTCTCGGCAGTATTTTATCCGTTCTGTCGATTGGTCTATTGTTTACCTTCCTTGTTACATCTGCCGACTCTGCTACATTTGTTCTTGGCATGATGACTTCCAAGGGAGACACGAACCCCTCTATCGTTTTAAAAGTAGTCTGGGGTACACTGATTGCATCTGTTGCAACAATTCTGATCATCAGCGCTGGTCTGGAAGGGCTGCAGACGGCCTCGCTCATAGGGGCACTGCCGTTCTCGATTGTGCTTCTGGTCGCAAGTCTTGCCTTGTTGAAGTCGATCAGGCTGGACTATAAAGAAACACGACTCAGGGAAGAAGAAGAAAAACAGGAAAAACTCCGCCAGGAAATGAAAAACTGGTAATCAAAAAGCATCTCTCCCGGCCGGGAGAGATGCTTTTTTTATCTCTATAAAAAAAGCGCAAAGAAAAGACCTTTTTTCCAATCACAGCAATATACCTGAAAAAGGGACATGCTGGTTTTAACAACCGGCATGCAGTAAAAGTATGAATATTCATAATAATTTTATTTTTCATATTCGTTTGATTTATGTAAGCGGTTAATTGTACTATAAACATATGTTGTTTTTGCATCTATTATACAACACGAAGGGAAGTCAAAAGAATGCAGACCAATAAAAACAGATGGTTAATCGCTTTATCAGCAATTGCAATTCACCTTTCCATAGGCGCTGCTTACGCATACAGCGTCTACACAAACCCTATTAGAGACACAATGGGATGGTCTACAACTGAAATTACACTCGCCTTTACATTAATGATGGTACTCGCAGGTATTGCTGCCGCTTTTTTCGGGCCTTTTGTAGAAAAAAACGGCCCCAGGCGCTCCGCTATACTGGCTGCTGTACTATTCGGATTAGGACAGGCAGGTGCCGGGCTTTCCGTTGCGCTTGATCAGCCGGTAATGTTCATTCTTACGTATGGACTGGCCAGTGGTCTTGGAATGGGTATCGGGTATATTGCTCCTGTATCTACATTAATTAAATGGTTTCCCGACCGCCGCGGAATGGCTACCGGGATGGCTGTTATGGGTTTTGGTGCCGGGGCACTCATTACCGCACCAGTTGCAGCAAGCCTGATGAATACAGTCGGCGTTCAAATGACGTTTTATATTCTTGGTTTCAGCTACTTCGTATTAATGCTTGCGGGAGCCTCCTACATTGCACCGCCTCCGAAAGACTGGATGCCGGCAAAAATGAAAAAAGATATTGCTTCCGGCAAAAAAGTAGTCAAGCGTGATCTGCAGCAGTTAAATGCTAAAGAAGCTGTAAGAACGAGACGGTTTTGGATGCTGTGGACGATGATGCTCGTTAATACAACGGCAGGAATTATGATTATATCCGTGGCATCCCCTATGTCACAGGAAGTGGTCGGATTATCCGCAGCAGCGGCTGCAACCATGGTTGGTATTATGGGGGTATTTAACGGCGGGGGCAGGCTTGTCTGGGCGGCGGCTTCGGATTATCTTGGAAGGCCGAACGTATTTTTGATTTTCTTCGTCCTCCAGGTTACTGCCTTTATATTGTTTCCTAATATAACCAACGTATTAATATTCCAGGCCTTTATTTTCCTGGTAGTCAGCTGTTACGGTGGAGGGTTTTCAAATCTTCCTGCCTTTATCGGCGACTTATTTGGAACAAAGCAGCTTGGGCAGATTCATGGATACCTTCTGACGACCTGGTCTATGGGAGGTTTACTCGGACCGCAGATTGTAAACCAAATCAGAGAACAGTCCGGAAGTTACATTCCCGTATTTTACCTCTTTGCCGCACTGATGGCTGTAGCTCTTGTAATGGCCCTTTTTATTAAAAAGGACATTAAAAGAGTGGCGAGACGGGATAGCCAGCAGCAGGAGGAAATTGCTTAACAAAAACAAAAAAATCCCGGCAGCTATGCATGCCGGGATTTTTTTCAGGTTGTTGAGAAATGAAAGAAACAAGGTTGTTTTTTTTCGTGGATCGTTCGATCCACGTTTTTTTTCGATTTCCCCGAAGAAAATCGTCCTCTAAGCCGCCCGTTTGGCGAGGTAGAG